>JADJVQ010000032.1 GCA_016710525.1 Burkholderiaceae bacterium
GGCGCCAGGCCGGTTTGCATCTGTTGTCGTTTCTGGGCAGACGTTCAGCCTGGTGGTTGCCCGGAGTCGAACAATCCGGCGGTACGATACGCCTGGATCGCTGGCCGATGGCGCTCGACGCCTTCGAAACCCTGATACTTCAGGACTGACTCCGGCAGCGAGATTCGTTGTTCCACCCTTTGCGGGCAATGCTCCGTACCTGATCTGTGGCCGACAGCCCCGCTTCTCCCTCATCCTCGGCCGGCTCGCCCAACCGCGAGCCTGGCGATGACCACGATTCCAGTTGCCTGCCGATCGGCACGCGACTGGGCGAGTTCGAGCTGACCGGGCTCATCGGCGTCGGCGGGTTCGGGATCGTCTACAGCGCGCGCGACCACCTGCTCGAACGTGAAGTCGCCATCAAGGAGTACATGCCCTCGGCGCTGGCCTCGCGCACCGCCGACTACCGCGTCACGGTCAAGTCCGAGCGGCACCACGAGACCTTCGCGATGGGGCTGCGCAGCTTCGTGAACGAGGCGAAACTGCTGGCCCAGTTCGACCATCCGTCGCTGGTCAAGGTCTACCGGTTCTGGGAAGCCAACGGCACCGCGTACATGGTGATGCCCTACTACCGGGGCACCACGCTGCGCGCCGCGCTCAAGAGCCTGGGCGAGGCGCCCGACGAAACCGCGGTGCTGCAGATGCTGCGCCCGCTGCTCGACGCGCTCGATGTCATCCATGCCGAGCGCTGCTACCACCGTGACATCGCCCCCGACAACATCCTGATCCTGCAATCCGGCCGCCCCGTGCTGCTGGACTTCGGCGCGGCCCGGCGTGTGATCGGCGATTTCACGCAGGCGCTGACCGTCATCCTGAAGCCGGGCTTCGCACCGGTCGAGCAGTACGCCAACGGGCCCGAGATGCGCCAGGGCCCCTGGACCGACATCTATGCGCTGGCGGCGGTCGTCTACTACTGCATCGGCGGCAAGACGCCAACGCCCTCGGTCTCGCGCATGATGCGCGACACGATGGTGCCGGCCCGCGAACTGGGCAAAGGCCGGTACAGCGAATCGTTCCTGGCGGCCATCGATCACGCGCTGGCGGTCCACATCGAAGAACGGATCGCATCGGTCTCGCAGCTGCGTACCGAACTCGGCCTGGAAGAAATCGTCGAGAAAACGTCCCGGACGCGTCTGGGCCCCGGCCCGGCAGCCCAGACCGCTTCGCCGCTGGCAACGGAAGCGGCGTCGACAGGGCCTTCGATCGAACATCCCGCCGATGCCGACGAAATGACCTTGCCCGTCAGCGTTGGATTGCCGAAGGACTTCGGCGCGCCGATCGCCCCGCCCAGCGCCCCGCCCGGCGCCCTGCCGATCGCCACACCGGCCGACGCACCGGTACCGGCGTCGCGCCCGACCCCCATGCCGGCGCCGCTCGCCGCTCCCGTTCCGGCGCCGCCGGCGTCGGACCCGCTGGGCATTTTCAGCGATGTCACACCGGCAGGCGCGGCCATGAGGCCGGCCGCGCCAGGTCAGCCCGCCTCGGTGGGCCAGGGACCGCCGACCGCGCCGCCAGCAGCGCCGCCAGGGCGATCGGGAGCGGCCGTAACATCCCCCCGCCGAACTGGCCTGGTGGTCTCGGCCATCGCCGCTGTGCTGGTGCTTGGCGCCGGTGGAGCCTGGCTGATGATGGGGGGCAGCCCGACTCCTGCGCCGGCGTCCGGCCCGACTGCGGCCGCCCCGACCTCGAATGCCCCGCCCCCCGGCGCATCCGCAACGCCTCCGGCCGCGCCCGCATCGCCCGCCCCGGCTGCGGCCGTCGCGCCGGCCCCGGCACAGGCGCCCCGCGGCTGCGGCGCCGCCGCCCCCTGCGGCCGCCGCAGGGGCAATCCCGGCGTTTTCGCCCCAGGCCGTGGTTGAATCTCTGTACGAACTGCGTGATCCGGCCTGGCCAGTCTCGGTCAAGCTGCGCAGCGATACCCTGCGCATCGATCGAGACAACCTGCAGTTCAAGGTCACCAGCGCACGCGCCGGGCACCTGTACGTCATCCAGGTCGGAACCGACTCTGCCCATTTCTGGCAGCTGTTCCCCAATGGCAGCGATCGGGCCAACCGCATCGAGGCCAATCGCGAACTGGTCTTGCCCAGGGCGAGCTGGTCGGTCCTGTCCAGCGGACCGGCAGGGCTGAACCGTCTGATCGCCATTGTCACGCCAAGCCCTCGCGATTTTTCGGCGGCCGGCCTGCAGCCAGCCACCTCGAGTTCGTTCATCGGCGAATTCGATCTGACCCAGGCGCGCGCAGCCTGGGCACGCGAAGGACCATCGGCGTTCGCGGGCAAGGCCATCAACTGTCCGCTCGATGCAGCGTCCTGCGCGCCCTTCGGGGCGGCCCGGTTCGACATCCGGGAAGTGAATTGATCGCCTGCGCCGCCGCCTACGGCTTTGGTCGGGTTCCCCTTGGGCACCGGTGATGGCTAGAATCCGGTCACGGACCGAAAACACATGAGCGACGACGCCCAAACACTCCCCCCAGGCCAGCCCGCTGGCGATTCGTCGGTGACCATCCTCGCCAAAGGCGCCCGCCTCCAGGAATTCGAGGTGACCGGTGTGGTCGGCGAAGGCGGCTTCGGCATCGTCTACGAAGCCATGGACACCCTGCTCAATCGCCGGGTTGCGATCAAGGAGTACATGCCTTCGCAGCTCGCCGCGCGGGTCAGCCAGCGAACCGTGAAGATCCGTTCGCAGGAATTTGCCGAGACCTTCAGCGCCGGCCTCAAGAGCTTCATCAACGAAGCGCGCATGCTGGCGCAGTTCAAGCATCCGGCTCTGGTGGAAGTCTTCCGGTTCTGGGAGGAGAACGGCACGGCCTACATGGCCATGCCGCTGTACGAGGGACCGACGCTGAAGCACTTTCTCAGCAGCCATCCCGAGATGTCCAACGAGCGCTGGCTGCGTGGCTTTCTGGCGCCCGTGCTCGACGCGCTCGAGCACATGCATGGCATGCAGGTCTACCACCGCGACATCGCGCCGGACAACCTGCTGATTCTGAAGAACGGAGCGCCTCTGCTGCTCGATCTGGGCGCCGCGCGGCGCGTGATCGGCGACATGACCCATGCGCTGACGGTCATCCTGAAGCCCGGTTACGCCCCGATCGAGCAATACGCCGACGATCCGGCGGTCAAGCAAGGGCCCTGGACGGACATCTACGCGCTGGCTGCCGTCGTCTACTTCGCGATCACCCGCAGAGCACCGCCACCAGCGGTTTCGCGAATGATCAAAGACCCCTTCAAACCGCTGTCGGAACTCGCGCCGGCGGGCTTCAGCGCGGACTTCCTGGCCGCGGTGGACCGGGGGCTGCTGGTGCGCCCGGAATCGCGTCCCCAGACGATCGAGGAGTTCCGATCGCTATTGGGCGTTCAGTCGTTCACGATGAACATGGCGCCCTCCTCGCTCACGTCGGCGGCCCAGGCCGCCGATGCCGCGCTTGTTTCGAACACGGCGGCGAAGGCCGCAGCGGCTCAGACGGCCTTGCGAAATTCGGCCGGCACCCCCATGCCGACCCGCCAGAGCGCGCTGCCGCTGGTTCACGAAGATCCCGAAAAAACCCTGCCCCCGCAGATGTCGTTCCCGCCCGCGGCGGCGAGCATTCGGCCCGCCCCGTCCGACGCTGCGCCCGTCCCTTCCGCACCAGCGCCTGGCGCGCCCGCGGCGGCTCAGTCCGCGGCGGCTCCCCTGCCTGCGGCTCCCCTGCCTGCGGCGGCTCAGCCCGCGGCGGCCCCGCCGGCCGCACCGCCCTCAGCCGCCGCAGCCGCGGTGACGGCCGCCCTGCATCATCCGACGTCAGCCAAAGCACCTGTCGCGTCCGCCGCGGCGCAAGGCGGCAAAGCGAGCGCCCCGACCCGCGCGACGACTGCTCCCAATCCGGCCGCCCCTTCCGTCTCGGCCAAACAGTCCCGCAGCCCCTTGCCGATCATTATTGGCGTGGTGAGCCTGCTCATCGGAGGTGCCGGTGCCGCCTGGTACCTCGGCAAGCCGGATCGGGTAGTCACGGATCCCCCCCCGGTCGCCAGTGCGCCTGTGCAGGCACCTGCACCTGCACCTGCCCCGCCGGCTCCCGAGCCAGCCGCGGCACCGGCCACGGCCACGGCCACGGCCACGGCACCAGCACCAGCACCAGCACCGGCTTCGGCGCCTGCGCCGGCACCTGCGCCGACACAAGCTCAGCCGCCTCCTGCTGCACCCGCCCGCGCCAACGCCCGCCACGCCTTCACCGACACCCCCAGCGGCACCACCCCGCCCGGCGGCGGAAGGGCCCGCGCCGGCCACGCCGCCATCGGCCAGCGCAGCGGCGCCCGCGACTGTCCAGGCGCCACCTGCCGAATTGCGCGGTACGCTTCGGCTGTCCGTGCGCCCGTGGGGGGAAATCTTCGTCAATGGCGCAAGCCGTGGCATCTCGCCACCGGTCAAGCGCCTGACATTGCCCGAGGGCACGTACCGGATCGAAGTGCGCAATCCCGCGGGACCTTCCCTGACCCGGCAAATCGACATCAAGAACAATCAGTCGGTCAATATCGAACATCAGTTCTGAATACAGATCCTTCCAATCCAAGCCCCAGAAACCGCACACCATGAAAATTCGTACATACCGCCCCGCCTGGGCCCTGCTGGTGATCGGCTTCGTGATGGCCGGTTGCGCCACGCCGCCGCCCCCTGCGCCGCCGCCGGCGCCCGAGCCGCCGCCCGCCTACGTTCCGCCGGCCCCGCCGGCGCCGACCGCCAGGCCGGCGCCGGCGCCGGCTCCGACACCCAGGCCCGCCCCTGCGCCCGCGCCGGTCGCCTCACCTGCCCAGCAGCGACTGGCCGAAGGCATCGCGCTGTATGAAGCAGGCGACTTCAACGGCGCGATCCGCAAGCTCAACGCGTCACCCGAGCTGAACGACAAGGCCGTGAGCCCCGATGTCAAGGCCGAAGCGCTGAAGTATTCGGCATTCAGCTACTGCGTGACCAGCCGTCGGGCCATTTGCCGTCGCCAGTTCGATGCGCTGCTGAAACTGACGCCCGATTACCAGCTCACGCCGTCCGAGGCGGGACATCCGGTCTGGGGCCCGGTGTTTGCGCAGGCGAAGAAAGCCGCCGCCACCACCAAGCGCAAATAGCCTGGCGACGGGCCCGTTCCCGGGCCCGTTACCGGATCAGGCGCCGGCGGCCTTCGCGCCGACGCTCCGGCTGAAGATCCGGGTGCTGAAATCCATCGGACCAACCCAAACGGCCACGGCAGAATAGTTGTCCTGGCCCGGGCGCCCGCTGTCGATCACCAACTGCTCCATGGCAGCCAGCCACTCTTCGGGTGAGCCGACGCGCTGCAGTGCGGCCTCCATGGCCGCCTCGGTGACGTACTCCCAGAAGCCGTCGCTGCACATCAGGAAGGCATCGCCCTCTTGGAGCGCAAATGGGCTGCTGATGACATCGGGCTGGAACCCGTCATCGGCTCCCAGCGACGCGATCAGCACACTGCGTTCGGGGTTGCCGCGCAGGCGCTCGGGATCGGCGAATCCGGCATCGACCATCGACTGGAAAAGGCTGTGGTCCTTGGTGCGGTTGACGACGAAGCCGCTGCGAAAACAGTACAGCCGAGAATCGCCGATATGCCCCCAGACCGCTTCGAGAGTGTTCGGGTTGAACACCAGCACGACCAGAGTGGCCCGCATGTCGGCGGTGTCGTTGCTGTTGCCCTGCTGGCCGATCACATCGCGATTGGCCTGGTCGATCAGCGAGAAGACCATGCCGGGAGAACACCCGGGCGCCACGGAGAACTGGCGAAGCACGGTCTCGACGGCGATGCGCGAAGCGACATCGCCGCCCCCATGGCCTCCGGCGCCATCGGAAAGCACACAGCAGATGGGACCGCCGTCGCTCCAGTAGCCGCACGCGTCTTCATTGCGCTCGCGACCACCAAGCTTTGACAGGACCGAAATATGGATCTCCACCGGTGCTCACCCCTCAAGTCGGCGCGTCAGGTCTAAGGTCATCCGTCAACCGCCCGGAGTCAGGATTTGTCCTGGTTCAAATTGGATATCTGCTGCTCGTAGGCGCGCACGAACTCACGCCCGAACAACGCTTCGAAATCATCTTCGGCCTCGCGTGAAATGTCGGCGAAAAGCTCGGAGAACAACTCCCACAATCGAGCCTTGCGGCCCATCGGCAGCATCGAATCGAGCACCGACTTGCGCGTGAGGCGACCCTCGAGACTCGCCGGATCGAAGCGTGCGATCAGCCCCTGCATGGCCGCCCGCATGCCCGCGATGAAACCCACCTGATGCGCCAAGAGGTCATCATAGGAGTCTTTCAGCGCCGGCACAGGATCGAGAAACCCGCGGATCGACTGAGTCGACAGCAGATGCGCCAGAGCGGCATGCGCATCCGGCGAGAACTTCAGCGGATTGTTGTCGCGCGAGGCGATCATCGTCACCTCGGTCTTCATCTCGCGCTTGAGCGTGGCCCGCGCCTGCAACAGGTCGATAGTGCCTTGCGTGGCCACCTTGACCAGTTCGCCCAGCCGACGCATCAGCTCGGGGGAAAGCTGGGCCGGAGCGCCGCGCGATGCCAGAGGCGGACGTGGCAGCTCACTGAGACCCAGCCCCAGCAGCAGGCCCTTGAGCAGCTCGAAATTGAGTTGTTCGATCTGCTCGGGTGTGATACCGGCAAGCCCCCCAGCCCCCTGACCTGCGGATGCGGAGCCGTCCCCCGGCCCGCCGGCGGCAGGCATCGGCCGGACGGTTTCGCGGCTGGCCTTGGTGCGCGCGACCTCTGCGCGCAGCGCCTCGACCTGGGCTCGATTGAGTTCGTTCAGGAAGTCGGTGGGCCGCGTCTTGGGAGGCGGCTCGAAATCGACCCGGTGGCGCTCGGCGATCTCATCGGCGATCGCGCGGATCTGCTCGGGGGCAAGCGGTTCGGGCCCGTTGCCGCGCCCCGCGATGCCCATCGGAGCTGGACTGGGCTGCGAGATCGAGGGGAGTTCCGGCAGGAGTTTGGAGATGGTGATCGTGGGGCTGATTTCTTCGGGCTGATTCCAGGACAGGAAGGCCGCCGAAGCCGGAATCTGAGACGGTGTGCCATCGGCGCCGGTCGCCCTGGCGATGGCCGGTGCTGCCGGCGGCAGAGGCTCTGTCGGCCGGACGGGCGGCGGCGCTGCCGGCCGGGGCGGCGCCGGTGGCGGACCCGAGCTCTGGACCGCGCCTGCGCCATCGAAGCCGAAATTGGTCGGCGGAATGGCTTCGGGCATCCGGAACACACCGGCCACCTCGGGCGTGGTGTCGGGCATCGAGGCCGGCTGCGCCTTGGCCGTCATGCCCAGCGAGGCCAGCGGGTCGGCCGAGGAAGCGGTGTTCGGCTGCGAGGCGGGACCCGACAAGCTGGACCCCAGGCCCAGCGGATCCGGCGAGGCCCCGGCCAGGTCGAACATGGCGTCGAGATTGTCGCTGGCACGCCGGGAGGAATCGAGGACCTGCTGATGGGACGAACCCAGTCCCAGGAGGTCGGGCGGTGCGCCCGGCAAAGGTGGCGGGGCGGATCGGGACGCGTCGACGCCCAGGCCGAACCCGCCCAGGGGATCGTCGATCGATGACGGGGCCGCACCCAGGCCCAGCGCGGCAAACGGATCGTCGATGGTGCCAACGGCACGCGGCGCGCCGAACGAGGCACTGGACATCGGCGCGAGGCCCGGCATGGGCTGCTGAGGCTGCTCAGCGGGCGCCGGCGGCGGCGCAGCGGCCATCGCGGGCTGCTCGACGACGATCTCGTACTCGGCTACGACGATGCGGTCTCCGGTACGCAGCGGCGAGTGTTCGCCGGGACCGACTTCAACGCCATTGAGGACGATGGCGCTGGCCGAGCCGGTACACCGGATGATGAATCCCTGGGCGACCCGCTCGATGCGGGCCTGCTCGCGCGAGATGTGGCGCCCGGGATCGGGCAGGACCAGGGTGCAATCAGGCGAGCGCCCGATGGTGCCCCCCGCGTCGAAACGCGCATGCAGCGGAGCGGCCAGCGGGGTGCCCATCTGGCTGACGACACGAAGACTCAACATGGAAGAGGTCATGAACGGACGCAGTGTAGGAAAGATACGGGATACACGTCTCTAGCACCATAGTTGTAGTCGGCTGCCGTACGTCGCCCGCATGCTTGTGAGCGATGTTATCGGGAAGGTATTCTCGCCGCACAAACAACAAGGAGGAACCGCATGACGCAGTCTGGTTTCGAGACCCCTTCTCGATGCGGCCTCATCGATCGCGGTACGCGACTCGGCATTCTGCTGATGGCGCTGACGTTGACGCTGCCCGCCTGCCAGACGGCCAGTCCGCCCCCGCCCAGCGTGGCCCCGGCGGCGCCGGCACCGAGCCCCCAGGCCAGTGCGGCCGCAGCCAAAGAGCCGCCACCGGCCCGCCCGGCGCAGGCCGCGGCGCCGGCTGCCCCGCCGCCGCCAGAGCCCGCAGCTTTCGAACTGGCGATCGAGCGCGCGGCCACGGCGCTGTTTTCGTCGGCCGAACGCATCCCCGACCTGGATTGCCCGCGCACCTCGGGCCGTCATGATCGACCCCCTCATCGACGGCAACACCGCGCAGCAGACCACGGCGTCGGCGGCGATGGGCCGCAAGATTGCCGACGTCATAGGGAGCAAGTTCAACCGTTTCGCGGTCACCCCGTTTCGCAAGCAGTCCCTGGGCAACGATTCTCTGCTGCTGGTGGGCACCCTGACCGCCATCAACGCCGCGGGCAACCCGCAGGCGCGCAACGACCTGTACAGAATCTGCCTGGCGCTGGTCGACGTGAAGGCGGGCAAAGTGGTGGCCAAGGGCGTCGGGCGTGCCACCGAACAATCCGTGGACCACACGCCGCTTGCCTTCTACGGCGACAGCCCGGCGCTGGTCAAGGACAAGTTCGCCGACGGCTACGTCAAGACGTGCCAGGGAACGCGTGTTGGCGATCCGGCCGATGCGGCCTACCTCGAAGGCCTGCCGACGGCGATGCTGATCGACGAAGCGGCCAGCGCCTACCAGGCACGCAAGTACAGCGACGCCAAAAAACTGTACCGGGCGGCTGCCGAGCTGCCCGGAGGCGCCCAGAAGCGAGTCATCACCGGTCTCTACCTGACCAGCTGGAAGCTGCGCCAGACCCGCGACGCCGAAGCCGCGTTCAAGTCGCTCGTCGACACCGCCCTCGAGGAAAAACGGCTCGGCATGAAGTTCCTGTTCCAGACGGGCAGCACACAGTTCGTTGCCAACCCCAATCTTCGGGCCCAGTATGCGATGTGGACACGCATCATCGGTGCGAGCGCCGCCGCCGGCAAGCATTGCCTGACGGTCGTTGGCCATACCAGCCGTACCGGCACCGATCCCATCAACGACGCCCTGTCGATGAAGCGTGCCGAATTCATGAGCAAGATGCTCGAGCAGCGTAGTACGGCCCTGCGCAAGCGCCTCACCGCGCTAGGCGTAGGGTCGCGTGAAACCATCGTGGGCTCAGGTACCGACGACGCGCGAGACGCGATCGATCGCCGAGTCGAATTCCGCCTTTCGGAGTGCAAGACAACATGAAACCGACCGCTTCCCGCCTGCTGACCCGCCTGCTGACCGTGACGGCGCTCGCCCTGCCGGGTGCACTGTGCCTGGCTCAGACAGCCCCCGCCAGCGGCCCCGTCCTGACTGGCAAAGGAGTGACCGAAGAGGCCCTCACCAAGGCACTCGCCCCGGTCGACGACGGCAGCCGGACCCGCAGCCTGCGGATCGGGCCGGCGCAGCAGCAGATGAAACCGTCGCGGCGCGCCGACGAGCCTTCGCCCTCCGGGGCCCAGCAGCCCAGCACCGGGGCAGCGTCGCTGCTGATCACGTTCGAGACCAACTCGACCGCCATTTCCACCGGCTCGATCTCGGCGCTGGACAAGCTCGGGCGCGCGCTCAAGAGCGACCAGCTCGCGCTGTACCGATTCGATGTCGAGGGCCACGCCGATGCGCGCGGCAACGCGGAGGACAACCTGAAGCTGTCCCAGGGGCGGGCCGAGAGCGTCGTCGAGTATCTGGTGAGCAAACACGGCATCGAGAGCAATCGCCTGCGCCCGGTCGGCAAGGGAGACCGCGAGCCCGTCAACACCCGCAATCCGGCTGCCGCTGAAAACCGCCGCGTCACCGTGCGCAACCAGACCAACTGATCGGGCCCCCGTACGTGCCCCGTCGGTCATGATCTCGCCTGAAGTCCTGCCAATGCCTGTTGCCGGCGTTTCCCCGCTGGCGCGCGCGCAGGCGGGATTCAGGCGCCTGGCCGCCCTGGTGTTCGCCGGGGCATTGCTGGCGGGGTGCGGGGCGGCCGACGCGCCGACCGGACGCACCGCGTCAGGGGCATCTGCCTCGGCCGAAAAGGCAGGCGGCGCGAACACGGCCGACGTGTATCGATTCGCCAAGATCTCCAATGGCGCCTATTTCTACACCGGCAACGCAGGGGAACGAGACATCGTCCTGGCCTCCTACCCCGACTTTCGGTATGAGGGCGTGGCCTTTCAGCAGATCGTCGGCAGTCCGGGCACGCCGGTATTTCGGTTCGCCAACCTGGTCACCGGCGGATACTTCTACACCGCCAGCCCCGAAGAGCGCGACTTCGTGCGAGGCACGCGCCCCGACATGCGGTATGAAGGCAGCACGTTTTCGGTCGCCACGCCGGCCTCGCCCGGCGCGGTAGCGGTCTACCGCCTGGCCAACCTGGGTAACGGTGCCTACCTGTACACCAGCAATGCCGGCGAGCGCGACTTCGCGGTCGGCCTGGGCTCCTGGCGCTTCGAAGGCATCGCGTTCCACACGCCGCCGGCCAGCGGTTTCCTCAACTGTCCGAACGACGCGCTCTCGTTCAACGGCACCTGCCTGTGCAATGTGTCGGGCTACCGGTACGACTCGCTGAACAACGCCTGCGTGCTGCCCGCCAGCCCGGAGGAGCCGATGCGCCTCTTCTCGGGCTGGGCCGGCGACTATATCGACGGCGGCGGTGACGCAGGTGGAGGCGACGGCGGTGGGGGGGCGGCGGGGCGGGCAGCGGCGGCGCAGGCGGCTCGGGGGGTGCGGGTGGCGGAAGTTCGCTGGGCATGCTGAAGCGCGCCAAAGTCGAGGTTTACCACCCCAGGAACGGCACGCTGTTCCTGGCGGCCACCGGCGAGACCGATTCCGTCAAGGGCATGTTCACCCTCGTGCCCGGTTCTTATACCGGACCCGTGCTCGTGGTTTTCAAGGGCCAGACCGGCGCGACGTATTTCGACGAAGCGCTGGGCACCGAAGTGCCATTCCCCGAAGGGCGCGAGCTCAACGTCATGCTGGCCTCGCCCACCCGCAATTTCGGCGCGACTCCTCTGACCGAAGCCGCCTACCGGTACGCGCTTCAGATCTACAGCGACCCGCGCATGTCGCGCGAGGACAACCTCGTGCGCATCCTCACGCCACAGCGCATCCAGGTCGCCAGCGATCTGATTCTCAGCCAGTTCAATGCGCTGCTGCCGCCCAGCACCCAGCTCACCGACATTGCCCGGCTGCCCTACATGATCGGTCCGGGCACTTCGGCCGGCTCGGTGCCCAACACGCCCAACGGGCTGTATGCGCTGGTGCTGTCTTCGCTGGCTCATGCAGCCAAGAAATACAACGATGCCCTCGTGAATGCCGCGATTCCCAGCGCGGTGCGCACGAGCGCCCCTGCGTCGATTCTCATGGGGCAGCTGGCTCTGGACCTCACCGACGGACGGATCGACACCTTTGCCGGCAACCAGCCGGTCGCCGACACGCCGCAGCGTCTGTACTCGCTGTCGGTCGTCGAACTGGCTGCTTTGAAAGTGTCCAATGGCCTGACCTTTCCCGCGATGGTGGCCGCCGGAATGCAGACATCGGTGACCGCGTACGCCAGCCCGGCATTGGCCCAGGCCGTCGGCACGATCACCATCCCGCCCCCGCCGCCATTGCCGCCACCGGTTCCACCGCAGCCACCGAGCTGCAACGGCGTGCTGTATCCATTGCCCGGGGGCGGCTCCGGATGCTGCCCCATCGGATCGACGGTCTACCAATCCGACTCGTTCTCCTATTGCGTTGCGAACGTCAACGGCTCGGGTTCTGGCACGTGAGCCTACCTGCCGTCACCCCGATAGCGCGCGCCGCACCTCCAGCGGTTTCCTGAGGAGAACCCTTGAAATTATCACTCCTGGCCACCCGGACCGCGGGCGCGCTGCTGACCCTGCTCACCCTGGCCGGCGGCATGTCGGCACAGGCACAGGCGCCAGCCGCTGCCCCCGCGCCAGCGGCCGATGTGCAGCTGCGCATCGAGGCCGGTCAGCATGCCGGCGTGGTCCGCCGCCTGGCATTGAGTCCCGATGAGCGTCGCCTGGTAACTGTGGGCGATGACAAGACGGCTCGCGTGTGGTCGGTCCCGGACCAGGCGCTGCAGGCGGTCCTGCGCGTGCCGATCGGCGCCGGCGAAGCGGGTCGCCTGTACGGTGCGGCTTTTTCGCCCGATGGCCGCGAGATCGTGGTGGGCGGCAGCCTGGCAGGGGCGCCAGGCGGCTCGCGCCTGTATTTCTTCGATGCGGCCAGTGGCCGGGCGCTGCGCTCGGTCGCCATTGCCGCGGGTGATGTCAAACGGCTGGTCTGGCTCAAGTCACCCGAAGCCATTGCAGCCTGCTCGGCCAGCCCCGCGATGCTCACGCTGGTCTCGCGCGATGGCCGCCCGCTGCTCACCGAGCGCTTCGAGGCCCCCTGCTACGGCCTGGCCGCGCACCCCGACGGCTCCCTGCTCGCCGCGACTTTCGACGGCCGAGTCCGCCGTTACGCCGCGCGCGACCGGGCCTCCTGGCAGGCGGCCGGGGGCTTCGCCACCGAGATCCGCGATCCGCAGTCCTTGGCGGTATCGCCAGACGGACGGCACGTGGCGGTCGGTTATTTTTCCCGCCTCGACGCCCGCAGTGTCGCCGTCGATGTGTTCGAACTGGCGGCTGCCAGCCTTGCCCGGCGCTTCACCTTCAACGATCTGGCCGTGGGCAACCTGATGTCCGTGGCCTGGTCGCGCGATGGCGCGAGCATCGCGGCGGCCGGCACCGGATTCAATCCGCCGGGCTTCAGAATGCCGATGAAACGCATTGCCTGGCCCGGGGGCGAGACGCGCGAGGTCATCGCCGGCAACGACTCTGTCTTCGACGTCAGCGCCACCAGCACCGGCGAGTTTTTGCTGGCATCCGGCGACGGCGCCTGGACGATCGCCCCCGCAGCGGGCGAACCCCGGCGCGCCCAGTCTGCCTGGCCCGACCTGCGCAGCGCCGGCCATCTGAAGCTGTCGGCCGACGCGCGCTCGGTCGCCTTCGGCATCGGGCCCGGTGAACCCGCCCAGCGATTCGACATTCGCCGCCGCCTGCTGACGGCGGACTCCGGCAGCGATCTGTCAGCGCCGCGGCAATCGGCGTTTTCCTTTTCGGTCCGCGATTGGGAAGATAACCTGCGCCCGCAAGTGGCCGGTCAGGCGCTGGCCATGGAACCGGCCGAGGTTTCCCGAGCCGTCGCGCTGGCCGCCGACAACAGCGCCGCATTCGTCGGAACGACCCGCAGCCTGCGCCGCATCGAGCGCGACGGTACCCAGCGCTGGTCGATGCGCACCGCCGCCGAGGTGCGCGCGGTCAATGTCGGCGCCGATGGCCGGATCGTCGTCACCGCCATGGGCGATGGCACTCTCGCCTGGTGGCGGGCCGCCGACGGGTTGCTGCTGATGCAGGCATTCACGACCCGCGACGGCCGCTGGATTGTCTGGACAGCACGCGGCCACTACGACGCCAGCGTCGGCGCCGAATCGCTGATCGGCTGGCATGTGAATCGGCCTGGCGGCGCCGACTTCCATTCGATCGGCAAATTCCGATCGGCCTACCACCGTCCCGATGTCATCGACCGGGTGCTCGAGACGCTAGACCCCGATCTGGCCATGAGCCAGGCAGACGAAGCCCGCCGGCTGGCCGCCCAGAAAGTCCTGGACGAAGACCTGCGCCAGCGGATCCAGGCGGTCGCGGCGGCCGCGCCGCCACCGCCCGAAAAAGTCCTGCCTCCCGTGCTCACGGTGCTGGGCGAGCGCGCCGTCAGGCGCAACAGCACCGAGTTGCGCCTCGAATTCTCGGTGCGAGCCGAGCGACAGCCGGCCGACAGCCTGCTGGTGAGGGTCGATGGACGACCGGTCGAAGGCGCACGCATCACGCTGCCCGCGCGCCAGGACGGACAGAGCACGGGCACAGTCGTCGTCCGGATGCCTGCACGCGACGCCGAGGTCGTCCTGTTTGCGGTCGCCGGCAACCTGGTGTCCGAGCCGACCCAGGTGTCCTTCCGGTATGAACCGCCGTTGGCAGGATCTGCCGGAAGGCCGACCCCATCGGTGACGACAAGCCCCGGCTCCACATCCGGCTCCACATCCGGCTCCACATCCGGCGTCACGCCGGCGACCGGCACGCGCCCGGCGAACGCGTCCGCCCCCGCCGGCGCCAAACGGCTGTTCGTCGTCGCGGTCGGGGTATCCGAGTACGCCCGCAGCGACTACAACCTGCGCCTGCCAGCCAAGGACGCGACCGACTTCCTCGAGCTGATGAAGACTCAGGCCGGCACCTTGTACAGCGGTGTCGAAGGCCGCCTGCTGGTCAACGGCGAGGCGACCCGGGCGAAGGTTCTGGAGGCCATGAACTGGCTGCGCGCAGTGGTCGGCGAACAGGACACCGGCATGCTGTTCATCGCCGGCCACGGCGTCAACGATGCCATCGGCCAGTACCACTTCCTGCCCTACGATGCCGACGTCGCCCGACCCTCGCGCACCGCGGTTCCCGAAACCGCGATCCGCCAGGCCCTCTCGTCGATCAAAGGGCGCGCCGTGCTGTTCGTGGATACCTGCTTTGCGGGCAATGTCATGGGCTCGGGCGCGGCCGCGAGCCACGAGATCTCGCGCCTGGCCAACACGCTGTCGTCGGCGGAAAACGGCGTGATCGTGTTCTCGGCCAGTACCGGCCGCCAGGAGTCGCTCGAGAACCCGGCATGGGGCAATGGCGCGTTCACCAAAGCACTGATCGAAGGCATTCGTGGCGGGGCCGATTTCCGACGCGAAGGTGTCGTCACCCACCAGGGCCTGAGCTACTTCCTGGGCCAGGAAGTGCGCAACATCACCCGCGGCCGCCAGACCCCGGTCACTGCGGTGCCGCTGGGCGTCACCGATTTCGCGCTGGTGGCCTTGAAATAGCGCAAGTGCCTTGCGCGCCGGCAGGGGATCGATCGCCCCGCGGGCGTCCGAATCGAACCCGAGGGCGGCTTTGCGCCGTCGATCTCGACGGAACAGGCAGCCTCGGCCCCTCGGCCGGTGAGCCCTATTCGAAGACGAGGTGCGACAAGAACTGGCGCACCTGATCGCGCTCACCCGACTGGGGATGTTCGAACGTCCAGACCGCGATTCCGACGCGTTGCTCGCGCTGCACGTAGATGTGCCATTGGTTCAGCGCAGTGCCCTGGTAGGTGAATGCCAGGCGCAGCAGGACGCTAGGCAGGGGCGCGAGTTCAGGCGCCGGACCGGCACGGGTGACCGCAAGATCGGCCGCGAACACCCGCAAGCGCTCGCATTGCTGCTCGGCGTATTCATCCAGCGTGGTCTGTTCGGCGAGCTGTCCTCCTTGCACACGACGGTTTCGGCGAAAGCGCCGCCCCCCTCGCGCTGCAGACCCAGGTGGCCGATCACGAAATACCCCGGCGGCGGCTCGTGAACATGCCAGGTCGTGCCGTCGATGTGATCCGCCGATCCCTGATCCAGCGTGACGACAAACGTGGTGTCCCCCGCTTCGATTCGATCGCCATGCGCCAGCACCGTGGCGCCGGCGACCGGCGCGCCGTTCAGGAACGTGCCGCCCGAAGAGCCCAGGTCCTCGAGGAGCAGATCGTCGTCGCGCTGCGTCAGCAGGAAATGGCGGCGCGACATCGCCGGGTCGCCGATCCGGCAACCCGCGCCCTCCCGGCCCACTTCCATCGGGTGTCCAGGCGACAGATGGACGTGCCCGATCTGCTGCTCGCCCATGAAGACATCGAGATGAACGGTCGCTGGCATGGTCAGATCTTCAGCGCGTCGAACCACGCGGGATTCAGCGCCCGGTAATGCGCGGCCAGCGGCTTTTGCGAGAGCTGGCGCCACAGACGGGCGAACACGATTGCACGCTCGAGCAGCGCATCGGGCACGCCGGCCCCCGGATTGGCCAGCATCGGGAGCAGTTCCGTCATCAGCGCGTACAGGCGCTGCTCGGCGGCGATGAAGCCCGGCATGTCCAGCGGCGGATCGATCGCGTGCCGGCCCAGCGTGACCGTGGGGTCCAGTGTGAGCGTGCGGGACGACAGCTGCGTACCGGTGGCCACATCGATGTAGACGACCCAGCCGGGCGCGGTGATCTCCGGCGGATCGGGCGGGCGGCCCTTGCGCAGGAAGAAGGGCACGGCCAGAAATGGCCTGCCCTCGAAGACGAAGGGCACCGGGTAACCGCGCGACGCCTCCCGCGGCATCGCGGGAACTTGGGCACGGTACGACTGGACCTGCTTGACCCGCTGTTCGACCAGCGAAGGGGTGTCGTCGGTGGCGCCGCCTGGCGCGGAAATGGTCATCAGTGCTACTCCCGCCTGCAAGAGAATGGCCCGGCGCCCGCGTCGCGGGTCGAGCAGCCTGTTCATCGGATCGGGTTGTCGGTCACGGCGATCGGGCCGCCGTCCATGGAATTCGCGTATTCGGTGGCCGGCACCACGCGGCCAGCCTGATTGGTGCCGGTGTCGTTGATGGTATAGGCCAGCGTCTTGCCGTTGCCGTCCTGGATCGCACCGGTGGTGTTGACCGCGTGGCCCCCGGACTGGTTGGGATCGTTCCACAGGCGACCCGCATCGTGGCCGGAGATTACCCCCTGGTTGTTGGCCAGGGCCTGGTCGACGCTGGCGGTGTTGCCGGGCGCCATGTGCGCCGGCACGCCGCCGTTCTCCAGGATCTTTTCTTCGCCACCGATCGGCGTGCCCGAATTGCGGTTGTAACCCGACGGTGGAGGGCCATTGGCGATGGCTTCCATCTGCGCTTCGGTGTATTCGTTGCCGGTCGCCTGATGGATGAGCTGCTGAGACGACTGCACGGCACAGTTCTGGTAGCTCTGCTGTCCCGGGTGAAGCGCGCGCCCTGCCGCCGGATCGCCGATCACCCGCACATGAACCGGATCCGGACGGCCCGCCAGATCCTTCAGGAAGGCCTCGCCACCGTCACCGGCACGAACCGCATTCAACTGGCGGATCGTTTCGGCCTGCTGTTCGGGCGTGCCGTCGACGATCACATTCGGCGAATAGTAGGTGACGATGCTGCCATCGGGCTTGAGCTCGCTGCGCGGGTACGAGGGGCTGAGCACCGCCTTGACGGCCCCCATCAGCGCGGCCATCAGGCCGCCGAAGCCCATGCTGCCCATGCCCGCCATGCCGACCACGACCGTGGGCTCACCCATCGCGATCACGTCCGGCGGCCCGACGCAGATCATCATGTCGCCCATCCGGGCTTGCGGCATACCGCCCACGATCACGGTCGGTGACCCCATGATGATCGGCCCGCCCACATGCGGCACCAGCACCGTCACCAGCGGACAGGTGTGCATGTCGGTGATCCGGGCGGCGGGCTTGCCGCCGATGATGACCAGCGGAAACCCACTGACGATGACGCCGCCGTGGACCGACGGGTCACCCAGGCGCGCAGCGAAGGTCATCGGTGGACTCCGGGTTGCGGGTGCGTGCGCATCAGCTGTTGATCTTGACCATCGGGGCCTTGATGTCGACCAGCCCCATGCCGGCGATCTCGATCTTGGCGCCGTTGACCGTCACGTTGACGCCCTTCAACTCGATCGTGCCGTCCATCTTCATCGTCAGCGACGCCGCGCCGGTCTTGAGCACGATCTCGGTGCCGGCCTCCAGCTTGTAGCTCTTGCCGACCTTCATGCCTGTGCTGCCCTTGGTATCGCCCTTCTCGTCCTTGCCGACGGTCAGCGAGCGATTGCCGGTGACATCGACTTTTTCGTTGCCCTTGACGGTTTCGGTCCGGTTGCCGGTGATGTCGATCTTCTCGTTCTTCTCGACTTTCTCGACGCGGTCGCCCTTGACCGTGATGGTCTCGTTGCGGTCGACGACTTCGGTGCGGTCATGCTTGATGTGCACGTTTTCGTCGTTGTCGACCGTCTTGGCACGGTCGTGGCCCACCCAGTGGGTTTCGTCGTTCTCGACCTCGATTTTCTGGTTCTTTTCAGCGTGCAGCCAGACCTCTTCCTGGCCCTTGAGGTCTTCGAAGCGCAGCGCATTGGCGTTCTGGTCGGTGCCCTTCAGGCTCGAGCGGCTGAGCATGCCCCACTGGGTCTTGTTGTCGGGCAGCTTCCAGGGCGGCATGTGCTCGCCGTTGTAGACCATGCCGGTGACGATCGGGCGGTCGGGATCGCCTTCGAGGAAACTGACGATCACTTCCTGCCCGATACGCGGGATCGAAATGAAGCCCCAGTTGTTGCCGGCGGCCAGCGTCGAGACCCGCAGATAGCACGACGACGTGTCGTCGGTCGGACCGAAGCGGTCCCAATGAAAGTGAACCTTGATCCGGCCGTACTTGTCGGTGTGGATTTCTTCGTTGGCGGGGCCGGTCACTTTCGCGGTCTGCACGCCATGGATCAGCGG
The DNA here is from genome assembly GCA_016710525.1 of Burkholderiaceae bacterium. GTDB lineage: Bacteria > Pseudomonadota > Gammaproteobacteria > Burkholderiales > Burkholderiaceae_E > Quisquiliibacterium. Next base: position 18,723 of record JADJVQ010000032.1, read on the forward strand.
GCGCCGCGTCACGCGCGGCGGACGGAACTGCTGCGCATACGGAATCGCGGTAAATGAGCACTTGAACTTGCTGCCCGATTTCTGGCCGCTTTCGTGGTGGATGTCCTCGTAGACATACTCGGTGCCGACGATCAGGTACTCGCCATTCTGATCGTTGCGCGGGTGGTCGATCAGCTTGAAGCGCTGCCCGACATGGAACTGGCGCAGCAGCCCCTCGCCGCGAAACACGATCGAATTGGTCGCGAGTTCTTCGGCACGGGCTGCGACATAGGGATCGCCTTGTGCCAGCGCTTGGCCATCGACCGGGTCGAAGTCGCCGGGATAGTCGTAGATCTCGAAATCGGCGCCGGACTCCGCATGCTCATGGGGGTTCTGCGGCTTGCGCGTCACCATCTGCTCCGACTTCGGCTTGACGAAGTCATAGTCCTTCAACGTGAACTTGTTGGGCTGGATCTCCTGGATCTGACGCCATTCGGTGATCACGTCGTTGCGGTGCACCTGCTCCTGGCTGGCCGGCACGTACGAAATGCTGCTTTGCCCTGAAATCGGCTTGTGCTTGGTCTTGTCGTCGATCAGGACCATCAGCCCCTGGGTGGCCTTCTGCTCGAAATACCAGTAGATGCCTTCCTGTTCGAGCAGGCGCGTGACGAACGCGTAGTCGGATTCGCGATACTGGACGCAGTATTCCCAGGGCTTGTAGACCGAGCGGTCGAGCAGGCGCTGCTCCCAGGCGAGCGAACTGCTTCGCTTGCGCCCGAAGATGATCTTGTCGGCAATGTCGACGATGTTCAGGTTCTGGAAGATCTTGCTGTCGGCCGTGCGGGTCAGCCCGAAGATGCCGGGCCGCACCTGCAGCCGATAGACGAAGCGGCGCCCCAGGCTGCCGCCATTGGTGAACTGGGTGACGTAGCCGCTGAAGTCGCGCTTGACGCCGTCGCCGTGGTCGATCGCGACACTGACCCATCTGCCCAGGATGTCCTTGGGCAGCAGGTCATCCCGGGAACTGACGGCCTCGATGTCGATCTCGTACATCCGTGACAGCCGATCGGACACCCGCATGCTCGAAAAGAGCAGATCGGGGTCCATCGGACTGGACAGTACACAAAGACGCGCCATGTTCTTAGCTCCACGCAGGCAGGGGTTCGCTCACGGTGCAACTGTATCGCCCGCGGACCCGGCCGGCCATAACACTGAAGTAGGCCCCGCCCGCGCGCGCCCGCGCAAGCGGCCGGCGGGCGGGGAAACGAGGATCACTCGAAGGTGTACTGGAACTCGCTGTCCTGCACGGTCAGCGCGATGCCGCGCAGTTCCTGGCCTTGCGCCAGGCGGGTCAGGTACTCGCGGCTGATCCGCGGCAGCACGGTGTTGGTCAGGATGGCATCGATCATCCGGCCCCCGGACTCGAGCTCGCTGCAGCGACCGATGATGGTCTTGACGACCTCGTCGTTGTAGCTCAGCGGGATGCCGTGGTTCGCCTTGACCCGCTTGACGATCCGATTGAGCTGCAGCCGGACGATGCTGCCCAGCATTTCGTCGGACAGCGGGTAGTACGGGATCGTGACGATGCGCCCGAGCAGCGCCGCCGGGAACACCTTGAGCAGCGGCTCGCGCAGCGCCTTGGCGATGCCTTCGGGATCCGGCACCAGCTCCGGGTCCTTGCACAGGTTCATGATCAGGTCGCTGCCCGCGTTGGACGTGAGCAGGATGATCGTGTTCTTGAAGTCGATGTAGCGGCCTTCGCCGTCTTCCATCCAGCCCTTGTCGAAGACCTGGAAGAAGATCTCGTGCACGTCGGGGTGCGCCTTTTCGACCTCGTCGAGCAGCACCACCGAATAGGGCCGCCGGCGCACCGCCTCGGTCAGCACGCCCCCTTCGCCGTAGCCCACATAGCCCGGGGGCGCGCCCTTCAGGGTGGAGACGGCATGCGACTCCTGGTATTCGCTCATGTTGATGGTGATGACATTCTGTTCGCCGCCGTACAGCGACTCGGCCAGCGCCAGCGCGGTTTCGGTCTTGCCCACGCCCGACGGGCCGACCAGCATGAACACGCCGATCGGCTTGTTGGGGTTGTCCAGCTTGGCGCGCGAAGTCTGGATACGGCTGGCGATCATTTCCAGCCCATGGCGCTGCCCGATCACCCGGTCGTTCAGCGTATCGGCCAGGCGCAGCACGGATTCGATCTCGTTCTTGACCATCCGGCCCACCGGGATGCCGGTCCAGTCGGCGACCACCCCGCCGACCGCGCCGGCATCGACCGAGGGCATGATCAGCGGCGTCTCTCCCTGGAGTTCGCCCAGCTTGGTCTGCAGACCGCCGAGTTCGGCGAGCAGCGCCGCGCTGCGCCTCGTCCAGGGGCGCCGCGGCCGCCGTGCCAGCGGCGCCAGCCGGCGCGCCCGCGCCGTCGCCCGCGGGCGCGGCAGCGCCGTCGACCGGCTTGCCCCCGTCACGCAGTTGCGAACGGATCGCCAGCACCTGGTCGACCAGCGCCTTTTCTTCCTTCCAGCGCGCATCGAGCTGCGCGATCCGCGCCAGTTCGGCGTCGAGCTTGTTCTGCGCGTCGACCTTGCGCGAACCGATCGCCTCGCCGACCGCTTCTTCGCGGCCGATGATCTCGAGCTCGGTCTGCAGGGCCTCGATGCGGCGCTGAGTATCTTCGACCTCGGGCGGCGTGGCGTGCTGGCTGACCGCCACGCGCGCGCAGGCGGTGTCGAGCAGGCTCACCGCCTTGTCGGGCAGCTGGCGCGCCGGGATGTAGCGATGCGACAGGCGCACGGCCGCTTCGATGGCCGCGTCCAGCAGCTGCACGCGATGGTGCTTCTCCAGGGTGCTGGCCACGCCGCGCAGCATCAGGATGGCCTTGTCTTCGTCGGGCTCGGGCACCTGCACGACCTGGAAGCGCCGGGTCAGCGCCGGGTCCTTCTCGATGTATTTCTTGTACTCGGCCCAGGTGGTCGCGCCGATCGTGCGCAGGTTGCCGCGGGCCAGCGCCGGCTTGAGCAGATTGGCCGCATCGCCGGTGCCGGCCGCGCCCCCTGCGCCCACCAGCGTGTGGATCTCGTCGATGAACAGGATGATGGGCTTCGGGCTGGCCTGCACCTCGTCGATGACCTGGCGCAGCCGCTGCTCGAATTCGCCCTTCATGCTGGCGCCGGCCTGCAGCAGCCCGATGTCCAGGCTGAGCAGCGACACGTCCTTGAGCTGGGGCGGCACATCGCCCTTGGCCAGGCGCTGCGCGAAGCCCTCGACCACGGCGGTCTTGCCCACGCCGGCCTCGCCGGCCAGCAGCGGATTGTTCTGGCGCCGGCGCATCAGGATGTCGACGATCTGGCGGATTTCCTCGTCACGGCCGGTGATGGGATCCATCCCGCCCTTGCGGGCGTTCTCGGTCATGTCGACGGTGAACTTCTTCAGCGCCTCCTGCTTGCCCATCTGGGCGGGCGACATCGCGCCGCTGGCTTCACCGGGCGCGGCGCCGGCCGAGGCGCCGTCGCTGGAGGCGAGCCGGTCCTCGGGGGATCCGGACACGATCCGCGCCAGCGAGTCGGCCAGCGCCTCGGGCTTGACGCGTTCGAACTGGCGCGAAATGGCCAGCAGCGCATTGCGCAGCGACGGGGTCTTCAGCAGACCGACCATCAGGTAACCACCGCGCACCTGGGCATCATTGAACATCAGCGTGCCGTAGACCCAGCCGCGCTCGACGGCGCTGTCGATGTGATCGGACAGGTCGGACAGCGACGTGGCGCCGCGCGGCAGGCGATCCAGCGATTCGGTGATGTCCTTGGCCAGCGCCGCGGGCTCGACATTGAAGTGGCGCAGGATGCGATGCAGGTCGGAATCCTGCAGTTGCAGCAGCTGGTTGATCCAGTGCACGAGCTCCACGTACGGATTGCCGCGCAGCTTGGCAAACACGGTGGCGCCTTCGATCGCCTTGTAGAGAATCGGGTTGAGCTTGCCGAACGAAGTAGCGCGGCTGATATCTGCCATGTGAGTCTCCCGGTGGTTTGCGATGGTTCAGTTCATTGAGCGACGCGCGTGACGGCCAGCTGCAGCCCGTGCGCGGGGACAGGTTTCTTCCATTTGCCCAGCCAGCTGGTCCAGCCAAGCCGCGCGCCTGCGCCCAGCTTCAGCGGCGGCACCTGGTCTGGCGCCAGGGTCAGATCGGCATTGACGCCGAATTCCTCGCCGACGTACTGGAGGACCCAGTCCCCCAGGCGCGCGTGCCAGCGCCCGTCCGGCAGGAACTGTTCGTAGGCGGCCAGCGACATCGGCCCGATGTGCAGGGTGAAATGGTGCTGCACGTCGAAGACGCGCCGGCCCAGTACCGCGCCGCGGCCCAGCGAGGCCGAGCCGTCGGTCTTGCCCAGTGCCGTGCGCTGGCCTTCGGGCAGCGGCATCCAGCGCGGCGAGAACGTCTGCAGCTCGACGGGTTGGCCGAAGTAGTGGGCAATCAGGTTGCGCAGGCCGTCCGGGTCGCGCGACGTGCGAGACAGCAGCCCGGCAAAGTAGCGTTTGGCGTCATCGGGCACCGAGTCGCGATCGAACCAGGCCGGCGATCCCTGTCCGAAGGTTGCCCCGACGTAGGTTCGAAATCGGTCTTCGGACGGGCGGTCGCGGCTGACCGTGGGCTGCGCCTGACGCCAGGTGCGGTAAAAGCCGAGCAGCAGACGGTGGTGAAACAGGTCGGCGAACCGGGCCAGCGTGGAATCACCGTGATGACGCTCGCGTTCCCGGGTGAGTTCGGTGAGGTGCAGGGGCAATGGACCCTGCGGACCCCACAGGCCCAGAAAGCGCACACCGATGCGCACCCGGCCATCCTCACGGGCATCGACCCGCCAGACGTTGGCGGGCGCAAAAGTCAGTTCTGGCTCCTGGCCCAGGCGGATCGGCTCGTCGGACGGCTTGCGCGCCTCTCCCAGCCGCGGCAGGTGCGGATGCCAGGCCTCGACCCGGCGCAGCACCTGGTAGAAATCGTTCTCCCAGGGACGCTGCGCCAGACCCTCCAGCCAGGTCAGCCGATGACTCTGGAACCCGATCTCGCCGGCCATCGGGCCACCTCGCCGCGCGACTCGGAATGCAGCCGCAATTGCGTGAAGGAGTTGATCGACACATGGCGCGCCAGCAGCCGCTCCAGCACCGATCCCAGGATGAAACCGCCCGATCCCCCGAACGCGGACTCGTCCAGCGTGAGGTCGATTTCCACGCCGCGCCCGAAGGCGATCGGTCCGGCGACCGGCATGCGCCGAATGATCGGACGGGAAGTCACTTTCGTCACGCTGTCGGCCTGGCGGCGCGACGCCGGATCGGCCAGGTCGGTATAGAGCAGCAGCAGCTCGCGCAATGAAGCCGCGGCCGTCCCCTGACGATCGCCGTCGAGCAGCGACAAATAATTGAGCGACAGGTGGCTCAGCAGCCGCCAGGCGAAATCGCCTTCGACGAGGCTGGCACGCGGCCGGGTGGGCGCCTTGTGCACCTTCATGCCCTGGACCGGCGCGGTTTCGTCGAGCACCAGCGCGTTGAGCGAGCCGATCGGCAGCAGCAGCGGCAGATCGCGATTGGTGGCCACGACATCGACGGCCAGCTGCTTCAGTCCGACCGGGTACGGCGCCTCGCGCTCGTCGACGATCGACAGGAAGACTTCGGTTCCAACATAGCCACTGCGCGTGCCTTGACGGCGCTGCCGTTCGGACAACATCCGCGAGGTCCGGCGCATCGTGTAGAACCCCTTGGCGCCGACGCTGTCGTGGTGGACCAGGTCGCCATAGAACGGCCGCAGGTCGACATCGCCCGTACCGTCATCGGTCAGGCCGCGCAACTCCGAGATCGACAGCACTTCGAAGTCCATCGGTCGAGCCCGATCGATCACCAGGTGGTGCTCGAACCGGCCCTCGCTCAGGTGAACCCGGTCGGCGCGCCGGCGAAAGGCGTTGACCACCGGCGTGGTGTGCAGCGCGAAGTGGGATTCGTCGATCACCGGTTCGAGCGTCGGGTCGCCGCGCCCGAACAGCAGCACGAGCTCGCATTCGCGTCCGGCGTAACCGGCCAGTCCAGGCGCCAGTCCGCTGACCTTCAGGAACCGGAAACGCTGGGGCAGCGCGAAATACTCGCGCAGCAGGCGGTAACCCTGGAACGAGCGCCGGTCGAAGGGCAGCAGGGCCTGGTCGTCGTCGAAACCGTCGGCACTGATGGCCGATGCCGGCAGTCTGGCCAATACCCGGGGCGGCGATTCGGTGCTCATCAGCAACGCACCCACCGCATGGCCAACGGCCAGCTCGTGCAGCGACGAGGCGACATCGTCCGCGCCGGCAATGAAGAAGCTCAGCTCGTCGCAGCGCAGCGCCGTCATCGGCAGCTCGGGCACCATCGCCAGGCGCACGCGCACTCCGCCGCGCACCTGGCTGGTCAGGCCCAGCGCGCCCAGCGGCAGATCGCTGGCATAGGTGAAGTAGCGTGCCGAGGCGACCGCCAGCGGCCACAGGCGCAGCGCGTGGGCCGTGCGGAACTCGCAGGCCGTCTGTTCGCCGCGCGGGATGATGCTGCGGATCGCCGAGCCGCGCGCCAAGGGAAATCCGGTGAGCAGTAACGGATCGCCGGGGTCGGGTTTCATCTCGACCAGCATGCACGAGGGCATGGGCGCCAGGTACTGCGGGAACAGCATCTCGAGCAGATGCTGGGTGAAGCGCGGGAACTCGGCGTCCGTCTTGAGCTGGACCCGGGCGGCGATGAAGGCGAAACCCTCGAGCAGGCGTTCGACGTACGGATCGGCAACCTCGACGCCTTCCATGCCCAGCCGGGCCGCCACCTTGGGAAATTCGCGGGCGAACTCTGCCCCCATCTCGCGGACGTGGGCGAGTTCGTTGTTGTAGTAATCGATCAGCCTGGGATCCATCGGATCGGGGTCCGCCTTTTACGCGTGGTCTGCAGTCTCGGGTGGATGCTGGCGTTCGAGCCAGTCAGCGGTTGGCCATCTGTTCGCGCAGCGTGTAGGGGTTGGCGCCGCCATCGAGCAGCGCAACCATGCCGGTCTCCAGGTCGAGATCGGTCTTGAGCAGCAGTTCGAGCGGATAGGGCTGCGCCCACAACTGCGCACTGATCTCGAAGCTGATCACATTGTGGTGTCCCATCGGGTCGTCTGGCTCGATGCCCCGCACGATCAGGGTGGACGGCAGGATTCGGGGTTCGAACTGCAGGATGGCACTGCGCATCGAGCGCTCGAGATCGCGCAGCTCGAGCTTGGAGACCAGCGTGCCCGACAGCGGCGGCATGCCGAAATTGACGGTCGAGTTGAAGGTATGGGCGAATGCCTCGGGATCGAGGTTGGTGGGCAGCGCGGCGGTGGCGTTCAGCAGCCACGAAAGGTCGCGCAGCACACTGGCGCGCAGCTTGCCCTTCGAAATGGTGCGCGCATCGGGCGACTCGACCCGGCTGGACGGATTGTCGTCGATCAGACGGTCCAGCAAGGCCGGCTGGAGTCGGTCTCGGGCGAAGGTGTCGGCCATGGCGTGAGAGGCGGGAAGCGGCGGCGGGCGAATGCAGCGAAAGCGGGCTGCCCCGCTCAGGCCTGCAGGATCAGTTCGCGCACATCGAGCATGCCCAGCTCGGCCGCGTCGGTCGTCCAGACCCGCTGGCCCATTCCCGTCCAGCCGGTGTCGTCGCTGCCGTCCCACACCGTCTTGCGCGCGAAGAGCAGGTCATCGTCCTGGCTGGATTCGGTGCCGGGATAGCGCACCGGCATCAGCACATGCTTGGTGCCTCCGGTGGTGAACTCGACCTGCGCCGACGCCCAGACGGTGTCGAGCACGTCGTTGGGCTCGGGCAGCTCGATGCGCGCGATGCGGTCAAAGGGCACCCAGTAGTACTTGCCGTCGATGAAACACTCGCAGACCGGCCCCAGGCGGGGGTCGGCATCGGCCACCCATTCGAAGGCCTGACCATTGAGCGTGCCGGCTACCGCCTGCGCACCTTCCATGGCCTGTCCGCGCAACTGGGCGGCCCGCGACCGGGCCTGGGGGTCGCCGCCCGCCTCGGCCCGCAGGGCTTCGAGCATCAGCGCCAGCCATTGCGGCGGCTCACCGGCAATCACGGGAACGCGGGTGCCGGCGAAAACATCGGCGCGGAACTTTTCACAGGCCAGGGCCTGCTTGTAGACCAGGGTGGTGAAACCGAGCTCGGCGTCCAGGTTGCTGCCGGTGTCGGCCTGAGTGGCGGCGCGATCCCATTGACCGGAGACACAGAACAGCCGGAACAGCTTCATGCGGGCGGACGGATCGGCTGGCGCCGAGCGGGCCTGGGCCATGGCTGCATCGAGCAGGGTCCGAAAGGAGGTGGCGGCCATTCAACGGATCTCCAGAACAACAACGGGAACGGCCGCGCGCAGGCGGCCGGAGAACGCAGCGGGCTGCGGCGGGTGCTTCATTCAGCTGTGCAAACGCCAGACGGCGGTTTTCTTGCCGGTGAAATCACGGCCGTGGCGGGCTTGCTGGACATAGTCGACGTTCACCTCTTCGAAAGCGAGCGACACACTCTCGTGCGGCCGGACGTGTTCGGCCGAATGCACCATCTTGAGTTCGGCGACCCGCAACTGCTTGAAGACGATGATCAGATACTTCTGGCCTTTCTCGTTGCCCGCGGCACGGCGCATGGTCAGGGTGGCCATCTTGAGCGGCTTGTTGTTGATGCAATGCATCATCAGCACCGGCGAGGCGGAATCGAAGCGGTGCGCGAAGGTGAACACCTTCACGTCCGCCCGGGCATTGGTGCCGACATCGGCGCGTCCGGTGCTGGCGGACATCTCGATGCCCCAATCCCAGCCGAGCACCTCGATCGCGCCAGGGAATTCGGAATCTTCCGCCTCGCCCGCGACGCCTTCGATGGTCATGAAACTGTCACCGGTACTCATGATGTGCTCCGAATTTCGGGGTATTCGCTGTCGCCAGGAGCCATGGAGCCCTTGGCGACAGCGGGCTGCCGAAGCAGCCCGCCCGGTTGCGTCAGACCTTCTTGTTGAGCTTGACGTCGTAGCCCACTTTGATCGGGGCCAGCAGCGCGCCCGTCTTGGTGTCCTGCGGCTTGTAGTCGATCTGGATGGTGGTGAAGTTGAAGCTGATCTGGTCCATCGGCGTGCCACTGGCGTTGCCGCCGGTCTGGTAGCTGCTGATGACGATGTCGTTGAACTCGATGGTCAGGTACTTCTCTTGCTTGCCGCCGGCCTTGCGGCAGGTCAGCGTGGCCTTCTTGATGTGCTCGCCGGTGGCGCACTTCAGGAACAGGTTGGGCGAGCCCTTGCCGTAGTCCACGGTGAAGTGGAAGTCCTGCATCGAAACCTTGCCGGAACCCAGGCCGGTACCGAGGGTACTGGAGCCGGAGTTGGTCTCGCCAAAGCTCCAGTTCTGGATCTGCAGGGTGCCCTTCAGGTCCGGATCGGCATCTTCGGATTCGCCAGCGATGGTATCGATCTTCAGGAAGTAGTCAGCTGTGGACATTTTGAGTTCCTTTTAACTGTGCGGTTGAATCGGGTTGAGTGCTGCTGCTGGGGTCGTCGGCTACGGTTTGTTCGTTCACCGTGAACACACTGTATTCCTGACGCGGGGCCTAGAACATCCGGCTGAAGTCGTATCTCATTCGTACTAGGCGGCCCGCGACAGGCCTTAGGCGGCCTTCTGCGAAGGCAGTTTGGAAACCAGACGCAGGGAGACCGTCAGGCCCTCGAGCTGGTAGTGCGGACGCAGGAAGAACTTCGAGGTGTAGTAGCCCGGATTGCCCTCCACCTCTTCGACCACGACCTCGGCGCCGGCCAGCGGGCGCTTGGCCTTGGTCTCGTCCGACGAGATGCTCGGATCGCCATCGACGTAGTTCAGGATCCAGTCGTTGAGCCAGCGCTGCATGTCGGCACGTTCCTTGAACGAACCGATCTTGTCGCGCACGATGCACTTCAGGTAGTGCGCGAAGCGGCAGGTCGCGAACAGGTAGGGCAGCCGCGCGCCCAGGTTGGCGTTGGAGGTTGCATCCGGGTCGTCGTACTCGGCCGGCTTGTGCAGCGACTGCGCGCCGATGAAGGCGGCGAAGTCGGAGTTCTTCTTGTGGACCAGCGGCATCAGCCCGACCTTGGCGAGCTCGGCCTCGCGGCGATCGGAAATGGCGATTTCGGTCGGGCACTTCATGTCCACGCCGCCATCGTCGGTGGGGAAGGTGTGAACCGGCAGATTGGCCACCGCGCCGCCCGACTCGATGCCCCGGATCTGGGTGCACCAGCCGTACATCTTGAAGGCTCGCGTGATGTTGGTCGCCATCGCATAGGCCGAATTGGCCCAGGTGTAGCGGTTGTGATCGCCGCCGGCGGTTTCTTCTTCGAAGTCGAACTCTTCGACCGGATTGGTCTTGGCGCCATAGGGCAGACGCGCCAGGAAGCGCGGCATGGCCAGGCCGATGTAGCGCGCATCGTCGCTCTCGCGCAGCGAGCGCCAGCCCGCGTAGTCGGGCGTGCTGAAGATCTTGGCGAGGTCGCGCGGGTTGGCCAGTTCCTGCATCGAGTCCATCTGCAGCAGCGCCGAACCGGCGCCCGCGATGAACGGGCAGTGCGCCGATGCCGCCACCTTGGCGATTTCGCTCAGGCATTCGACATCGGGGGGCGTGTGGTCGAAGTGATAGTCGCCCACCAGCGCACCGAACGGTTCCCCGCCGAACTGGCCGTACTCCGCCTCGTAGACCTGCTTGAAGATCGGGCTCTGATCCCACGAAGTGCCCTTGTAGCGGCGCAGCGTCTTGTGGAGGTCGGCCTTGCTGATGTTCATCACGCGGATCTTGAGCTGCTCATCGGTCTCGGTGTTGTTGACCAGGTGATGCAGTCCGCGCCAGGCGCCTTCCAGCTTCTGGAAGTCGGCCTGGTGCATGATTTCGTTGATCTGGTCGGTGAGCTTCTTGTCGATCTCGGCGATGATCGACTGGATCGAGGTGACCACATCGTTGCTGATGAGCTTGGCATTGCCCAGGGCCTGCGCCGCGAGCGTCTTGACCGCGGCCTCGACCGCGTTCTTGGCCTCGTCGGTCTTGGGCTTGAACTCTTTGTTCAGCAGCTTGGTGAAATCGTCGTATTCGAGCGCGCCCTGCGCGGTCTGAAGCTGGGTTTCAGCCATGTCGGGACTCCGGATGCTTGCGTTTTGATAGATCGATGACGGTGAAGGTCGCGGACGGCATTACTGCCCGTCTTCACCGTCGGCCGGCTTGGCCTGGGCGGCCAGCGACTTGAGCAGTTCCGGGTCTTTCATGATCCGGTCGACGAGCTCTTCGGCCCCTGTCTTGCCGTCCATGAAGGTCACCAGGTTGGACAGCTGCTGGCGCGCCTCGAGCAGTTTGCGCAGCGGCTCGACCTTGTTGGCGATGGCCGCCGGCGAGAAGTCGTCCATGCTGTCGAAGGTCATTTCGACCGCGAGATTGCCTTCACCGGTGAGCGTGTTGGGCACCGAGAACTGCACCCGCGGCTTCATCGACTTCATGCGTGCGTCGAAATTGTCGACGTCGATCTCGAGGAATTTCCGATCGGCCACCGCCGGCAGCGCCTCGGCAGGCTTGCCCGACAGATCGGCCATCACCCCCATCACGAAGGGCAACTGGATCTTTTTTGCGGCGCCGAACAGTTCGACGTCATATTCGATCTGGACACGCGGCGCGCGGTTGCGCGCGATGAACTTCTGACTGCTCGACATGATTGTCCTCCGAGGCGTTCAAGGCCGATTAAACAAGAGACCTGCGTAAACAGCACCGGGCATCCCCGGCGCTGGGTTTTACTGCGGATGCTAGTAACCAGATTCGCCGGTTCCGACCTGATCGGCGCCGGCAATCTTGGTGATGGAGTCCATGCCCTCTGGTGCCATCTCCTTCATGATGTCGACGAAACTCATGGTCATCAGCCGCTGGGCACGCCGGATCAGCAGCGGCGCCGGATTGGTCGGTTCGTGCCGTTCGAGATACTCGCTGACTTTGCTCAGCATCCGCAGGACGTCGTCCCGGCTGCGGATCTCGCCGGAGATGCCGGCGGCCCGGGGAGCGCCGTCGCCGGCACCGCCGCCGGCCGATTCGATCGGGCCGTCGCTGGCGCCATCGTCGGACTCGCCGCCACCAACTGCCTGGGCCCGCAGGCGGGAGATCGCCTTGAGCCGGGTGAGCAGCATGGTCGCATCCGGCGTGTCGACACTGCCTACCGTGTCGCGCAGGAAAGCGAGCAGGCGCTCGAGACTGGCCAGGGCCGGGCCGACATGATCCGGTGCTCCGGCACGGGCGGCTTCGGCGAACATGCCTTCGATCTGGCTGCGCGACAGCGTCGCAGACTCCTGGGTGCCCTCGATCAGCTCGAGCGCGAGCTCGGCATCGCGCATCCGGCACGAGCCCAGGCCGCGTGCCGAAACCAGTTCGGCCCCGCGCAGATCGCGCAGGATGCCCTCGCCGCGCTGCATGCCTTCGCCGTCGGCCAGCATCGACAGCGCGCTCAAGCGCATGAACGGATCGTTGCCGTCGTCGGGATCGAGTTGCGGATGCACGTGATCCCACTGCTCGCAGGTGAGCCGGGCCAGCAGTTCGACCCCCTGGGCAAAGCCGGCCACGCCATCGGTGTGGCACAGCGCCCGGGTCAGCAGTCCCGCCACCCGCAGGTCACGGGTCCGATCGAGCAGCGCCAGCGACATCCGGCGGATTTCTTTCCAGTCCGGCTCTTCAGCCGGCACGATGGTGTCGCCAAACTGCTGCTCGGGCTTGCCTCGCGATGCGGTGTCGAGCGCGAGGAAATCCCCGTCGTACTCGAGATTCGGCCCGGCGGGTGCGTCATCGCCGAGGGGCAATGCCAGTGCATCAACGTCGATCAAGTGCGGGTTCCTTCCTGAGCGCCGGACGCGGCTCACCACTCTGTTGTTGTCCACCGATCCGGACGCGAAACGTCGAATCTAGTGAGGTTGGGCCGATCGGCAAATACTACTTTAGCCCGATGGCGAATTGCTACCTCTTGCGTGACGCGATGGCCGGTGGATTATCGAGGCTGAGCGCAACCGATGATGCGAAACTCGACACGACGGTCGATGGCGTCGCTCGCATCGTCACTGCCCGAGCCCACGAGGTTCTCGCGCGAACCGCGCCCGCTGGCCCGCAAAAGGGGCGCCAGTGCTGGCGCTTCGGCCTGAAGCTGGCGGCGCAGCGCGTTGGCGCGCTCCAGCGAAAGCTTGTCGTTGTACTCGTCCGAGCCCGATTTGCTGCTGTGGCCCTGCACGTCCACGCAGGTCCGGGCGCGTGCCAGCTGGGCGGCCAGCTGGCGCACCCAGAGCCGGTATTGTTCGACCAGACGTGAATCCGCCACAAAATCGGTCGAATTCACCCGGAACAGGAATCGGATCGAGAGGTTGTTCTCGGATAGCGCGACGGCCACGAGCTGCCCGAAACTGCGCTCGGCCTCGGCAACATTGCCCAATTTGAGGTGGGTGACATACAGGCCCGAGTAGGTCTTGAGGATCTTGCCGTCGCTTCGCGCCTCGGCGCGCTGGTAGAGACCCAGCGCAGCGCGGTGATCGTCGGCGGAAAACGCGGCTTGCGCGTCGGCCAGCAGCGCGGCCGTCGACAGGCGGCTGAACCAGACCGGATCGGCCGTCTCGCCGGGCGCAGCGCGGGCGGTGGCGATCTGGCCCTTGGCATAACTGTCGTTCAGGAAGACCGGACTGTCGGCAAACGAGGGCAGCGGCGCCATGTCGAGGTTGCGATCGGCGATCCAGGCCGAGGAGCTGGCAATCACCAGACCCGATCGGGCATCGGAGACGCTGGCGATCAGCCGATACTGCCGCGGCGACCCGCCTGCGGCCGACGCAGGCGGTCCCCTCACCCCGGCCTCGAAACTCAGCGCGCCGGTCACCACGAAGGCGGACGCATCCAGGTTGCCGGAAGTCAGAGCCGCCACCCGGATCGTCGGGTCGCGCGCGCCGATCCGCGCGACCAGAGCCTCCTGGGCACGCTGCGTCGTTCGGGTGCCATAGCCGTTTTGCGCATCGATGAAGGGATCGATCACCGCCTGACGCACCGGTGGCGGCCCCTGCAGCCGCGAGACGACGGCGGCCACGCCCTGGGGCGCGGTCCGCGCGGTGTGCTGCTGGATCTGCGCGATCAGGTCGGCCGCGATGGCATCGACCCCGGCGGTGAGCTCGTACGCCTGCTCGCCCGGGTTCACCGGCGGGGGCGCCGGCGGCGGCGCCGCGCAGCCCGCCAGGGCGAAAAGGACCGACCAGAGGGCGCCGCAGGCCGGCATCCGAACGCTCGCCGGCAGGCGGCTGGCGCACCATTGAAGGCAAATACCATGGGTCATCGAGACTCTCCGAACATCGCGCATCGTAAGCCAGAGCAACGCCCCTGGACACGGCGGGAGCATCCCGGCTCCTCCGGGCCACGGGCGGCGTGGCGAACGACAGGGCTGCAAGGCCCCGCGCGGTGCAGCCCGCGCCGCGGCCGCACCCTACTTTGGTGCAGCGATCGCCGGCAGGCAACCCTTGCCACGCAGGCGATCGATGTCCGCGGGGCCCAGCGTGCCCAGAGACAGTGCGACCAGTTCATCGCTGCACGCGGCACGGCCCGGCTCGGGACGTGCGCGCGGAGCCGCAACCGGCTCGCGCCCGCCGCCGTCCCTGCCGCCGGGCTCCTTGACCAGCGGATCGCGCCGGCCTGAATCCTTGCCGGACTCTTTCGGGCCCGGATCCCTGGCGGGCGGGTCTCTGGCGGGCGGGTCCTTGGCGGGCGGGTCCTTGGCCCCGGGATCCCTGGCGGCCGGATCGCGGCCCGAACCCTCCTTCGCGCCCGGCTCCTTGGGCGCAGAGTCGCGCGATGCGGGTTCCTTGCTCGAGGGTTCCTTGCTCGAGGGTTCCTTGCTCGAGGGTTCCCGCGCCGGCGGCGCAGCGGGAGAAGCAGCCCCCGCCGAGCCCTTCTTTTCGGGCACCACTTTCAGGGTGGCATTGGCGCCCGGCACCGCACCCAGCAGCGCGCAGGCGAGCAGTGCACGACAGACCGCGCGGGCCAGACGGTTCGCCGGACCCGCTGGAATGACTTGCGACACGCGATGCGTCGACGATGGCCAGGCCAGAGACATGGCCGGATGGTACCCGCCGCACGCCGGCGGCTGCCATCGGCCTTAAGGAGGAGATGTGCGTCGCGCCGCGGCAGGGGCGCGGGCGTGCGCCGGTACAATGCGCCCGCAGCAACACGAGGGGAGATCGGATTGACGTTTGTTTCGATGTTGAGCAGTGCCTGGCAGCGCGCCGATTCCCTGCTGTGCGTCGGCCTCGACCCCGACCCGAAGCGGATACCCGCTGGGCTGCGCGCGCGGCCCGACCCTATTTTCGAGTTCTGCCGCGCCATCGTCGACGCCACGGCCGACCTCGTCTGCGCCTTCAAGCCGCAGATCGCCTACTTCGCCGCCCAGGGGGCCGAGGACCAGCTCGAGGCGCTGATCACGCACATCCATGCCCGCCATCCTGGCATCCCCGTGGTGCTGGACGCCAAGCGCGGCGACATCGGGTCGACCGCCGAGCAATACGCCCGCGAGGCCTTCGAACGATTCCAGGCCGACGCCGTGACGCTCAATCCTTACCTCGGCCAGGACTCGCTCGAACCCTACCTGCAATGGACCGATCGCGGCGTGATCCTGTTGTGCCGCACCTCCAACCCCGGCGGGGCCGACCTGCAGTCGCTCGAAGTCGCGCCCGGCGAGCGCCTGTACGAGCGGGTGGCCCGACTGGCCTGCGAGCGCTGGAACCCCCATGGACAAACCGCACTGGTGGTCGGTGCAACCGTTCCCCAGGAGCTGGCCCAGGTCCGCCGAATCGTCGGCGACATGCCGCTGCTGGTGCCCGGCATCGGGGCGCAGGGCGGCGACATCGACGCCACGGTGCAGGCGGGCCGACGCGCCGATGGACGGGGCATGATGGTGAGTTCGTCGCGGGCGATCCTGTATGCCGGCGACGGCGACGACTTCGCCGATGCCGCCCGCCAGGCCGCGCTGGACACCCGGGATGCCCTGCGTGCGGCCGTTCGGCGCTCATCGGGCACGTCCCCCCGCGGCTGATTGACCGCCTCTGCCGCCATTCCTACACTGCAAGCTTCAGGCAGGGTCTCCCGGCTGCGGCCACCCGATCCGGCCGAATTCAACGGGAGCGAGTATGCGGATTCTGCTGGCCGAGGATGATCAGGTGCTCGCTGACGGGTTGTGCCGGTCGCTGCGCGGATCCGGCTACGCGGTCGACCATGTCGGCAACGGCAGCGATGCCGACTCTGCCCTTGCCCTGCATGAATACGACCTGCTGATTCTCGATCTGGGGCTGCCGCGAATGGCCGGTCTGGAGGTCCTCAAGCGGCTGCGGGCACGCAGCAGCGGCCTGCCGGTCCTGATTCTCACCGCGGCCGATTCGGTCGAGCAGCGGGTGCGCGGGCTCGATCTGGGGGCCGACGATTTCATGGCCAAACCCTTTGCCCTGACCGAACTCGAAGCCCGAGTGCGGGCGCTGGTCCGGCGCAGCATGGGCGCCAGCACGTCCCAGCTGCGCTGTGGCTCACTGGTGTACGACCAGGTCGGCCGGATGGCCTGGCTCAACGAGCAGCCGCTGGAACTGTCGGCGCGAGAGGTCGGTCTGCTCGAAATCCTGCTGCAGCGGGCCGGCCGCCTGGTGAGCAAGGAGCAGATCGTCAGCCACCTGTGCGAATGGGGCGAGGAAGTCAGCCACAACGCGATCGAGGTCTACATGCACCGGTTGCGCAAGAAGCTCGAGACCGGCGGCAACGTGCGCATCGCCACCGTGCGCGGGCTCGGCTACTGTCTGGAACGCCCCGCCGACGTGAACGCCAGCGCATGAACGCACCGGGCCGCGAGGGGCTGCCGGCGGGCCGCCAGCCGGCGGCCAAGACGCCCCGACCGACCGGCTCGATTTTCCAGGACCTGCTGGCCACCCACGAATCCGGGCCGCACCTGCCCGACAGGCCCGCCGCGGCATCCGGACGGGCCAGCCAGTGGCCGGCCGCGCCCTCCGGCGCCGTCGAGCAGCGCTCCCTGTTCGGCGAAATTCTCGACTGGATGCTGGCGCCCCTGCTGCTGCTCTGGCCGCTGTCGGTGGCCGTCACCTTCGTGGTCGCCCGCTCGCTGGCCGACGCGCCATTCGACCGAGCTCTGGTCGATCATGCCAATGTGCTCGCCCAGCAGGCGCAGTCCTATATCGCCGGGGGCGTCCTGCCAGCCGCGCGCCAGCTGCGCGATCTGCTGCCAGCCGCCAACGAAGGCTATGTGTCGTTCCAGATCACCGCGGCTGATGGCGAACTGCTGCGCGGTGAACCGGAGTTCCCGCCTCCGGCCCTGTACGACTTTCCGGAAGCCGGCGTGGTGAAGCTGCGCAACGACACCTTCCGCGGCGAGGAAGTGCGCGTCGCCTACACCTACGTCGAGCCGGAGGAGTTCTCCAGCGGGCTGACATCGGTGCTGATCCAGATCGCCGAAACCCAGGACAAGCGCGACCAGCTGGCCAACGAGATCATCAAGGGCGTGATCTTCCCGCAGTTCGTGATCCTGCCGCTGGCGGTCGGCCTGGTCTGGTTCGGCCTGTCGCGCGGGCTGTCGCCGCTGCAGCGTGTGCAGCAGCGCCTGCGCGACCGCCAGCCCGACGATCTCTCGCCGATCGATCGCAGCGGCGTGCCGGCCGAGATCTCGCCGCTGGTCGACGCCTTCAATGAGCTGCTGTCTCGTCTGAACGATCGAATCGGCGCGCAAAAGCGCTTCATCGCCGATGCGGCCCACCAGATGAAGACCCCGCTCGCCGGCCTTCGCACCCAGGCCGAACTGGCGCTGCGCGAGACCGACCCGGCCGAGGTGCGCCGCAGCCTGGAGCAGCTGGCCATCTCGTCGGACCGGGCCGCGCACCTGATCAGCCAGCTGCTGGCCCTGGCCCGCATGGAAAACCTGCGCGATGCGGCGCACCTCGAAGCCCTCGATCTGGCGCCGCTGGCGCGCTCGGTGGTGATGGAATGGGCGAACGCGGCGATCCGGCGCCGCATCGACTTCGGTTACGAGAACGACGACGAACCGGCACCGGTTGCCGGCCATCCGATCCTGCTGCGCGAGCTGTTCAACAATCTGATCGACAACGCGCTGCGCTACACGCCCGACGGCGGGCGCGTGACGATCCGGGTCCGCCGCGAAGAAGGCTGCGCGGTATTCGAAGTCGAGGACAGCGGTCCGGGCATCGCGCTGGCCGAGCGCAGCCTGGTCTTCGAGCGCTTCTACCGGGTGCTCGATTCGCAAAGCGATGGCAGTGGCCTGGGCCTGGCGATCGTGCGCGAAATCGCCACCCAGCATGGGGCGCAGGTGACGATCGGCGGGCGCGATCCGTCAGACCTGGCGGAGCGCGCGGCGCCGCGGGCCGCCGGCAGGGGCGCCGTGTCTGAGGCGTCGGAATACGCCGCGCCGGAACACCTCGCCGCCGTTGTCGCTGCCGAGAACCGCGCCACGAGCAGTGCAGGCGACCCAGATGATTCGGATGGCGCGGGCTACGAAGCACCACGGCTGGGCGCCCTGATCACCGTAAAATTCCCGCCGATGGCGGGCGAGACCTAGTGTTTTGTTTTGGAGAGCGAGATGGTTCTGACCGAATCCTACGCGCGCGGCACGCTAGAGCCGGCGATTCGCGACATCACCTTGGGCGCGCTGCTGGACTGGGCCGCGCAGACCACGCCCGACAGGACCGCACTGATCGCCGGCGTGACCGACCCGGCGGCCCGCCGGCAATGGACCTACCGTGAACTCCAGGCAGAGTCGCTGCGCGCCGCACGCGCCCTGCGGGCCCGTTTCCAGCCGGGGGAACGGGTGGCGATCTGGGCGCCCAATATTCCCGAGTGGGTGATCATGGAATTCGGTGCGGCGATGGCAGGTCTGGTGCTGGTCACGGTCAACCCGGGCTTCCGGTCGGCCGAGGTCGAGTACGTGCTCAAGCAGTCGCGTTCGGCCGGCATATTCGTGGTGCCGGGCTTTCGCGGCAACCCGATGGTCGACACGGTCCAGGAACTCGCACCGCGCTGCCCGGAACTGCGCGAGATCGTTCGATTCGACCAGTGGGAAGCCTTTCTCGCGTCGGGCGACGGATCGACGCTCGAACTGCCGCGCGTCCAGTCCACCGATCCGGTGATGATCCAGTACACCTCGGGCACCACGGGCTTTCCCAAGGGTGCCCTGCTGACCCACCGCGGCCTGGTGAACAACGGCGCGCACACCGCCGACCGCATGGGCATCGCCGACGGCGACGTGCAGATCACCACGATGCCGCTGTTCCACACCGGCGGCTGCGTGCTGTGCGTGCTGGGTGCGGTGTCCAAACGGGCCACGCAGGTGCTGCTCGAGGCCTTCGATCCGGGCCTGGTGCTGGAACTGATCGCGACGTATCGCGGCAACGCGATGCTCGGCGTGCCGACCATGCTGATCGCGATGATGGAACACCCCAGCTACCCCAGCACCGACCTGTCATCGGTGAAGGCGATCTGCTCGGGCGGCTCGACGGTGCCGGCCAGCCTGGTCACCCGGCTGGAGCAGACGCTGGGCGCCCAGTTCACCATCGTATTCGGGCAGACCGAGTGCTCGCCGGTCGCCTCGATGACCCACACCACCGACACGCTGGCCGACAAGGCCGGCACGATCGGCCCGCCGATGCCGCACGCCGAGGTCAAGATCGTCGATCCGGCGACCGGGAAAACCGCGGCGCTCGGCCAGATCGGCGAGTACTGCACGCGCGGCTATCACGTGATGCTGGGCTACTTCGAGATGCCCGAAGCGACGGCCGCGGCGATCGATGCCGAGGGCTGGCTGCACTCCGGCGACCTGTGCGCGATGGATGCGCGCGGCTACTGCACGGTCGAGGGCCGGCTGAAGGACATGATCATCCGCGGCGGCGAGAACGTTTACCCGCGCGAGCTCGAAGAACTGCTGTTCCAGCACCCCAAGGTCGGCGAAGTGGCGGTGGTCGGCCTGCCCGACGACAAGTGGGGCGAAGAGGTCGCCGCCTTCATCCGGCCCGCCCCCGGGGCCGTCATCGACAAGTCCGAACTGTTCAACTACATGCGCGAGCACCTCGCCCCGCACAAGACACCCCGCCAGTGGTTCGTCGTCGAGGCGTTTCCGCTGACCGGGTCGGGGAAGATCCAGAAGTACAAGCTGCGCGAGCAGTGGTCCAAAGGCGGGTTCATCGCGTTGTGATCGCGCCGGGCGCGCCTCGGCCGGGCCGGCCCGGGCGCCCCCTTTGGAGTCGCGTGTTCATGGCCGATGCGACCGTTCGACACAGCCGCTTTGACAATCACGAGCGGCCTCCGATAGACTTCGGCCCCTTCGGCGCATTAGCTCAGTTGGTTAGAGCGACGGAATCATAATCCGCAGGTCCGGGGTTCGAGTCCCTGATGCGCCACCAGAAAAATCAACGGGTTAACCCTCGCAAGGGGTTAGCCCGTTGTCATTTGCGCGCCGTGCCGCGCACGCCAGGCGCCGTTGGCGGGTGCACCGCATCGGGCAAGATGCCGGATCAGTCGCCCCCCCTTTCAGGCCGCTTCCCCATGAGATATCCGTCGAGCCACGATTTTCTGGCGCATGTCGAGCGGCACAACCCGGGTCAGCCGGAATTCCTGCAGGCGGTGACGGAGGTGATGGAAAGTCTCTGGCCCTACATCCGCCAGCATCCCAAGTACGCCGAGCATGGCCTGCTCGATCGCCTGGTCGAGCCCGAGCGGGTGATCCTCTTTCGGGTGTCATGGGTCAATGACCGCGGCGACGTGCAAGTCAATCGGGGCTACCGGATCCAGCACAGCCTGGCCCTCGGCCCGTACAAGGGAGGGCTGCGTTTTCATTCGTCGGTGAACCTGTCCATCCTGAAGTTCCTGGCCTTCGAACAGACGCTCAAGAACGCGCTGACCACGCTGCCCCTGGGCGGGGGAAAAGGCGGCTCCAACTTCGACCCGAAGGGCAAGAGCCCCGGCGAGGTGATGCGCTTTTGCCAGGCATTCGTCACCGAACTCTTCCATCACGTGGGCGCCGACACCGACGTGCCGGCAGGCGACATCGGCGTCGGTGGCCGGGAAATCGGCTACATGGTCGGCATGATGAAAAAGCTGACCAACCGCGCCGACAGCGTGTTCACCGGCAAGGGCCTGTCGTTCGGCGGCTCGCTGATGCGGCCCGAGGCCACCGGATACGGCACGGTCTACTTCGCCGAAGAAATGCTCAAGCAGCAGCGCCTGAGCTTCGACGGGCTGAGGGTCGGTGTGTCCGGATCGGGCAATGTGGCCCAGTACGCCGTCGAAAAAGCGATGGCGATGGGCGCCAGGGTCGTCACCGTGTCGGACTCGGGCGGCACCCTCGTCGACGAAGACGGTTTCACACCCGACAAGCTGGCGCAGCTGATGGAGATCAAGAACCATCTGTACGGCCGGGTCGCCGACTATGCCCGGCGGGTCGGCGCCAGCTTTCATCCCGGCATTCGCCCCTGGCAGGTCCCGATGGATGTCGCCCTGCCCTGCGCCACCCAGAACGAACTGGATGCGCACGATGCCCGGACCCTGGTGGCCAACGGGGTGAAGTGCGTGGTCGAGGGCGCCAACATGCCCTCGACGCCGGAGGCCGTGAAGGTCTTCGAGGCGAATCGCGTGCTTTACGCACCCGGCAAGGCCAGCAATGCCGGCGGCGTGGCCACGTCGGGCCTGGAAATGAGCCAGAACGCGATGCGCCTGTCGTGGGGACGCGATGAAGTCGACGCCCGCCTGCACAGCATCATGCGCAGCATCCACGCGGCCTGCCTGCACCATGGCCGGCGCGCCGACGGCAGCGTCAGCTATGTCGATGGCGCCAATGTCGCCGGCTTCGTGCGGGTCGCCGATGCCATGACGGCCCAAGGGGTGATCTGAGCGGCGGATGCAAATCCCTGCGGCGGGCGCCCGCGGCCCGCCCCCCCCCCGCGCGCCGGCGGGCGACCCCCCCCCCGCCTCCCGGCGCCGGTGCCCCCTCCCCCCCCGGCCCGCTTCCCCGCGGGCAGCCCGATGCCACCCAATCGGCGCCCTGCGGCGCCCCCCGGCCCACGGATGTCCCCGGCAGGACGCCCGACCCGGCGCACCCCCCCGGCGGCAGCCACGCAGCTGACCGCGCCTACGACCAGGGCCTGCGAGGCGGCCGGCATGGACGACTTCCTCGCCAAGCCGATGGACCCTGAGTCGATGTTCGCGACCATCCTGAAACGGCTGCCGACCAGGCATGCCGGCGGACCGGCCCAGCCCTCCCCAATCAAGTTCAGCGACTGAAATGCGAACCATGCAAATCTTGACGCTCCCTCGATTCACCCCTAGCATCGCCGTTTATCAATTTCAAGAGCAGAAATTCTTATCATGCCCAGGGGTGTCCGAGCGAGTGGTCCGGAGGGTGGCAATGCGCCGTCGTCGGTGCAAAAGGCCTGCCTCATTCTTCGTGCGATGTCCGACGCGCGCAATGTCCGCCTGACCGACATCGCGCAGGCCGCCGGCCAGGACAAGGCGACCACCCTGAGGCTGCTCGAGGTGCTGGCGCGACACGGTTTCGTCAATCGTGATCCCGACAGCAAACGCTACAGCCTGGGCCCCGAAATCTTCACGCTGGGCGCAGCGGCCATGGCGCGCAGCGACCCGCGCGCGCGGGTCCGCCCGAGCCTGATCCAGCTGGTCCGCACCTTCGAGGACACCGCCATCCTGTCGGTGCCGCGCGGCGCGGAATCGGTGTGCGTGGACGTGCAGGTGGGCAGCTTCGCGATCCGGGCCAACTACCTCGAGGTGGGCAGCCGGCGCCCGCTGGGAGTCGGGGCCGGCAGCCTCGCCCTCCTGGCCTGGCTGCCGGATGACGAAGTCGAAGCCCTGATGCCCTTCATCGCCGATCGCCTGAGCAACTATCCGCTGCTCAGCCCCTCGCTGATCCGGCGCCAGATCGACGAATCGCGCAAGCGCGGCCATGCGCTGCTGCTCGACGTCGTGGTGCCGCGCATGGGCGGCATCGCGGTGCCGATCCTGGCCGAGGACGGCCGGCCCTGCGCGGCCATCAGCATCGCCGCGCTGAGCGAGCGGATCAGCACCCGCGAGGCGGCGCTGGCCGAGGCGCTGCACCGCGAAGCGGCCGCCTGCCGCGCGTACTGGCGCCAGGGAGGACTGTGATGCAGGTCTACATTGCAGGCGCCGGCAACACACGATTCGGCCGCCTGGACGGCATGGGCGCGGTCGACCTGATGGCGCAGGCGGGCCAGCAGGCGATGGACGAGGCCGGCGTGCGCCGCCAGGACATCGATGGCGTGCTGTGCGGGTACGCGACCACCCTGCCCCACCTGATGCTGGCCAGCCTCGTCAGCGAGCGCATGGGACTGCGCCCGCTGTACGCCCACGGCATGCAGATGGGCGGGGCGACCGGCGCCGGCATGGTGATGCTGGCGCGCGAGCTGGTGCGGGCCGGGCGGTGCCAGCGGGTGCTGGTGCTGGCCGGAGAAAATCGCGCCAGCGGCCAGTCGCGCGACGGCGCCATCCAAACCCTGGCACAAGTCGGCGATGCCGACTTCGAGGTGCCCAACGGAGCCTCGGTCCCGGCCTACTACGCGCTGCTGGCCTCGCGCTACCTGCACGAACACGGCCTGACCGAAGCCGACCTCGCCGAATTCGCGGTACTGATGCGCCATCACGCAGCCAGCCACCCCGATGCGCAGCTGACCGCCCCGATCACCGTGGCCGACGTGCTGGCCTCCAAGCCGATCGCCTCGCCCCTGAAGCTGCTCGACTGCTGCCCGATCTCCGACGGCGCGGTGGCGCTGGTCGTTTCTTCGCAGCCGTCGCGGCACGATGGCCACCCCGTCGCCCTGACCGGGGCGGGTCAGGCGCACCACCACCAGCACGTCTCGGCGATCGCCGACACGCTCGACATGGGCGCCAGTGCGTCGGCCAGACGAGCCTTCGACGAGGCCGGCACCGGACTGGCCGATATCGACTACCTGGCCATCTACGACTCGTTCACCATCACGCTGGCGGTGCTGCTCGAAGAACTCGGCGTGTGCCCGCGCGGCGGCAGCGCGCAGCGCCTGCGCGACGGTGCCTTCGGGGTCGATGGCGCCACCCCGCTGAACACCCACGGCGGCCTGCTGTCGTTCGGCCACTCCGGAGTGGGCGGCGGCATGGCGCACATCGCCGAAGCCTATCGGCAGCTGGCCCGGCGCGCCGGCGCGCGCCAGATCGCGCCGCGCCGGCGAGCCCTGCTGCACGCCGACGGCGGTGTGCTGTCGGCCCACGTCAGCCTGATCCTGGAGCAACGCGCATGAGCACCAGCCTGCTGTCCAAGCCGTTCACGGACGGCCTCGCGCAGGGCGTGCTGCGCTATCAGCGCTGCGAGCGCTGCGGCGCCGCCCAGCGTCTGGCCCGCTACGCCTGCACGGCCTGCGGCGAACCGGCACTGGGCTGGCACGAGGCCGCCGGCACCGGCCGGGTGTTCTCGCTGACCGAAGTCAGGCGAGCGCCCACCGATGCCTTCAAGGCGATGGTCCCCTACACCCTGGTGCTGGTCGATCTCGACGAAGGCGCCCGCCTGATGGGCCATGGACGCGCTGGCATGGCGATCGGCGATCGGGTCCGCGCCAGCGTGTTCACGCTGGACGGTCAGCCGCTGATCCGTTTCGAGCCCGTCCAGGGCGGGTGAAACCTGGGCGGTGCCCGCGCGGCGCGCCCGGCGCCGGCGCAGTCCCCGCCCGAAACGATGTTTCGAGGTGGTCGCGGGCAATCGCCCGATATACTCCGGCCGATGAAAAACCGCCTTCGACTGCGTTGCCTGGCCGCTCTGGCGGGCGCTTCGGCATTGCTCGCCCTCGGCGTGCCCCTGCCCGCCACGGCCCAGCTGCGCCGGTTTCCGCCCAAGACACAGGTTGGCAAGTTTGCGCTGCTGTCTTTTCCGCAGGCCATGCTGGACGGCAGGCAGGTTCAGCTGGCACCGGGGGTTCGCATCCTCTCGGTCGACAACACGCTGGTCGTGCCCTCGACGCTGTCGGGCGAACGGACCGTGCGCTATCGGCTCGACCCGCTCGGGCAGATGATCGAAATCTGGCTGCTGACGCCGGCCGAGGCCGACGCGGCATCGCGCGAGCCGGGATCCGGCACATGACCCGCAAGCTGTACATCAAGACCTTCGGCTGTCAGATGAACGAGTACGACTCGGCCAAGATGGCCGACGTGCTCGGACAGGGCGAGCCCCTCGAACCCACCGATGACCCGGCGCAGGCGGACATCATCCTGTTCAACACCTGCTCGGTGCGCGAAAAAGCCGAAGAAAAGACCTTCTCCGACCTGGGCCGCATGCGGGCTCTGAAGCTCGAACGCCCTGGCCTGATCGTCGGGGTGGGCGGCTGCGTCGCCAGCCAGGAAGGGGCCAACATCGTGGCCCGCGCGCCTTACGTCGACGTGGTGTTCGGCCCCCAGACGCTGCATCGGCTGCCGGCGCTGATCGAGGCGCGCCGGCGCACCGGCCGCGCGCAGGTCGACATCTCGTTTCCCGAGATCGAAAAATTCGACCATCTGCCGCCGGCCCGGGTCGAGGGCGCCAGCGCCTTCGTGTCGATCATGGAAGGGTGCAGCAAGTACTGCAGCTTCTGTGTCGTTCCGTTCACCCGGGGCGAAGAGGTCTCGCGGCCGTTCGACGACGTGCTGGTCGAGGTGGCCGGGCTGGCCGAACAGGGCGTGCGCGAAGTCACGCTGCTGGGCCAGAACGTCAACGCCTATCGGGGCCCCATGGGCGATGGCGAGATCGTCGATTTCGCGCTGCTGCTGGAGTACGTGGCCGAAATCCCCGGCATCGAACGCATTCGCTACACCACGTCGCACCCGAAGGAGTTCAGCGCGCGGCTCATCGAGGCCTACCGCCGGATCCCCAAGCTGGTCGACCACGTCCATCTGCCGGTCCAGTCGGGCTCCGATCGCATCCTGGCGGCGATGAAGCGCGGCTACACCGCGCTCGAGTACAAGTCGATCATCCGGCGCCTGCGTGCCGCCCGCCCCGGCATCAGCATCAGCTCCGATTTCATCGTCGGGTTCCCGGGCGAAACCGACGACGACTTCGAGCGCACGATGACCCTGATCGACGAGGTCGGCTTCGACGCCTCGTTCTCGTTCATCTACAGCCCGCGCCCCGGCACGCCGGCATCGGACCTCCCCGACGACACACCGGCGGCGGTCAAGCTCGAGCGGCTCAAGCGCCTGCAGGCCCGGATCGAGGCCCATGCCCGCACGATCAGCGAATCGATGGTGGGCGAGCGCCAGCTGGTCCTGGTCGAAGGCCATGCCCGCAAGGATGCGCAGGAGCTGTCCGGGCGCACGGGCAACAACCGCGTGGTCAACTTCCCCGGCGAGGCGCGCCTGATCGGCCAGCTCATCGAGGTGGAAATCGTCTCGGCCTTTCCTCATTCGCTGCGGGGCAATGCGGCACTGACGGTGTGATGTGAGCGCCCGCGCAGCCTTGGCGGCGGGCCTGCTCGGCCTGCTGCTGTCCCTGAGCCCCGACGTGCTCGCGCAGACCCCGCCGGGCTCTGCCGCGCTGCCGGGCGCCTCCGCGCAATCGCCCCTGCCCCTGGGAACGATCCTGGCCCGGGCCCGCGAGGCCGTCGCACGTGGCCGCGCCGCCGACATGCTCGGCCTGCTCGAGGCCCAGTCGCAGTGGTATGCCGGATCGCCCGAATTCGACTACCTGCTGGGCCTGGCCGCGCTGGATGCCGGCAAACCCGGCGCCGCGATCCTGGCGCTCGAACGGGTGCTGGCGATCCAGCCCGGGCACCTGCCGGCGCGTGCCGAAATCGCCCGGGCCTACCTGGCTGCCAAGGAGCCCGAGGCGGCCCGCCAGCAGTTCGAGGCGGTCGCGAGCCAGCCGATTCCGCCCGAAGTGCGCCGGATCATCGACACCTATCTGTCGGGCATCAGCCGGGCCAGCGCGGCGAGCCGCGCGCAGACCAGCGGTTTCGTCGAGCTCGCGATCGGTTGGGACAGCAACGTCAACCTGGGCAGTGCGAGCTCGCAATGGCTGCTGGCAGGGGGCATCAGCGTCGTGCCGGAGCGGGTCAGCCAGCCCTCTTCCAGTGCGCAATCGACGGTAAACGCGGGGTTTTCCTGGCTAGTTCCGATCGGCGGCACATGGCAGTGGATCGGCGGGGCTCAAGTTTCGCACCGAGCCAATCCGGCCGCGCATACACTCGACGCAAGCACCTTGGACCTCAATACGGGCCTGGGGTGGCGCACCGATTGCCACACCGCCAACATGCTCGCTCAATACCAGCACCTTCGCCTTGCGCAAGACAGTTTCCGCGACGCCGCCGGTCTCCTGATCCAGTGGCGGTGCGACGTTTCGTCGCGAACCCAGCTCGGGCTCTACGCACAGGCGGCCGACTTCTCGTTCGCCCAGCAGGCCGTGCGTGACGCCCGGCGCGTGCAGGCCGGTGCAACCGCCGCCGTCGTATTGCCTCTGGCCTTCGAGGCGGTGCTGGTCGGCACGGCCTATGCCGGCAACGAAACACCCCGTGCCGACGTCGAACAACTTCAGTACCGATTCCATGGCGTGCGGGCCGCGCTGAACCTGGCGCCCGCGGGCAACTGGCGCTGGTCGGCGGCCGTGTCGTGGGAGTCGCGCCAGTACGCCGGTGCCGAGCCCCTGTTCGACCAGAAGCGCCGGGACCGCCAGCTCGAGGTGAGCCTGAGCGCTGAACGAACGCTCGATCGCCATTGGTCCCTGATCCCGCAGGTCAGCGCGGTGCGCAACGACTCCAATCTCGCCCCCAGCGACTTCCGACGCGGCCAGGCCCAGTTGGCCTTGCGTTATCGGTTCTGAAAGTGCCCGCCTCTACCCGCAGGTCGGGGGAGTGCACCCGACCGGCTCGCCAACTGCTGCCTTCGAAATGGGCCAGCGCCACGCGTCAGCTGACCGGGGCGGCACTGGCGCTGTTCATGCTCCAGTTCACCGCACAGGTCCTGGCCCAGGACGCCCGCGCGATCATGGTCACTGGCGAAGTCCAGCTGCTGCGCGAACTCGGCGGCACGAGTTCGCGGTCCGCCTTGGCCATTGGCCAGGACATCCGGGTCGGCGATCTCGTGGCGACCGGCGGCCAAGGCCGCGCCCAGCTTCGCTTCAGCGACGGAGCGGTCGTTTCGATGCAGCCGGGCACACAATTCCGGATCGACGAATATCAGTTCGATGCATCCCGCCAGCGCGGGTTCTACAGCCTGCTGCGAGGCGCGATCCGCACCTCGTCCGGTGCGATCGGCAAGCGCCATCGCGACGACTACCGGCTGCGCACGCCGACCGCCACCGTCGGCATTCGCGGCACCTTGTACTCGGCCGAACAAACCGTCTGCGACCCGATGTGTTCGCCCGGCCCGCGCGAGGGATTGCGGGTTGCGGTTGTCGAGGGACGCATAGCGGTTCGCAGCGAAGTGGCCGAAATCGAGGTTGGCGCGGGCCAATCGGCGGTGGTCGATTCGCCGGCAAGCACGCCGCGACTCACCGACGCGGGACCGGTACTGGCCCCGCCGGCCCTGGCGAGCCAGCGTACGGGCGGCCTGGCGCCACCTGAATCGGCCGCGACGGCCACTGGCCGTCCCGAAACCGCGGGCGCACCGAGCCGCGCGCTGCGGGTCGCGATCAATGGCAAGACGGATGTGCGAGACGACTCGAAGCGCGGCGCAACGGCCGGCACCTCGGACGAGGTGATCGAGCCCGGCTCCGAGGGCAATGCCGAGGACGGTTCCTCTGCACGCTGGCGGGACAGTCCACTCGCCGCAGCAGCCGAATCGTCTCGTCTGAATGGCAGCGGCGAGGATCCAGCCGAATCCGAATCCTTCCGCGCGGGCCCGGCTGCGAATCCCGGGCTGATCAGCCTTGCCGGCGGATCGAGCGTTTCTCCAAGTGCCGCCCGCGGATCGGATGCCCATTTGAGTGTCGTCGCGCCCCTCGCCCTCACGTCGGGCGGTAGTGGCCCGGGAAGCCCGGGCGCCGGTGGCGAGGCGGTCGGCGCGAATGAAAGCGGCTCGCAGGCGAACGCGCCCGGCGGGAGTTCGCCCGCTGGTGGTTCGCCCGCTGGTGGTTCGCCTGCTGGTGGTTCGGCCGCGGGGGGAGCGACAACCGGGATTCCGGCGACAGGCGCGGTCGTCCCAGGTGGGTCGACCGCGACCGGTGCGCTTGAAGGCGGGGCAACTGAGCAAGGTTCGACCCCAGGCGGCTCGACGACCGGAAGCCAGACTGCGGGCGGTTCGACCGCGGGGGGTTCGACTGCGGGCGGCTCACCCTCGGGCGGTTCCACTGCCGGTGGCTCCACTGCGGGTGGCCCCACTGCGGGCGGCTCGACGCCGGGTGGATCGACGCCGGGTGGATCGACGCCGGGTGGATCGACGACCGGAGGCTCGACGGCTGGGGGTTCGACCTCGGGTGGCTCGGCCTCAGGTGGATCAACCACTGGCGGTTCGACTGCAGGCGGCTCAACCTCGGGTGGTTCCACGGCGGGCGGCTCAACGCCGGGTGGATCGACAACCGGAGGCTCAACGGCTGGGGGTTCGACCTCGGACCACTGGAGGTTCGACTTTAGGCGGCTCAGCAACGGGTGGCTCCACTGCCGGTGGCTCCACTGCGGGCGGCTCCACTACGGGCGGCTCCACTACGGGCGGCTCAACGCCGGGTGGCTCGACGGCTGGGGGTTCAACCGCAGGAGGTTCGGCCTCAGGTGGTTCAACCACTGGCGGTTCGACAACCGGCGGTTCGACTGCAGGCGGTTCGACTACAGGCGGCTCAGCATCGGGTGGTTCCACTGCGGGCGGCTCAACGCCGGGTGGATCGACGACCGGAGGCTCGACGGCGGGGGTTCAACCTCGGGTGGTTCGGCCTCAGGTGGTTCAACCACTGGCGGTTCGACAACCGGCGGTTCGACTGCAGGCGGCTCAACCTCGGGTGGTCCCACCGCTGGCGGCTCAACGCCGGGAGGCTCGACGACTGGAGGCTCGACGGCTGGGGGTTCAACCGCGGGTGGTTCGGCCTCAGGTGGTTCAACCACTGGCGGTTCGACAACCGGCGGTTCGACCGCAGGCGGCTCAACCTCGGGTAGCTCCACGGCGGGTGGTACGGCAACGGGTGGTTCCACTACCGGTGGTTCCACGACCGGTGGCTCGACAGCAGGTGGCTCAACGCCGGGTGGCTCGACGACCGGAGGCTCGACGGCTGGGGGTTCAACCGCGGGTGGTTCGGCCTCAGGTGGTTCAACCACCGGCGGTTCGACAACCGGCGGTTCGACCGCAGGCGGCTCAACCTCGGGTGGTTCCACCGCTGGTGGCTCCACTGCGGGCGGCTCAACGCCGGGTGGCTCGACGACTGGAGGCTCGACGACTGGGGGTTCAACCGCGGGTGGTTCGGCCTCAGGTGGTTCAACCACTGGCGGTTCGACAACCGGCGGTTCGAGTGCAGGCGGCTCAACCTCGGGTGGTTCCACCGCTGGTGGTTCCACCGCTGGTGGCTCCACTGCGGGCGGCTCAACGCCGGGTGGCTCGACGACTGGAGGCTCGACGACTGGGAGCTCGACGGCTGGGGGTTCAACCGCGGGTGGTTCGGCCTCAGGTGGTTCAACCACTGGCGGTTCGACAACCGGCGGTTCGACCGCAGGCGGCTCAACCTCGGAGCTCCACGGCGGGTGGTACGGCAACGGGTGGTTCCACTACCGGTGGTTCCACGACCGGTGGCTCGACAGCAGGTGGCTCAACGCCGGGTGGCTCGACGACCGGAGGCTCGACGGCTGGGGGTTCAACCGCGGGTGGTTCGGCCTCAGGTGGTTCAACCACTGGCGGTTCGACAACCGGCGGTTCGACCGCCAGCGGCTCAACCTCGGGCTGGTGGTACAACGGGTGGTTCCCGGGTCCTGGTGGTCTCGACAGCCGGTGGCTCAACGCCGGGGGCCGACCCGGAGGCTCGACGGCTGGGGTTCAACCGCGGGTGGTTCGGCCTCAGGTGGTCCAACCACCGGCGGTTCGACAACCGGCGGTTCGACCGCGGGCGGCTCAACCTCGGCGGCTGGAGCAGCTGGGGGTTCAACCGGGTGGTTCGACAGGCGGCGGTTCGACAGCCGGCGGTCGAGTGGCTCGGTGGTTCACGCGGTTTCCACCGCGGGTGGCTCCACTGCGGGCGGCTCACCCGGGGGCTCGACGACAGGCTCGACGACTGGAGGCTCGACGGCTGGGGTTCAACCGCGGGTGGTTCGGCCTCAGGTGGTTCAACCACTGGCGGTTCGACAACCGGCGGTTCCACCGCCGGCGGCTCAACCTCGGGTAGCTCCACGGCGGGTGGTACGGACAGGTGGTTCCACTACCGGTGGTTCCACGACCGGTGGCTCGACGCAGGTGGCTCACGCCGGGTGGATCGACGACCGGGGCTCGACGACTGGGGGGTTCAACCACGGGTGGTTTCGGACTCAGGCGGTTCAACCACTGGCGGTTCGACAACTGGCGGTTCGACCGCGGCGGCTCAACCTCCGGTGGCTCCGCGGGTGGTACGGCAACAGGTGGTTCCACCGGTGGCTCCGGCGGCTCAGCGCAGGTGGCTCAACCACCGGAGGCTCGACGGCTGGGGTTCGACCGCGGGTGGTTCGACCTCCAGGTGGTTCGCCACCGGCGGTTCGACGGCCGGCGGTTCGACGGCAGGCGGCTCGACCTCGGTAGCTGGCTCGTGGACGCAGGTGGTTCCTCTACCGGTGGTTCGACCGGCCAGCCAGGTGGCTCGACGCCCAGGCGGCTCGACGACCGGAGGCTCGACGGCTGGGGTTCGACCGCAGGTGGTTCGACCTCAGGCGGTTCAGCCACTGGCGGTGGCACCTCAACCTCGGGTGGCTCCACCGCAGGGGTGCACCGGTGGTTCCACTGCCGGCAGGTGGCTCCTCCTCAGCGACGGGTGGCCCGACGACCGGGCTCGACTGCTGGGGTTCAGCCTCGAAGTGAGTTCCGCGGCGGTTCGACAGCCGGCGGCTCGACGCCGGGTGGATCGACAGCCGGGGCTCGACAGCCGGGGTTCAACCACTGGTGGTACGGCCTCAGGTGGTTCAACCACTGGCGGTTCGACAACCGGAAGTTCGACTGCAGGAGGCTCGACAGCGGGAGGCTCGACAGCGGGAGGCTCGACAGCGGGAGGCTCGACGACCGGGGGCTCGACGACCGGGGGCTCGACGACCGGCGGATCGACTTCAGGCGGATCGACGACGAGTGGTTCGACCTCCGATGACGATTCGTCGGGTGGCTCGACGAAGAATGGCGTGCCCACCGAAAACTCCGCATCGGGCAGTTCTACGAATTCAGGCGGTTCGACAAGAGATAGTTCGTCCTCGGGTAACTCGACTTCCGGCCACTCGACGTCCAGCGGATCGAGCTCAGGCTCGACGAAACGGCACCCCACCGACAATTCAGCCGCTGGCTCCACCTCCGGCAGCTCCACCTCCGGCAGCTCGAACTCTGGCGGCTCAACCGAGGGCAGCGGCTCCGCTTCGCGGGGCGGATCCTTCTCGGATCCGTATGCCCCCCTGGCCGCGGGCGTCGATGCCGCCAGCCGACTGCGGGTCGACCTGGTGCAGATCCCCGGCTTGTCGTCAGTGCAGTTCACGGGCGGCTCCGCTGCGATCGCGCTGGATGACGACCTGCGGCTGCGGTCGATCGGCGCGTGCCCGTGGCTGGCCTGCTTGTCGCGCGGCACGGCGGGCATCGCCGATGCGGGCGCCGACACCCATGTCAGCTGGGGACGCTGGACCAGCGGCAATGCGGCCGTCCATGTGCTCGGGATTCCAGCGACCCTGGCGCTGAACGACCGGCAAGGCATCCACTATCTGGTCGGTGTGCCGACCGCCAGCATGCCGACCTCCGGCACCTTTTCCTACAGTCTGCAGGGCGCGACCCGGCCGACGGTCAGCGACGGATCGATGGCGCCCGGCAGTTTCCAGGCCCACGCGACCGTTCAGTTCAGCACGGGCCAGCAGACTCGCATCGGTCTGAATGCCAAAGTCGAGATGCCTGCCTTCTCGGTGACCTTCATCGCGCCCTTGTCCGCGACGGGGGCCAATCGTCTGTCGATGACGAGCGCCACCGAGTTCTCCGGCACGCTCGGCGCGACCCTCAGCGCATCCCACAGCGCCCTCGCGGGCGCGGCGGCGATTGCCCCCGCCAATTGCCCGGCGGGCGGCTGCAGCGTCCAAGTCCAGGGGGGCTTCTACGGGCCTGCCGCGGCGCAGATGGGTCTGGGCTATACCATCACGGGGGCAGCCGGCGGGAATCGTACAATCTCGGGCGTGGGCGTTCTGCAGAAAGGCCCGTGACCGTCCCAAGGATGCGGTCGGAACCTGATCCGACTCGTTCACCCAGGTTCGCACACGGCTTGGCGGGCACCCCGCCAACCGGAAAGCAGCCAGTGAAGCCACGCAGCATCGAGTTCCACCTCGACCCCGCCGACAACCAGCGCCTCGCCAACTTGTGCGGGGCCCTCGACCAGAACCTGCGCCAGATCGAAGAAGCCTTCGACGTCCGCATCCTGCGACGCGGCGACCAGTTCACGCTGGAAGGCGCCCCGGCACGCACCAGAGCCTGCATGGGTGCACTTTCGCACTTCTATGGGCTGGCTGCGCAGGCGCTCTCGCTGGACCAGATCCAGCTGGGCCTGGTCGAGCTTCGCACGGCGCCCGCGTTGCCCAACGATTCAACGCCGCCGGAGATGATCCAGAAAACCCCGAGCTCGGCTGCCGGCGCGACGGGTTCCGCCACGCCCGCGACGCCCGGCGCTGTGCGAGTCCAGCCTGCCGCGATCGCTGGCGGTCCGTCGACCGACGACACCTCGCCGGTCCTGCACACCCGGCGCACCGACCTGCAGGGACGCACACCGCGGCAGCGCGAGTACCTGCGCCATATCTTGTCGTACGACATCACCTTCGGCACCGGCCCTGCCGGCACGGGCAAGACCTACCTCGCCGTCGCCTGCGCGGTCGACGCGCTCGAGCGCGACGCGGTCAAGCGCATCGTGCTGACTCGCCCCGCCGTGGAGGCAGGCGAGCGGCTGGGCTTCCTGCCGGGGGATCTGGCTCAGAAGGTCGACCCCTACCTGCGCCCGCTGTACGACGCGCTTTACGACCTGCTCGGCTTCGAGCGCACCGCGCGCATGTTCGAGAAGCAGGCCATCGAGATCGCGCCGCTGGCGTACATGCGCGGCAGGACCCTGAACCATTCGTTCATCATCCTGGACGAGGCCCAGAACACCACGCCCGAACAGATGAAGATGTTCCTTACCCGTATCGGTTTCGGCTCGAAGGCGGTCGTGACGGGCGACACCACGCAGGTCGACCTGCCGCGCGGCCAGGTCTGCGGCCTGGTCGAGGCAACCCAGATCCTGAACGGTGTACGCGGTATCGCCTTCACCCGATTCGACAGCAGCGACGTGGTCCGCCACCCGTTGGTCGGCCGCATCGTCGACGCGTATGAGCGCGCAGCCGCATCGCGCTGAGCCTGGCGCCCGCTCCCGCGTCGAGCGGCCCGCGCTCAGCCTGTCGCTGCAGCTGGGCAGCCGGATCGGCGAGTGGCCGATCGCGCGGGCACGCCTGCGCCGCTGGGTGCAGATCGCACTGGAACGCGACGCGACCCTCACGATGCGGCTGGTCGCGCGCGCCGAGGCGATCGCCCTGAACCAGGCGTACCGGGGCCGGGACTACGCCCCCAACGTGCTGACCTTCGAATACGGCGAGCAGCCCGGCCCGCGCGATTCGGGCCCCCGCTGCACGGCCGACATCATCCTGTGCCTGCCGGTGCTGCGCGCCGAGGCGCGTGCGCAACACAAACCCCTGATCGATCACCTGGCGCATCTCGTGATCCATGGCGTGCTGCACGCGCAGGGCTACGACCACCAGAACGAGCACGACGCCGCGCGCATGGAGGCGCTCGAGACACGTCTGCTCGCGCGGCTTCGCATTGCCGATCCCTACGCGCCGCGGCGACCAGCCAATTGAGCAGTGCCGGCCAGTTCGGGTATCCTGCCCGTTCCCCAACTACTTTCTGACGTCCATGTCGGATGCCCCGTCGAGTGGCGAGCCCAAGCGCTCACTGCTCGAACGTCTTTCGGCGCTGCTGCTGCGCGCCCCTGAAGACCGCGAACAACTGCTGAGCCTGCTGCGCACTTCGCACGAACGCGAACTGCTCGATGACGATGCCCTGTCGATGATCGAGGGCGTGCTCCAGGTGGCTGAACTGTCGACGCGCGACATCATGGTGCCGCGCTCTCAGATCAAGCTGATCGACATCAGCCAGGCATCACGCGAATTCCTGCCGCATGTCATCGCCACTGCGCACTCGCGTTTTCCCGTGTACGACGGTGACCGCGACAACATCATCGGCATCCTTCACGCCAAGGATCTGCTGCGCCTGTTCGCCGACGATCCTCCCGGCGTGAAGGCGCTGGTGCGGCCCGCGATGTTCATTCCGGAGTCCAAGCGCCTGAACGTGCTGTTGCGCGACTTCCGCGCCAACCGGCAGCACATCGCGATCGTCGTCGACGAATACGGCGGCGTGGCGGGACTGGTCACCATCGAGGACGTGCTCGAACAGATCGTCGGCGAGATCGAGGACGAGTTCGATTTCGACGAGGACGCCGACCACATCGTGGCCATCGAGCCAGGCGCGAACGGAGCGCGATATCGCGTGCGGGCCATCGCCGAAATCGGTGCGTTCAACGAACGGTTCGGCACCCGGTTTCCCAATGACGATTTCGACACGGTCGGCGGGCTGGTGACCGAACACTTCGGCCGCGTTCCGCGGCGCGGCGACGAAGCAGTGCTCGACGGGCTGCGCTTCGAAGTGCTGCGAGCCGACCCGCGCCAGGTTCACCTGCTGATGGTCGAACCCCAGCCATCGGGCAAACCGCCCGACCCATCCACCGGCCACCCGGGTTGAGCTGATGCGGGCACCTCGCAGGCGGCTGCCCGCTGCGGCCGGGATCCTTGGCGTGCTTCACGCCGCAAGCTTTGCGCCCTGGCCGCTGTGGTGGCTGCAGATCCTCAGCCTGGCCCTGGCGCTGCGCCTGATGCTCACCGCCGGCCGCGAGAGCCCCGGGCGGGCAGCGCTGGTCGCCTTCGCATTCGGCCTCGGACATTACGTGGCCGGGCTGTGCTGGCTCTACATCAGCATGAACCGCTACGGCGGAATGCCGGCGCCACTGGCCGCGGCCGCCGTGATCGCCTTCTCGGCCTACCTGGCATTGTTCACCGCATCGGCCATCGCGCTGGCCCATGCGGCGCGCCGCACGCAGGACGATCAGCGCTTGCGGGCGGCGATGGCCTGGGCCGCGAGCCTGGCCAGCGCCTGGACGCTGGCAGACCTGGCCCGCGGCTGGCTGTTCACCGGCTTTCCCTGGCTCTCGGTCGGGTATGCGCATGTCGACGGTCCGCTGGCCGGATTCGCCGCGCTGATCGGCGTGTACGGAGTCGGCATGGCGGCTGTCTGGACCGCCGCGCTGCTGGCGCTGGCCTCGATGCGGTGCACCAGGCGAGTGGCACAGGGCTGCGCGGGACTGGCCGGCGCAACGCTGCTGGCCGCACTGTCGCTGGGCGCCTTGGAATTCACCGAACCTGCCGGCCCGCCGGTCTCGGTGCGGCTGGTGCAG
Source organism: Burkholderiaceae bacterium (assembly GCA_016710525.1). Classification (GTDB taxonomy): domain Bacteria; phylum Pseudomonadota; class Gammaproteobacteria; order Burkholderiales; family Burkholderiaceae_E; genus Quisquiliibacterium. The sequence goes on from JADJVQ010000032.1 coordinate 55,429, forward strand.
GGCAATGTGCCCCAGCAGCTCAAATTCGATCCGCAGCGAACGCTGGCGGCGATGCAGTCCTATGCGCAGCGCATCGCGCAAAGCCCCGCCGCGCTGACCGTGCTGCCCGAGACCGCCTGGACCGCGCCGTGGACATCGACGCCCCCGGCCATCAGCGCCGACATCCTCGCGCAGGTGCGCGGCAAGGCCCACGCGGTGGCCATCGGCCTGCCATTGATCGAACCGGACGCAAGCGGCCACAAGATCACCAACAGCGTGATCCTGCTGGCCGACCGGCCCTCGGGTGCCGGCGAAGCCGCGCGCTACGACAAGCATCACCTGGTGCCCTTCGGCGAATTCGTTCCCTGGGGATTCGACTGGTTCGTGCAGCTGATGCGCATTCCATTGGGCAGTTTCGCCCGCGGTGTACTCGTGCAGACGCCGTTCGCCGTCGGTGGCCAGCGATTCGCGGTCAACATCTGCTACGAAGACCTGTTCGGCGAAGAGATCGTCGGATCGGTGCGCGAGCCGGCCGGTGCGACGGTGCTGGTCAATGTCAGCAACATCGCCTGGTTCGGCGATTCGCACGCACTGCCCCAGCATCGCGAGATCGCCCGCATGCGCACCCTGGAGACCGGCCGGCCGATGCTGCGCGCCACCAATACCGGGGTGACCGCATCGATCGATCATCGGGCGCGCGTGCTGGCGCAACTGCCGCCCCATCGCGAAGGCGTGCTGGACGTGACCGTGCAAGGCATGCAGGGACTGACCCCGTATGTGCGCACCGGCAACCTGCCGGTGCTGCTGATCGCGATCGGCCTGCTGATCGCATCCTGGCGCCAGGCGCGCCCGCGCGCGGCGATCCAGTAAAATCGCGCCCTTGGTGCCCAGCGGCACTCACCCAATCAAGAGAACCGACGTCCGATGCTTACCTTTCAGCAAGTGATCCTGCGGCTTCAGGAATACTGGGACCGCCAAGGCTGCGCACTGCTGCAGCCCTACGACATGGAAGTCGGCGCGGGCACCTTTCATACCGCGACCTTCCTTCGCGCGATCGGCCCGGAACCATGGCGCGCTGCCTATGTGCAGCCCTCGCGCCGTCCCAAGGACGGCCGCTACGGCGACAATCCCAACCGGCTTCAGCACTACTACCAGTACCAGGTCGTGCTGAAGCCCTCGCCGCCCAACATCCTCGACCTGTATGTCGGATCGCTGCGGGCGCTCGGCATCGACACCCAGGCCAACGACGTGCGCTTCGTCGAGGACGATTGGGAGTCCCCCACGCTGGGGGCCTGGGGCCTGGGCTGGGAAGTCTGGCTGAACGGCATGGAAGTCACGCAGTTCACCTATTTCCAGGAAGTGGGCTCGCTGAAGTGCCAGCCGATCACCGGCGAGATCACCTACGGCATCGAGCGGCTGGCGATGTACCTGCAGGGCGTCGAGAGCATCTACGACCTGGTCTGGACCGAAGGGGTCACCTACCGCGACGTCTTTCACCAGAACGAAGTCGAGCAGTCCACCTACAACTTCGAACATTCCAACGCCGAGATGCTGTTCCGCCATTTCAACGAATACGAGGCCGAGGCCAGGCGCCTGATCGCCGTGCCCCTCGCCTTGCCCGCCTACGAGATGGTCATGAAGTGCTCGCACACCTTCAACCTGCTCGATGCCCGGGGCGCCATCTCGGTCACCGAGCGCGCCGCCTACATCGGCCGGGTGCGCCAGCTGGCGCGCGCGGTTGCGCAGGCCTACTACGACTCGCGCGAACGCCTGGGATTCCCGATGATCGCCAACCTGAACAAGGCGGCCTGAATGAGTGCCAAGCCTCTGCTCATCGAACTGTTCACCGAAGAACTCCCGCCCAAGGCCCTGAAGCGCCTGGGCGAGGCCTTTGCGGCCGCGATCGTCGAAGGCCTGCAGTCGCGCGGCCTGGTCTCGGCTCAGCCCGCCTCGCGCGGATTCTGCACGCCGCGCCGCCTCGCGGTGCGGGTCGACGATGTCGTTCACCAGGGCGCCGACAAGCAGGTCGAACTCAAGGGGCCGTCGACCAAGGTCGGCCTCGACGCCCAGGGACAGCCCACTCAGGCGCTCGAGAAGTGGGCGCAGAAGCAAGGCGCGCGTGTCGAGCAGCTGACCCGCGCCTCCGACGGCAAACAGGAGTGCTTCTTCTTCAGCAGCACGGTGCGAGGCCAGAGTCTGGCCGAGTCCATCGACGCGATCATCGCGCACGCGCTCACGCGCCTGCCGATCCCCAAGATGATGGAGTACCAGCTGGCCGACGGGCACACCTGCGTGAGTTTCGTGCGTCCGGCCCATCGCCTGATCGTGCTGCACGGCGCCGACATCGTGCCGGCCACCGCGCTGGGGCTGGTCTCCGGCCGCACCACGCTGGGCCACCGTTTCCAGAGCTCGGGCGAACTGCAGGTGCCCGACGCCAGTGCCTATGTGCATGTCCTCGAGCGCGAAGGCCGTGTGCTGCCCGACTTCGACACGCGGCGCGCGCGCATCCGGGCCATGCTGAGCGATCAGGCGGCCATGCTGCAGGCATCGATGGGCGACGAGACCCAGGTCGCGCCGCTGCTGGACGAGGTCACCGCACTGGTCGAATGGCCGGCCGTGTATGTCGGCGAATTCGAAGCGGTCTTTCTGCAGGTGCCGCAGGAATGCCTGATCCTCACGATGCGCACCAACCAGAAGTACTTCCCGCTGTTCGATGCGCAGGGCAGGCTGCTGCCGCGCTTTCTGATCGTGTCGAACATGCAGATCGACGATCCGACACTGATCGTCGACGGCAACCAGCGCGTGGTGCGCCCGCGCCTGGCCGACGCGCGCTTCTTCTTCGAGCAGGACAAGAAGACCCGACTGGCCGATCGCGTGGCGCAGCTGGCCAACGTCGTCTATCACGCCAAGCTGGGTACCCAGGCGCAGCGCGCCGAGCGGGTTCGCCACCTGGCGCGCGCCATTGCCTCGCGTCTGGGCAGCGCGGTCGAACACGCCGATCGCGCGGCGATGCTGGCCAAGACCGACCTGCTCACCGGCATGGTGGGCGAGTTCCCCGAACTGCAGGGTGTGATGGGCACCTACTATGCCCGTCACGACGGCGAGGCGGATGCCGTCGCGCAGGCCATCACCGAGCAGTATCAGCCGCGATTCGCCGGCGATGCGCTGCCGGCCAGCGAGACCGGCACGGTGCTGGCGCTGGCCGACAAGCTCGAAACGCTGGCCGGCCTCTTCGGGATCGGTCAGCAGCCCACCGGAGACAAAGATCCGTTCGCGCTGCGCCGGCATGCGCTTGGCGTGATCCGGATGCTGGTCGAGAAGCGACTGCCGCTGGCGCTGTCCGAGCTGCTGGACATCGCCTTCGGTGCGTTCGACGCGCAGGCGCTGCAAGGCCGGGCGGGCCTCGAGACCTTCATCTACGAGCGCCTGGCCGGCTCGCTGCGCGAGCGCGGCTACAGCCCTCAGGAGGTCTCGGCGGTGATCGAACAGCGACCGGCCACGCTGGCACGCGTGCTCGAGCAGCTCGAGGCGGTTCGGGCCTTCTCGGCGCTGCCGCAGGCGCAGGCGCTGGCCGCCGCCAACAAGCGCATCAGCAACATCCTGCGCAAAGCGGGCGATGTGGCGGCGACCGAGATCGACGCCACGCTGCTGGCCGACGGCGCCGAGCGCGAACTGGCCGGACAGCTCGCGCTGCTGACCCCGCAGGTCGATGCGTGCATGGCCGCGCACGACTACACCGGCGCTCTCACGCACATGGCGCAGTCGCGCGAGGCCGTCGACCGATTCTTCGAAGAAGTGATGGTGATGGCCGAAGACACGGCCGTGCGCGCCAATCGTCTCGCGCTGCTGGCGCACCTGCGCCAGCTGATGAACCGCGTGGCCGACATCTCACGACTGTCGGCATGAAGCTCGTCATCCTCGATCGCGATGGTGTCATCAATCACGACAGCAGCGCCTACATCAAGAGCCCCGAGGAGTGGCGACCGATCAAGGGCAGCCTCGAGGCGATCGCACGCCTGCGCAAGGCCGGCTTCCGGGTGGTGGTGGCCACCAACCAGGCCGGACTGGGCCGTGGCCTGTTCGACATGTCCACGCTCGCCGCGATCCACGAGCGAATGAGCGACGCAGTCGCCGCCGCGGGCGGACATCTCGATGCGATCTTTTTTTGTCCGCATGCGGCCGAGTCCGACTGCGCGTGCCGCAAGCCGCGCCCCGGCATGCTGCTCGAGATCCTGCAGCGCTTCGGCGTCGAAGCCTCGAAGGTCACGATGATCGGCGATTCGCTGCGCGACCTGCAGGCCGCGCACGCCGCCGGCTGCCAGTCGATCCTCGTTCGGACCGGCAATGGCGAGAAGACATTGAAAGCCGGAGGCATGCCCGAACACACACTGGTGATGGCCGATCTCGCCGCCGCCGCCGCGCATCTGGCCCCCTGATCGCACAGGTCCTCTGGACAATCACTGATCCTCTCCAACGCTGCCATCATGGAGGACGACGCTGCCGCTGCGCGCGAGGCGTCCGCTGACACCAGGAGCATTTGATGCAGGCATTGCGCGCCATCGCGTTCACACTTTTCCAGGTCATCACGGTCGTGCCCATGGGCATCGTCTGCCTGCTGTGTGCGCCACTGCCTCGGCCTATCCGCTATCGTGTCACCATCGCGTGGCCCGCGATGGCAGTGTGGGCCGCCAAAGTGTTGCTCGGCATCCGCTATCGCATGATTGGCACCGAGAACTTTCCCGATGGTCCCGCCATTGTGTTATCCAAACACCAGTCCACCTGGGAAACGCTGTTCTATGTATCGCACCTGCCGCGCGAGATGTGCTTCGTGTTCAAGCGCGAACTGCTGCTGCTGCCCTTCTTCGGCTGGGGCATCTGGCTGCTCGACATGATTCACATCAATCGCCGCAAAGGCCGCGACGCATTCGAAGAAGTGGTCACGCAAGGTGTACGCAAACTTGCCGAGGGCCGGTGGATCATCATGTTCCCCGAAGGCACGCGCACCCGGGTCGGCTCGAAGGGCCGCTACAAGACCGGCGGCCCGCGCCTGGCGATCAGGACCGGCGCGCCCGTGGTGCCGATCGCGATGAATTCCGGGGACTGCTGGCCACGCAGGGCCTTCCTGAAGACCCCGGGCCTGATCACCGTGTCGGTCGGCCCGCCCATTGCGTCAGAGGGCAAGACGCCCGAGCAGCTGCTGCTCGAAGTCGAAACTTGGATCGAAACTGAAATGCGCCGAATCACTCCGCAGTCGTATGCGCATGAAGCCGTCGCGCGCTCCGGGCAATCCGGTGCCGTGCTGTCGCCCTCCAACGGTCAGCGCGCCTGATGCCGCGCAGTCGCATCCGTCAGATCGCCGACGCGGCGCTGCAGCTCACGCTGCCCCTGTTCGACACGCCGGCGCCGCCCGCCGTGGTGCGGCCCGGCCATCGCGTGCTGCGCCTGGGGACCGAGTTCGTCGAATACGAGCTGCGCCGCTCGCGCCGGCGCACCATCGGCTTTGTCGTCGATGACCGTGGTCTGTCGGTCACGGCGCCGCGCTGGGTCTCGCAGAATGAGATCGACTCCGCCCTGGTCGACCGGACCGACTGGGTGCTGCGCAAGCTGGTCGAATGGCGCGAATACACGCGCCGTCGCGATCGTCTGGCGATCCGTTGGGAAGACGGCTCGACGATGCCGTTCCTGGGCCGAGAGCTCACCTTGAAGGTGAATCCCGCGCATCGCGGCAAACCGATGCTGCAAGAGGCCGTTCTGCTGGTCGGACTGCCTCCTGGCGCCGGCAACGAGCAGTTGCGCGACCTCGCCCAGGGCTGGCTCCAGCAGCGGGCCCGTGAACACTTCGCCACGCGCATCGCCCATTTCACCCAGGAGCACGGGGTGGCACCCAAGCGATGGGCGCTGTCATCGGCGCGCACCCGCTGGGGCAGTTGCGCGGCCGACGGTTCGATCCGCCTGAACTGGCGGCTGATGCACTTTCCGGTCGAGATCATCGACTACGTGGTCGCCCACGAGCTCGCCCACCTGCGCGAGATGAATCACGGACCGCGCTTCTGGTCCGCGGTCGGCGAGCTCTTTCCGGACTGGAAGCGGGCGCGCGAATGGCTGCGCGGCTTTCCGGACGACGTGGCCTTCTAGTGTCGTGAGTTGGAAATACGTGGCATTGAGACGGCTCGCAATGGGGCTGGAACAAGGCGCGCGACCGGGTCGATACCCGGCGGTATCGACCCCTGTCGGGCAACGCCGTGCCGGCCCCGTTTCGAGCCGCCCCGCAGGGGTTCGACCAGATCGCGCCCTCGCACGCCCAGCCCACAGGGCGCATACCACCCGGTATGGGCCCTGTGGGCTGGCCGCACGATCATCACGATCTGGTCGAATCTCAATGCCACGTATTTCCAACTCACGACACTAGGGACCGCCGGATCAGCCGGCGCTCCCCCGGCTGGCGCTAGACCTGGCGGGTCGAGGTCTGGATCAGTTCGATCTTGTAACGGTCGGGATCTTCGAAGAACGCGATGATCGTCGAGCCGCCCTTCACCGGGCCGGCTTCGCGGGTGATCGTGCCTCCGGCAGCGCGCACCCGTTCGCAGGTCGCGGCGACATCGTCGACCCCGATGGCGATGTGACCGAAGGCGCTGCCCAGGTCGTATTCGTCGACACCGTAGTTGTAGGTCAGTTCGATCTCGGCGGCGCCTTCGGCATTGCCTTTGCCGAAGGCCACGAATGCCAGCGAGTACTTCTGCTCGGGGCGATCGGTGGTGCGCAACAGGTTCATGCCGACGGCTTTGGTGTAGAAGTCGATCGAGCGCTGCAGGTTGCCGACGCGCAGCATGGTGTGGAGCAGTTTCATGGCGATGCCCAAAGGGTGGAGAGCCGCGATGTTAACCCGCGGCGGGGCAGGCCCGCCTCAGGCCTGCGAACCCGGACAGGCGCCTCAGCTGGCGCCGGACACCCGCCGGGCCAATGCGATCCAGTCGGCCACCGGGACCTCCTCGGCGCGCGCGGTCGGGGGCAGCAGGCCGCCGTCATCGAGCCCGCGCGCCTGCAGCCAGGGCAGCAGCGTCTTGCGCAGCATCTTGCGCCGCTGTCCGAAGCCGGCAGCCAGCACTTCGGACAGCGCGGCCTGCGGCACCGGCTCCCCGCCGCGGCGCGGCAGCATGCGGATCACGGCCGAGTCGACCCTGGGCGGCGGCTCGAAGGCCAGCGGCGAGACATCGATCAGCGACTCGGTGTCGTAGTACGCCTGCAGCAGCACCCAAGCCGCCCGTAGGCCGCGCAGCCCGGCGATGCGACGATCCGCTCGACCACTTCCTTTTGAAGCATGAAGTGCTGGTCGAGCACCTGGTCCCTGTAGTCGATCAGGCGCACCAGCAGCGGCGTCGAGATGTTGTAGGGCAGGTTGCCGACCAGCCGCAGCGGCCCTTCGCCGGCGAATTGCGCGAAGTCGACCGTCAGCACGTCGGCCTCGAGCAGATCGAGCCGATCGCCGAAGCGCTTGCGCAGCCGCGCGGCCAGGTCGCGATCGATTTCGATCGCCCGCAGGCGCGGGACCCGGTCCAGCAGCACGGCAGTCAGAGCCGCATCGCCGGGCCCGATCTCGATCAGGTTCTCGCCGGGTTTCGGCGCGACCACCGCAACGATCGATTCGATGACGCCCCGATCGACCAGGAAATGCTGGCCGAAGCGCTTGCGCGCGACCGGCTTCACGGGTGCAAGCCGTGGCTGCCGGACAATGGCGAGGGTAGGGGACCGGAACGCCCGCGGCCAGGGTACAGGCCCGATCGATGCTCAGCGGTCACGGTACTCGACATAGGTGCGATCACGCACCTGGCGCAGCCAGTCCTGGGTCTGTTCTTCGATGCGCCGTTCGCGCAGGGCCTGGCGCGCCGTCTGGCGCTGGCGCTCGGGCGAGGCCACGTCGGTGCGCCGCTCGAGCACCTCGATCAGATGGAAACCGAACTCGGTGCGCACGGGCTCGCTGATCTCGCCCGGCTTGAGCTGATCCATCGCGCGTTCGAAGCCCGGCACGGTGTCGCCGGCATAGATCCAGCCCAGTTCGCCGCCTCGGGTGGCGGTGCCGTCGACCGAATACTGGCGGGCCATATCGGCGAACTCGGCCGACTTGCCCAGCAGCCGCTCGCGGATGTCGCGCAGGCGGCGCAGCACGTCGGCCTGCGGGGTGGCTTCGGTGGGCCGCATCAGGATGTGGCGCACCCGGGTTTGTTTCACCGGCGTGCCGCTCATGCCGACATCGGTGCCGGCCCGGCTGGCGTTCAGGCGCAGCACGTGGAAGCCGTTGGGGCTGCGCAGCAGCGGCGCAACCTCGCCAGGCTTGAGCTTGGTGGCCGCCTCGACGAACATTTGCGGCAGCCGCTCGGCGGAACGCCAGCCCAGCGCGCCTGCGCTCATGGCTTCGGGCGCGTCCGAGAACGCCGCCGACAGCCGCGCAAAGTCGCCCCCCCGCTGCAGCTGGCGCAGGATCTCCTCGCCCCGCAGGCGCTGCCGCTCGATCTGTTCGGGATTGGCCCCTTCGGGGATGCGCAGCAGGATCTGCGAGATGTCGTACTCCGGCGCCACCGCACCGCTTTCGCGCTGCTCGGCCAGGAACGCATCGACATCGGCCTCGCTGATGACCAGCTTGGCATCGACCTCGCGTTCACGCAGCCGGCTGATCAGCATTTCTTCACGGATCTCCTCGCGAAAGCGGCTGAAGCTGACGCCGTCGCGCTCGAGCTGGGCGCGCAGCTGGGCCGGCGTGGCGCGATTTTCTTCGGCCAGGCGCGCCACCGCGCGGTCGAGCTGGGCGTCGTCGACCCGCAAGCCGGCATCCCGGGCCGCCTGCGACAGCGCGCGATCGGAGATCAGGCGCTCGAGAACCTGCTTGCGCAGCTCGTCTTCAGGCGGCACTTCGATGCGCCGCTGGCGCAACTGGCGCTCGACCGACAGGCGACGGGTCTCGAGTTCGACCATCGTGATCACGTCGGTGTTGACCACCGCCACCACCCGGTCGATCTCGACCGGCTTGACGGACGGGCTCGCGGCGCGTGGTGCGGTCTGGGCCGCAACGCCGCCGGCCATGCACACGATCGCCAGCAGCAGTGGGATTGGGAGTTTCATTCGTATCCGAAAAATCGGGATGGCAGGGCCGGCCGGTCTGTGGGCAACCGGTAACCCGGGATGTTACGGCGCAATATATCAAACGGGTCGGAGCCGACGCGCCCCAGTCCGCTCAACTCGAGCTGCACGAAGAACGCGCTGGTCGACTGGCCCGCCGCAGTGACGAAACGCTGGGCCACGAAGCGGGTGGTCCAGCAGTCGGCGTTGTACTCGAATCCGGCGATTCCTTCGATGATGCCCGGCTTGGCATCGACGACCGTGAGCGTGGCCGGGTCGATGCGCTTGGTCAGCCAGGAATAATTGACCCGACCCAGCGCCACCCATCGATCGGCCACCGGCCAGCGCCATGAGGTATCGACCTGGCCGAGTTCATCGCGCAGGTAGCGCACCCCGGCATTGAAGATGCGCCCGTCGCCCGGCAGGTAGCGCCACAGCAGGTTCAGGCGCGGCATCGACGAATCGCGCACGCTGTACTGCACCCCGGCATCGAAGCTCATTCCCTTGCCCAGGTTGGCCGATGCCGCCACCAGGATGTCCGAGCGGGTGTCGGTGCGCGCGGCGACCCCGGGAATGGCCACCCGCTGATCCGAGAAGTACAGCCGCTGGCCCAGCGCAAGGCGCAGCGACTCGACACCCGTATCGGGCTCGACCAGGCGCGAGACGACGGCCGTGGTGAGCTGGTTCTGGTCGGCAATGCGGTCGCTGCCGACGAAGGTGTTCTCGGAGAACAGCTGGGCAAAATTGAAGTCGGCGACACCGGTATCGAACACCGGAAACGCCGACTGGTCGCGAAACGGCGTGCGCACATAGAACAGGCGCGGTTCGAGCGTCTGGGTCAGGCTGCGCCCGAACAGCTGGGCATTGCGTTCGAACACCAGCCCCGCGTCGACCGACAGGATCGGCACGCTGCGGTTCAGGCTGGTCTGCAGGCCATTGTTCTGGTCGAGCCGGTAGCTGGACAGGTGCAGGCCGATGCGCGGAATGACGAACCAGCCCGGGCGCACGATGGGGTAGCTCAGGCGCGGGTAGGCAACCAGGCGCGTCCCTTCGGGCGATCCCTCCAGAGGCCGGCGAAAGCGGCTGGCATCCAGCATGGTTTCGGTGTCGAAACCGGCGATGTCGCGCCGCTGATGGAGCAGGTTGATCTGGGGCGCGCGTTCGTACGGCGGCGCAAGGCGGGCGTCGAGAATGCTCTGGTAGCGGGTGGCCCGCAGCAGGATCGTCCAGTCGTTCCAGATGCGCGTGGCGATCGCATCGCGCGGCAGGATGCGGTCGGAACTGGCGAGGATAGAACGGGAGTAGTCGACGAAATAGTTTTCGTCGGACACGCCGCGCGCGTTGATCGACCCGCTCCAGCCGGCGAGGTCGCTGTAGGTGTTCAGCGCGCTCCAGAAGTAACGGTTGGTGCCGGTGAGCGCATCGTTGGGGGTGTACTCGAGCCGCAGGTCGCCGTTGGCCTTGGGCTCGAGGTAGCGGAACTGGCCGCCCAGCTGCAGGCCACGTCGCACCATCAGCCGCGGATACAGCGTCAGGTCGCGGTTGGGCGCGATGTCGAAGTAGTAAGGGGCGACGAACTCCGGACCGGTGCGTGTCGTGAACGCGAACGACGGCGGCAGCAGGCCGCTGCGGCGCCGGTCGCCCAGCGGAAACCCGAAAGCCGGCGTGGTGAACACCTTGCGGCCCTTGAAGTACATCGAGGCCCAGCGCCCGCTGCCCTCTTCCCGGGCATCGTCGATTTCGAGCGACTCGGTACGCAGGAACCAGTCGGGGTCGTCGGCCTGGCAGGTGGTGTAGGTCGCATCGCGCAGACCGACACGCTCGGGCCCCAGGAACTCGATGCGCTCGGCGCGGCCGCGCCCGCCGTACAGGCCCAGCGTGTAGGACGGCGAAAGGAAGATCCCTTCGGTGCCATCGAGGCGCAGTTGCAGTGCCGGCCCGGTGAACACATTGCCCTGTCGCACCACGCGCACATTGCCGACTGCGACGACCTCGTCGTCGGGCACGTAATAGGTGATCCGGTCGCCCTGCACGACCGTGCCGGCGCGGCGCAGCTGCGCATCGCCCGACAGCGTGATCTCGCGGTCGGTGCGCCCGGTGATGCGGTTGCCGCGCCCATAGACGGGGCGGCCCTCGACCAGCTCGGCGGCGCCCTCTGACAGGCGCGGCTCGAGCTTGAGGGAAAGGGGCTGATCGGCGAACGCCTGCGGGTGGCTGCAGGCGCTCACGACCAGCGCGGCAACACGGAGGCGAAAGTGCGTCATGGCGGATTGACCGACTATTATACGAACCCGAACCATGACAGACACTCCCGATACCCCTCCCGATACCCGGCTGCCGGCCCTGCAGCGCTGGCTGGCCGGGCTGGCCTTGCCGTTCGGCGTGCAGCCGGCAAGCCTGCGCAGCGCCTCCGACGACGCCAGCTTCCGCCGTTATTTCCGGCTCGATGCCGATCACGAAGGCGCGCGAACCCTGATCGTGATGGACGCGCCCCCGCCGATGGAAGACTGCCGGCCCTTCGTTCATGCATCCGGCGTGATGGCGGGCGCCGGGGTCAGCGTGCCCAGGGTGCTGGCGGCCGACCTCGATCAGGGGTTTCTGCTGCTCGACGACTTCGGCTCGTTCACCTACCTGCAGGCCCTCAACGAGCAGACCGCCACGGCACTGTATGGCGAAGCCAGCGCCGCGCTGGTGCGCCTGCAGCTGGCCAGCCGGCCCGGCGTCTTCCCGGAATACGATCGAGCGCTGCTCGGCCGCGAGCTCGATCTGTACCCGCAGTGGTACGTCGAGCGCCACCGCGGCGTGTCGCTGAGCGACGACGATCGAAACGCCATGCAGGGCGCATTCCAGACCCTGCTCGATGGCGTGCTCGCCCAGACCCGGGTCTACGTGCACCGCGACTACCACTCGCGCAACCTGATGGTGCTGCCCGGTGCGGCCAATCCCGGTGTGCTCGACTTCCAGGACGCCGTCTACGGCCCGTGCACCTACGACCTGGTGTCGCTGCTGCGCGATGCCTACATCGCATGGCCCGAGGAGGTCGTGATCGACCTGGCCATCCGCCACTGGCAGCAGGCACGCAAGGCCGGGCTGCCGGTGCCCGACGATTTCGGCGACTTCTATCGCGATTTCGAATGGATGGGCCTGCAGCGCCACCTCAAGGTGCTGGGCATCTTCGCGCGGCTGAACCACCGCGACGGCAAGTCCCGCTATCTGGCCGATCTGCCCCTGGTGCTCGACTACGTCATCAAGGCCGCCACGCGCTACCGGGCGTTCGGCCCGCTGGTCAAGCTGATCGAAAAGATCGAGCAGCGAACCCGCGCCACCGGCTACACGTTCTAGGTTCGACGCGATGCGCGCGATGATCCTGGCGGCCGGTCGTGGCGAGCGCATGCGCCCGCTGACCGACACCTGTCCCAAGCCGCTGCTGCCGGTGGGCGGGCGTCCGCTGATCGAATGGCATCTGCTGCGCCTGGCCCGGGCGGGCCTGCGCGAAGTGGTGATCAATCACGCGCATCTGGGTCACCTGATCGAAGCCGCACTGGGCGACGGTGCCCGCTGGGGACTGCGGATCCGGTACTCGCCCGAGGGCGAGGCGCTCGAGACAGCGGGGGGCATCGCACAGGCGCTGCCCCTGCTGGGCGAGGCGCCATTCCTGGTCGTCAACGGCGACGTCTTCACCGACTTCGACTTCGGCCGCGCCCGCAGCATCGCGCAGCAGATGCATGCGGCCCGCCTGGACGCGTGGTGCGTGATGGTGCCCAATCCGGCCGAGCACCCGCGGGGCGACTTCACGCTGCGCGCCGGCCGCCTGCTGCGCGCGGCCGAGGGCGGCACCTGCACCTTCAGTGGCGTGGCCCTCTACCAGCCAGCGATATTCGCCGGCATCCGCCCCGGCACCAGGCTGCCCCTGCGCCCGATCCTGGACTCGCTGATCGACGCCTCGCGAGCCGGCGGCGAATGCCACTTCGGGCAGTGGGTCGACGTCGGCACCGCCGAGCGGCTTGCCCGGCTCGACGCCCAGTGCCGAGCCGGCTCGCCCGTCGGGTCGGCGCCGGCATCCTCCAGCCTCGGTACGGGCTGACCCCATGCGCGTGCGCATCACCGGCAGTGGCCCCGTCGCGCTGGCGCTGGCCTTGTGGCTGAGGCGCCAGGGCCTGCCGTGCGAGGCGATCGCGCTGGAACTGCAGGATGCGCCGCTGCCGGCGGCCCTGGCAAACCGCACGCTGGCGCTGTCGCTCGGATCCTGGCAGCTGCTGGGCCGAGTGTGCGATCCGCCCGCGGCCGCAGCCATCGACCAGGTCGATGTCAGCATCGACGGACACGCGCCTCACCTGATGATCCGCGCCAGCGAACGGCGGGTCCCCGCGCTGGGCTACGTCGTGCGCTACGCGGCGCTTCGGCAGGCGCTGCATTCGGCCGCCGCGCGCGCCGGCCTGCTTCAAGGCGCGGGCATCGGCGAGGTGCTGGATCGCGACCAGGCGCCCGACCCCGACGAGCTGCTGGTGCATGCCGAAGGCGATCCCGGCACGCAGGCCGACACCCGCGACTTCGACCAGTCGGCACTGCTGGCCGAGGTGGCGGTGACGGGAGCGCGCACCGGCATGGCCTTCGAGCGGTTCACGTCCGGCGGTCCGCTGGCGCTGCTGCCCTTGCCGCAAGCCGGCCGTTTCAGCCTGGTCTGGTGCGACCGTCCGCCACTGACGGCGCAGCGCGCCGCCCTGCCCCCGGCCGACCAGCTGGCGGCCCTGCAGCGCGCCTTCGGATGGTCGCTGGGCCGGTTCGAATCGATCGGCGACCCCGTGGTTGCGCCGCTGGTTCGCCGCACCCGGCGCGAGACGGTCAGCGACAGCGAGGTCTGGATCGGCAATGCCGCCCAGACCTTGCATCCGGTCGCCGGCCAGGGACTGAACCTCGGACTGCGCGATGCGTTCGAACTCGCGCAGTCGGCAGGCGATGCGCTGCGCGAGCATCGGTCGGTGGCCGATCTCACACGGCGCCATCGCCGGCGCCGCGGACCCGATCGCCAGCTCACCATCGCGATCACCGATGCGCTGGCGCTCGGATTGCGCTGGCCGGCGCTGGCCGGCGTGCAATCGCTGGTCATGGGCGCGCTGGACCTCTCGTCGGGATCGCGCCACTGGCTCGCGGACCGCTTCATGTTCGGCCTGCGGCGCTGATCCGCCGCGGCCGCTGACCGCCTGCCGGCGTTTTCCCGGGTTTTCCCCGTTTGTTCCCCGTTTGCTCACCGGTTGTGCACCGGTTCCCGGCACGGTTCGTCGCGTTCGGAACACGCAGGCGCAGGATGCTGCGCTGCGCATTTCTTAAGCAGCCGGAATTTCGCTAGAATTCGCTCCCCTTGCCGGCGCGACGACTTCACCGTCGCGCCGGTCTTCGTTTCAGGAGCCTCGCCCCCCATGCAGATCGGACCGTACACGCTGCCCAACAACGTGTTCGTGGCACCGATGGCCGGGGTGACCGACCGGCCGTTCCGGGCGCTGTGCAAATCGCTCGGCGCCGGGTATGCCGTGTCCGAGATGGCCGCCTCCGATCCGCGCCTGCGCGACAGCGTCAAGACCCAGCGGCGGATGGACCATGCCGGCGAGACCGAGCCGCGGGCCGTGCAGATCGCGGGAGCCGATCCGCAGATGATGGCGCACGCCGCGCGTTACAACGTCGAGCGCGGCGCCCAGATCATCGACATCAACATGGGCTGCCCGGCCCGCAAGGTCTGCAATGTGATGGCGGGCTCCGCGCTGATGGCCGACGAGCCGCTGGCCCTGTCGATCGTGGCCGCCGTGCGCGCGGCGGTCGATGTGCCGGTCACGGTCAAGATGCGCACCGGACCCGATCCGGCGCGCCGCAACGCGGTCATTCTCGCGCGCCGCCTCGAACAGCTGGGCGTGGCGATGATCACCGTCCATGGACGCACCCGTGCCTGCGCCTATCGCGGCCAGGCCGAGTACGACACCATCGCCGAGGTCAAGCAGGCCGTGCGCGTGCCGGTCGTGGCCAATGGCGACATCGACTCGCCGGCGCGAGCACTCGCTGTGCTGCGCGCCACCGGCGCCGACGCGATCATGATCGGGCGTGCCGCCCAGGGACGGCCGTTCATCTTCCGCGAGGTCGTCCACTTCCTGGCGACCGGACGCCTGCTCGCGGCGCCCTCGCCCGAGGAGTTCCGCACGCACCTGCTGGCCCACCTGAACGATCACTACGCTTTCTATGGTGACTACACAGGCGTGCGGACGGCCCGCAAGCACGTCGGCTGGTATCTGGCCGGCGTGCCCGCCTGGCAGGCGCATCATCGGGCCGACTTCAATGGCCTGACCCGACCGCAGGAGCAGCTGGCGGCGCTCGAGTCGTTCTTCGACAGCCCGCTGATCCGTCACGCCCTGGCCAGCGACTCGCGGCTGAATCGCTGCGCCGCGCTGGCGGTCGATCCAACGAGCGCGGCCAACGGAACTGCGGTGACGCACCTGGAGGTGGCATGACCCGGCAGCAGACCATCGACCAGGCGGTCACCCACAGCCTGGAGAAATATTTCAAGGACCTGGAAGGCACTCCTCCCGGGTCGATCTACGACATGGTGATCCGCGCGGTCGAACGGCCGATGCTCGAGGTCGTGATGCGGGAGGCCAACGGCAACCAGCTGCGCGCCAGTGAAATGCTCGGCATCAATCGAAACACGCTTCGCAAGAAGCTTCAGCTCCACGGCATGTTATGACCCATCAAGTGAAACGGGCGCTGCTCAGCGTCTCGGACAAGGACGGCATCGTCGAGTTCGCGCGCGCGCTGGCCGCGCGCGGCATCGAACTGCTGTCCACCGGCGGCACCGCCAAACTGCTGGCCCAGGCCGGGCTGGCGGTGATCGAAGTGTCCGACTACACCGGCTTCCCCGAAATGCTGGACGGCCGCGTCAAGACCCTGCATCCCAAGGTCCATGGCGGCCTGCTGGCGCGGCGCGACCTGCCCGAGCACATGGCGGCGCTGGATGCGCATGGCATCGGCACCATCGACCTGCTGGTGGTCAATCTGTACCCGTTCCAGCGCACCGTGGCCGACCCGGCCTGCACGCTGGACGACGCGATCGAGAACATCGACATCGGCGGCCCGGCCATGCTGCGTGCCGCCGCCAAGAACTACGGTGGCGTGGCGGTGGTGGTCGAGCCTTCCGATTACGCCGGAGTGCTGGCGCAGATCCAAGCCTCGGGCGGCGTAGCCGATGCCACCCGTTTCGATCTGGCGCGCAAGGTCTACGCCCACACCGCGCAATACGATGCCGCGATCGCCAACTGGCTGACCGGCCTGGCCCCCGACGGCACCCGCCAGCCGCACCCCGAGGTCTTCACCCAGCAGTGGCTCAAGGTGCAGGACATGCGCTATGGCGAGAACCCGCACCAGAGCGCGGCGTTCTATCGCGACCGCGAGCCCGCGCCGGGCAGCCTGGCCAACTACCGGCAGCTGCAGGGCAAGGAGCTGTCGTACAACAACATCGCCGACTCCGACGCCGCCTGGGAGTGCGTGAAGACATTCGAAGAACCGGCCTGCGTCATCATCAAGCACGCCAACCCCTGCGGCGTGGCGATCGGTGCCGATTGCCTCGAGGCCTATCGCAAGGCGTTCGAGACCGACTCCACCTCGGCCTTCGGCGGCATCATCGCCTTCAACCGGCCGCTGGACGCCGCGGCCGCCGAGCACGTCGCCAAACAGTTCGTCGAGGTCCTGATCGCGCCCGCGTTCGACGCCGGCGCGCGCGCGCTGTTCGCCGGCAAGCAGAACGTCCGCCTGCTCGAGATCCCGCTGGCCCGCCACAGCAACCGCTACGACCTGAAGCGGGTCGGCGGCGGTCTGCTGGTGCAGTCGCCCGACGAGCGCAATCTCGCCACGGCCGAACTGCGTGTGGTCACGAAGCTGGCGCCCAGCCCCCAGCAGATGGCCGATCTACTGTTCGCCTGGCGGGTCGGCAAGTTCGTCAAGTCGAATGCCATCGTTTTTTGCGGCGGCGGGCGCACGCTGGGCGTGGGCGCGGGCCAGATGAGCCGGGTCGACTCGGCGCGCATCGCCACCATCAAGGCGGCGGGCGCCAATCTGCCGCTGGCTGGCTCGGTGGTCGCGTCTGACGCGTTCTTTCCGTTCCGCGACGGGCTCGATGTGGTGATCGACGCGGGTGCGGTGGCCGTCATTCAGCCCGGTGGTTCGATGCGCGATGAAGAAGTGATCGGCGCCGCCAATGAGCGCGGCGTGGCGATGGTCTTCACGGGCGTGCGGCACTTCCGTCACTGATCCCCTCGCTCCGGCGGCCAGCGTGCGCATCCTGGGCATCGATCCCGGACTGCGCATGACCGGCTTTGGCGTCATCGACGTGCAGGGCCAGTCGCTGCGCTATGTGGCCAGCGGCGTGATCCGGATCGCGCCCGGCCCGCTGCCGCCGCGCCTGAAGACCATCTACGACGGCATCAACGAGGTGCTGGCCCAGTACCAGCCCGACATCGCCGTGGTCGAGATCATCTTCGTCAACGTCAACCCGCAGTCGACGCTGCTGCTCGGCCAGGCCCGCGGCGCGGCGATCACCTCGCTGGTGGCCGGCGGCCTGACGGTGCACGAGTACACCGCGCTGCAGGTCAAGCAGGCCGTGGTCGGCACGGGCCGCGCGGTCAAGGAGCAGGTGCAGTCGATGGTGCAGCGGCTGCTGTCGCTGCCCGGAGTGCCCTCGCCCGACGCGGCCGACGCACTGGCCTGCGCGATCTGCCATGCGCATGCGCGCACCATGACCGCCGCGGCCGCCAGCCAGTCGCCAACTCAGACGCCCGTCAGCGCCCTGCTCGGTGCGCGGGTGCGTCGCGGCCGGATGCGCTGAGCCGGCGCCAGGCAATGAACACCAGCCATCCATAGATGACTGCATTCACCGCCACCACACCCAGGGCCAGCACGAACTGAACTTCGCGTGTGAGGGCCGCCGGATACAGGACGGGCAGCACGTAGTGCTCGACGAAGCCGCCGGAGTAGCCGGCCTCGCCTGCCGCGGCGCGCAGCCGGTTCTCCAGCACGGTCAGCGGACAGATCCGCCCCGACATCTCGATGCCGAACGCCCAGCCCGCCGCAGGCAACTGCAGCAGCGCCATCCAGCGCCAGCGCAGCGCGAGCAAAGCGCCCAGCACCGCGAACACCACGAACGCGAGATGCACGAGCAGCACGGCGTCGGCGGCAAGGCGAAGGACCATGATCGAGCTCGCCGGTTGAAAGGGAATACCCGCTCCGCATGCGCAGCCGGATCTCGCAATTCCATCAGGTGCTCGCCAACGGTGAGCGCAGGGGCGGACAGGCAGCCTGTGGAACGCTGTGGCAAGGCTCGGCGGGAAATGGACCCGTCGGTCGCCTCGGTTGTGCGTCTGGGGCCGGAGCACAGGACATTCTAGCGACCTTGCGCCGCCAACGAATGATGCCGCCCCATGAACGATCCCAAGTACCTGGGCGACCACGCCCTCATCACGCCCGACAAACCCGCGCTGATCCACGGCGGCACCGGCGAGGTGCTGACCTATCGCGACATCGACGAACGCTCGAACCGGCTGGCCCAGTGCCTGTTCGCGCTCGGCCTGCGGCGCGGCGATCGCATCGCG
This sequence comes from Burkholderiaceae bacterium, assembly GCA_016710525.1. GTDB lineage: Bacteria > Pseudomonadota > Gammaproteobacteria > Burkholderiales > Burkholderiaceae_E > Quisquiliibacterium. Next base: position 74,142 of record JADJVQ010000032.1, read on the forward strand.
ATCGTGATGGAAAACAACCTGCGCTACATGGAGGTCTGCTGGGCCGCGCTGCGTTCGGGCCTGCTGATCGCGCCGGTCAACCGCTACCTGACCGCCGACGAGGCCGCCTACATCGTCGCCGACAGCGAGGCGCGTGCGGTCGTCAGCTCGCTGGCCATGCGGGAGCTGGCCGATGGCCTGAGCTCGCGCATGCCCGGCTGCGGGCATCGGCTGATGGTCGACGGCACGATCGAGGGCTGGACGAGCTACGAGCAGGCCATCGCCGCGCACCCTGCGCAGCGCCTGGCCGACGAGTGGATGGGCGGCACGATGTTCTACAGCTCGGGCACCACCGGGCGACCCAAGGGCATCATCCGAGCCCAGCAGGGCGGGCGGGTGTCCGAAGGCCAGAATGCCGCGCGGCTGCGCCAGATGAGCGGGTATGGCCTGGGTCCCGACACCGTCTACCTGTCGCCGGCGCCGATGTACCACGCCGCGCGCTGGTCGGCACGCTGCGCATCTGCGATGAAGAGGGCAACGAGCAGCCGCCCGGCCAGGCCGGGCTCGTGTATTTCGAACGGGACGAACAGGTCTTTCTCTACCACAACGCGCCACAGGCGACCCGCGACGCGCAGCACCCGCGGCACCCGACCTGGACCAGCGTCGGGGACATCGGCTATGTCGACCCGGACGGCTACCTGTACCTGACCGACCGCAGCGCCTTCATGATCATCTCGGGCGGCGTCAATATCTATCCGCAGGCCATCGAAAACGCGCTGGTGATGCACCCGGCGGTGGGCGACGTCGCGGTGATCGGGGTGCCCGATCCCGAAATGGGCGAGGCGGTCAAGGCGATCGTCGAGCTGGTGGCCGGCGTGCAGCCCGACGAACAGCTGGCCGGGGAACTGCTCGATTTCGTGCGCACGAAGGTGGCGCGCTACATGGTGCCGCGCTCGCTGGACTTCATCGACCAGCTGCCCCGCCTGCCCACCGGCAAGCTGTACAAGCGGGTGCTCAAGGAGCGGTACCGTCAGGCCGGCCCGACCTGAGACCGGCTCGGTGTAAGCTTGGCCGCATGATTGGACGCCTGCATGGAACCCTGATCGGACGCGATCCTCCGAACCTGCTCATCGATGTGGGCGGTGTCGGCTATGAGGTCGACGTGCCGATGAGCACCTTTTACGAGCTCCCGCCCCTGGGCGAGCGCGTCACGCTGCTGATCCACCAGGTGGTCCGCGAGGACGCTCACCTGCTCTACGGTTTCCTGACCGAGGCCGAACGCAGCGTGTTCCGCCAGCTGGTGCGCATATCGGGCGTGGGTCCGCGGATCGCGCTGGCGGTGCTGTCGGGCCTCAGCGTGGCCGACCTGGCCCAGGCGGTGGCGCTCCAGGAGCCCGCCCGTCTCACCCGGGTGCCCGGCATCGGGAAGAAGACCGCCGAACGCCTGCTGCTCGAACTCAAGGGAAAGCTCGCCGACGCGGTGGCTTCCCCGGGAACGATTGCCGAGGAGGCCCCCGACATCCTGCGGGCGCTGGCCGCGCTGGGCTACTCCGACAAGGAGGCAGCGGGCGCCGTGCGCACCCTGCCGGCCGGCACCGGCGTCGCGGAGGGCATCCGGATGGCCCTCAAATCGCTCGTTCGGAACTGAGACCGCATGGCACTGGAACATGACCGGCTGATCACGCCGATACCCGCCTCGCCCAACGAAGAAGTGGTCGAGCGGGCACTGCGCCCGCGCCGGCTCCACGAGTACGTGGGCCAGCAGCGCATCCGCGAGCAGCTCGAGATCTTCATCGCCGCGGCGCGCGGGCGCGAAGAAGCCCTCGACCACCTGCTGCTGTTCGGCCCGCCGGGGCTGGGCAAGACCACCCTGGCGCACATCGTCGCCGAAGAAATGGGCGTGAAGATGCGCCAGACCTCGGGACCGGTGCTCGAGCGCCCGGGCGACCTGGCCGCCATCCTGACCAATCTCGAAAAGAACGACGTGCTGTTCATCGACGAGATCCATCGCCTGTCGCCGGTGGTCGAAGAAATCCTCTATCCGGCCCTCGAAGATTTCCAGATCGACATCATGATCGGCGAAGGGCCCGCGGCGCGTTCGATCAAGCTCGACCTGCAGCCTTTCACCCTGGTCGGAGCGACCACCCGGGCCGGCATGCTGACGAATCCGCTGCGCGACCGGTTCGGCATCGTCGCGCGCCTCGAGTTCTACACCACCGAAGAACTCACCTCGATCGTCGCCCGCTCGGCGCGCCTGCTCAATGCCAATGCCGACGACGCGGGCGCCGCCGAGATCGCACGACGCGCGCGCGGCACCCCGCGCATCGCCAACCGACTGCTGCGCCGCGTGCGCGACTACGCCGAGGTCAAGACCGGTGGGCGCATCACCCATGCGACCGCCGACGCGGCGCTGCGCATGCTCGACGTCGACTCCGCGGGCTTCGACGTGATGGACCGCAAGCTGCTGCTGGCGGTGATCGAACGATTCGACGGGGGACCGGTCGGCGTCGAAAACCTGGCGGCCGCCATCAGCGAAGAACGCGAAACCATCGAAGATGTGCTCGAGCCCTACCTGATCCAGCAGGGCTTCCTGCAACGCACACCCGCGGACGCATCGCGACCCAGGCCGCCTACCGGCACTTCGGCATCGTGGCGGCGCGAGCCGGCGCCGAGCAGGAACTGTTCGACTCCCCCGCCGATGCGGCCCCGCCCCCGACCTCGCCGGTTCCGCCTCCGGGCACCGGCCGCCGCTGATCGCCGGAACCGCCGCCCCCGAACCCATGACTCACCTGGATCAAGATGAATTCGTCGGGCGCCTGATCAAGGCCACCCCGAGGCTTTGGGCCACCAAGCTCATCATCGGCCTGAATGTGCTGGTCTGGCTGCTCAATCTGGCCACCGGCATGTCGCCGACCTCGCCCGACCCCCGCGCACTGCTGTTCTGGGGCGGCAATTTCCTGCCGTTCACGCTGGAGCAGCCCTGGCGCCTGCTGTCCTGCACGCTGCTGCACGGGGGCATCGTGCACCTGGGATTCAACATGTGGGCGCTGTGGGATACCGGCCGGGTGGCCGAGCGCTTCTATGGCAATACCCAGTTTCTGCTGATCTATCTCTTCGCAGGCCTGAGCGGCTCGATGGCGAGCCTGTTCTTCGCGGCCAGCAAGACGGTGTCGGTGGGCGCCTCGGGCGCGATCTTCGGCGTGGTCGGCGCCCTGCTGTCGGCGCTGTTCACCAAGCACAACAAGCTGCCCGCCGGGCTGGTCGCGAGCATGCGCTCATCGATGCTGATGTTCGTCGGCTATTCGCTGGTGATGGGATTCGTCGCCAGCCACATCGACAATGCCGCGCACATCGGCGGCATGGTGGGCGGCTTCGCGGTGGCCACCGTCATGGCCGAAAAATTCGACTGGGACGAATACAGGCGCGCGGGGCTGATCCGCGCGGTGGTGGCGGTGATCGGCGCGTCGATGGCAATGATGGTCATCTGGAAGCTGCTTCCCGTGCCGGCAGCGTAGTGCCACCGGCCGACGCGACGCCTTGACCACCCGGATGTCGATTCGCTGGCTCGACGATCGAGCGTTCGAACGCCGATGAGCCCTCCGGCAGACGATCCGCGCCAGGACGAGGCGCTGATGCTCGCCTACGCGGGGGGCGACGCGCGAGCCTTCGAGCTGCTCTACGCGCGTCATCGCGGCTGGCTGCACGGATTGCTGCTGCGCCAGCTGCATGCGGCGCCGGCGGCCGACGACGTCTTCCAGGAGACCTGGTTCAGCCTGATCCGGGCCGCCCCGGGATATCGGCCCAGCGCGAAGTTCACGACCTGGCTCTATCTGCTGGCCCGCCAGCGTCTGGTCGATCACTGGCGCCGGTCTGACCCCGAAACCGATCCGCTCACGTTCAATGAAGATGATGATTCAGCGCCCCTGCCCGAGCCGCTCATCGAACGCGGGGATCCGGCCCTGCGGATCGAACGGCGCCAGTTGGCCGAACGGGTCGAACAGGCGGTTCGCCGCCTGCCGCCGCTGCAGCGCGAAGCGCTGCTGCTCGCCGAGTGGCGCGACATGAGCCTGGACGATATCGCCGGCATCACCGGCGTGCCCCGCGAGGCGGTCAAGAGCCGACTGCGCTATGCCCGCACGAAACTGGCGCAATGGCTGGCGGACGAACAATGAGTCTCATGAGCCCCGACCCCGATCAGCCGAGCGGCCTGCTCCGGGACTTGCCCGACAGCACCCCGCCACCGGCGCTGGATCACGCCATCCTGCGCGCGGCGCGCCAGGCGCCTCACGTGCGCGCGGCGGCGGCGCCGGCCTGGGTGCGGGCGTTGCGCGACTGGCGAAACGGTTGGCCGATCGCCTCGGTGGCCGGTACGGCCGCGGCGATTTTGTTCGCCGTGCACCTGATATTCGGATCGCCCGATGCGGATCGCCAGGCGCCGCCCGACGCGAACGCTCCCCGCGCAGGCGCCACGGCAACCGGGACGGCGACCGGGACGGCGACGGCGCCGCAGACCGCGGCCGCACCGACGGCCGAGGCGCCACCCGTCGCGCAGGCGACTCCCGCGCCTGCCCCGCCGCCCGAAATGCGCAAGGCCGAACCGCCGCAAGGCCGACCGCGGGAGGAAGCGTCCCAGCGCCCGGCAGACTTGCCATCCGAGCCGGCCCGCGAGCGCACCGCAAGCGGCGAGTCGGCCAGCCGGGTCGAGCCGGACAGGCCCGCGGAAAGGAGTGCGCTCAACCGCTCCAAACCGCCCGCAGAGAGGGCCGATGCGGCGGCAGAAAGGGCCGATTCGGCGGCAGCGGCCCCGGCGCGGCCACCGGCCCGGGTTGCCTCGGACGCCGCGCCAGCGACCATCCCCGAGGCGGCTCAAGCACCAGCCGCGGCTCCGGCTCCGGCTCCGGCTCCGGCTCCGGCTCCGGCTCCGGCTCCGGCTCCCGGCTCCGGCTCCGGCTCCGCCAGCAGCTCCTGTTTCAGCTCCCGCTCGAACGCCGGCCCCCGGCGCTGCCCAGGCGCTCGCCAAACGCCCGGCTCCGTCCCCGTCGGATGCCGGCGCCGGCGCTGGCGCTGGCGCACTGGCGCAGCGGTCATCGCCCAGGCCCGCCGCCGAGCTGGTGCCGCCCGCTGCGCCCCCCGCGGCCACGACAGCCCCTCAGGCGGACAGCGCGGCGCCTGCTGCCCGCTTCGGTCCAGGCGCTGTACCGGGTGCACCGGCCGCACCGGTGCGGATCCTGCCGAGCAGCCCGCCCGTCACGGCGGCCGACTGCGACCGTCGGCTCGCGGAGGCGCTGACGGCCACGAACCCGGCCACCAGCCGCGACGAGCTTGCGCGGCTGCTGCAGCAGTGCCGTGAACGTTTCCCGCCTTGGAGCGTGCCCGATCGCCTGCGCGCGCCCCTAGAGGATCGGCTCTCCCGCCCCTGAGTACCACGCGCCGAAGCGGCACGGCCGGATCCCGAAGGGCAGGCTCGTCCGTTCATCCGCCAAGCAAGCCTGGGAGCCGCACCGATACGGCCGGTCTTCGGCTTGGCGACCGCAACGAATCGATGCCTGGCGCGCGCGTCGCCAGGGTCGACAGCGGCCCGGGTCGGGAGCATCGGGACGGCTGAATCGCGTCGGCCTGTGGCTGGGGTCATTAACCCCGAATCGTCCGTCACCGCGTTTCATGTCCTGTCACCCGCGCAGATCGCCCATGTCAGATCGCCCAAAGCCCGCCAGCCAATGGCCACTTGTTAGAATCCGCCCGTGAGTCGAGGCACCCGAACGCTGTCTTCACTGGCCGCGCTGCCAGCGCCGGTCTTCGAAACCGTCGTGCGCGTCTACTACGAAGACACCGACGCCGGCGGCATCGTCTACCATGCCAACTGGCTGCGCTACTTCGAACGGGCCCGCACCGACTGGCTGCGCTCGCTGGGCGCGGTGCATCGCGAGCTCGCCAGCACCGATGGAGTGCTGCTGGTGGTGCGCGACCTCTTCATCGACTATCGACTGCCGGCCAGGCTCGATGACGAATTGCGCATCGATGTCAGGCTGCTCGAGACGCGCCGGGCCAGCCTGCGCCTGATGCAGAGTGCACACGGCCTTGCCGATGGCCGGCTGCTGGTGCAGTCGGAGATGCGCGTGGCGGCCATCGGTGCGGCCGACCAGCGAGCCGCAGGGTTGCCGCGCTGGCTGCTCGAAAGGTTGGCCGCCCCGCCGCCGACTCAATCCGGGCGCGTGACCGACCTGCCAGGCCCATGACCGCTTGATCGCTCCATTCGAAGCACGCCCTTTCCGAGGCCCCCATCCGTGAACGCCGAACTGTCGATCCTGTCTCTGGTCACCAACGCCAGCCTGCTGGTGCAGCTGGTGATGCTGTTGCTGCTGGGCATCTCGCTGGGTTCCTGGACCACCATCTTTCGCAAGGGTTTTCACATCCGGCGCTCGCGCAGCGACACCGAGCGCTTCGAGGCGGATTTCTGGAAGGATCGCGACCTGGGCGCGCTGTATCAGCAGGTGCATGAAGGCCGCCGCGAATCGGGCTCGCTCGCGCGCATCTTCGAATCGGGCATGGCCGAGTTCCTCAAGACCCGCCAGCAGAAGCCCGGCGACGTGCAGGCCATGCTCGACGGGGCGCGGCGTTCGATGCGGGCCTCGTACCAGCGCGAAATGGATCAGCTCGAGGCAGGCCTGGCCTTCCTGGCATCGGCCGGCTCGGTCAGCCCGTACATCGGTCTGTTCGGGACGGTATGGGGCATCATGAATGCCTTCCGCGGCCTGGCCAATGTGCATCAGGCGACGCTGGCGGCAGTCGCCCCCGGCATTGCCGAGGCGCTGGTGGCCACCGCGATCGGCCTGTTCGCGGCCATTCCGGCCGTGGTCGCGTACAACCGCTTCGCTCACGACATCGATCGCCTGTCCACGCGATTCGACACCTTCGTGGACGAGTTCCTGAACATCCTGCAGCGCCAGGCGCGCTGAGCGGCCGAAGCGGAATCGCGACCATGCCTTCCATGCAGTCCCGGGGCCGAAACGGCCGCCAGCGCCGTCTCGTCAACGAGATCAACGTGGTGCCCTACATCGACGTGATGCTGGTGCTGCTGGTCATCTTCATGGTGACGGCTCCGCTGCTTCCGCCGGGCACGATCGAACTCCCCAAGGTCGGCGCAAGCCAGAAGAAGCCCGACGTGTATATCGACGCGCGCGTCGACAAGACCGGCAAGATCGTGCTGGTCAAGATCGATACGAAGGAGCAGTCCCCGGTGGCGGCGACGCTCGACGATGTGGTGGCCAAGGCCCAGGCGCTGGGCGCAAGCCGGACCGTGCCGGTCGTCATTTCGGGGCATCGGGAACGCCCGTACGGCGAGATCGTCGATCTCCTGGACCGCCTGCAGCGCCAGGACATCCATGCCGCGCTGATGGTCAAGCCCGGCAAGTAAGCCACGAGCTCGCGCCATGACCGCCACTGCCCTGAACCCCACCACGCGGCACCGGCCCGCCGTCGGCCGGGCCGAGGGCATGGGATCGTTCGCGCTGGCATTGCTCATGCACATGCTGCTGGTGGCGATGCTGCTGTTCGGACTGAAGTGGCAGACCCAGCCGCCGGTGGCGGTGCAGGCGGAACTGTGGACGGCGCCACCGCCTCGTCCGGTGCCGCCCGCGGTCCAGCCCGAGCCGCCGCCACTGCCGGCGCCACGCGAAATCGCGCCGCCCGTGCCGCGCCCGATCGACCCGCCCGCGCCACCGAAGGTCGACATCGCGATCGAAGAACAAAAGCAGAAGGAACGCGACCGCCTCGAGCGCGAACGGCTCGAGCGGGAGCTGGCGGCACAGCGCAAGCTCGAGGCGAAGAAGCTCGCCGAGATCCAGGCGCGCAAGGATGCCGAAGCGCGCAAGCTCGCGGACGCCAGGAAGCAGGCGGAGGCGAAAAAAGAGGCGGAGGCGAAGAAAGCAGCCGAAGCGAAGAAAGAGGCAGAGGCGAAGAAAGCAGCCGAAGCGAAGAAAGAAGCCGAGGCAAAGAAAGAAGCCGACGCCAGGAAGGCGCTCGAAGCGCGCAAGGCCGCCGAGGCACGCAAGCTGGCCGAAGCCCGGCAGGACGAACAGACCCAGGAACGCAGCCGCGCGGACCACGTCAAGCGCCTGCTCGAGCAGGCCGGCGGCGAACGCACGACCGGCAAGGCGGGCGCCGCCGTGGGCGCGGAAGCCGGCGGCGTGAGCGGGGCGGCGCTGGGCACCTGGAGCGGCAAGGTGTCATCGCACATCCGCGCCAACACCATCTTTCAGATCCCGCCCGACCTGCGTGGCAATCCGAAGGCCGAGTTCAGTGTGTCGGTGCTGCCCGATGGCACGATCGCCAACCTGAAGCTGATTCGCTCCAGCGGCGTGCCGTCCTGGGATCAGGCGGCCGAACGCGCCATCCGCCGCTCCGACCCGCTTCCGCGCCCGCCGGTCGGCGCGCCCCGCGACATCTCGATCGTGCAAGGCCCCCGCGATGACTGATCCGACGCTTATTCGTCACATTTGTCGGGCTGTGGCGACGCAGTGCAGACCGATGAACGGTCACCGCGCCGCGCCCCTTCGGCGCCCTGCGTGCTGGCTATAATCCCGCGATGCGCAAACCCGTCCCTATCATCGAGGCCTCCCTGTGCGCGCCGCTGAGCCGCGATCGGCGCGCCCTGCTCGCCGCGGTCACCGGCTCCGCGCTTGCCGGCGCGCTGCCGCGCGCCGCGGGCGCCCAGATGCGCATCGACGTCTCCGGCGTGGGCGCCACGCAGTACCCGATCGCCATCGCCAGCTTCATCAGCGAAGGCAAAGTGCCCCAGGACGTGGCCGACGTGCTGCGCGCCGACCTCACGCGCAGCGGCGCGTTCCGCCTGATCGACCCGTCCGTCACGCTGTCGGACACAGCCACCCCCGACTTCGCCGACCTGAAGAACCGAGGGGCCGATGCGGTCGCCGGCGGCTCGATCGCACGGCTCGCCGATGGCCGCTTCGATGTGCGCTTTCGCCTGCACGACGTGGTCCGCGGCACCAACCTGGGCGGCGAGTCGTTCCTCGCCGGCGAGGCCGACCTTCGCTACGCCGCGCACCGCATGGCCGACTGGATCTACGAAAAGCTCACCGGCGAGCGCGGCATCTTCGCGACCCGTGTGCTGTTCGTCGCCAAGCAGGGGCCCGCGCTATCGCCTGAACGTGGCCGACTGGGATGGCGAGAACATCGTCTCGCCGCTCACCTCGACCGAACCGATCATGTCGCCGGCCTGGTCGCCCGACGGCACACGGCTGGCCTATGTGTCGTTCGAAAGCCGCAAGCCGGTGGTCTACGTGCACATGCTTGCCAACGGGCAGCGCAAGGCGGTGGCCAACTTCCGCGGCAGCAACAGCGCGCCGGCGTGGTCGCCCGACGGCCGCACCCTGGCCGTCACGCTCACGCGCGAAGGCCTGTCCCAGGTCTTCCTGATCAACGCCGACGGCAGCGGCAACCCGCGCCGCCTGACCTCGTCCAGCGGCATCGACACCGAGCCGGCCTACTCGCCCGACGGTCGCAGCCTCTATTTCACCTCGGATCGCGGCGGCTCGCCGCAGATCTACCGGATGCCGGCCGACGGCGGCGACGCCACGCGCGTGACCTTCGGCTCGTCCTACAACGTATCGGCGCGACCCAGCCCCGACGGCCGTTCGCTGGCGTTCATCACACGCCGCGAGGGCCGCTATCTGGTCGCAATCAAGAATCTGGCCACCGGCGCCGAGCAACTGCTCTCGGACGCCGGACGCGAAGAATCCCCCAGCTTCGCGCCCAATGGTCGATGGATCATGTTCGCCACCCAAAGTGGCGGGCGTGACTCGCTGATGGCCGTTACCGTCGACGGCCGCGTCAAGCAGCGTCTGAGCTCCAACCTCGGCGACA
>JADJVQ010000033.1 GCA_016710525.1 Burkholderiaceae bacterium
GCGCTTTACTCGAAGCCGTGGCTCTCGGCACGGCCCCAGCGACAGGGGCAGCATACGGGTCCCGCGATCAAGCGCCTGGATCGGTTAACCAGTCTTCCTCATCGACGCAGAACACCGCCGCGCGTGCTCGGGGCGGGTTCAGGTACAGCCCGATCACGTCGCGGGCCTGGCCTCGAAGTCCCCGTGGGTCATTGGAGATCAGCAGTGCTGGCGCAGCCGGTGCGGGCGGATGCCGTGCTTTTGCCAGATACGCTGCACGGTCATGAAGCTGATGTCGCCCAACTCGGCGGCGAGTTTGCGGGTGCTCCAGTGCGTCGAGCCGTCGCGCGGCTTGCGCCTCATCGTGTAGTTGAGCACCCGTGCCTCGAGCTTCTCGACGGGCTGCGCAGGCGCGCGCCCTGGGTAGTACGACACCAGCCCTGGAGACCTGATCGGCGTACGCTCGCGTCAGCAACGTGTGACGTCGTTGCAGGCGACGCTTGTCTCACGCCCGCCGCCCGTGCCGCGAGCGCGTCAACGCCTGCAATTCCGCTCTCTGTTCTTCACTCAAAGAGATTCGTTCCATACCCCATCATGTGGGGGCGATGCAGCCGTTTTCAACGTTTCGATGAACTAGGTCTTCGAACACCCATAAAAACATCGTTCAACCTAGGAGACAACATGCATCGAAAAGGCTTGAGAGGCAGGTTCGCCCGAGTTGGCCTGGCGCTGGCCGCCGTGCTGACCACGGTCTGTGCGGCGTCAGTGAATGCGCAAGTCGAGAAGCCCAAATATGGTGGCTCGCTGAGCATCGGCACCAACTCCCCGTCGCTGGCCCCGCTGTCGTGGGATCCGGCCGACTGGAATTACAAGACCGCGCAAGACGCCGGCTTCTACTATGACCGGCTGTTCGTTGCCGATTTCACGAAGTCGAAGGCCCAGGGCGGCCCCTACCTTTTCAAGTCGGACTCGTTTCTCCCCTCGGATGCGGTCAGGGGCGACCTCGCCGAAAGCTGGAAGTGGATCGATAACCCGCTGCGCCTCGAGGTCAAGCTGCGCAAGGGGGTCATGTTCCCGGAAAAGCCCGGCGTCATGGCTTCGCGCGAGCTGACGTCCCAGGACGTGGTCTACAGCTACAACCGCCTGCTGGCCAGCCCCAAGCGCCTGGCGGACTTCATCGACCTGGTCGACAAGTTCGAGGCACCCGACAAATACACCGTCATCATCCACTTCAAGTACTACCACGAGGACTGGGGACATCGCCTTGGCTGGGGCGTGTTCGCCTCGGTGTACCCGAAAGAGGTCGTCGACGCCGGCATCGGCGACTGGAAGAAGGCCAATGGCAGCGGGCCGTTCATGCTGACCGAGTACGTGGGCGGGAACTCCCAGAACTACTCCAAGAACCCCCTTTACCACGGCAGGGAAACAATCGGCGGCCAGGAGTACAAGCTGCCCTTTGTCGACAAAGTCAGCATCCGAATCATGAAAGATGAAGCGGCCCGCTACGCGGCGCTGCGCACCGCCAAGCTCGACCTGCTGCAGTCGATCACCTGGACCGCGGCCGAAGAGCTCAAGAAGAACGTGCCGCAACTCAAGTGGGCCCGCTGGCTGCAGCACGGTTCCGCCTACATCGCGATGCGCACCGACACCAAGCCCTTCAACGACATCCGGGTGCGGCGTGCGCTGAACATGGCGATCAACAAGCAGGAGATCGTCAGCAGCTTCTATGGCGGCAACGCCGAGGTGTTCGCCTATCCGCAGCACCCCGACTACGTCGGCTACTTCGAGCCGCTGTCGGCGATGCCGGACTCGATCAAGGAGCTCTACACCTACAGCCCCGACAAGGCCAAGAAGCTGCTGGCCGAGGCCGGCTACCCGAACGGCTTCACCTTCAAGGCGCACATCTGCGCCTGCGACCCGACGATGATGGACCTCGGACCCCTGGTGGCGGGCTATCTGCAGAAGATTGGCGTGAAGATGGAGTTCGAACCGCTCGAGCAGGGCGCGTTCTTCTCGCTGCTGCGTGCCGGCAAGAACAATCCCGGCATGGCCTACACCAACTCGCACGGCGGCCCGACCACCACGCTGCGCAAGAACTTCACCCAGGGCCAGTACACCAACAACTCGCATTTTAACGACCCGGTCTTCGAGAAGAAGATGCAGGACATGCACCGCGAGCGCGACGAGCCGACCCGCCAGAAGATGGTCCGCGAACTGACCCGCGAGATCCTCGACAAGGCGCCCTACATCTGGCTGCCCACCGCCTACACGTATGCGGCCTGGTGGCCCTGGGTCAAGAACTACGACGGTGAAATCTACGGCGGCAGCTTCTGGTGGGCGCCGGTCCATGCCCGCATCTGGGTCGACCAGGACCTGAAGAAGAAGATGGGGTTCTAACCCCATCGAGTTCGGCCGCCCGGCCGCCGGCTCGAGATCCCTGTCGGGATGCGAGGGCACGTGGCGGCCGGCGCGGGTTCACGGCGGATGGCCGTGATGCGCCCGCATGTACACTCGGGCGCTCATCCCACACAAGGCCATCCGCGTGGCAATCGCCCAGAATGATCCGCTCGACGGGCCATCGAAAGTACTGACCGGAACCTCGGTTCTGATGGTTGCGAGCGTTGCGCTGCTCGTTTTTCTCGACGGGCCGGATTCATGGCTGCCGCAATGGCGCGCGATGGGCGGCTGGCTGCTGATCGGTTCGATCATTTCGTACTACTGCGCGCTCGGCATCCTGGCCGCGCGGCTTGGCGGCCGCTGGTTCGTGTGGGTTCTCCCGGCGGCCCTCACGTTCCCGGTCGGCTGGGTCGTGGCGTACGTGCTGATCCAGCGGTGGGTTGCGAGAACCCGGGCAGCATGACCAGGACGCCAGCCCACGCGTCGAAGCCTTATCTACGCTTCTATCATTCGGTGGCTTTGCGCAAGAAGACGCTGGAGCTGCTCGACACCATCGAAGCAGCGGCAGATCCGCGCTCGCGCTCACCTCGCTCGAGCTGACCGACGGGCGGTGCCTCTCCTCCGGAAGCTCGCCAGGCGGCTTCCTGACCGGGCGCCAGGATCGGCCTGGCCGGTGTGCAGCAGGTCATCGGGTCGGTCGCCCGCCGGATCCTGGGCCGGATGGACGGCCCGCAACTGGTGTCGGTCTGCGGATCCATCCGCAGCTTCATGATCTGAACACCCGTTCGTGCGCCGCGGTCGGCTACCGCAATGCGCCCGCGTAGGCGTCGAGCTGGTCGATGCACGTTCCCCATCCGTCGAAGAAGCCCATCTGCTCGTGGCTGTCGCGGGTCGCCTTGTCTTTGTGCAGCACCGTGGCGACGTAGCGCGTGCCTGCGCCCTCGTCCTCGAGCGTGATGAATGCGGTGATCGGCATCCACGGTTGGGCGGCCGGCCGCCAGTTCGCGACCAGCGCGGTCGTCCAGACGATGCGCGACTGCGGGACGATCTCCAGAAAGGTGCCGGGGTTGTCGCTGGTTTCGCCTTCCGGCCCGCGCATCAGCGTGTGGAATCGGCCGCCTGGCACGAGTTCGAATCCCAGCACATCGGTGGTCCAGGGCTTGGGGCACCACCACTGCTTCAGGTGAACGGGGTCCGTCCAGGCCTTCCACACCAGGGAGCGTGGCGCGCGCAGCAGGCGCGAGATCACGAGATCGAGTTCTTGGTCATGGGCCATCCGCTTGCTCCAGGGTGTGAAGGGCCTCGACATACGCCTCGAGGCGATCGGCGTGCGCTTCCCACATCGCCCGCTGCTGCGCCATCCAGGCCTCGGCCGTGCGCAGCGCGGCCGGTTCGAGTTCGCACAGCCGCGTGCGTCCGATCTTCTGCGATCGGACGAGGCCCCCCCGCTCGAGCACGCGCAGGTGCTTCAGGACCGAAGGCAATGCCATCGCCATTGGCGCGGCCAGTTCCTTCACCGACGCGCGGCCGAACACCAGGCGATTGACGATGGCCCGACGGGTCGGGTCGCCCAAGGCGAGAAACACCTCGTCGAGCGGGAAACTATAGTTATCCATTTGGATAACTATAGCCAGGATGCGCGATGGCCGTCAATTCCCGCACGATCGGCCGCGGCGCGGCGCCCACGCGGAGCCACCCGAGCACCTGCTATCGTGCGCGGGTAGCAGGGGCAGGCCAAGCTGCTCGGACCTGCGCCCCCTTCGTTCACCCGGGAACCCGACATGCGGATCGCCGCCACCCCACTGACCGCCGCGCTCGCGGGCCTCTTTTCGGCGCTCGTGTGGCCACGCCTGTGGCCCCTGTTCGGCGACTCCGGATCGTCGGGCAGCATCGGCCTGGTGGTCGCCACGCTGGTCGTCATCGCATTGCCGGCGCACGCGTTTGTCGTGGGCTTCGGGCGCCGTCAGGCGGGTCAGGCGGGCACGCTGGACACGGCCCTGCTCAAGCGCATTGGCGCCTGGCTGGCTGCCGCGGGCGTGACGGTGGGCATCAGTGCCCTGATCGGCACCGCGTAAGCGCCGCCGGAATTCGCCGGAGGCGGGCGCGGGGCCGCGCGCCCCCCGCGCCCGCGGCCGCCCCCCCGCGCGCCCGGGCGCGGCCCGGCGGCGCAAGCACGGGAATCGCGGGACTTCCCCTAAACTGTCGCCCTGTTGACCAACTTGACGACTGTCTCATGATTGTCCGCCCCCGAGTGAAAGGGTTCATCTGCACCACGGCGCATCCGATCGGATGCCAGGCCAACGTCGATGAACTGATCCGATATGTCCGCAGCCACGGACCGATCGCCGACGCGCCCAAACGCGTCCTGGTGATCGGCGCATCGACCGGCTACGGTCTGGCCTCGCGCGTGACCGCCGCATTCGGCGGGGGAGCCGGCACGCTGGGGGTTTTTTTCGAACGGGCGGCGGCGGGAGAGCGCACCGCCACCGCCGGCTGGTACAACTCCGCCGCCTTCCAGCGCGCCGCCGAGCAGGCCGGGCTGTACGCCACGAACATCAATGGCGACGCGTTCAGCGACGCGGCCAAGGAACAGGCGATCGAGCGGATCCGCTCTGACCTGGGCCAGGTCGATCTGGTCGTCTACAGCCTGGCGTCGCCGCGGCGCCAGCATCCGGACACGGGTGTGATCCATTCGTCGGTGCTCAAGCCGATCGGCAAGTCGATCACCCAGACGGGCCTGGACACCGACCGCGAAACCATCCGGCAGTTCGCGCTGCAGGCGGCGACGGACGACGAAATCGCCAATACCGTCGCGGTGATGGGCGGCGAAGACTGGGAGCGCTGGATCGACCGCCTGGGCGCGGCCGGCGTGCTCTCCCCCGGCTGCAAGACCACCACCTACACCTACGTCGGCGAGCAGACCACCCGCGACGTCTACTGGGACGGCACGATCGGTGCGGCCAAGAAGGATCTGGACCGTGCCGCCGCCAGCTTGCGCGGCCGGGGCTTCGATGCGTCGGTATCGGTCCTGAAAGCGGTGGTGACCCAGGCCAGCGCGGCCATTCCCGCGATGCCGCTGTATCTGGCCGTGCTGTTCAAGGTGATGAAGCAGCACGGCACCCACGAAGGCTGCATCGAACAGATCCACCGGCTGTTCACCGAATGCCTCTACAACGCCAGTCCGCGCCGGGACGACGCCCACCGGTTCCGGGTGGACGACAAGGAGCTGCGGCACGAGATCCAAGCTGAAGTGGAGGCGCTGTGGCCGACGATCAGCAACGAGAACCTGAACGAGGTGTCGGATTTTCGAGGTTTTCGGGCTGATTTCCTGAAGCTCTTCGGCTTTGGCGTCAGCGGCGTCGACTATGACGCCGACGTGGAGGTGGATGTGACGATGAATCACCTGAAGGACCTGTCGCGCCCATAGCCTGGGGAGCTGCCCGATGGACATCCGCGACCTGGCGGCGCACGAGCTGCCCGAGCTGCTGGCGCTGTACCGGCACCTGCATGTCGCCGACGATCCCCTGCCCGCTCGGGATGTCATCGAGGCGGTCTGGCAGGAATTGCAGGGCAGCAGCCGCTGCCGTTACTTCGGCGCTTACCTCGACGGGCGGCTGATCGCGAGCTGCACGCTGACGGTCATCCCCAATCTCACGCGAGCCTGCCGGCCCTATGGGGTCGTCGAGAATGTCGTCACTCACGTGCAGCACCGCAACCGTGGCCATGGCCAGGCCCTGCTGCGCCACGCCCTGGGGATCGCCTGGTCCCAGGGCTGCTACAAGGTGATGCTGATGACCGGTCGCGAGGACGATGCGACATTGCGCTTTTATGAATCGGCCGGATTCGACCGCCACGACAAGCAGGCATTCATCGCCAGGCCCGCGGCCTGAGCGGGAGCAGCCCGATGCAGGAGTATCGCTTCCAGGTGTACGGATCGCGGCTGGCGGTGGTGCGCATGGGCGACGGGTGGCAGGCCTTCGTGCTCGGACCGGACGGCAAGCGACGCCCGGCGGATTTGGCGGTACCGGACTTCATCGAGGCCCACGAACTCTGTCAGTACCTGGCCGATCTCCTGCATGAATCGGCGTCGCCCTCGCATCCAAACGCCTATCCGATCGGGTAATCGCGTGCGCTGGTCATGCCTGGGTCGATGGCCCTGTTACTCGTGATCGGGCAAGATGCTCGATCGCAGGCTCACCACCGTGACGCAAGCCATGCCGGGCACAGGTGCCAACGAGCGCGAAGGAGTATCGCCATGTCCCTGCCCCATGCACGCAGCGCCGAAGCCATCGACATCGGACCGCTGGGTTCCCGGCTCGCGCTCGAGAAAAGCTCCGCCCTGTTCAAGTCGGAACAGCTCGAAGTCATCCGTCTCGTGCTGCCGGCGGGCCGGTCGCTGCCCCCGCACCACGTCCAGGGCGAGATCACCCTGCAATGCCTGGAAGGCGTGATCGACGTGACCCTCGAGGGCCGCAGCCACCTGCTGCGGGCCGGTCAGATGATGTTCCTGCCCGCCAGGATCCACCACGGGATCGTGGCGGTGGAGGACGCCTCGGCCCTGCTGACGATCGTGCTCAGCGGGCAGTGAAGCGATGATGGATGCGAATCGACCGCCACTCGATCGCCGGGCGGCTGGCGTTTGCGAATCGGCATGAAGCGCATCCTGCTTTTGGCTGCCTCGCACGCCCTGACGCTGGGAGTCGGCTTTGCGCTGGGCATCTACCTGCTGCCGGTGCTCACTGCGCCCACCGCACCGAGCACGCCCGAAGCGGCCGCGGCAGCCGGTCCCACCGCCTACACCGGCCGGTTCAAGCGCGACCTGAAAGACAGCGATCTGCTGCACTGGGGCGAGGGCACGGTCACCGTCGGCCGCGAACGCATAGCACTCGTCGGCAAGCTGGCGCCGGGGCCCGACTACAAGCTCTATCTGGCGCCTGAATTCGTCGAGACCGAAGCGGACTTTGCCCGGCTCAAACCGCGGATGATCCGGGTCGGTGACGTGCGGACCTTCGAGAATTTCGTGATCGACGTGCCGCCGACGGTCGATGTTTCTGCCTACTCGACGGTGATCGTCTGGTGCGAGACGTTCAGTCAGTTCATCACGGCCGCTCGTTACCGCTGAGGTGCGCGCACCGCACGGGACGACCACGGCGGTGCGATCCGGCGACAGCATCTGGAAACCGGTCGGGGCTTACCGTACTCTGATGCGCTGGACGTCGGCGCCTTGCGCCCCCTCCCCCTGACCAGGAGCCCTTATGTTTGGCCAATCTCGCAGCATGCTTGTTCTGGCGGCACTCATCCTGGCGGGCCTCTCTGGTTGCGCGGCCTATCGGGTCAGCTCCAACGTCGATCCTGCACCCGGGGCAGCGCCGTCCGGCACGGCCGCACAAACGACCGGCGCTGTGGTGCTGGCCGAGGACAGCCTGCCGGGCCGCCGGTACACCGAGATCGGCCCGATCGAGGTGTCGGTCAAGAAGCTGACGGTGTTCCACAAGGACCCCACCCGCGAGCAGGCCAACGAAGCCCTGATCGAGAAGGCGCGGGGCATGGGCGCCGACGCGGTGATCCGTGTCAAGTACACGTCGGGGATCGGCTTCACGACCTGGGGCTACATCGATGCCAAGGGCACCGCCGTCCGGTTGGCCAGGTGAACGTGGCGGGACCTGAGACTCGCCATGATCACCATCCGTGAAATCGACCATCTGGTGCTGCGGGTCGCCGATCTGGAGCGGATGCTTCGCTTCTATTGCGAGGCTCTGGGCTGCTCGGTCGTGCGCCGCCAGGACGACCTCGGCCTGGTGCAATTGCGGGCCGGCCGCTCGCTGATCGATCTGGTTCCCGTCACCGGTCGGCTGGGCAGCGCCGGCGGGGCCGCGCCTGGGCGCGAGGGGCGCAACCTGGACCACTTCTGTGTGCGGGTCGAGCCGTTCGACGAGGGCGCGATTCGGGCACACCTGAAAGCGCTCGAGGTCGAGGCCGGTGCGATCGCGATCCGCCATGGCGCCGA
>JADJVQ010000034.1 GCA_016710525.1 Burkholderiaceae bacterium
GTCCTGGCCACCACATTGACGTCGCTCAGGTTGACCATAACGGCCGAACGAAAGGCCGAGAAGACCACAGTGTCCAGCCCAGCTCCACCGTCCAGAAGATCGGCTCCATCCTCATAAGTGGCCAGCGTCAGAGGGTCGTCGTCACCGCCATAGATCAGAAGGTCATTGTCGTCACCGCCATTGAGCGAATCGTCACCCGCATTGCCACTGAGCGTGTCGGCGCCCGCACCGCCTGTCAGCAGATCATTTCCGGCATTTCCCTCGAGGAGGTCATTGCCGTCATCGCCGTTCAGGTGTCGTTGCCGTCGTCGCCAAATACGAAGTCATCGCCCTCGCCGCCGTTGAGCTGGTCGCCGCCGCCCCCGCCGATCAGGAAATCACTGCCACCTCTTCCCGACAACGTGTCGGGGCTGTCGCCACCGACCAGCGTATTGGCCAGCAGGTCGCCGCTCAGGGTATTCTGGCCTGGTCCGCCCGCCAGAATCTCGATGTTGATGAGAACATCGCCCGCTGCATCGCCACCGTAACCCCCGCGCGGCCTGAAGGTCAACCGTCACTCCGGTCGCTGATTGGGCATACGACATGACATCGAGGCCGATGCCACCGTCATAGACATCGGCGCCCGGGCTGCCAACAAAATAATCATTCCCAGCCAAACCGGTATACGCGTCCGAACCGCTGCTCGAGAAAGCCGCTAGGTCATAGCGGTCGTCATTGTTGGTCCCGACCTGGACCAGCCCGCTCGTCACACTGCGAACCGGGCCACCAAGAGACTGGAGATCCTTCTTGCCGCGAAAATCAGAGGTATCGAACGTGAAGTCGAGCCCGTTGCCGCCTGCCGCGAAATAATTGGCAACCGTAACAAACCCTCCTTTTGCGGTGATCTTGAGATCATCTCCGACAGCGTCGAACTTCAAATCCGCGACCGCGTGATGAATGAAGAACAGTTCGCCGCCGTCCAGAGATTCCCCTGCGATCAGATCATCGCCCATGTCCGTGTCGAACGCGTAGACGTCGCGCCCGGAACCGCCCAGCAGAACATCCGCACCTCGTCGCGAGACCAGGAGGTCGACGCCGGCGCCACCCGCGAGATTTCCGCCCGCCGCTCCCGAAATCAGGAGGTCATTGCCCGCTCCTCCGGCGACATTGATATCTTCGATGCCGGTCAGGGAATAACCTGCATTTTGTGTGGTGAAGAAAAATTTCGCCCCGGCTTCCAGAACATTGTCAAAAAGCAAAGTCAGGGCCGAGCGGCTGGCAGTATTTCCGGCGGTGAGGGAAGCGCCATTCAGCGCCGCCCCCTTGCTGTCATTCACCTCGACAAGCAATAGACCGCTGTCGTCCGACTGAATGTTTGCCGTATCATGCCCAGGACCGCCGTCGAGCGCAGAGAACTGCCCCAGCCTCAGCGACAGAATGTCATCGCCACTTCCGCCGATAAGATCGTCGCGCCCGCCCGGCCCCCCGTCGATGTCGTCATTACCGGGTCCGCCATCGATATAATCATCCAGCTCACCGCCGCTGGCGTGATCGTTTCCCGATCCGAGGCGCACGAACAGACGCTCGAACTCGCCGACGAACGTACCGTTGCCAATGTCCTTGTAACTGCTGCCAGTCGCCGGGTCGGCACCGACCGTCAGATCCTGTGTCAGCGACGAAAAATTCCCGGCAAAGACATCCGCATCGCCGGCTCTTTCTCCGCCATTATAGGAAACCCCGCCCTGATACAGGATGAAATCGTCGTGCGCGTCCTGCCCGAAGACATTGACGGACTCGAAATTCTGATAGGTAACAGACTGCGCATTCGAGGAAATCCGCGACCGAATCTGCTCACCCGGCGACCCTGTCGGAGTAACGACTTTCAGCATGTCCGTTTCGCCGCTGAATGTCGTGACGGTCCCCGTCGGATCAAAGGCCCCCGAACCAGAGGACAACGCAATACCCAGACTGGCTGTTCCGGCAGCGATGACGAGCACATCGCTGCCTTCTCCGCCATCGGCGGAGTCGATGCCGTCCGACATCCAGTAAGCGAGGTCGTTGCCCGGTCCGCCCAGCAGTTCGTCGTTGCCGGCCCCGCCCCAGAATCGGTCGGTGCCGCCGCCGCCATCGAAATAGTCGTTTGCCGTCCCGCCGCGCAGCACGTCATCGCCTTCGCCAGCGAGCACTACCGCACGTTCTATCCCTCGCAGATAGACACCATTATTCAACACCAAACCATCGGCGGTCGATGCAACGGCAATATTGAAGTCAATGCCGACCGGCTGAGTCCGGAAATCAGCGGCAAAGGTGTCGATGTCGCCACCACCCGGCGCTTCACCGCCGTCATAGGTTGCACCGTCTTCATAGATGAGCAGGTCGGAGTACGCGTCACTCGCGGTTATATTGGTCCGATCGATGCCGCCATATGTCATGAAAGCACCATTGACATTGCTGCCTATAAACGATACCGCCCTGACATAGGTGCCGTTACTATCCGCTTCGCCCACGAGCCTGATTGCCAGAAGCAGGTCTGCAGACGAATCAGTGGAATTAAAAGAAGGTTTGCTAACAATGTCGGCACCCGACACGCCAGCCAGCGCGTCGTCGAAGCTGGTTTTCGTATGGAAATCGTAATACAGACCATGCAGCTCGCTGACGCCGTCGGCTTTTATATACAGGGTATCGATATCATTGTTCGTGTTGGCGAAATAGAAACTGTCGTCCCCTCGAATCACGTCGCTGCCGTCGTTGCTCCAGAGGAACCAGTCATCACCGGCACCTCCTGCCAGCACATCCCGTCTCGAGTCGACACCGCCGAAAAGCCAATCATTCCCCTTTTCGCCGCTGATCAGGTCAGCCAGTGCGCCGCCCGAAACGACATCATCATGTGTCGTTCCAATCAGCGCCAGCCGCTCGAAACCTGTAATTCGAGAATCACCGAAACTTATCGGATCAGGCGTGGCGAGGTCGATGTTCAAGCCACCAGGAACGTCGAGCAAGTTTTCATACGTGTAGAAGTTCGCCGCCAGGGTGTCCGCCTGGGAGGCACTGCCGTCCCCGCCATGATTCACGCCGCCACCGACAAAGAGCACCAGATCGTTGGCGAGGTCAGACCCCAGCACGCTGATCTGCTCAATGTCGGACGAGTACCGCGTGGAACCCTGCTGGAGCGAATTGTTGATGAAGACTATCGCGTTGCCCCCGCTTTCCAGGTCGGCCGGCGAGATCCCGTAGACCTGCGTTGCGTGGGTGACCATCAGCCGGCCGAGGTCGCGGAATCCGGCATCCGCACCCAATCCGTTTCCGCCGAAGACCGGGGCGCCGGCCTTCACCAGATCCAGGCGAAGGGATTGCGCGGTGCCCATGCCGTCGTGGATCGCGACATCGTTGCCGGCGCCACCCACAATCCAATCCTGATTGACCGCAGCCTGCGGGGTCGGCTGCGAAATCACGTTATTCAGGATGAAGTCGTTGCCGGCCCCCGCCGATATGTAATCGTCGAACCGGTCGCCGTTATTGACGATGAAATCTTCCCCGCCAGATGCATCGACCCAGTCGCTGTACTGATATGTCTGAATATCGTCATTGCCGTTGCCCGCAATCAGCCACATCGACTCGATGTTGACGACTGTCACCCCATTGCCGAGGTCGACTCCCTTCGCGTTCGACTCCCGGTCCGCGAGATTCCATACGATACGAGTATCGGGCGCGGTTGCGAGAAAATTGGCAAAGAAGACGTCATATTCGCCGCTCCCTTGACTGCCGCCATCGAAGAAGTGCTTTCCGGAATCGAAATCCACCAGCACATCGCCCTTGCTGGTCCCGACTATTTCCGCGCCGATGTTGGTCTGCAGTTTATGCTGGGATGTGCCGGCACCCAGTTCGTAGAGCGGATACTGGGTCTCCGAGGCCTTGTTCAGCCGATAGAGAAATGCCGTCTTGTCGGCGATGGAAGAATCGAAGCCCACCGCGCTGGCAAACGCGGTTATGGGGCTGACGAGCTGCGTTATCGTGGATCGCTGCAGGCCGATATTGACCTTGATTGCCTGGCCCTGCGACGCGACGGGCGCGACCACGACGAAGTTGTTGCCCGATGGGTCAGTCTGCAGGAATTCGACAATTGCATTCTGACCGCCATCCCAGATTGCCGTCGTATTTCTCACCGTGCCCAGCAGCATTTCGCCAAAAATGTCGTCCTTGACAACCTGGGTTCGACCGCTGCCGCTCCATAGCTGTTCGGTCTTGCTGACGGCTGAAGCCAGGTTGATCGCCAGCGCCTTCCGGAAGTCCAACACAGCCTCGACGGCATTGATTGCTTCGGGATTCCAGCCGTTCGGTACTCGATCGGTGTAGAAGACCTGGAAGTGATCGGTCAGTTGCGCGAACGCGCCGTCTTTGTAATTCCAGCTCTCCGGACTGGTGCCGGCACTGGCATTCGCAAACCCGCCGTTTGCCAGCGTGAATGTCTTGCCGTAAAAATTGCCGATTTTCAGCTGCCATCCGTCTTCCGGATATTCGTACTCCTTGATCGGCCCCGAATGTGAATTCGAGCGCATCGGGCACGAGACTTCCGCTGAGTTCGCCCTTTAGAATGATGATCGTAAAACTCGCGGTTAGCCCGATTCCAACTTTGTGATTGAATTTGACATTATTGAGATCATAATAAGCCGTGACATCGGCGAACCCGTATCCCTTCGTGGTTGGGGCGTGAAGATTGATGACCCCTCCAAGCTGGCCTCTCCCGATAACATCGTCTCCGTAGTTCGTTGGTGTTCCGTTATCGGACCGCAGCGTAATCCTCACATCGGGCGCGCCGTTGTACTGGGCGACATTGAGGCCAACATCCTCCGTGATGACCGCGCCGACGCCGAAATTGACGTCAACGGCCGTGTAGCTCACACGGAATGCGGCGGGCCCAAATTCACGCTCGGCGAATACGGTTTCGCCGAGCACCCTGGCGACCGCTCCCACATAGGGAATTTTATCCACCAGATTTACCAGGAGCTCGTCCAGGTCCGCCTCCAGTTCAACGAACCGAGTGTCGGAGAAACCATTCGCCGACACGGTACTCTTGCCGGTCGAGCTGCCTTCCGTATCGGCGCCTGTCGGAAGCGCGCCTTTCAGGGTGATGCCGGGAAAGAGTTCCTTTTCGAAGCTGGTATTCGGGGTGATGGTTATCAGAGGAAATCTTTCGTCGATATCCAGGCCGAGATCAAACCCCTCTCTTATCCTGGTAAAGCCGAGGTCGAAATTGATACTTGCCCTGATTCCGGCGTCTATCTTGACTATGAGATCCAGCCCCGCCTTCGGGCTTGGATCAAAGCCTTCTGACGATATGTCGGCTGAAACGTACCCCCAGCGGGAGAAGTCGAACGCCATGGTCTGATTGGCCGACCTCGTGTCCACCGCTGCCGGTGCGCTCACGGCGACTTTGAAACTGTACGAAGCTTCAAACGATCCGGTGTTGCCGAGCTCTGCGTAGGCAACCAGCCCCAGGGTCAGATCGGCATACGGAGTTACTGAAAGAGCGCTCCCTCCAATCGTCTGACTCAATGGCCCCGTCTTGAGCAGGAGTGATTCACCGGTGTCGATTCTGAGGTTGGTCGCACGGCCGGCCTCCCAAAGAGACTGCTTCCCGTCTGTTTCGAAATTCAAGACGCGAGTGGTGGTAGTCATAGGGTACCTATGGGTAAGTGGGGTTCGCCGGGCAATGCGGAGCCGCTGGGGCTCTATGTCGTGCCGCCTGGAACCGGACAGTCCAATTTGGCCGGCTTCGCGACCAAGGGATGAGCCGGTAAATGTGTGACTTTGGACGACCACGAGCAAATATTCCTCGGGAAAACCGAGGAATTAATATGCAAGCCGATCGCAGCGGCGGTCCTGGGGTCTCCTGCCCAGTCCGAGATTTTGAGAGCCAGCTTAACCGTGGCTGCTCATCTCCATTAGCTGACGGTACCATGGGCCTGCTGTGCGGCCCATGAAAATCGGAGAGTCGCGGCTGTCTTCATGGATGATTCCTCGGGATGGCCGGGTCCATGCGTCCGATGGTTGAGTTCATGCCGGTATGGCGGTTGCGGCACCGGGATGACGTGACACCGGTGCCGTGCCGCCGAGAGGCGGCGCCGGAAATCCGGACACGGCGATAAATGGGTACCCTGCGATATCGATGCGGGCCAAAGGCCCGAGAAGGCAGGATCACCATGAGCAGAAGACCCCGCAGGAACCACTGACCGCTGTTCAAGGCCAAAGGTGGCCCTGGACGCGATTCGAGGCGAGAAGACCTTGGCCGAGTTGGCCAAGCAGCATGACGTGCACGCCGACCAGATCGTCGACTGGAAGAACCCGTTGCTCGAACGCGCGGCCAGCGTGTTCGGGTCGGAATCGTCCGCCGAGCCGACGGTTGATCTGAAGGACCTGCACGCCAAGATCGGCAAGCTGGCATTGGAAAGCGATTTTTTATCAGGCGCGCTCACCAAGGCCGGCATGCTGAGCGCAAAGCGATGATCGACCGCACCCATACCCTGCCGATCACCCGGCAGGCCGAACTGATCGGCATCAGCCGAGGCAACGTCTACTACATGCCGCGCGCCGCCTCCGAGGCCGACCAGCGGCTGATGAAACGCATCGTTGTCCTGCGCCTGGGGCATCCGTTCGCCGGCGCCCGGAAGCTGCGCGACTTCCTCAACCGCGAGAGACGCAATCAACTGCGTAACTTGGGGGGCACCCACTTATCGCCGTGTCCGGATTTCCGGCGCCACCTCTCCCGCCCGGCACGCCTCCGGACATCCTCACGCGCTATGTGGCCGATCGCCTGTCGAAAGACCTGCAGCAACCGGTTCTCGTCGAGAACAAGGTGGGCGCAGGCGGCTCCATCGGCACGGAGTTCGTGGCGCGCGCCAACCGGAATTCGTGGCTGCCGCCAAGGCCAATCCCGGCAAGTACACGTTCGCCAGCAATGGGCCGGGCTCCGCCACCCAGCTCGTCGGGAAGATCCTGCACAAGCAGGCCGGCATCGATGTGCTCGAGGTCCCTTACAAGGGCGCGACCGACTCGATGACGGACCTGATCGCCGGCCGCGTGGACATCATGTATGCGCCGGTCACCGTTCCACAGATCAAGGCGGGTCGGCTCAAGGGGCTCGCGACGGTCAGCGAACGGCGAAATCCCGAGATCCCCGATGTCCCGACGCTGGGTGAGCAAGGCTTCGACTTGAGCAAGGTGCCGGGCAGCTGGTTCGGCATCTTCGCCCCCAAGGGGACGGCGGAAGGCGTCGTCCAGAAGCTGGCCGAGCGCACCCGTCAGGTGATGGACTCCCCTGAGACGCGGCACAAGCTTCAACCCTTGTCGATCGACGTCGTTTTCCGGGGCCCGCAGGACTTCGGCAAGCTGGTCCGCGCCGATGCCGCAGCGATGCGCGCGGTGATCCAGAGCGAGGGCCTGCAGGCGAAGTGAACACCAGGGAAGGAATTTGCACATGCCACGTACGTCGAGGCACGCCCCGAGCAGCGCAACTCGCGCTACACGCAGTTTTCCGATCAGGCTTGCACCGGTGACACCCCGTTGACCCGGGTCTCGCCCAGCAGGTTGTCGACGGTGACGTGGGTGTCGTACCAGGTCAGCCGCGGGCGTACCCCGAAGCGTTGGGTCAGTTCGGCGAGCCGGGACTCGGTATACCAGGCTTGCGCCGCCTCTCGACTCTCCCACAGATAAACACCGCCGGTGCCGCTCTCGCCATTGAGGTAGTCCTTGCGGATCAGCCCCTTCGTTGCGAGTTCGCGATAGATGGGAGCGGATGCGGTCCCCCCTTGGATCGCCTGCGCTTCGGTGCGCTTGGGGAGGTCGAATTGAACGATCACGATGCACTGGGTCATGGGCCTGTCTCCTCGGCTGGGTTCGCTACTCTGGCTTGATGTTGAAGCGGCTGATGAGATCGCGGGCACGCGCGGTCTCCTTGCGGATGTGCTCGGCGAACTCCTCGGGCGTGGACCCCACGAGTTCGTCACCGGCGTCCTCGTAGCGCTTGAACTCCGGCGTGCGGGTGATGCGCTGGATCTCGCGCGAGAGCCGCTCGACGATCGGGCGCGGCGTACCGCTGCGCAGGACCAGCCCGGTCCAGCCGGCACCTGAGAAATCCGCGTGGCCGAGGTCGCCCATGCAGGGCACGTCAGGCAGCAACGCCGATCGGCGCGCACCCAGCACCATGATGACCCGGGCCCTGCCACTCTTGTGGTGAGCAACCCAGTTGGCAAGGTTGTCGGAGGCCACGCTCAGATGACCACCGAGC
Source organism: Burkholderiaceae bacterium (assembly GCA_016710525.1). Classification (GTDB taxonomy): domain Bacteria; phylum Pseudomonadota; class Gammaproteobacteria; order Burkholderiales; family Burkholderiaceae_E; genus Quisquiliibacterium. Next base: position 8,264 of record JADJVQ010000034.1, read on the forward strand.
AGGTCGGCGATCAGCGGCGCCGAACCCTTGTACGGGATGGCCCGCATCTCGATGCCGGTACGGGCGCTGGCCTGCTGCATCGCAATGTGATGCGCCGCGCCCACGCCCGGCGTGCCGAATAGCACTGGCTGGCCCTTGGCCTGCGCCTGCAGGTCGGTGATCGAGCGGACCGGCGACGCTGCCGGCACGATGATCGCGTTGGTGAGGCGGATGAACTGCGAGACCGGCACCATCGCCTTGAGCGGATCCTCGGGCCATTGGCTGCCCGGATACAGGAAAGGGCCGCTGGCGATGGTCGGCGACGCCGAGAAGAGTGTGTAGCCGTCGGCGGGCAGCGCGAGGAACTGCTGGGTGCCGATCAGCGAGTTCGCGCCGGCACGGTTGTCGACCACCACCGGCTGGCCGAGTGCCTGCGCCAGCGGCGCCGCGTAGTCGCGCGCCATGCGGTCGGTGACGCCGCCCGCAGCGTAGGGAACGATCCAGCGCAAGGGCTTGTTCGGGTACGCATCGCCCGATGCGCCTTGGGCAATCGCCCGAGGCGAAAGCGCGAACAGCGCCGGCAGCGCAGCCCACGAGGCCGCGAGCAGGCTGGCGCGCCGGCGGGCGAGCGAAGCCGGCTGCAACTGTTCCAGGCCGTCGGTGGGCGCCATGTTTGGAGCTGACCGTGATTGGCGATTCGCTTGATTCAAGTCGATCCTCCTCGGTACCGCGGCGGCGGCTCACGGCAGCATACCCGTTCAAGTTACGGGCGCGGTGCCCGAGCGTTCCGGTCGCGAAGAGTCGGTAGCATCGCGTTGGAACGCGCCCATCGGGGGCACGCGGGCGGCGGTCGCTCAGGCGCCCAGGGAGCCGGCGCGCCTGCACGGACTGCATGTCCCGGCGGCCGTCGACGATCCGGTAGATGACGACCTGGCTGCTGAAGACGCGACAGATTACCCGGTAGGGCTTGAATGCCCTATGCAAAGTAATCGAACGCCCGCGCCGCAGCGAACGCGGGCCGAATTCGCAATCGTCTGAATTTCGCAGGCCCGACTCAGCGGGCGAGCGATCCTCGAGGGCAAAGCCGCCGACGGCTCAATGGTTGTGTCGTCAGGGAGGTTCGGGCCGGGCGCGCTGACATCGCAGGAGCTCGGAAAATGTGTCGAACTTCTTTACGTAGATTTCATCGATACAACGCAGGTGGCTGAATTCTCAAGGGATTTTTTTCTGGCACAACAATTGCTCAATCTTGTATTGAGTTCGTTCGTATGCATCAAGGATGTCTGTCCAACCTGGCGGTGAACTTGGGGGGACGGCTGTACTGACTGAGCGAACGACTGCCTGATTCGCTCAACCCCTGAGGAAACTTCACATGCGTGCCTACCTGACCAGATCGCCGATTGTTGCCGGAACATCACGTTTTCTAGCCGCGTTGGCGATTGCTCTGGGTATGTCTGCGCAGGCGGCCACCGCAATGGTCCTTTTTGATCAAACAGCGCCTTTCGACACCGGCCTCAGAGCCTCGAGCATGCTGAATTTTCTTGGAGGCACACCCGGATTTCGCGCTGCTGACAATTTTATGCTTGGCAGCGCCAGTGTGGTCGGTGCAATCCAGTGGATGGGCAAGAGCAATAGCGGAGCCAACGATTTTACCTTCACCTTTTATGCAGACGACGCAGGGCAGCCGGGCGCCGTTCTGCTGTCGTCCACTGGAAATCTGACGACTTCAACGTTTGTCTCTGGTCCCGAGGTACGAACGCTGTATTCGAGCAACCTTAATAACTCGTTCAGCGCGTCAGCCGGCACGACGTACTGGTTGTCGGTATTCAACAATGCCCCCGACGCAAACTGGGCCTGGTCACATATTGGCGTGGAGCTGGACGGTTCGGTCCAGCGACAAAACAACGAGGCAGCCTGGCTGTTCCCATGGGACTTTGATCTGAACTTTGCCCTGGAAGGCGTTTCCGCGACGGTGCCCGCACCGGCGAGTCTGACGATGGTCGCCCTTGGAATGCTCTTGCTTGGCCGAAAATCTCTGGGGTCCCGCCGCGCACGCCGCACCGATTCGTCGCCAGCGCGCGCTCATCGGTAATCCCCTCATTTCGTCCACGAGGGGCTGAAATACGCACGCTTCGCTCCATATCCACCGCCCTACAGGGTGTCGGTCCCTCTTGCATTTCGCGACGTCTCGGACGAAGCGAATCACGTCAAGTGCTTGATTTACCGACGCTCGACACGTCTGGTACGGATCTTCCGGCAGCGTAGGGTCAATACCTTAAGAGATTGCCCATGACGACCATCACGAAACGCCTGTTCGCGACGCTGCTCTCTTCGGTGTGCTTTGGTGTCGCGCAGGCGACGCCGGTCACCGTCGATTTCGGCATTCCCGGCGACCTCCTCGTCGCCCCGTACAACAATGCCAATGCGGGCTGGTACGTCGAGTTCACGTCCGGTGACCCGTCGCTTCGGATCGATTCGGTCACGGTCAATATCGCACCGCGGCTCCGGGTCAACGTTGGCGGTTGCCTGCTCACCAACGGCTGCGGATTCGACGCCGCCGCCGTGGCTGGGGCCAATGTCGGTACGCCGGGTTTCACCGGATCCTCGAGCATCGCGAATGGCACCGCCTCATTCACCCTGAACTTCGCTGACTTCGATCCGGGCGAGCGCTTCCGGTTCCTGCTCGACCTCGACGACACGATCATCGAGCCTTTCCCGGCGAATCCGTTCAGCAACGCGGCCACCGCCGCAGACCTGATCGACGGCGGAAACACGATCAGCTACTCGGTGCAGTTCAGCGGTACGGGCTACACGACCACCTCGCTGACGGGTGCGCTCTCGTTCAGCGAGACACTGGACACCTCCGAACTGCCGGCCGACACCGTGGCCGTGCTTTACGGTCGCGGGACGCTGCGCGGCGATGTCGCACCCGCCGTCGCGGATGTCCCGGAGCCGTCCTCGGTCGGCTTGCTGTTCGCGGCATTGGGCGGCATGGCGCTGATGCGATCCCGCGGGGACTTCTCCCGGCGGACGCACGCGTCGAATCGCTTCGCATAGTCCCGGCGGAGCCGTCGTCACATCCGAGCTGCCTCGATTCTTCGAGGACGAGTTCGACGCTTTCCTCGAGTTCGGCATCCTCGCCCACGGCTACCAGCGGCTGCTCTGCGGCGACTGCGGGCCAGGGCAAGCCGCCGGGTGTCGCGATCCTATTCCCGCGCCACCTTGGGCGCCATTTTGGCCATGATCTGGTACAGCGGCTCTGGGTTGTAACGCTTGAATTCGAGCAGCGCCAATTCAGGTGCGCCGGGGCGGCCGACGGCAATCTCCGGCTGGTTGGCCAGCATGCCATCGATGATGATCGTCGCCGCTTCTTCGGCACTCATACCCTGGTTGACCGGGTCGGTCGCATCATGGCCTTTGACCGAGCCATCCCCGGTCAAGGCGTTGTCTGAGATGTGGGTGGCGACGAATCCCGGCGTCACCACGAAAACCGACACGCCGTATTGGGAAATCTCGGCGCGCAGCGCGTCAGACCAGCCGACCAGGGCGTGCTTCGCGGCGCAGTAGCCGGTGCGCAACGGCGTACCGACCTTGCCGGCCACCGAGGCGATGTTGACCAGCGCCCCCGACTGCCGCTTGACCATCGCCGGCAAGACCAGTTGCGACAGCCGCAGCGGCGCGAAGAAGTCCACTTCCATGATCCGGCGATAGACCTCGAAGTCAGTATCGAGCGCCAGACTGCGCTGCGAAATGCCGGCGTTGTTGACCAGGATATCGATACCGCCGGTCAGTTTTTCGACGCGGGAAACGATGCCGGGAAGCGCGCCGAGATCGGTCGCTTCGAACGGCAACACCAGCGTCTTGGCCTGGTCGCAGCGGCCCGCGACTTCAGCAAGTGCCTCCTCACGCCGACCCGACAACACCAGCCGCGCGCCGGCACGCGCAAAGCCCGTCGCGAGACCAGCGCCGATGCCTGATGAAGCCCCCGTGATCCAGACTGTCTTGCCAATAAGGTCCATGGTCGTTCCGTACATTCTGCGTGTCGTGATGGCTTCGCCCAGCCCGGCCATCATAACGATCCTTGGTCGGGGTTGGGGCGCGCCTTCAACCGCCATGGCCGGCGCAAGCACGATGACGATGCCATTGCGGACTTCAGACCCAATCCCACAGAATGGCCGCATGACCGCCAACGATGACGTTGCACCAAGGGTGCATGGCCGGACACCGGCGACCGACGAGGTCCTTCGATGTATCGGCCGCAATGTTGATGTCTTTCAGCAGATCGAAGGCCTGCTCAAACACTTGAACAAAGCCGCGACCGTCGCCGGAGCGCCGGACCGCAGCATTGCGGCATTGCTCGAGAAGCGTGCCGAAACGGTCAGTCGCATGACCATGGGCACACTGGCGGGCGAGTTGCTCGGCAACGTGCTCGGCACTCCCGATGAATGCGCCCCCCCTGCCGGAACGGACCATCCGTGGGTCCAGCTTCGACAATCGATCGAGGCCGACGTGGACAAGGTCGAACGGCATGACAGGGAAATGCGGGCTCTCGTCGACGCTCGCAACGACCTGATTCATCATTTTCTGCCCCGATGGGAGTCTGCGGTCGACGGCGACGCTGATGTTCCGCTTGCCTACCTCGACGCACAGTATGAAGAGGCCAAGCGCACGCTGGAGCGCCTCTACCATTGGGCACGATCTGTGGACAATGGGCGCCGGCAGATCGCCGAATTCTTGGTTCTCCCGAGGCGGAACAGCAGTTCGAATTGGCATTCATCCGGAGCAGCCGTCTCGTCGTGATGCTGGGCGAAGTGGCAATGCAAAGTGCTCGTGCGGATGGCTGGACCGTCTTGTCAACGGCAGGGCAGTTGATCAAGCAAACCGCGCCTTCGGAGCTTCAAGACCTGCACGTCCGGTTCGGTCACTCCAACCTCAAGGGTTTGCTGCTCGCGACAGGGGTATTCGACGTGCACGATGAGCCGACACCAGCCGGCGGAAAGAGAACGATCTACCGGATCAACGAGCACTACGAACTGCGAAACCAGTGATACCGACCAGTCGTTCCAGTCGCTGGCGAACTCCCTGGATTTTCAGGATACCCGTTCATGACCGCCCTGCCCCCGTGCCCCAAGTGCAAGTCCGAGTTCACCTATGAGGACGGCGGCAATTTCGTCTGTCCGGAGTGTGCGCATGAGTGGACGCCCGGCGCTGTGCCTGCGGCCGACCAAACCCGCGTGATCAAGGATGCCAACGGCAATGTCCTGCAGGACGGCGACACCGTCACGGTGATCAAGGACTTGAGGGTCAAGGGATCGTCCCTGGTGGTCAAGGTCGGGACCAAGGTGAAGAACATCCGCCTGGCCGATGGCGACCATGACATCGACTGCAAGATCGATGGGATCGGCCCGATGGGGCTGAAGTCGGAGTTTGTGAAGAAGGTGTAGGACGGCCGGTCGAACGGGTCGACACGACCGGCTATGGTCGCCAGATGTCTCTACTTTCAAGCACTCTGGAATACGGCGGGATTACCAGCGCTTCGTCTGCGGGCCGACGCGCTTCGCGCTGGTCAAGACTCCGCGTTCAGCGTTGGCGCCGACGGACAGCGCCGATGAGGCCCAGCGCCAAGCCGGCAAGCGCCAGCGGGCCGGGCTCCGGCACCCCGGTCGTCACCGCGTCCCAGCGGATGTTGTCAACAGCGAACGGATGGAAACCCTGGCCTGAGCCGAACCAGCGCAGTTCGTCAAAGACGCCGGTCAGTGACAGTGTGCTCCACTGATTGACAATGTTAGGCGCCATTATCACGATCTCGCTGTCGACAAGTGCCCCGTCCAACCAACCCTGCAGAGTGAAGGTAACGTCTCCTGAGCTAGCCCAAGGCCGAGCGGCGTCCAGTAACACGCCACTCACATCGGTGGCGGTGAACAGCATGCGCGCGCCGTAGCTGTTTCCGTTGTAGCCAGAGAAGATTGGGCCATTTGTGCCGTTCAGAAACCAAAAGCCGGGGTCGCCGTTAGCCGTGCCGTCCCAAGTCGATCCGTCGTCGGTGGTGGAGAAGGTCACCCCCAGGTAGGCATAGCGGCCGGCCGGGATGCCCCCCTGAGTGTAGTTGTCGGCTGCAAATTCGTCGAAGGTGATCACGGCGGCATGCGCGGCCATCGGCATGATCAGGCTGAGCGCGAGGGCGGCAGCGGGCAGAAACTTGGCGTATTTCATTCTTGATCCATTGAAGTTATTCAATGTTTATTAAGCAAAACATGTGCCAATCACGCAGGTAATTGATATTGAACAAGATTCCGGGCGGAAGCAGTGCCGAGCGTAAGCGTTTCCGACAACCTGAGGCCCTTCACCCGCAAGAGCCCCACTCCCAGATTCGACCGATGATGAGGCGCGGGCCTGCGCTGGGCTGCGTCCAGATTCGAAGACACCTTTATTGGTGGAGGCCGGAACCGGCCCTGCGTCGCGGCAGATTGTCTAGAGACCGATAAAAGACTATATTCGGTCCTACTCGATCATCGGAGCGGGGCCATGCGCTACTCATCTCAAGTCAAGCCCATCAGCTACCTCAAGGCCAATGCCGCCGAGGTGCTGACCCAGCTTGCCGAAAGCCGGGAACCCCTGGTCATCACTCAAAACGGCGAAGCCAAAGCCGTGCTGCAGGACGTTGCGTCCTTCGAGGAAACGCAAGAGACCTTGGCCCTGCTGAAGATCCTGGCGCTCGGGCAGCGGGACGTCGAGGCGGGCCGGGTCAAGCCGGTGGCCGATGTGGTGGCTCGCCTGCGCGTAAAGCGGGCCAAGGCCTGATGGCTGGCAGGCCGACGCAATACGAGATCCTGCTGACCGAGGGTGCCGAGCAGGACCTGGAGGCTCTCTACGACTACATCGCCGAGTTCGACAGCGAGGCCAGCGCCAACCGAGTTCTCGACAACTTGATGAAGGTCGTGGAGGGCCTCACGCAGTTCCCCGAGCGCGGCAGCCATCCCAAGGAACTCATCGCACTGGGCATCAAAGAATTCCGGCAGACGGCATTCAAGCCCTACCGGGTGATCTGTCGCGTCCTCGGCGGCAAGGTCGTCATCTACCTGATCGTCGACGGCCGCCGGGACATGCAGTCCATGCTGGCACGCCGGCTCCTGGGCGCCTGAGCGACCGCCCTCGGTTCGGGATTCCAATTGTCGGCCGGGCGCCCGGCGCGTACCGGAAATCCGGATCCGCCTTGCATGGTTTGCGTGCGGGTGAGTTACCCCAAGTGCGCCCACGCCTGGTAGAACTGGGCGGGCTCGCTCCCTGGCGCGTTTTCCGCCGGCGCGCGTGCCGCGAGCCGACGAGGCTTCGACATCGTCTTTCCCAGGTCGCCCGTCGCGTGCTCGCGCCACCACTTTTCACCCAGCCTGCGGTAGATGTCTCCGAGTGCCTTTCGAACGAGCGCATCGGCTCGCTCGTCGCCCAGTTCGGCCCGCAGGGCCTTCACGAGTGGAACCAGCACCTGGGCTTGCAGCTTGCCTGTTCGATGAGGGGGATATCCATCGATCTTCTCCATGGGGAAACTGGCCGTTTTTGAGCTTACCGCCTGATCACGGACACATCGAATGTGGGGTGGCGAAGGTCCCGGGCTGACCGCGCGGGTCGAGCCGCCGGACATGCCCCACCTGCCCGCCGGGCTGTGCGGCAAGGGCGAAAGGACATCAGAGCAGCTGATCGGGCGGCGGCGGCCGATGCAGGAAAACTTCCATGGTCCGAACGAAGATGAACCCGAAAACGCAGATCGCCCATGTCAGTACCGCGGCGTAGGGGCCCACGCCGGATCGAAAGGGAGTTCCCGCGACGTTGAGCCAAAGGCTTCCCACCGCGGCCATCGAAACCACGTAGATCAGGACGACCCACGCCGGAAAGGGTCCGGGTTCGATCAGGCGGCGCCGGCGGAACTGGAGCACGAGAACCAGCGTGAAAACGGCGCCGGCGATCGCGCTGGACACCGGCCAGAGGATGGCGTCCGGCACATGAAGCAGGTTCAGCAGCGTGGGGATCAAGGCAAGGGCCCCCGGGGCCGGGGCCCCCGGCGGGGGCGCCGGAGCCCGGGGGGGCGCGGGGGGGGGGCGGGGGGGCCCGCCCCGCGGGGGGGCCCCGCCCGGCGGAAGGGGGCGGGGGGGGGGGGGGGGGGGCCGCGGGGGGGGGGGGGGGGGGGGGGGGGGGGGGGCGGGGGTTTCCGGGCGGTGGCCAGCGCAAGCAAAGGAGGTGCGCCTGCATCCGTGGCATGCGCAGACGCGATTCACGGCCATCGCAAGCCTAGGTCCGGCCCTGGCGCGCCAGGACGTGACGGGCGAAGCTGTCGAGAATCGCCTGCCAGCCGGCGCGCTGCTGCGCTTCCGAGTGGCTTTCTTCCGCGTCGAAGGTCACCTTCACCTCGACCCCGGCAGGGATCTGAGAGAACTCGACCCGTCCGATGCGTCCGCCGAAGGTGTACTCGATGAGGCTTGGCGGCTCGACCCGGGTGTACTCCCCTTCGAAGTCGAACCCGAAGGATCCGTCCTTGGCTTCCATGCGCGAGGAAAACTTGCCCCCGACCCGCAGGTCGACCGAGGACGCCGTGGTGTGCCAGTCCGGCGACGCGGTGTTCCAGATCTTGATGTCGTCCGGCGAGTTGTACAGGCGCCAGACGTCCGAGATCGGCGCGTCGATGGTGGTGGAGACGGTGATCTTCATGGATGCTCCGAGGAAGGGTCTCGTGCGATTCGTGGGGCCAGACTAATCGACGGACGGTGATGCCGCGGCGCCGCGTGCAACGACCCTGATGCGGGGATGCTGGTCATCGTAGAACGCCATGCGGCCCTTCAGCGCGACGCGCTCGTCGTACGGCTCCTCGTAGGACCAGATGGCGTTGTCATAGCGCCTGCCGTTCAAAGTGACCGTGTAGTAGCTCGCCGTGCCCTTGAACGGGCACGTCGTGGTCGCCGCGCTGCGATCCAACTGGTCGACCTTCACGGCGTCGCGGGAAAAGTAGTAGCGCGGTGGCGCGCCATCCTCGTCGACCCGGATCACGTCGTCGGAGTCGGCGACCGTCCTGCCATCGATGGTGACCGTGACTCTGCCTGCGGGGGACTCAGTCACCCGATGTTCGGAGCGCTGCGGGTGGCCTGGTGTTCCGCTCATGGGGATCCTTTCGGTTGGAGTGTGCTCAGAGTGAGACCAACACGGCGCGGACAGGACGTCAGTCCAGCTTTGCGCCTGAGCGTTTGGCGACCTCACTCCAGCGCGTGGTTTCGGTCTTAATATAGGCCTTGAACTGCTCGCGGTTCAAGGTGCCAGGCAGTGCGCCCATGCCGGCCCAGCGTGTGCTGATGTCCTGGCTGGCCAGCGCCTTGTTCACCTCGGCGGTCATGCGCTCGATGATTTCCGGCGGCGTGCCCTTGATCGCCCACAACCCGTACCAGCTCGAGACTTCATAGTCTTTCAACCCGGCTTCGGCAGCGGTCGGCACGTTCTCGAACCCGGCCACCCGCTTGTTGCTGGCCACCGCCAGCGCTTTGAGCTGGCCCGACTTGATGAAATTACTCGCGCCGGCCAGGGTGTCGAACATCATGTCGACCTGGCCCGCGATCAGGTCCTGCAGGGCCGGGCCGGTGCCGCGGTAGGGGATGTGCGTGATGAACAAATTGTTCTTGACCTTGAACAGCTCACCCGCCAGATGTTGCGAGGTGCCGCTGCCGGTGGAGGCGTAATTCAGCCGGCCGGGATTCTTGCGGATCCGGTCCATCAATTCCTTGACGCTGTTCTCCGGCACTCGGCCCGGATGCACGACGATCACGTGGGGCACGCTGCCCAGAATGGCAACCGGCTCGAAATCCCTTTCGAGTTCGTAGCTGAGCTTGGGGTACATGCTCGGTGCAATCGTGTGGTGAACGGCGCCGAGGAACCAGGTGTACCCGTCGGGCGCGGCCCTGGCGGCAAGTGCCGCACCGATGGTGCCTCCGGCACCGCCCCGGTTCTCCACGACGATCGGCACGCCCAGTTGACTGCTCAGCTGTCGGGCCAAGGGCCGGCCGAAGGCATCTACCGCACCGCCCGGAGGAAAGGGGTTGATGAAGGTCAGGGGCTTGTTGGCGGCGGGCCAGCTCTGAGCGTGGGCAACGCTCAGACTTGCAGCCAGGCCGATCAGGACCAGGCCAATGCCCAGCATTCTCTTTGTTTTCATGGTGTCTCCAATACCTCTTTAGGTTTTCCGATCGGATGCGTGTGATGCCGCTCCAAGCAAGAAAGCACTCGATATCGAAGCGACCCAACGCGCGATGATGCTCGCTTTCTCTATCCGGGTTCTTCCGTCCAGTCCTCGATCGACAGGCCCGCGAGCTGTGCAAAAGCGCGGTCATTCGTCACCAGGATGGCATTGATGCTGAGCGCATGCGTGCCGATCAGGAGATCCATCGGCGCCAGAACCCGGCCCTCGCGTTGCGTGGCGGCTCGAGCGGCCCCGTAGACCAGCGCCGCGGTCGCGTCCCAGGGCAGGACGTCGACCCGGCGCAGGAACTCCCAAACCGCGTCGTGGAGCGCTGTGGCAAGTGGCCGTCTGGCCAGGCCGAACAGCAACTCGCCTTGGGTGATGGCCGAGATGCACAACGCGGTGATGGGCACCGCCACAAGGCGCCGTGCAACCGCAGGGTGCTGCTTGAGCAGGTAGCTGACAGTGTTGGTGTCGAGCATGTAGCGCGTCACTCGCGCCACCCCTCCAGCGGATCCCGGTCATCGCTGCCCTGGGCACGCTCCGCTTCGTTCAAGAAGTCCTGGGGGACAGCGGCGGCCTGCAATGCCGCGAAGAATCCATCCCACGTGGTGGGCTTGCGCGACAGGATCACGTCGCCGGTCTTCGGATCCTGGCGGATGAAGACTTCCTTCGTGTCGAACCGGAAGGCCGCTGGCAGCCGGACTGCCTGGCTTCGGCCATTGATGAAAATTTTGGCGGTCTGGGTCATGGGTCTATGCTCATGGTATAGACCAAAGTCTATTCTTCGAATAGATATATATCAAGATATATGCCGAAAAGCCTCCCGCCTCACCGCGCAGCAATCTGCGCGACGGAATGCTGACGCGCCCGGTATTGTCTCTGGGGTCTCTGGGCCATCCTGAAATCGAGAGCCACAGAATTCTGAGAGAGACGAGGAATCAGCCTTCACCGCGCTTGCGGCGAACCAGGAATACCGCCGCCGAGAGAGCGTAGAAAAGCATCCAGTGTCCCGAGAAAAGGCGTGCTTCGGCTGCCCGGCCGGCATGGTACTCGGCTTGAGAGATTTCCCGCAGGACATGCCCCTTCTTGTGAAGCACGTACTGCCCGTTGCGAATGTCGGGGGTACCTTCGCCCGTGGCGGGGCGCAAGACCGAGAAGTTGAGAAACAGGTACAGAAGCAGGGCAAGCAGGACGACGACTGCCCAGGCAGGCATTCCACGGAAATGGCCAAGCGGATCGCCCTTTTCCATGTGCTTCTTCAGGTGGAAGAACGCGGGAATGAAGACGACAAAAACGCCCACGTGCAGCACCCAGATCTGCGGAAATTGATCCTGCACCGGCAGACCGAGAAGTGCGGCCACATGCACACCCAAGGCCGCCAGGAAGCCAAGCAGTGCGAGCGTGCCGAAGAAGCGTGGCATCGTGACGAGGGCGCCGATCGACCTGACTCCCGAAGGGCCGTCAGCCGCGGCTCCGGATGCCCCGCTTCCACGCGCGCAAGGCCTCATTCCAACCGCGAAGCCGCTCATCTAGCGACTTCGCATCGGGCCCGGACGTGGTGGCAATCAGCTGGTCGAGCAGGATCTGCTGGTCCGTGGTCATGCGTTCTGGAAATATCGGCGAGAGGGTCACGATCTGATCGCCGCGCGGACCTCGGCGTTCAACCGGAAATCCCTGGCCCTTCAGACGGTAGCTGAGCTGGTCGCGCTGCAGTTGCATCGACTGCAGGCCGTCAAGGGTGGGCACCGGGACACTCCGGTTCGCAATCCACATGAATCCGTCCACCGGCAGATCGCACAGCACCGTGCCCTCTTGGTCGAGCTTGAGCAATGCATGTTGCCTCACTTCGACCCGGATACTCAGGTCACCTGGCGGCGAGTCCGGCTTGCCGTGGCGTCCATCCACGCTGAGCAGGTCGCCATCGCGCACGCCATGCGGAAATCGCACCGTGACCTTGTACCGCTGGGTGGCGGCCTTCCCGTTGCCCCCACAGGCAGCGCAGACCTGCCTCGCAATGCCGCTGCCATGACAGGAGTCGCACTCGGCCCGTGTCGCGATCCAGCCGAACCAAGGGCGCTGCCAGGTCGCGCCAGAACCATGGCACTGAGGACAATGACCGCCGAGAACACGGTGCCCTGCCCCTTCGCAGGCCGAACAATCCTCCGTGACCTTGCCTCGCAACACCCTGGTGCAGCCGAATGCGGCCTCCTCGAGCGTCAGCCTGACCCTGCGCTGAATCGTTCGCGAGGGCGGGCCCGAGGCATTCCGGTCGGCTGTCGCATGGTCATCCGGCCTGGCGCCGCCCGTGGTGGCCGACGGTCCGGGCTGACGGAAACCGGCCTGTCGAATCGCTTCGAAGGCGCGATTGAGGCGCTGCATCTTGACGACGGCGGCGGCGCTGCTGTTGCGGTCGGGATGCCACTGCGAGACCAATCGGCGCCACGCTGCCTTGACCTCGCGTTCCGTCGCGTCGGGGGTCACCCCCAGTTCGTCGAACGCGCTGTCGATGTCCTGTTCCACAGTCCCGTCCTGTTTAAACATGGCGCTTCTGCAAGCACGGAGGGCGATCAATCCACGGCAATGGTGCGACGCAGCAATCTGTGAGTCTACTCGTTAGTCAGGCGTGTGTCCGGCGGCGCGAGTGAACTCGGCGATCTGACAGGACTGCTCTCGAGCCCGAGGGGGGAAAATGCGAGTTCGCGGTTGTTTGCGCTTGAAGCGGCCGCCAGCGGGTGATATTGGTGGAATATTCCCACCAAAGGTCAGCCTCATGGCCAGCGCTGAAAAGATCAGCATTGCCCTACCTCCGGAGATGGTTGCCCTGCTGCGCCAGGCCGTTGATACCGGCGAATACGCATCCAGTAGTGAGGTCGTGCGCGATGCGCTGCGGACGGACGCACAAGCGACGGCTGGAAGAAGGCGTCGCCGAGCTACGCCAGGTATGGCAATCGGCATTGCGTGACGCATCCCCGGCGTTAGCGCAGACGAAGTCATCGCCCGTCTTGAACGCAAGTACCAGACGATCGCCGATACCAAGGGCTCGACAGGCTGATGCGGCTGGAGTTTTCAGCCTTTGTCTAAGACGATCTTGACGCGATAGCTGCCTACATTGCGGAGGACAGCCCGCAGAGGGCGCTTTCCTTTATCCATGACATCCGCGACAAGTTCGCCAAACTTCAGCGCAATCCGCTGCTTTACCAGTTGCGCCCGGATATCGGCGATACCGCCCGGCTGGCGACCCTCGGGCGATACGCGATTTTGTTTCGAGTGATCAGCGATGTCGTTCGCATCGAGCGGGTCGTCTTTGGCGGTCGCGACCTTCCAGCTGTGATCGACCCAAAATAGAAAAGAAGAGCGGGCCGGCACGCTTGCAGAAAGACGAGCCACCTCGGTGGTCATTCGCCTTCCTGAAGATCCGGGGCGGATGCCGGATGCTTTCGTCGCACCAGAATCGTGTCGAGATGGCTCATCGCGGTAATCCCGGCCTGGTTGACGAGCGACAGCCGTACCGTCACGACGCCGCGATCCGGCTTCGAGCGGGACTCGCGCCTTTCGATGTAGTCGAATTGCAGGCGCAAGGTGTCGTCCGGCCTGACCGGCGCATGAAAGCGCACCTCGTCGTAGCCCATCGAGGCGATGACGGCATGCGGTTCGGCCAGCTGGTGGATCAGCCGCTGCTTCAGCGCGAGCACGAACACGCCCGGTGCGGTGATGCTGCCGAAGGCGGCCTTGCCGGCCTCGTCGTCCACATGGAACGGCATCGGATCCCAGCGCCTGGCGAACTCGATCAGTTCCTCGCGCTCCACCCGCAACGATGGCCCGCCGGTGCCCTGGCCGGGAATCATGTCTTCATAGAACAGCATGCGACGCTTTCGTGGGGTCCTCGGAATCGCCGGTCGGTGATGTCACCGCTGAGCGGCATGGTGACAACTAAATTCTACCGGCCCACGGTATTCGAGGCTGGAATGCGGTCTGATCTGGTTGTAGCGCTCTGCAGGCGGCGCGCGCGATGAGAAGGGGAGCCATGGTGATGAAGGCAGAAACCTTGATGCGGACGTATCTTGAGGAGGTTGTCGCCCGGGGGCGGCTGGAGCTGATCGAGGAACTGAGCAACGCGGACATGGTGGACGAGGCCAACCAGGCATTCGGTGGCCCACCGGGTCGAGCCGGTCTGGTGGCCCACGTCAAAGGCTTTCGCCGCAATATCGGTGAACTGGAAGTCACCGTCGAGCGCATCGTGGCGGGCGACAACTCGGTCGTGGCGTGGTGGTCCTTTACCGGTCTGCTCACCGGGCCTTGGCTTGGCCGACCGCCCACTGGCAAGCCCATCCGGGCTTCAGTCTTCAGCTTTTTCGACCTTGTCGACGGCCGGATCAATCGATACCGGCTTTTCCTGCATGCCGAGTTCCCGGAATCCGTCGTCTTGGACACGTCCCGTCCAAATCTCGGGATGACATGAGCTGTGCTGCCGGCCGCGATTCTCTCCAGGAGGCTGCCATCCCACAACGTCTGGAACAACGCGTTGGCCCAGCCGGGCAGCAGGCCGCTGCGCCTCCGAACCCTCTGGAAAACGAGCGGATTACCCGCGATACTTTGCCGTCTGACCAGCCAACAACAATGGAGGAGCAGCATGCGATTCGGGATTTTCATGGCACCTTTTCACCCCCCTGCAGGCCAGGACCCTATCTCGGCCATCCAGCGCGATCTCGAGGTCGTTCAGCTCCTCGACAGGCTCGGATACGAAGAAGCCTGGATTGGCGAACACCACTCGGCCGGCACCGAGATCATTCCCGACCCGATGATCTTCATCGCCTTTGCGGCGCCTCAGACCCGTCATATCAAACTGGGTACCGGCGTCCTTTCGCTGCCGTATCACAACCCGCTGCTCGTGGCCGATCGCGTCTTCTTCCTCGATCAGCTGCTTCGCGGCCGCTTCATGCTCGGGCTGGGCCCGGGCGCGCTGCCCGGCGACGCTGCGATGCTCGGCATCTCGATCGAGGAGCAACGCTCCGCGCTCGAGCACGACACCGATGTCCTGATGCATCTACTGCGCAGCGACGAACCGATCAGCGTCGAGACGTCCCGCTACAAGCTGGTCAACGCGAAGTCGCAATACGGCCCCTACAGCGACTTCGACATCGCGGTGGCTGCCATCGCGTCGCCAACCGGTCCGCGCGTGGCCGGCAAGCACGGGCTCGGACTGCTGTCGATCGGCGCGACCACCACCGATGGCTTTGACCTGCTCGCTCATCACTGGAACGTGATGGAGGAGCGCGCCGCGAAGTTCAATACGAAGGCCGATCGAAATCAGTGGCGGCTCGTCGGCCCGATGCACATCGCCGAAACCCGCGAGCAGGCCATCGAAGACGTCCGTTTCGGGCTGGACGACTGGTGCCACTACACCCAGAAGATTCTCGCGGTGCCCCATTTCCGCGCGGCGGGCCAGACCTTCGAGGAGCGCGTCGCCTGGGTCAACGAAACAGGACTGGGCGTGATCGGCACACCCGACGACGCGATCAAGCAGATCGAGCGTCTCGAGAAGCAGTCGAATGGCGGCTTCGGTGCGTATCTGATGGTTCACCATGAATGGGCGCGACCCGCGGCCGTCAACCGTCATTACGAGCTGTTCGCGCAGTACGTGAAGCCGCGATTCCAGCGGCTGGCCTCGCGCACCATCGCCGCAGAGAACCGGGCGATCGGCGAATGGCAGGCACTCGGCGACCGTGTCGAGCGTGCGGTCGCTGCGGCAACCGAGCGCCACCAGGCCGAAAAAGGCGGCTGAGTCTCCGACTCGGCCGAGGTGGCCGAATGCGGTCGCGGCGGATTGAAGCGCCGCTGGCGTGTTGTTTTGAAGCGCCGCCGGCCGCGTCTGTCGCGCCCGCAAACCGCAAGGACCTCTCCCGATGGCTGAATACCGCGGCACCTCCGGCGCAGACACGCTGGACCAGGCTGCCCTCGGACTGCCCGACTACTCCCAGCTCTTCGGCCTGGGCGGCGATGACACCATCACCATCGGGCGCGGCATCGCGCTTGGCGGCGAAGGCAACGACACCCTCATCGGCCTGGATCCGCTGCAAAGCGGTGCCGGCTACTTCGAGAACACACCCGCCGGCTTCATCGCCGACCTGGCGAGCGGAATCGTGCAGGACGGCTGGGGCACGATCGATACGCTGATCGGCATCGCGCAGCTGCACGGCAGCTTTCGCGACGACGTCATGCTGGGCAATGAGCTGGAGAACCGCCTGCATCCCAACGGCGGACACGACCGGCTCGATGGCCGCGGCGGCGTGGACACCGTCTGGCTGGGAGGCAATCGGGCGGACTATCGGGTCGATGTGTCCACCGATGGCAATTCGGCCACCATCGTTTCCATCGCCGACCCTCGCTACATCACCGACATCGTCAGTGTCGAGCGCATCGAATTCCAGAGTCGCGAATTCGTCTTCACCGCCGACCTGATCGATCCGGTCAAGCTGGCGACCCAGGGGCTGATCGCCGGAGACGCTCTGCGCTGGAACGCGGGGCAGCCGATGGGCACGGCCATCGAGGTGAGCTTCAGCTTCATGACGAGCGCTGGCAGCACTCCTGCTGCCGGCTTCCAGGTTTTCGACAGTGCCCAGCGCAATGCGGTGAGGGCCATCTTCGCCGACACGGCGGCGCTCACCGGCTTGAGCTTTCGCGAGGTCGACGAGGCCACCGGCAGCCAGGGACAGATCCGGCTGGGCATCAGCCAGCAGCCCGCCACCAAGGGGCAGGCGATATTTCCCGGTCAGCCCGGCGCCGCAGACAGTGCCGGCGACATTCTGATGGACACCCAGAGCGTCGCCATCGTCACGCCCGGCAGCGAGGGCTTTGCGGCCTTGCGCCACGAGATCGGCCACGCCCTAGGCCTGCGGCACCCGCGCAACTACGACAACGGCGACGACCGGGCCGATCAGTTCCGCGTGCAGGACGATCACGCCGGCAACACCGTCATGTCCGATACCGCCGCGTTGTCCGGCCTGTACCGCCAGACCTGGGGTCCGTTGGACGTGATCGCGCTGCGCACGCTGTACGGCACCAGGGCTGTGGGCACGGACGACAGCATCTACATCGTCGGCGATGGCGCGGGCGCGGGTCTGGGTCTGCTGATCGACGATGGCGGCCTCGATGTGCTCGATTTCTCGGCGCTCACCACCGATGCCAGGATCGATCTGCGGCCTTCGCATCTCATCTCGGCGGGCCGCACCGCTGACGGCGCCCATGCGCGCGACAATCTCGCCCTGCCCGCGGGCACCGTCGTCGAATCGGCCATCGGCACCGCGCTGGATGACGTCCTGATCGGCAACGACTCGAACAATCGCCTGCAGGGCGGCACGGGCAATGACCTGATCGATGGCGGCCTTGGCATCGATACCGCCGCCTTCACCCTGGCGCGCAGCCAGTACCGCGTGTCGGTGGCGCCCGGCCAGCTCGGTGTCATCGCGATCGATGGCGCAGGGGGCTACGACGCGCTGACGTCGATCGAAGCGCTCGCCTTCTCGGACGCGCAACTGCCCGTCACCTACCAGCGCACGGCCCTGGCGCCCGGCCCCGGCAAAGATCCTGGCTTTCTCTTCGACCCAATCTTTTATCTGCTTTCGAACACCGCCGCGGTTGCGACCGCCACGGCACCTGCCGCGCTCGCCCACTACCGGGATCAGGGGGCACGCCTGGGCGCCACGCCCACGGCCTGGTTCGAGCCCGCCTATTACGCGGCGCGCTGGGCCGACCTTGCGCCACTGAACCTGGACAACGCGACGCTGTTCGCGCACTTCAATCTGTTCGGCGTCTGGGAAGGCCGCTCGCCCGGCCCCGCCTTCGACGAGTTCGATGGCGCCCGCTACCTGCGCGACTATCCTGACGTGGCGGCCTATGTGAACGGCAACCTGGGCGACTTCCTGGGCAGCCAGACCAACGGCGCGATCGCGCATTTCATCCTGTTCGGCGCCAACGAGCAGCGCCTGGCATACGACACGAACGGAGGGACGGTGGATGTCGGCTACATCGTTTGACGCGCGTCGGCTGCTGGTTGCGATGGCGGTCGTGCTGATGCTCGCCGCGTGCGGCGACTCGGCCAGGCAGGATCGGGCCGGCGTGCAAGCGACCGCATCGGCGGCACAGCCCGAGGCCCAAGCCTCCAACGGCCAGGTGGCTCCCGCCTCGCCGGTCTCGCCCTTCGGGATCACGACCTACGCCGCCGCCCGGTTTCTCGACCAGGCCAGCTTCGGTCCGACCCCGCAGTCGATCGCCGAGGTCAAGCGCCTGGGATTCGCCGGCTGGATCGACGCGCAGCTGGCCAGCCCCCCGGAATCGATCGATGGCGCCGTGCTGCTGAACCGGGGGCCTCCGGGTGTTCCCGATCCGTTCGCCGGCACGTTTCTGGCCACCCAGTTCTCGCGGCTCGCCATCGCCGCGCCCGGGCAGTTGCGCATGCGGGCTTCGTGGGCGCTGTCCCAGTTCGTGGTGGTTTCGCAGAACAAGGTGGACGCCTACGGATCGGTGCAGTACGCCAACTTCCTGATGAGCCGTGTTTTCGGTGGCTATCGCGACTTCCTGCGGGCGGTGTCGATCCAGCCTTCGATGGGCTTTTATCTGGACAACGGCGACAATCGCGCCGCCAGCGCCTGCGTGGGCTGCGCGCCCAACGAGAACTACGCGCGCGAACTGCTGCAGCTGTTCAGCGTGGGTGTGTTCAAGCTGAACGCGGACGGCAGCATCCAGCGCGACGCGCAGGGCAGCCCACTGGAAACCTACACGCAGGACGACGTCCAGGACCTGGCGCGCGCACTGACCGGCTGGGCTTATGTGGCGCAGGCCGGACTGCCTCGCGAGAACTGGGCCAACTACGGCAAGCCGATGGTCCCCTCACGATCGGCCGATCACGATACCGGCGCCAAGCGCATCCTGGGCCGCGACATCCCGGCCGGCCAGGACGCGGACAAGGACCTGGACTCGCTCATCGCCATCATCATGGCGCACCCCAATGTCGCGCCCTTCGTCAGCCTGCGATTCATTCAGCATCTGGTCGCCAGCGACCCGAGTCCGGACTACATCCGGCGCATCGCCGCCGTCTTCGACAATGACGGCTCCGGCGCCCGGGGCAACCTGGGTGCGCTCGTCAAGGCCATCCTGCTCGACCCGGAGGCGCGGCGCGGCGATGCGCCGGGGGCGGCCAGTCCGCGCGCCGGCAAGATCCGCGAACCCTTTCTCGCCACGATGGGGCGCTGGCGCGGGCTGGGATGCCGAGAAGTGCCGGCGGGCGTGAACAGCACGCTGGCTGCGCTGGAGTTTGCACAGCAGCCCTTCATTGCCCCTTCGGTGTTCAGCTTCTATCTGCCCACCGACCGCGCGCCCGGCAGCCTGCTGCTGGCGCCCGAACAAGGCATGCTCAATGGCGTCACCCTGCGCAGCCGGTTCTCGGATTTCGGCTACCACGTCGATCAGGGCAGCGAGAAGATCGCCGCCGCCGGCTGCAATTTCGACGAGTTCGAACAGGCCCTGATCCGCTCGCCCGATCACTTCCTGGATCTGGTCAGCGCCCGTTACTTCCGTGGCGCCCTGCCCGCCACGCTGCGGGCCACCGCGACCGATCTGGCCGCCAGGTCGCCCTGGATGACGCCTCGCGTGCGCGCCGCCAACGTGCTGTCCTATCTGCTGCTGTCTCCTTCGTACGGAGCGATGAAGTGAACCCACGACGCGCATTCCTCAACCATGCGGGCGGACTGTCCGCTGCCGGGGCGCTCGGCCTGCTGGGCGCTGCGGCGGGCCTCGGACTGAATCGCACGGCCGACGCCGCGGACTATCGCGCCCTGGTCTGCGTGTTCCTCAATGGCGGCAATGATGGCAACGACACGCTGGTGCCCACCGATGCCGCGTACAACGACTACGCGCGGGCCCGCCCCGGGCTCGCGCTGCCCAAGGACAGCCTGATTCCGCTGAGCGGAGTCAGCATCGGCCACAGCTTCGGCATTCACCCGGGGCTCGCGGCACTGGCGCCCCTCTACGCGCAGGGGCGGCTGGCCTGGATCGCCAATGTCGGCCCGCTGATCGTGCCCAGCACGGCCGACCAGGTCATTCACCGACAGGTGAAGCTGCCGCCCTTCCTGCTGTCGCACAGCGACCAGATGGCGATGCAGCAGGGATGGCTGGGCGACACCGAGCCCAGCGGATGGGGCGGTCGCGCGCTCGAGACCATGCCCGCCGAGATGCGCCATTCGCTGGCCGCGGTGAGCATGTCCAATCGAAAAACCCTGGTGCTGGGCAAGCAGTCGCCGGTGTCGTGGGTCGATGGCAACGGATATCAGCGCTTCTGGGGCACAGCCGACCTCATCAGCCCCGCCTCTGACTGGACGCGTGCGGTGCAGGGGCTGGGCCGGATGCAGTCGGCCAATGCCTACGAGGCCGAGTTCGCCAGGACCCTGAACGGCAGCTTCAACGACTCGATGGAAGTCGCGCAGGCGCTGTCCGGCGCCGCTGCGCCCTCCGGAAATTTCCCGAGTGGCGAACTGGGCAATCGGCTGCGGACCATCGCGCAACTGCTGCCGGTCTGGAAAGCCGTTGGCAAACGCCGTCAGATCATCCTGGTGGAATGGGGCGGCTTCGATACCCACAGCATCCAGCGCGGGACCGATGCGTCGGCGCAAGACCCCCAGCTGGCCACGCTGGGGCAGGCACTCGCAGCCTTCGACACATCCACCCGTGCATCGGGTCTCGATGCCAACGTCGTCACCTGCGTGATGTCCGACTTCGGGCGCACGCTCAAGCCGGCCTCGGGCAATGGCACCGATCATGCGTGGGGCAACAACTGGTGGGTGATGGGCGGGCCCGTGATTGGCGCACGGGCCTACGGTCAGTTCCCCTCGCTGACCCTGGGCGGCCCCGACGACTTCGATCTGCGCGCCAGCGGCCGCTGGGTGCCCACGACCTCGACCGATCAGTTCGCCGCGACGCTGGTCAACTGGCTGGGTGTTCCGCCAGACAAGCTGGCAGGCGTTCTTCCCAATCTGGCCAACTTCACGCAGAAGTCACTCGGTTTCCTGAGCGCGTGACGTCTGCGGTTTTCGCAGGCAACGGACAACGAAGGCGAGCGCGCCGTCAATGTTCACCGTGTGCGCACAACCCGGCGTGGTCGTCTGCATGGAGGCTGCGCGGGAAGGCAAGCGGGACTTCGGCTGACGAATAAGCGCCGGGGTGCCCTGCGCCCGCAACAGGCCTGCCATCGTCGCTCAGCGTTGCGTGCAATGGCGCACCGGCGGCCTGCCCATCCTTCGCTCCGTCGTCCGGGGCACCTTCGCGCGCATCCGACGCGAAGGCATACGCCTCACCCGTTCCACCTGCGGCGGCGATCAGGAAGCGCGCCTTCTGCGCGCGCGCGCAGGTGTTGAGCACGCGCATGGCCCGATCCACGACCGGCTGACCGCTGACGAACGGGTTGGCGCCCGCCGGGGCGGCTGTGCGCGCCTTCAGCTTGGCCACGGTGCCGTCAAAGCCCGGGTGGTTGCTCAGGGGCACATCGATGCCCCATTGCGCCGCCAGCTGGCGCATGCGCTCGGTTTGCGCGATATAGCCATCCAGGCGCCCCATGTCGCGGCCGAAGTTGAACGAGGTGCCGCCCCAGATCATCGCCTTGTGCACCTTGCCGCCATGGCGCACATCGAACACCGGCGAGATGGTGCCCAGGGTATGGCCGGGGGTGATCAGAAATCGCACCGTGGTGTCGCCCAGCGTCAGCGTGTCGCCGTCGTGCACGGACATGTCGCGCTTGGGCGGCCGGTCCCACATCTTCGAGTCGAACTCCAGGCCGGTCTCCATCATCTTCCAGTCGATTTCGCTGGCCACCACTCGGGCACGGTAGCGATCGGCGATCATCTGCGCGCCTCCGTAGTGGTCGCCATGGCCATGCGTGACAAGCACATATCGGATCTGCGCCGGGTCCAGCCCCAGGCGGCGCATGCCGCCTTCGATGAGATCGGCCGCCTCCTTGGTGTTGTTCAGCGCGTCGATGAGGATCAGGCCCTCGCTCGTCTTCAGCACCCAGGCACTGACCCAGGCCGAGCCCACGTAGTACAGGTTGTCGAAGGCTTGGCCCGGAACGGGCGCCGGCTGGTTGATGAGCCTGGCCAGCCCCGCGTCCATGGCGGCACTGGGCGCCGCGCGCACGGCCGGCTGCGGATTGCAGACCGGCATGAGGAACTTCAGATCTTCACCGGCAACGCGCCGGGCATCGGCGACGTACTGGTCGACCGAGCCCTGCGTTGCGGGCGGTTCCGTCGTGGTGGTGCATGCGACGAGCGCGGCCACTGCCACGCTGCTGAGGGTTCGTATCCGGATCATCGCGTCTCCAATCGGGTGGTCGTGGTGAGAGCAGCCCCAGCGGACCGGGCCACGATGCCGAGTCGGGGCTCGGTTGTTCCGGGGTGGGGTCGGCTGTGCGCAAGTGTAGGGTCTGTCGCCATCCGTGCGCACGAACAAGCGCGGGCAGCGAAACGACATCCACGCGACCGGGTGTCAACCAAGCTTTCCTTTCGCGCGCGTCGTCTTGCCCGCAGCACGAGGGCGCGCCGCCCGGCCATCGTGGCCGCCTTGCGAAGGCTGTCCGATCTCGAATGTCCGCACAAGAACTTGCCCGAGCACTTCCATGGCCCGGCACAGGTTGCCGAGCGCCGGTGCGCGCAGCAGCCACAAGTCGATCTTGAGCGCGAAATCGGCCACCTCGACGGGACGCAGGTCCTTCAGGAAGCGGCTCCTGGCCAGCAAACGCGTCGGCGCGAGCCCGAGCCCGAGGCCAGCCGCGACCAGCCGCAGCTGCGTCTCGGTGCCATGCATGTCGATGCCCAGCCGCACCTGCTTTCCCGCGCCTTCCATCGCGCGCTGCAGCGCGGCACGATAGCCGCAACCCAGCGGGTTCAGAATCCACTGCTGCTCAGCCAGTTCCGCAATCGTCACGGGCTTCGTGGCAATCGGGGCATGCCTGCTCTGGACGACCAGCACGTCCAGCGTGGCGATGAAGTTGCCGCTCGTGCCGGCCGGCTGCGCGCTGCCGCTCGGGAGCATGACGGCAGCGGCATCGAGTTCGCCGCTGGCCAGCTGTTGCTGCAGCCCGGTGCTCCAGTCGGTGCGACACCTGAGATCGAGCGCCGGAAACGCGGCCTTCAGTCCCATCGCGACGTCGAACAGCGCCACGTCCGCCACCACCTGCGGCAGGCCCAGACGAAGCGTTCCAGTGGGTTCGCCATCGTCCCTCGGGATGCTCATCAGCCGGTCGAGATCACGCAGAAGCGCGCTCGCCGACTGGTAGACGCGCCGACCCACTGCGGTGGCGGTCGGCGGCCGGCTGGCGCGGTCCAGCAAGGTTGCGCCCAGCATTGCTTCGAGCTGCTGGACGCGCCGCGAGACGGCCGACTGCGTCAACGCCAACGCGTCGGCGGCCTTGGTCAGGGACGTCCTGTCGACAACGGCCGTGAACGCCTTCAGTTCTTCCAGCATCGATACCTCCGACAGGATCGGCACGCGATTAACATTCTTGATCTGCATACTATGCATGAAAACTATGCGCTTGAGAGATTCTAGAGGCGCTCTTACCCTCGAACGCTCCACCAGCCATACCTGCCGCCAGGAGCACCCGATGAAAGTTCAATCCCTGACCTACGAGGCCGTACGGGTGCGTGCCGTGCTCGTGCCGCTGAAGCGCAAGGTCGTCTCGCGAGTCGGCTTCTTCGATCACTGGCCCCTGATCCTGATCGACCTGCAGACAAAGGAAGGAATCGTCGGGACGAGCTACCTGGAACCCTATCTCCAGGCTTCGCCGCGATACATCATGCCGGCCATCAGCGACCTCGTCGAAGCCCGCAAGGGCAAGCCCCTGGCGCCGATGGCCGATTTCCAGCCGGGCCGCAAGTCGCTCAATCTCATCGGTTACGAAGGCGTCGCGATGATCGCCAACGCCGGCATCGACATGGCCGCCTGGGATGCGCTGGCCAAGGCGGCAGACGTTCCGCTGGCCGTGCTGCTGGGCGGCACGGTGGGAAGCGTGCCCGCGTACAACAGCAACGGCCTCTGGCTGACCGACCCCGGCAGTCTCCATGACGAAGCCGCGGAACTGGCCGCCGAGGGCGGATTCGATGCGTTCAAGCTGAGGCTCGGGCGCGACAAGCTGGCGGACGACCTTGTTGCGATCTCGCAGGTGCGCGCCGCCGTCGGGTCGGACGCGAAGCTGATGGTGGACTTCAACCAGGGACTGACGCTTGGCGACGCGATCCGACGCTGCCATGCGCTCGACGACCTCGGGCTGTACTGGTTCGAGGAACCGACCACGTACAACAACCTCGAGGGCTACGCGCTACTGGCTCGGGAGCTGCGCACGCCGCTTCAGCTGGGCGAGAACTTCTACGGCCCGCGCGAACTGTATCGGGCGGTCACGATGCAGGCGGGCGACTACGTGATGCCCGACATGATGCGGATCGGCGGCGTGTCCGGATGGCTGCGGTCGGTTCCGATCGCGGCAGCGGCTGGCATCGAGGTCTCCACGCACCTGTATCCGGAAGTCTCGGCGCACCTCATGCGCGTCACCGAGACGGCGCATTGGCTGGAGTGGCAGGACTGGGCCGACCCGATCCTGAAGGAACCTTTCCCGGTGGCAGCCGGGCAGTTGGAGATTCCGGATCGCGCCGGGATTGGCATCGAATGGAACGAAGAAGCGGTCAGGCGGTTTGCCGTCTAGCGATCGGCCTCGTCCGGGGGACGGGGCCGCTCGTCGCGATAAGCCTCAGCCGGCCTTGCGCTGGCGAGTCTTCGCCTTCCCGGCGCCCGGTGCGCTCAGCGAACTCAGGATGGCATCGCGGCAGACCGCGAGAATTTCATCGGCGAGGGGGGAATCGTCCGGGCAGGCCCGCGACATGACCAGGGCGCCCACCGCGTGCGACAGCAGGTCGAGGATCCTGGCTCGCGCCTGAGCCGCTTCGGCCGGGTCCGATGGAGGGCCCTCCTGGCTCAGCATGGCCAGCAGGCTCTCGACGCCCCCCTCGAAGGCGACCCGGACCGAATCCGGCTGCCGCGCCACGTCGGCACCCAGCGCAGCCATCGTGCAGCCGGTCGCACGGCTGTCCCGGTGCTCGCGCGAAAGGTAGTGCCCGATGAACACCGACGGGTCCACGCCCTCGGCCAAGGCCCCGGTCTTGGCGATGCCGCAGGCCGTGGCCTCGGCCATCAGGTCGGCCTTCGAGCCGAACTGCTTGTAGAAGCCGCCATGGGTGAAGCCCGCGGCTGCCATCAGATCGGCAACGCCGACCCCATCGAACCCGCGCTCGCGAAACAGCCGGGAGGCCGTCTCGACGACGAGGGCTCGGTTGGCTTGCGCCTGTGCCTTGGTGATTTTCATCGCTGCCTGACGTGCGTGTGTTCGCCCTTTCGGCTATCGACTATACATTGATGATGCTCGTCATCAAAGTGTTGACTTTTAAGATTATGATCGTCATCATTAAATCCTTCGAACTTGCCGAGCCCGGCGAGACGCACACCCCGAAACCCTGCGAGCCCCCATGAAAGCACTCACCTTCAAACGCTATGGCAAGTCGCCCGAGATCGGGTTCGCCGACGTGCCACGTCCGGCACTGAAGGCCGACGAACTGCTGGTCCAGGTGCACGCGGCGAGCGTGAACCCGATCGACAACATGATTCCGACCGGGCTCTTCAAGGCCGTCGTGAAGTTCCAGCTTCCGGCCACGCTGGGCAGCGATCTGGCCGGCGTGGTCACCGAGGTCGGCAGCCGGGTGACCCGCTTCAAGCCGGGTGACGCGGTCTTCGCCAACATCTTCGACCAGGGCACGGGCTCGATCGCCGAGTTCGCGGTCGTGCCCGAGAGCGCCGCCGCCCTGAAGCCGGCCAACCTGGACTTCGTGCAGGCGGCATCGATCCCGATGGTCGGGCTGACCTCCTGGCAGGCGCTCAAGGAGCGCATCGGTCTGCGGGCGGGACAGAAGGTGTTCATTCCGGCGGGCTCCGGCGGCATCGGCACCTTTGCGATCCAGTTGGCCAAGCTGCTCGGCGCCAAGGTGGGCACGACCACCAGCACCGGCAATGTCGACCTGGTCCGCAGCCTGGGCGCCGACGAGGTGGTCGACTACAAGCAGCAGGAGTTCGAGAAGGTGCTGCGCGGCTATGACGCGGCACTGGGCACCGTCAGGGGCGACTCGATCGAGAAGTCCATCGGCATCCTGAAGGCCCGCGGCAAGATCGTCTCCCTGGTCGGGCCGCTGGACGTCGCCTTCGCGCGCGCGCGCCGGGCCAATGTCGTGCTGACCATCGTGTTCGCACTGATGAGCCGCAGGATCAAGCGACTGGCGAAGCAGCAGGACGTCGACTACTCGTTCCTCTTTGCCCGCGCCGACGGCGATCAGCTCGCCCAGATCGGCAAGCTTCTCGAGACGCAGCGCATCCGCCCGGTCATCGACAGGGTGTTTCCCTTCGAGCAGGCCAAGGAAGCGCTGGATTACCTCGCCCTGGGGCGCGCCAAGGGCAAGGTCGTCGTGCAGATTCGATAGCCATGGAGATCGCAATGAAGATCGAGAACAACGTCGCCCTCGCAACGGGCGCGAACCTGCGTCAACGCAGCAACCGCACGCGCCAGCTGATGCATCGCATGGCGCTGACCATGGCCTTGAGTTCGCTGTTCACCTCGGCGCCGGCGCAACAGCGTGACGTTTCGCCGGGCGGTGTCCAGACCCCTGCTGCGGCGATGTCCCCAGCGCAGGGCCAGCGCTGGATCGATGTGCCGACGCAGACCCTGTCCGCGGGTGGTCTCGATTTCGCCTACCGGGAGCTCGGCAAGCAGCATGGCGGCACGCCGGTCGTGCTGCTGGTCCACCTGGCTGCGGTGCTCGACAACTGGGACCCCCGCATCGTGGATGGTCTCGCCGCCAGGCATCACGTGATCGCCTTCGACAATCGCGGCATCGGCGCGTCCAGCGGATCGCCGTCGAGTTCGATGGAGCAGATGGCTGACGACGCCGTCACCTTCATCAAGGCCAAGGGATTCAAGCAGGTTGACCTGTTCGGCTTTTCGATGGGCGGGATGATCGCCCAGGAAATCGTGCTGAAGGATCCGCAACTCGTGCGCAGGATGATTCTTGCGGGAACGGGACCTGCCGGCGGCGAGGGCATCAGCACCGTGGCCGGGGTGACCTTCTACGACATTCTGCGGGGCTTGCTCACCGGGCAGGACGCCAAGCAATTCCTGTTCTTCACCCGGACACCGAACGGCATCGAGGCAGGCAAGGCGTTCCTGGCGCGCCTGAAGGAACGGACACAGAACCGTGACACGGAGATCGCCGTGAGCGCTTTGTTCGCTCAACTGGAAGCGTTGCGCACCTGGGGTCTGAAGCAGCCGGCGGATCTGTCGGTCGTCAAGCATCCCGTGCTCGTTGCCAACGGCGACGCCGACCGCATGGTGCCGACGACAAACACACACGACCTTGCTCGCCGCCTGCCCAACAGCAAGCTGATCATCTACCCCGACTCCGGCCATGGCGCCATCTTCCAGTTCCACGGCGACTTCGTGCCCAAGGCACTCGAGTTCCTGGCGCGATAGGCCCTTCGAAGGAAGAAAAAGACATGACCGATTCGCACGACACAACCCCAACCCGCTTCGTTGAAATCGACGGCGACCGATTTGCCTATCGCCGCTGGGGCAATGCGTCGAGCGGCCAGCCGCCGCTGCTCTTCCTCCAGCACTTCCGCGGCGGCATGGACCACTGGGACCCGCTGATGACGGATGGCCTGGCCGCCGGGCGCGAGGTCATTCTGTACAACGGCCGCGGGGTCGCGTCCTCTTCCGGCAAGCCGCGCACACGCATCGAACACATGGCCGACGACGCGGCTGCGGTGATCCGTGCACTGGGTCTTCGCAAGGTCGACGTGCTGGGCTTCTCGCTCGGCGGTTATCAGGCGCAGGACCTGACCCGACGCCACCCTGATCTGGTCCGCAAGCTGATGCTGCTGGGCACCGGGCCGCGCGGTGGCAATCCCGATTCGGACCCTGGCGTGCTGGAACGGGCGCCACGGCCGGTTCCTACGGTGGACGACTTCCTGTTCCTGTTCTTCGGCCGCTCCGAAGCAGCACAGCAGGCCGGGCGCGACTTCTGGAAGCGCCGTCACCAGCGGGTGGACCAAGATCCGCCGAGTTCCCCTGACGTGATCCAGGCCCAGATCGAGTCGAACATGTACTACCTGCCGAAGCTGGACCCCAGGGATCCGTTCGCGCACCTTCGAGAGATCGGGCAACCGACGTTCATCCTGAACGGCGTGAACGACGTGATGATCCCGACCATCAACTCCTGGTCCATGGCGCAGAACATCCCGAATGCGCAACTGTTCGTCTACCCGGACGCCGGCCACGCAGCGCAGTTCCAGTACCCCGAGCGCTTCCTGAAGCACGCAATCCAGTTCCTCGTCGAGTGATGACCATGCTGAAATTCAAGTTCCTGCTCTGGATGATGCCCAGGCTGCTGCAAAGGGCCATCGACACCAAGCCCGCCTGCGCGCACTACGTGTCCGGGAAGACCCTGGAATTTCAGATTCAGACGATCGGCAAGATCGGGCGTTATTTCCGCGTCGAGGACGGCAAGGTGAAGTCCTTTGCCGGCTTGACCACGACGCCGAAGTTCACGCTGACCTTCAGGAACGCGGACAGGGGTTTCAAGATCCTGTCCGCCAAGGACGGCAAGGAGGCCTTCCTGGCCGCCCTGCACGACGAGGACCTGGTCATCAGCGGCGACTTTGTCGAGGTGCTGTGGTTTCAGGGATTCACGGAGTTCCTGCAACCCGGCAAGTAGCGCATGCCGCTGGATCGACCGGCCAGCCGGCCGAGCGCCGGACTAGGTTCCCGCGGTCGCGACGCTCAACAAGGTTTCGCCGGTGGCGACCAGCTTTTCCTCTTGCGACGCGACCGCGAAGAGTTCGCAGGCCGTGAAGACCTGAGTCTTGCCCGCCCTGACGACCCTCGCCCGCGCGATGAAGTGCTCGCCCCTGGCCGGGCGCAGGCAGTTCACCGAGAAGTGCGCGGCCAGCACGCCAGGGCCGGCGACAGTCACGGCCGCAAAGCCGCAGGCGGTGTCGATGAGGGCACCGATCAGCCCGGCGTGCAGGAAGCCGCTGTATTGCCCGAACTCGGGCCGCCAGGGCATGACGAGTTCGACCTGCCCTGCGGATGCCGACTTCACCTCCAAGCCGCACCAGCGGTTGAACGCGGCAGACTGATTGATGGCGCGCAGTTGGGCGTGGACATCGTGAACGTCTGTCATGGCATCGCTCCCGCGCCAGTCAAGGCAGGCAATGGCTCAGGCATGAAGCGCCGGGTAATCGGTGTAACCCTTTTCCCCAGGCGTGTAGAAGGTCTGCGGGTCCACCCCATTCAGCGGCGAACCCTGGCGCAGCCGCTCCACCAGGTCCGGGTTGGCGAGGAACGGGCGGCCCATCGCGATCAGGTCGGCGCGGCCGCTGGTCAGTGCTTGCTCGGCCTGTGCCTTGTCGAAGCCGCCGGCAGCAATGAACGGCCCTTTGAAGGCTTCGCGCATGGCCGCCTTGAGGCCATCCGGAACGGCCGGCGCCCCGAGTGCCGAATGGTCCAGCACATGGACGTACATCAGGCCGAGTTCGGAGAGTGCTCTGGTGAGCGCCAGATACTGCTCGTCGACACCCGCGAAGGCACCGGCGCCGTTGAACACCCCATAGGGCGACAGCCGGATGCCGACACGGTCTGCGCCGATGGCCTTTGCAACCGCGGCCGCAACCTCCAGAACCAGCCGGTTGCGCCCCTCGGGCGTGCCACCGTACCCATCAGCGCGGCGATTGATGTTGGCGTTCAGGAACTGTTCCAGCAGGTAGCCGTTGGCGGCGTGCAGTTCGACGCCGTCGAAGCCGGCTTCGATGGCCAGTCGGGCTGCCTGAACGTATTCGCCCATGGCGGCCGCGATGTCGTCGGACGTCATCGCCCGCGGCGCCGTGTACGGCTGGCTGCCTTGCGCATCGGTCCACATCTCACCCGGGCAGGGCTGCGTCGATGGCCCGAGCACCTGGGCACCGGCCGGCAGGTTGGCCTGGTGGCTGACGCGCCCAGTGTGCATGAGCTGGACCACGATCCGGCCACCCTTGGCGTGCACGGCGTCCGTCACCAGCTTCCAGCCGGCCACATGCCGGGCATCGAAGAGGCCCGGAATGCGGGCATAGCCCAGGCCGTTGGGCGAAGGCGACGTGCCCTCGGTGATGATCAGGCCCGCGCCGGCACGTTGCGCGTAGTAGGTGGCCATCAGCGCATTGGCGGTGTTGTCGTGGACCGCACGGCTACGCGTCAACGGCGACATCACGAGGCGGTTGGCAAGCCGCACTTTGCGCAGCTGGATGGGTTCGAAGAGCATGGGTCGTCCTTCAGAGGAGTGGAGATCGTTGAATGGGCGCTTGCGGTGCGGTTCAGCGCCAGCAGGCGATCGCGCACCGACTTCAGCAGCGTGTCGGACTTCTTCGGGTCGGTCTGCACCCGAGCCAGCAGCACGGCGCCGACCATCGCGCTCACCGCCATCATGGCGTCGGCCTCGTCCTGCTTGTGCATCGACTGCGCCAGCTGCGCGACGAAGTCGTCGATGGACCTCGACATGACGGCACGAGACGCCTCGTCGGCACGCGAAACATCGGATGCAAGCGCGGCGATGGCGCAGCCGCTGGTGCGCGCATCCCGGTGTGCCCGGCTGACGTAGCCCCTGACTCGCGTTTCATAGCTGCGCGGCGCGTCAGCGGGCGTCGTGCTGGCGGCGGCCGTCCTGGCGCCTTCGAGCAGCGCCCGTTCCAGTGCCTGCGCGAGCAGGTCGGATCGGGATTCGAAGTGGTTGTAGAAGCCACCGTGCGTCAGGTCCACGCTGCGCATCAGCTTGCCGACGCTCACCGACTCCAGGCCGGAGTCGCGCACCGCATCGGCAGCCTTGCGCAGGATGCGTTCGCGGCTTCGGGCCTTGTCGGCTTGTGAATGTCCCATCGTGGTTTCCTGCGTGTTGACCATCTGGATTATATTCGTAATACTGCACGATGATGAATGTCATGCTTCAGAATGATGGATATCCTTCTATTCATACAGTCGTTCAACCAATGACACGGGCGTCCGCCGCCCGGCACCTGGAGGCACCATGACCCCCGACCCCCGGCCCGCGCTCACTCGCATCCACCAGCTGATGGCGCCCTGGGTGGCCGAGACGCCCGACGCTCCGGCCGTGCGCGATGCCCACCTGTCGTTGAGCTACGCCCAGCTCGATGCCGCGGCGACCACGGCGCAATCCCACCTGGAGGGCCTGGGCCTGCGGCCCGGAGACCGCCTGCTGGTGGTGGGCGAGAACTGCGTGGCGCTGTGCGTGCTGGTGCTGGCGGCCAGTCGCATGGACGTGTGGTCGGTGGTGGCCAACGCCCGGCTGTCCGACCGCGAGATCGACCTGTTCATCGCCCATGCCCAGCCGCGCAGGGTTCTGTACACGCCGCATGTCTCGCCGGAGGCCGCCCGCCATGCCGAGCGCCACGGCGCCAAGCATCAGGCCTGGCCGGGCCTGGGCGAGCTGCCGGTCGGGGCGCTGAACACCACCACCGTGCCCGAGCCCTGCTTTGCCGACCCGCGCGAACAGGTGGGCTGCGTGCTCTACACGTCCGGCACCTCCGGTGCGCCCAAGGGCGTGATGCTGACCCACGCCAACATGCTGTTCACCGCCACCAGCGCGGCCCGCATGCGCGAGCTGCACCCCGGGGACCTGAGCTACGGGGTGCTGCCGATGGCGCACATCGTCGGCCTGACGGCGCAGTTCATGGGCAATCTGTGCGGCGGCGCGGCCCTGGCGCTGGCGCCGCGCTTCACGCCGGCCGAGACCGCCCGCATGCTGCGCGACGAAGGCGTCACCGTGTTCACCGGCGTGCCCGCCATGATGGCCAAGATGCTGGACTGGTCGCGCGAGACCGCTACGCCGCTGACCGCGCCGCGGCTGCGGCTGATGACCGTGGCCGGCTCGCCGATGACGCCATCGCTGAAGCAGGAGGCCGAAGCGGCGTTCGGCCTGCCGCTGGACAACGGCTACGGCCTGACCGAATGCGCGCCCACGGTAGCGCAGACGCGCACCGGCGAACGGCGCACCGACTGCGCCGTCGGCCACCCGATCCCGGGCGTCGAGGTGCGCATCGTCGGCCCCGGCGGTGTGGCCGTGCCGCCCGGCGAGGTGGGCGAACTGTGGGTGCGCAGCCCGGGCCTGATGAAGGGCTACTACCGCAGCCCGGACCTCACCGCCCAGGTGATCGACGCCGACGGCTGGTTCAACACCGGCGACATGGTGCGCACCGAGCCCGACGGCGCACTGACCATCGCCGGGCGCAGCAAGGAACTGATCATCCGCTCGGGCCTGAACGTCTACCCGGTGGAAGTGGAGCAGGCGATCAATGCCCACCCCGAAGTGGTGCAGTCGGCGGTGGTCGGCCGCACGGTCGACAGCAACGAGGAGGTCGTCGCGTTCGTCGAGCGCGCGGCCGGCTCCTCGCTGGACAGCGCCACGCTGCGGGCCCACCTGCGCGACCACCTGGCTCCGTACAAGATCCCGGGCGAGATCCGCTTTCTCGCCACCCTGCCCGCCGCGCCCACCGGCAAGCTGCTCAAGGGCGTGATGAAGACCATGGCGCAGCAGCCCGCCGACGCGGGAGGGCCGCCGCTGTGAATACACCCGCCATGCCAGACGCCATGGACACCCCCACGACCGCGCCTGATACCGCCTCTGCCGCGGCGCTGCCCGCCGCTCCGCTGACCTGGCACAAGTCGGCCTGCAACCTGTGCTACATCAACTGCGGCGTCGAGCTCGGTGTCAGCGGCAGCGGCACCGCACAGCGCATCGTCAAGGTGCGCGGCGACGCCGACAACCCGCGCTCGCAGGGCTATCTGTGCAACAAGGCCCAGGCCATCCCCAGCTACGTGCACCACCGCGACCGCCTGACCACGCCGCTGCGCCGCCGTCCCGACGGCAGCCACGAGCCGATCGACTGGGACACCGCGATCAGGGAGATCGCCGAGCGCCTGGGGTCGGTGGTGGCCAAGCACGGCGGCAAGACGGTGGCGGCCTTCGGCGGCGGCGGCCAGGGCAATCATGCCGGCGGCAGCTATGCCTTCGGACTGCTGCGCTCGCTGGGCTCGCGCACGATCTTCAATGCGCTGTCGCAGGAGAAGACCGGCGACTTCTGGCTCAACGGCCACCTCTTCGGCTCTCAGATGTGCCACACCGGCGAGGACATCCACCACTGCGACCTGCTGCTGGTGCTGGGCGCCAACCCGCGCCTGGCCCACGGCTTCACCAACGCGCGAGACCAGCTCAACGGCCTGCGCAAGGACCCTCTGCGCAAGCTGATCGTGGTCGACCCCCGGCGCACCGAGACCGCCGACGCGGCCGACCTGCACATCGCGCTGCGCCCGGGCACCGATGCCTTCCTGCTGGGCGCACTGCTGGCCGAACTGATGCGCCGCAACGCCTTCGACGAAACCTTCCTGGCCGCGCACACAGTGGGCGCGGACGAGGTCAAGGCGGCGCTGGCCACGGTGCCCGTGGCCCGGTGGCTGGCGGCCGCCGATGTCGGCGCCGACGCCTTCGCTCAGCTGGTGCAGATGGTGATCGACGCCAAGGCCATGGTCGTGCGGGTGGAGCTGGGCATCCAGCAGGGGATGAACTCGACGCTGAACTCCTACCTGGAAAAGCTGCTGTACCTGATGACAGGACACTTCAGTCGCCCGGGCACGCACGGCCTGCACAGCTGGCTGGCGCCGCTGTGGGGCAACAGCCCGGGCGCACGCCACTTCGCCACCCAGGCAGAGGTGATCAGCGGCCTGCTGTCGCCCAACGTGTTTCCCGATGCGGTGCTCAGCGAGCACCCCGACCGGCTGCGCGTGCTCTGGGTGGACAGCGCCAACCCGGTCAATACCGCCGCCGACACCGCCCGCGTGCTGCAGGCCATGGCCGCGCTGGACCTGATGGTGGTGGTCGACGTGGCCTACACCGAGACCGCCGCGCAGGCCGACTATGTCCTGCCGGCATCCTCGACCTTCGAGAAATGCGAATTCACCCTCTTCAACTTCGAGCTGCCGACCAACTACTTCCATGTTCGGGCGCCGGTGCTGCCGCGGCTGCCGGGCACGCTGCCGGAGCCCGAGATCTACGGCCGGCTGGCGCGCGCGATGGGCCTGATGCCCGATGACGCGGTGCTCGATGGGCTGCGCGCATCGGCCGATGATCCCGTCCGCTTTGGTGCGGCGTTCGCCGAAGCGGGTGCGGCCGACAAGAACATCGGCAAGCTGGCCGGCCAGGTGCTGTACGAAACCCTGGGCCGCACGCTGCCCGATGGCACGGCGGCGGCCGCACCGCTCTGGCAGGCCTGCCATCGTCTGGCGCGCATGCGGCCCCTGGCCGTGCGCCAGGCGTTGGCGACCGACGCGGGCGATGACCTGCCCGAGGACGGGCCGGCGCTGGGCGAGCGGCTGTTCCGCACCGTGGTTGGCGCACGGTCGGGCGCAGCGTTCTCGGTGCACACGGCGTCATGGGACTTCATCGAGCATCCCGACCGCAAAGTGCATCTGGCCGTTCCGCAGATGCTCGACTGGCTGCGCACACTCGACCCGACGACGGCAGGCCCGGATCCCGCCTGGCCTTTCGTGCTGTCGGCTGGCCAGCGCCGCCTGAACAACGCCAATCAGATCCTGCGCGACCCCGGCACCCGGGCCGGCGACCCCGACGGCGCGCTGTACATCCACCCCGACGACCTGGCCGGGCTGGGGGTGGCCGACCGCGGCGCCGTGGTGGTCGAGACCCCACGCGCGCGAATGGTGGTGCGCGCCAGGGCCACCGACTCGATGCGCCGTGGCCATGTCGCCCTGCCCCATGGCTACGGCCAGCGGCACCCGACGGCCGAAGGCACCCGCCAGCTGGTCGGCCCGCCGATCAACTGGCTGACCGACAGCGCGGCGCGCGACCGCGTGGCCGACACGCCGCACCACAAGCACGTGCCGGTGCGGCTGCATGCGGCACCGGCCGACGCGGTGCTGAACTCGGTGCTGCCCGTGCGGCAAGCCGCTCGATAGACCACCCACACCAGAAGGAGCGAAACATGGGCACTGCCGAAACCGGTCGCGTGACGATGGACATCGATGGCCATGTCTGCACCATCACCGTCGACAATGTCGCGAAAAAGAACGCCTACACACCGGCCATGCTCGACCAGGTGGCCGAATTCATGACGGCCTACGAGGACAACGACGACCTCTGGGTCGCGATCTTCTGCTCAGCCGGCGAGCACACCACCGCCGGGCTGGACATGCCGCGCTTCTTCGGCCCCACTGCCGAACCGAGCCGCCGCCGGCCCGGGCTGGTCGACCCCTTCGGGCTGCAGCGGCGCTGCACCAAGCCGGTCATCGCCGTGGTGCAGGGCATCACCTTGACCGTGGGCATCGAGATGGCGCTGGCGCAGGACATCGTGATCGCCGCCGACACCGCCCGCTTCCAGCAGCTGGAGTCGCGCCGCGGCATTGCGCCGCTGGGCGGGGCGCACTTCCGCTACCTGTCGCGCACCGGCTGGGCAATGCGATGCACCTGCTGTTCACCTGCGAAGAGTTCAGCGCCGAACGCGCGCTGCAGCTGGGCTTCGTGCAGGAGGTGCTTCCCTTCGGCCGCCACATGGAGCGGGCGCGCGAGCTGGCCGCGACGATCTGCGAATGCGCGCCGATCGGCCTGCGCGCCACCAAGAAGGCCGCGATGGCCTACATCGAGGGCGGCGAGCAGGCCGCGGTCGCGTGCATTCCCGCCATCAGGGCGCAGGTCTTCGCCACCGAGGACTTCAAGGAGGGCATCCAGTCGTTCGTGGAGCGGCGCAAGGCCAACTTCTCCGGACGCTGAGTGCAACTGAGGCCCGGCTGCCACGAATGGGCGGCAAGTCCTGAGCCTGTCGACCATAACCGGATCGCAACGACGGACATCGTGGCGTGTTGGACAGCGTCTGTAAGTGGTTCTCGGTCGTGATCCGTCGAAGGCCTACACTCCGCGCAGCACGCTGAAGTCCCTGAACAGGCTCGCCGGCAGAGGCCGCACCAGCCGCCAGATGATCGTCATCGGCCGGTCGCCATCAGCCGACTCCAGCAGCACCGGCCCACAAGCGCGATACACGTCGCCTTTGCGGGCCCGGACAAAGAGTTGGAACTGCCACCCCTCCCGGCCGCCGCTGATGTAACGCTGACCCGCGGGTGTGTCGGGTCCCGCGCTGTTCTGGCTCTGCCAATGAAAGCGCTCGGTGCTGATCGCGTAGTCGTGGTACGCGATGCGGTCGTGGTAACCCTCGCTCTTATCCAAGGTCACGAAAAGCAGTTCGGTTTTGCGGCTTGCCAGCGCCAGCACGCCGGCCTGGAAGGGCGTGCGCCGTTGCGCTGTCAGCCAGCCGACGGCTGTCAGCACCTCGCGAATACCGTAACCGGCATGCAGCATTAAGGGCGTGTCCGCCAGCCCAGGCAGCGCCACGTCGCTCAGGGTAGTTCTGGTCTGCAGCAAAGCCGCCAGTTCTCGAAGTTCGTCGGTCAGCCCGGGTTGCCCCAGCAATCGGGCCACGAACGCAGCCGCGGTCCCCTTCTGCTCTTGGCGGCCGTCGATCTGGTAGGCCAGCATCTGCAGCGCGAGACCGGCCGGCCCGGTGGTGTCCATGGCATCGGGCAGACCATTGGCCACGTCTTGCATCATGGCCAGCCGCCGCGGGTCATCCACATGCAGCAAGTCGGCGAAACGGCGGCTGAAGTACTCCTCCTCGGGTCCGGGTTCGGCGACCAGCAGGCCCGCCTCGCGTTTCAGATTGGTCCAGCCGCTGCGCCCGGAGCCCGTCGCAGCGCGGTAGACATCCTCGAGTTCCAGCGCCTGGTCATGCAGGAAACCCGCCAGGCTGACCGACGTGCGGCCACGCAGGGCCACATAGGCCTGCAGCTCCGTCTTCATGCGGCGCCAGTTCTGTGCCGTCAGCGCGCGCAGACCTTGCAGCACCTGCTCGCGCGTCTGGCGCTGCAGATGGATGTGGCATCCCGGCGGCAGGCTGCCAAAGCCTTGCTCGACGCCGGCCAGCAATTCGCGTCGCGACAGCCCCGTCAGGCTGGACAGCAGCCGATCAAAGCGGAAGTCGGCCCGGTGCTGGCCGACGAAGTCCAGCACCAGGCAACTCTCCTTGCCCGGCGCCAGCCGCAGGCCACGCCCGATCTGCTGCTGAAACAGCACCGGGCTCTGCGTGGGGCGCAGCAGCAGCAAGGCATCGACGGCGGGCAGGTCCACACCCTCGTTGTAGAGGTCGACCGTCACCAGCGCGCACAGCTCACCGCTGGCCAGGCGCTGTGGTGCGCGGCGTCGCTCTTCGGCGGGCGTGTCGCCCACCACGCAGGCCGCCGGCAGGCCGGCTCGATTGAGCCACGCGGTCATGAACTGCGCATGTGCCACGGACACGCAGAACACCAGCGCGCGGCTGCGCCGGGCGTCCGATGCCAGACGCTGCCATTCATTCTCGACCAGCCGGGCGCGGATGTAATTGCCGGTGACCAGCTGGTCGATCGCGTCGCGCTCGCCCGGCCGGTCCCATGGCACCGAAGAGAAGTCGGTGGCATCGTCACAGGCGTAGTACTCGAACGGTGCCAGCAGCTGAAGGTCCAGTGCATGCCACAGCCGCAATTCCACCGCGGGTGCGCCATCAGGGCGAGCGTCGAAGTAATTCGTGATGGGCTGGCCGTCGCTGCGCTCGGGCGTGGCGGTCAGCCCCAGTAGGATATGAGGCTGCACCTGCGTGACGAAGGTATCGAATCGGTCAGCGGCGAGCCGGTGACATTCATCCACCGCGACCGTGTACCAGTGCGCAGCGCCAAGCAGTTTCAGCAGGCCGCGGCTCGTGATGCTGTCGATAGTGGCGAAGAGGTGGTCGAGCCGTTCCGGTTCAGCACCACCGGCCAGCATTTCCCCGAAGTCCGGGTCGCGCAGCACTTCGCGGTAGGTGCGAAGTGCCTGGCGCAGGATCTCTTCGCGGTGCGCCACGAACAGCAGCCGCGGCCGTCCGCCCTCTGCCGCGCAGATGCGCCGGTAGTCGAAGGCGGCCACCACAGTCTTGCCGGTGCCCGTCGCTGCAATCAGCAGGTTGCGCCGGCGTCCATGCGCACGTTCGGCGGCCAACTGCTCCAGCATGTCCTGCTGATAGGTCTTGGGTTGCAGGTCGAAGAAGGACACCGGCAACGGGCTGTCGCCACCGAAGGTCTCGCGGCCCAGCGCCGCGGCCAGGGCCCGCCTGTGCCCAGAGTCGTCAGGGTCATAGCGCTGGAATTCGCTGTCGGCCCAGAGCGTTTCGAAGTGGGCCGACGCACGATCGAACAGCGCCTGCTGGGCCCGCTGTGTGAGCTTCACCGTCCACTCCAGGCCACCAGTGAGCGCCGCGCCCGACAGGTTGGCGCTGCCGACGTAGGCCGATCCGAAGCCGCTGCGACGATGGAACAGCCATGCTTTGGCATGCAGCCGCGTGCGACGACCGTCGAGCGACACCCGCACTTCGCAGCCTGGCAGTCGCGCCAGTTCATCCAAGGCGCGTGCCTCGGTGGCGCCCGTGTAGGTCGTGGTGAGGATGCGCAGCCGGGTGGCCACATCGCAATGACCACTGCGTGCGGTGATCTGCTGCAGCACGTCCTGCAGCTTGCGTACGCCGGACACGGTGATGAAGCTGACCAGGATGTCCACCTGATCGGCTGACGCCAGCTCCTTGCGGATTTCATTCAGCAACGACGGCGAGCCCTTGCCTGCAGTGAACAGCCAGGGCGCCGCCAGGCCGAGCTCGGGCGACTGGGGGAACTGGCGGTCCTGCCGGATGGACCGCAGCACACGCGGCGGCGTCGCGATCAGATCGACGCTCGCTGCCTCCAGCCGGACCGCCTTTGGGGCTGGATGCCGACGCTGGCGCAGCAGCACGAGCAACGCATTGACAAGTTCGACCTGGCGCAGTGCGGGCACCGGCTCATCGGCCGCGGCGTCTTCCAGCGCGCAGCCGAGTTGTCTGGCCAGGGCATCGAAAAGCAGCTCGGCTCGATCGCCTTTGAACGCATCGATATCGGCTCGTTCGAGGTCCAGTCCAGCGAGCAGACGTTCGGTCAGAAGCAGATCGTACAGGCCGTCAGGCAGCGTCATGGCGCAGCACCGCTGGACAGCCAACGTTCGGGTGGCGTGCCGGATTCGCTTCTTGGCTCCAGGATTCCGCGGCCATGTCTAGGGGTTGTTCGAAGCCCAGGACCGCTAGCTTGGCTTCGACCAGTCCTTGAACCTTGCGCGCCCAGGACAATGCCTCGCGGACACGCACGCGGTCATACCGAGGGTTGGGCCAGTCGGGGTGCTGCCAGACACAGGTGAATGTATGGGCGTTCATGCCGAGAACCGGGCCTTGAGGCGATTGATCACTGCTATCGACTCAAAATTTGAGCTGATCGAGGAGTGTAATGGTCTCGGGTTCTCGAGCGAAAGGGTCCCGCCCTGCTGGCGGGCCATTGCGCTGATGGACTATGACCGCAACGTCGCAGCGCGGCACCAGCGCCTCGCGCGCGGATTTCAACCCGATGCGGTCACCGAGAGCCAGCACAACCGGA
Source organism: Burkholderiaceae bacterium (assembly GCA_016710525.1). Classification (GTDB taxonomy): domain Bacteria; phylum Pseudomonadota; class Gammaproteobacteria; order Burkholderiales; family Burkholderiaceae_E; genus Quisquiliibacterium. The sequence goes on from JADJVQ010000034.1 coordinate 48,157, forward strand.
GATGCTCGCCGAGCAAGCCGAGCCTCAGGACAACCGCCTGGTTCCCCGAGCGCGTGACGCCTGCGGTTTTCTCAGCCAGAAGGTGGATTACTGCTTGCTCGAATCGGCGATCGGAGTGCCAGAATCCGCGATCGGCCGTGACCCAGCAAAGGCAAAGTGAATGATCCCGCAAAATCTCCCGGAACCGCTGTTGCAGAAGATCGTTCGCCGCATCCATAGCGAGTCCGAACTCAATGGCTGCATGATCGGCTATTCGCACATGGGCCATGAACGCGTGCTGCACAAGGGCGTCATCCCCACACGCAACATGCTCGAGAAGTTCGTGATGGTTCAACACGTGACGGTTCCGCCGCGCACCCGCAAGCCCCCGCCGAAGACGGCGACGCCCGACAACATCAGCCGTTTTGGTCCCGAGATGATCGGCGTTGGATGCAGTCTCATGTGCTTCGCGTTTTCGGTCGCCGCGGTGGGTGGTGGTGCGGTCCTGACTCCCGAAACCGGGCCCGTCGGCGCCTTGGTGGCGGTCGCCGGCTGGACGGGTCTCGTGAGCTCCGGAGTTCAGACCTACAACGGAGTTGCCCGTCTCTGGCAGATCGCGGTCGACCCGTACGGCCACGAACTGGCCGAATGGGACGAAGAGCCCCACTATGCCAACGCAATCGTCTTGGTGGATTTTCTCGGCTGTGCCGGTTCCATCGTCGCGATTGGCGCATCGGCGCCCCTCTTCTTCAAGATCCTTCAAACACGCGGCTCGCTGCGCAACGTCACCCCCGCCATGCTCAAGGCCATGTCGAAGCCGGAACGCGAACAGAAGTTGCGCAAGGCATACGAGGACATCATCGGTTCGCCGGGCGGGCGCGAAGAGCTTGCCAAGGCCATGAACGCCGCAAAGATCTCGATCGGCGGCCTCGGAAAGGCACGCCATTCCGGCAAGGTCGCTGGCGTTATTTCGGAAGTCGCTCGCAACCGTCTGCGACAAGGCATCACCGAGGAGCTGATTTCCGCGATCGGTCCGGGGTTCAGCCTGATGCCCGCCGCCCTGGCCGGCTCGGCGAGCGGCTATGTCAATCGGGTCGCGACTGGCGGCCCGCTAGATCCCGGCTTCGCCTGGCTTTGGGGCGAGGTCAACATACACGTGCTTCACCGCGGTTCATGAGCGCCTGAAATGCGCGCTCTCTGGCGCGAAGCGCCAAAAAACCAGCGCCATCGCCGAGATGGCGATCGAGCAGAAGATCAGCGCCACTTTGGGCCCGGCGATATCGCTCAGCAGGCCCAGCCCGATCGGCCCGACCACATAGCCCAGGTCCGATAGCGCCCGATACAGGCTCATCGCCGCTGCATTCATACCGGGCGGGGCGTTGTCGGCGGCATAGGCCGCGGGGGCCGCGCCGGTGACCGCGGAGGCGATGCCCCATACGATGCAGGCCGCGCCGAATTGCAGTCCCGTCGCGGCGAACCAGTAGCCGAAGAAGGACACGCCGGTGAGCAGGGCCGCGGCGACGATGAGCGGCTTGCGCCCGAAGCGGTCGGCGATCATGCCCGAGGGATAGGTGGCGAGCAGACCGAAGAGGCTGCCCAAGGCCATGCCGCCGCCGATCTGGCCCGCGCCCAGGCCCAGGCTTTGCGCCGCGACCAGCGGCACCACATTGAAGAGCCCGCCCGTGCGCACGATCGCATGCATGAAACCCATCAGGCAGACCAGCATGAATCCCACCTTGGTGGTCATCAGCCGCAGCTGCTCGCGAAACAGCGGCGGGCGAGAGGGTCCTGCGTCGCGGCCCGATGCATATTCGCGGGTCTCGGGCACCAGGAACCAGGCGATCGCCCCGACGATGAGCGCGGCCAGCGCATTGGCGATGAACGGAGTGCCCAGCCCATAGCGCTCGGCGAGCATGCCGCCCGGAAACGGCCCGACCCCGACCGCGAACAGGAAACATCCCTGGTACACGGCCATCATGCGGCCACGGCGCGCGGGCGTGCTGATGTCGGCCAGCACCACCGAGCCGATCGTCACCACCACGCCGGCACTCAGGCCGGCCACGAAGCGGGCCAGCAGGAATTCGGGGAAGGCGCCAGCGTAGGCCGACCAGACATTGCCGAGCACGCCGAGCAGCCCGCCCAGGGCGAGCGCCGGTCGGCGCCCGAGACGGTCGGCCATGCGCCCCGCGGGCACCGCGCTGACGAAACGCGCCGCGCCGAAGACGGCGACAGTGGCGCCGATGGCCGAGACCGACACGCCGAAGGAACTGGCGTACAGCGGCAGCACGGGAATGACCGCCCCGAAGCCGAGCTGGTTGACGAAGATGATCGCGCACATCCACGCCAGCACCCGGCGTTCGTTGAATCGATTGCTGTCGGGTGGCATCACCGGCATCTCATGGGGGGGGGGGGGGGGGGGGGGGGGGGGGGGGGGGGCGGGGGGGGGCGGGGGCCGCGGGTGGACAGCGACTCTCGCCGAGTAGGCGGCGGGCGCGCGCCTGCCGGCGGCTCACAGCTTGCGGGCGATCAGCTCGCGCTGCACCTCGCTGGTTCCGCCATAGATGCGGTTGACCCGATAGTCGACGAAGGCGCGCGCCACCGGGTACTCCAGCATGTAGCCATAGCCGCCGTGCAGCTGGACCATCGTGTCCAGCGCGCTGCCCAGCGACTCGGTCGAATACAGCTTGGCGATCGCGGCCTCCTCCAGCGTCAGGCGACGGCGCAGATGCTCGGCCAGATAGTGATCGATCATCAGGCGCACGGCGGTGCACTGCGCCTTCATGTCGGCCAGCTTGAACTTGGTGTTCTGGAAGTCCCACACCGTCTGGCCGAAGGCACGGCGCTCCTTCACGTAATCGATCGTGTGCTGCAGGGTGGCCTCGTAGGCCGCGGCCGCGCCCACCGCGATCATGAAGCGCTCCTGGGGCAGTTCCTGCATCAGCGCGTACATGCCCTTGCCTTCTTCGCCCAGCAGGTTGGTCGCGGGCACCCGCACATCGTCGAAGAACATCTCCGCGGTATCGGCCGCCTGCTGGCCGACCTTGTCGAGCTTGCGGCCGCGCCGAAAGCCCGGTCGGTCGGCCTCCACCAGGAGCAGGCTCATCGCCTTCGAGCCGGTCAGGTTGGGATCCGTCTTGCACACCACGATCACGAGGTCGCACTGCAGGCCATTGCTGATGAAGGTCTTCGCGCCGTTGATCACGTACTCGTCGCCGTCGCGACGAGCGGTGGTCCGCACGCCTTTCAGGTCGCTGCCGGTGCCCGGTTCGGTCATCGCGATGGCCAGCATCGTCTCGCCGCTGGCCGCGCGCGGCAGCCAGTGCCGCTTCTGCGCATCGCTGCCCAGGCGCTGGATGTAGGGCGCGATGATGTCCGAGTGCATGCCGAAGCTGATGCCGTTCAGCCCGAGATAGGCCGTCTCCTCGGCCAGCACCGCGGCATGGCCGAAGTCGCCGTCGCCACCGCCATATTCGCCGGGCATGGTCGGACACAACAGGCCTTCGCGTCCGGCCTTGCGCCACAGTTCGCGGTCGACCCGGCCGGCCCGATTCCAGTCGGCCATGTGCGGCACCGCCTCGCGCTCGAGGAAGCGGCGCACCGTGGTGCGGAACATTTCATGGTCTTCGCGGAAGACAGTACGTTGGACCTGCATGACGACTCCTGAAATTTGGGGGGCTGGCCGAACTTTACAGGGGGCGCGGTCGATTCGAGCGCAGCCGGGTAGGCGAGCGCCACGCAGGGTAGCCGGCATCCAGAAATTCGGGCGCGAAACCTTTATGCGCGAACTTCCCCGAGATCCGATCAATGATTGACAATCTCCCCCAGCAGCTTGATTCCGACGAGCTGTCGGGGAGCACGCTTTGCCTAATTTCTCGACCGCGACACGCTCGGACCCGCAGCTGCGAAGAAAGCAACTGCCACGCGTGATCTGGATCGTGCTGCTAGTCCCGGTCATCGTTTGCGCGCTTCTGTATGGCTATTACTTCCTTGCCCATCAGATCGTCCATCCGGTCCCAGTGGTGGGTGTCCTGAAGAACGCTTCGTGTCAAGGAGGATCGATCAGCCGCCAGGGGGCGAAAACCAGCATCGTCTACCTGCGCAAGATCTACGAGTTTCCGAGCCGATCCAGGACTCTGAGCAATGCCGCAACGTCCGGCCCGAGAACGGATGAGATCAGCGAATTCACTGAGTACGATCGTGCGGCAGACTGTGAATCTGCGGCACTGAGCCTCGAAATCGGATCGCAGAGAACCGTCTGGGCCGGAGAGAACCCGATGACTGACCGGTTCCGCGCCCGCCTGAGCGCCGAGCGGACCTATCCGCCAGTAGCGCTTCTCTGGGTACCGGTTTGCATCGCAGCGCTTGTGCGCTGGGCGTGGCGCCGGGCCGTGCGATAGATCCGACAGTCCACTGTCTCGGCACGGTGCCGGCCCCCGCCCCGGTCTGGGCGCAACAAACGAAACCCGGCACCCGCCGCGTTGAAGTCGGTCCGATACAGGCGCCCGCCAAAGTCGAGGCATGGAAGGACCCGCCTGATGGCCACTCGCCACCCCCCTGTCGCGCCCCAAGCCTGCCGGTCACGCACGGCCGGGCCCTGAACTGCGTTGCCGCAGCACACGATGAGCCGGATTCTCTTTGCCCTGCTGATGCTCTTGAATGTGGCCGCCCTGGGCCTCTGGTTCGTGCTGGGGCTGGCGGCCGCCAAGCCTTCGCACACCCCGGTCGTGTCGGTCGTGGGATTCTTCATGTTGCCCGCGCTGCTGCTGGGCGGCGTGGTGCTGCTGTACCTGCGCGGGCCCTGGGCGTGGTCGCGGGCACTGGCCATCGGACTCGCCGCATTGCCAGTGCTCATCCTGGCCGCCGGCGTGCTGCTGGCACGCGGTGTCGCCTGGCACGCGGGCGTCTCGGCCGACGATTGGGGACGGCCGGATCCGGTCGCTCAACAAGGACTGGAGGCCGCCATCGCCGCACGCGATGCGGTGGCCGTGGGCCGTATCGCGGCCGATCGCTCCGGCCGCCTCAATGATGCGGCGGCGCTGGTGGCCGCGATTCGCCTGCTCGAACGCGATCCCACCGGCCTGGACCCCCTGCGCGCGCTGCTTCAGGCCGGCTTGAAGCCGGGCGCGAGCAGCACCGGGGAAGCGCCGCTGGAGTCCGCGATTCGCGTCAGCCGGATCGCTGGCACGGAACCCGTGCGGTTGCTGCTTCAGGCCGGTGCCGACCCCAACTTGCGCAGCGCCACCCAGCCCGCGTGGTTTGCCGCTCTCGAGCTGCGCACCCATGCCGAGGTGCTGCCGCTGCTCCTCGAGCGGGGCGCGAACCTGCGCGCCGTCGACATGGCCGGCAGCGGCGCGGTGCACTGGGCGTCGTATCACCAGAACTGGACGGCCACGGCGCTGCTGATCGAACGAGGCGCCGACTGGCAGGCCGTGCAAGCCCAGAACGGCCAGGGCCTGCGCCAGCTGGTCGAGATGCAATTGCGCCGCACCCCCTCGGACCCGGCCCTTGCGCGGCTCGCCGGGTTGTTGCGGCCCGCACGCTGAGCCGCAGGGCCGCCCTCTCCGATGGCCCCATTGCCAACGGCACCTCCCATGCCCGCATCGCCCATCGCCGTGCTGGCGCTGCATATCATCGACTCGCGCGCGCCGCAGGACGTTCAGGCGCAACTCGAGCGCAATACCGATGCGGTGTTCGCGCCGGTGGACAACGTGGATGATCCCATCCGCTCCGCGGTGCTCCGCTGCGGCACCCTTCAGTACCGGCTGACGCTCACGCTGGTCAGCGTGCTGGCGCGGGGCAACGGCTTCCGATTGGACGTGGCGGTGTTTGCGCATGAAGCGCGTGCCGACGAACAGGCGCTGCTGCGCCACGCGCAGGCCTGGATCGGCGTGTGGACGCACGGGCTGCGGATCTTGCCCGGGCCGCAGCCCGGCGAGGGATCGGCTTCGCGCCTCCAGGCGCTGGCCGGCGCCTGGCGTGCCGCCGAAGTGCCGCTCGGTCAGATTGCCACCATGCAGCATTCCATTCTGCAGGCGATGCGCGACGGCGCCACCTTGGCGACAGCCCACAAGGAAGGCGGTTCGAACATCCGCTTCGACGGTCGTCGCTACGAGCACACCGAGTACGGCGAGAACGAATCGATTCGACACTACGCCAGCGATGCGCAGTTTCTGGACTTCCTGCGCCAGTTCTTCGACTACGAGACGTCGCGTCACGTCTGGCCGGCACGGGTGCCCGAGGTCGACGCATGGCGACTGATCCTGCGTCGGGTCCGGCCGCCGGGCGGCGGCGTCGCGGCCGGCGGCAGCGCGAATTCCGGCGCCCTGGCACGCCTGAGCTCGCCCGGGGCCGCCGCAGTGGCAGTGGCTCTGCTGGCCGCCCTGGGCCTGTCCTGCCTGAAGTGGCAACCCAAGGCCGATGCGATGCGTGCCGACCGGCAGCCAGTGCCGGTGCATCGGCTGCCGGCCGGGCCACCAGCCGGACCGGAAAACAGAGACTGGCAACGCCTGCAAGAGGAGCATCGGCATGCGATCGACACGGCCAGGACCGCGGCCCGCCCGCATTGACGCGGTAGGATCGAACGATTCATCCTGACCCGATGACCCGAGCCATCCGACAATTCATGTTCCTCACCTGGCTGGCCGGTGTGTTCGGCCCGGGCGCCGCGGCCCAGGCGCTGACGGCCGGTCCGTTCACGATCGAGACGCTCGAGCGCAAGATCGGTGCGGGCGGGTTCCCCAACACCTCGGCCAATCCGTTCAAACGAACCCAGCTGAGCACGTATCGCGTCCTGCACAAGGGCCAGGCGATCGAACTGCCGGGCACCCGTCCCGATCGCGGCGGTCCGTGGTGGGAGGTTCGCGTGCTCGCCGATGCTCCCCAGCCTGCCCTGCTGCTGCTGGAAACCGGAGCCTTCCTGCTGATCGAAACCGACGGTCAGCCTCAGGTGATCGAACTGGCGCCCCGCCTGAGCGCACGCACCCAGTGGCAGTGGCTGGATGCGCCGCAAGGCCAGCCAGGCCCGATCGCGATCGTCGGCCTGGCGAATCGCGAGGGCCAGCCACACGAACTGTCCGGCGGGCGCTGGTTGTCGGTGTACGGGAAGGCGGTGCTGGATGTCAAAACGCTGGCTGTGCATCGCTACACGCTCAACAGCACCGCGGTGCTGGATCAGCTGCAGCGCTACTACGCGGCCGAAAAGCCCATGCTTGCGTTTTCGCCCGGAGGCACCCAGTTCGTGGTGAAGGGCGAACGTGACCGGCCGGGCGAACCCGATCCGATCAAGCGATTCGAGCACGCGTTCGTCGCCTTCGACTTTGCGCGGCAGACCGGCACGGTCCTGCCCATCGATCCGGCGGCATGGCGGCTGCAGGGCCCGCAGGACATC
>JADJVQ010000035.1 GCA_016710525.1 Burkholderiaceae bacterium
GCCTGAAGAAGCTCGAGATGGCGCGTGCGCTGGCCACGCACCCGAAGGTGCTGCTGGCCGACGAGAGTCTGGGCGGTCTCGATGAGACCGAGATGAATCAGGCGGCCGACATGCTGCGGCGCATCCGCGACGATCGCGGCATCACGATCATCTGGGTCGAACACATCATGGGCGTGCTGATGCGGGTGATCGACCGGTGCATCGTGCTCGACCATGGCGAGCTGATCTCGCAGGGCAAGCCCACCGAGATCGCCCACGACCCGAAGGTGATCGAGGTTTATCTCGGCACCGATGCCGATGCGGTCCAACAGCAGGTGAAGGCGCGCGGCGTATGAAACCGATGCTGCAACTGAAGAATGTCTCGGCCGGGTACGGCACGTTCCAGGCACTGTTCGACGTGTCGCTCGAGGTCCGGGCCGGCGAATCGGTCGCGGTGATCGGCCCCAACGGCGCCGGCAAGACGACGATGCTGCGCCTGATCTCCAAGCTGATCGAGATCCGCTCGGGCGAACTCCTGATGGAGGCGGCGCTACAACGAGCTGCCGGCCCATGAGGTCATTTCGCTGGGGATCGCGCAGGTGCCCGAGGGCCGCCGGCTGTTTCCCCGGCTCACGGTCGAGGACAACCTGAAGATGGGCGCCTACCTGCCGGCGGCTCGAGCGAAATTCGCCGAGCGTCTGGAAATGGTCTATGCGCTGTTTCCGCGCATGAAGGAGCGGCGCCTGCAGATGGCCGGCACGATGTCGGGCGGCGAGCAGCAGATGTGCGCGATCGGGCGCGCGCTGATGAGCGGCCCGAAGCTGCTGCTGCTGGACGAACCCTCAGCGGGACTTGCGCCGGTGGTGGTGCAGTCGATCTTCGAAGTCATCCGCAAGATGAGCGCCGAGGGTTACACCGTGCTGATCGTCGAACAGAACGTGCAGCAGGTGCTCAAGGTGGTTGATCGGGCGTATCTGCTCGAGACCGGGCGCATTCGCGCCAGCGGGCCGGCCGCCGAACTGCTGGCCAGCGACGACATCCGACGCGCCTATCTGGGCGTCTAAGCGGAGACCCACGCGTGAGCGAGATTTTCGACGTATTCCTCCTCGAGGCAGTGCTCAACGGCCTGCTGCTCGGGGGCCTGCTCGCGCTGCTGTCGCTGGGCCTGAACCTGATCTTCGGCGTGATCGACGTGGTCTGGATCTGTTATGCCGAACTGATCATGGTCGGCATGTATGCGATCTGGTGGCTGCATTCGGCGCACGGCGTGCCGCTGATGCTCGCGTTCGTGATCGGCATCGCGTTCGTCGCGGTGCTCGGGGCGGCGATGCACCATTTCATCGTGCGCCCGGTGCTCAACGCCGAACCGATCAACCAGCTGCTGGTCACCGGCGGCGTGCTGTTCCTGCTGCAGGCGGTGGCCACCGTGGCGTTCGGCGTCGAGTTCCGCAACATCGGCGTGCGTCTGCCCGGCATCAACATCGGCGAGATGAGCTTTTCGCTGTCGCGGATGGTCGCGTTCGTGGTGGCGGCGGTGGCGATCGCGGCCACCTACCTGTTCCTGAACCGGACCTACATGGGCACCGCCATCCGGGCGATCAGCCAGGACCGTTCGATCATGCCGCTGATGGGCGTGAATCCCGGCAAGGTGTATCTGCTGACCTCGGCGATGGGCGGCGCGATGGCCGGTCTTGCGGCCTGCCTGCTGGTGCTGCAGTACGACGTGCATCCGGCCATCGGCCTGTCGTTCGGGCCGCTCACGTTCCTGATCTGCGTGCTGGGCGGGCTGGGCAATCTGGTGGGCGGTTTTGTCGCGGCGTTCGTGTTCGCCCAGTTCATCTCGGTGGGCGGCTTCTTCCTGCAGCTGGAGTGGGGATACGTGATCGCGTTCGTGTTCTTCATCATCACGATGTTCTGGAAGCCCGAAGGGCTTCTGTCGAAGCGGCGGTGACCATGCGCAATTTCGCTTTGGTGCTGCTGGCACTCGCGCTGCTGATTCCCCTGACCGGTGTGGGCAACTATCCGCTGCACCTGATGGTGATGGCGCTGCTGTGGTCGTTCATCTACACCAGCTGGGCCATCATGGGCCGCCTGGGTCTGGTGAGCTTCGGTCACGGGGCGTTCCTTGGCATCGGCGCCTACACGGTGGTGCTGCTCTGGAATCTGTACGGAATTTCGCCCTGGATCGGCGCCGTGGTGGCGCTGGCGATCACGCTGATCGTGGCCGTGCTCATCGGCTATCCGTGCTTCCGCTTCAAGATCGTCGGCCATTATTTCGCGCTGGTGACGCTGGCGCTGTCGGAAGTCACTCGGCTGATCATCGTCGGCCTGCGGGACTACACCGGCGGCTCGCTGGGCATCACGCCCAAAGGAGCGCTGGCCGAGGGTGCCACCTGGTCGCTGTCGGCGCTGCAGTTCTCCAGCAAAGTGACCTGGTTCTACCTGATGCTGGGCTGCTGGCTGGTCGCGCTGTTCGTCTGGCACCGCGTCGATCGCAGCATGAACCGGCTCGCGCTCGAGGCGATCAGCGAGGAAGAAGACGCTGCCGCGTCGATCGGCATCAATGTCTCGCGTGCCAAGCTCTCGGTGACGCTGCTGTCGGCGGCCATGACCTGCCTGGGCGGCGTGCTGTATGCGCAGTACCAGCTTTACGTGAACCCCGAGACAGTGTCGGGCATCGGCATTTCGCTGCAGATGGTGTTCGGTGTGATCGCCGGTGGCATGTTCGTGATGCTCGGCCCCACGGTGGGCGCGATCTTCCTGCTGGTGCTCTCCGAAGGCTTGCGAGTGATGATCGGCAACGATGTGCTGGGAGTGGACACGACCATCTATGGCCTGCTGCTGATCCTGTTCATCATCTTCATGCCCAAGGGCATCCTTGGGGCGTTTCTCGAGAAGATGCGTGGCGGTAAGGGGCTGGGCAGCAGCCGCAGCTAGTGTCGCCGGGTCCGGGCCGCGGCCCGGACTGGACGGCGCGCCGGATCGAGCATGCGCCTGCCGAACACAGGCCCCCCGTGAGGCAAGGCGGCAGGAGGCCCAGCGCCTGGATTTCGCGGACCGGTTCTCCGGTTTGACGAACCATCGCCTCGCGGATAGAAACGTGCAGGCCTGCCTTCCTGCCATTTCTGATGAACGCTGTCGTGCCTGCGATCGTGGACATTTTCCTGACCGGGCGGCCCCACTGGCGGGGGCCGGCGGGCGAAGGCTGGCTGGCGCGCGTCGACGCCGCCTGGCTCAGCCTGCTGGCGTTGTCGGCGCAGCAGCCGCGCGATCGGGTGGCGGCCTGGATCTGGCCCGACGCGGCCTTGCGCAGCGCCAATACCACCCTGCGCCAGCGGATCTTCAAGCTGCGCCAGGCCATCGGCCACCCGCTGGTGGAGTCCGGAGCCGTGCTGCGCCTGGCACCCGGCGTGCGCGCCGACCTGCTCGCGCCGGGCACAGACGATGAAGAGCTCCTGGGCGGGTTCGACTACGGCGATCTCGAGGCCTTCGAGAGCTGGCTGACCGGGCAGCGGCAGGTGCTGGGACGGCGCCGCGCCGAGCAGTGGTCCGGCGACGCCGCGCGGCTCGAGGTGCGCGGCGAGCTCGCCGCCGCATTGGTCATCGCCGAACGGATCGTCGCCTGCCAGCCGACCCTGGAACACGGCTGGCGGCGCCTGATCCGCCTGCACTACCTGCGCGGCGACCGCAGCGCCGCGATCGCTGCCTTCGACCGTTTCGAGCGCGAGGTGTGCCGCGAGATCGGCGTGCGCCCGGCGCCCGAGACCCAGGCGCTGCTGGCGCTGGTCGAACGGGCCGCCACGGCCCCTTCGGGCCTGCTGGCACCGCTGCCGGTATCGTTGTCGCGCCCGCCGCGGCTGGTGGGCCGTGAGGAGTGCCTTCAGGTGATGGCCCAGGCCTGGCACGACGGCCGCGCAGTGGTGATCCGCGGCGAGAGTGGCATCGGCAAGAGCCGATTGGCCGAGGCGTTTCTGGCCGACCGGCCGGGATCCTTGTGGGTCGGATTGCGGGCCAGCGGGTCCAGCATGCCGTATGCGGCGACCGCGGCTTTGCTGGCCGCGGCGTTCGAGCGTTTCGTGCCGATGGTGGACGACGCCGCGAGGCCGGAGCTCGCCAGATTGCTGCCGACTCTGGGGCAGCGCCCTCGTCGCCCGCGCATCAGACCATCCTCTGGCAGGCTGCTCTGCCCTGCAAGCCGCCGTGGCGCGATGGCTGGCGCATATCTGCCTGGACGATGGGCATCATGCCGACGACGCGTCGCTCGAGGTGATCCGATGGTTGTTGTCCGACGGATCGATCCAGGGCTTGCGCTGGTGCTTCACCGCCCGGTCCGCCGAAGGCGCGGCGACCGCGTTGGAGCAGTGCCTGCTCGAGGGCGGGCTGGCGGAGTTGATCGTGCTGTCGCCATTGAGCCGGGACGAGGTGCTCGTGCTGCTCGAATCGCTCGAGCTTCCGGCGCATTTGCGCCGCCGCGCCGATCTGGCGGACAGTCTCATCCGGCACGCCGGCGGCCATCCCTTCTTCACGCTCGAGACGCTCAAGTCGCTGATACCCAGCACGATCACCGACGATGAGCCGCCGCCAATCCCGCCTGCGGTGCGAACCCAGATCGCTGGCGTCTCGAGACCTTGCCAGCCCCGGCGCGCGATCTGCTTCGCCTGCTTGCGCTGACGGACCATCCACTGCCGATGGCTATCCTGTCGGGCGCCCTGGAGCTGCCCCTGACGACGCTGGCTCAAGCCTGGAGCGAGCTGGATGCGGTGCAGCTGACCCAAGGTGAAGGCATTGCCCATGATCTGGTTCGCGACTCGGTGCTGGCCGCGATGCCGCCACCCGCGCGACAGGCATTGAACCTGGCCCTCGCGCGTCAACTGGCCCAGCATGACGACGTGGCGCCGCATCGGCTGGCGGCGCACTGGGAGGGGGCTGGCGTCTGGCCGCAGGCGCATGTTGCGTGGTGCGCGGCGGCCCGGCAGGCGCGCCTTGCCGGGCGTCTGGAGGCTTGGGAGGATCTGCTGGATCGGGCTCAGGCGGCTGCCGGTCAGGCGGGCGACGAGGCGGCCCAATTCGATGCCCGATGCCAGGGCTTGTCTGCCCGCATGCTGCGGCTTGGCGCCGAGTCGGTTCTGGAAACGCTTCATCGATGGCTGATTCGTGAAAAGCATCCGGCACGGCGCTCGCGGCTTCAGGCGATGCTCGGGGATGCTCTACTCCTGCAGATTCGACCGGTGCAGGCGCTGGCCGCGGGTGACAAGGCCATGGCGCTTGCCGAACCGGCCAGCCCCGAGTGGTTCGAGGCGACGGTGCTGACCGGCAGAGCCTTGGCCATGGCCGGGCGGACAGCCGAGGCGATCGGCCGGCTGCAGTCGGCGCATCAAAATATGCCCGGGTTTACCGAGCCCTTGCGTGCCCTGCGTGCCAAGGCTGCGTTGGCCAACGCCTTGCACCTCGCCCGCCGCCACGTCGAGGCCCTGCACTGGCAGTCGATGGCGGTGGCCGATGCGCGGGAATGGGGCGATGCGACCGAATTCGCCCAGCTGCTGTCCAATCAGGCGGCGCTCGCGGCCCAGATCGGTGACAGCCGGCTGGCGTATCAGGCGTCGGCCGAGGCGCGCCGGCGCTACCTGGCCATGGGGGTCGACAGCGACAAGAGCCAGACCAACGCGATCTATCTGGCCCGCCAGATGGCGCAGCGTGGCCGGCTGAACGAGGCGGTTTCGCTGCTGGAGGACGTCATCGAGGCGTCCGCCGCGCGAAGCAGTCCCGAGATCGGCCTGATCGCGGTTGCGGCCCTGGCGGGAGTCAGCCTCTGGTTGGGCGATGCGTCGCGCATCGAGCGGCTGAGCCTTCGTCTGAGCCAGATTGCCATCGACCGGGTCATGCCGGCGATCCAGGTGACGCTGCTGCTGACCCGTCTTCGGCTTGCGCGCCATCAGGGGGCCGCGCTCGATGAGGATCTGCGTCGCCTCGAGGCACTGGGCCGCACCGAACCCGAGCTGCGCCTGACGCCGCGCATCTATCGGGAATGGGCGGATTGGGAGCCCGACGAGACTGCGCTGGCCACGCTGGAAGCGCTGATCGCCGAGTGTGGTCAGCGCAAGGCGCACGGCGCCGCCCGCAGCCTGGAACTGCTGTGGCTGGAGCGCGCGGTGGCACGGGGCGACCCTGGCCTGCTGACTCGTGCCCGCCGAGTGCAGCGCGAATGGCCCCGCGGCCTGCTGGCAGGCACCTATCCGCCGGCGGCCTGGTGGACGCTGGCACGGGTGATGGAGGGGGGCGGCGACCATGAAGGGGCCGTTCGCTGCCACGAGCGGGCGCGGCGCTGGCTCCAGACCGCCCGATTGCCCGGCGCAGGGGCCGGCATTCGCGAGGGATTCCTGAACGGCAACCCGATCAACCGGCTGGTGCTGGGGCCGCTGGACAGCCCATAACCGCCGCATAACAGTGCGCGCGATACAACCTCACCATCTGCTGATTCGTGAGGCTGCCATGACCCGTCGACTGTTCCACCGAAATCTTTCCACCCGCCGATGCCAGGCGACCCTGCTGGCGCTCTGGGTGGGGGCCGCCGTATCGGGCGGCGCCGCGCAGGCGGGTGTGATCTCCACGTCGCTGGGCAATGTTCCGATGGGCCAGCCGTCGAGCTGGCACTCGGAAGTCCGGATGAGAACCCCGTACGGCGAACAGTCCTGGAGCCTGGACGGTGCGACGAGTACCTCTCGAACATTGGTCGCGCCCGGCCAGGACTATGGCCAGAATACCGTGACGATCGACCATGTCGTCGGAACCAACCTGGCCGGCACCGTGTCCTTGTCGTCGTCGGCCTCCGTCAGAGGCAACCTGCCGTGGGGAAGCATGTTTGTTCAGGCACGGGGCGCTTCAGTCGCATACATCAACGACACCGTGACGGTGCGGGATGTAAACCACAGGCCCTTGTCGGGCTTCATCAGCTTTGGTTGGCGCACCGACGGCACGCTGCAGCAGGAATTCAGGTCGATGTCCGGTGTCGATTTCGGACACAACAGTTTGTTCTATGCCGGCTTTTCCTGGGCTGAAGTGTTTGTCAAATGGACCGATCCCTATACCCGCGCCAACACCGACAGCGTGGCCCAAACTTTCGGGTCGTCCACGATTCCGTTTCTCGCGCATCCGAGCGACGTACAGCGGGCGGCATATGACCCCTGGCCAGGTCCGGGAGGCACACTGGTGAGCGCCGAGAGTTTCGCCATCCATTCTGAGTATCAACAGACGGAAGTCGTCGACAAGGCTGGCGTGTTCGGCACCCCGATGGCCATGGCAGAAGGCATATCGGTGCCCATCATGCTCGGCCTGTTGACCAGCTACAACACCACCTGGGATCTGCTTGATGTGGGCGACCTCGAGCTGGGTGTCTATTCGGACTTCAGCCATACCGCGGTGCTGGCCGGCGTGAACTTCTTCAACCCCGACGGTTCGCCCTACATCGGAGAATGGCAGCTGGTGTCGGCCAATGGGTACGACTACCCGGAGGTGGTGGTGGCGGGGCAGGCATCGACCGACGTGAGTGCGCCGGCGCCGCTGGGGCTGGCGGCTGCCGGGCTGCTGGGGCTGGTCTGGCGCGGCCGGCGGCGCCCGGCGGCGGCTCAGCAATCGAAGTCGCGTCAGCCCTCGAAGTAGCGCCGCCCGTCGTAGCGCGGGTCGGGCTCGCTGACCGGCTTCAAGATGCCGCTGCAGCGGGCGACCACGATGTCGCCGATGGTGAACAGTCCCTGCGCGAACACCAGGCTGCGGGCCACCCGCAGCACCTGCATGCGGCCCTCGATCCACGAGCCCATCGGCGCGGGCGCGATGAAGTCGCAGGTGACGTTGACCGTGGTGAAGTAGCGGTTGACCCGGCCTTCGATGTTGCTGCCCATCAGCAGCAGCATGTCGGACAGCGTCATGACCATGCCGCCGTGGCAGGTGCCGCCCGGGTTGCAGTGGCGCTGCTCGACCCGGATGCCCATGACGAAGTGGTCGTCTTCGAGGCGCCCGTACAAAGGGCCGATGCCGTCGATGAACGGATTGGCCGGCATGCGCATGACGATGAAGCCCTCGGGCACCGCCGGCCCGTCGGGCGCCGGCGCATCGGCACTGGCCGATGCCGTACCTGAGGGCAGGTCTTGCGAGTCGGACGTCTTCATCAGCGCACCAGCAGCATGCGCTCGGTGGCCACGCTGCGCAGGTCCATCTCGAATTCGAGTTCGAGGATCGGCGGGCGGCAGACATGCCAGGTGAGCCCGCCAGCGGTCAGGCCAGCCACCGCGAAGTGGGTGGCAAGCAGGCCGTGGAAGTCGTGCACCGTGTAGATCTGGGTGGCGGTGATCATCGACCAGTCGGCATTCAGCGCCGCGGCGCGCTCGCGCATCGTGCGCAGCACGTACTCGACCTTGCGCGCCATGCCCTGCGGCGAGACGTCGCCGCGCGCGACGATGCTCTCGGGGAAGGGCTGGTCCTCGGGCCATTCGCCGCTGCCGGCGATCACGAAAGTGCGAGGCGCGCTCGCGCTGGCGGGCGTGCCGGCGCCGTTGCCCACCGGCACCGTATAGCTGAAGGCATGGAAGCAGGGTTCGGCCGGTGCGTCGAAGGCCGGGCAGACGTTGCTGCGTGCGACCGGATTGATGCCGTCCTTGTACAGGCCCCAGTTCTCGAGCACCGACACATAACCGGCGTTGAACTCGCGAAAGCCGTCCAGGCTGAACGGCTGCGGCGAGCGCAGTTCGGCGCCGCACAGCGCGGCCAGCGGGCGGCCCTGAGACTTCAGGTGCCCGGCGATGGCATTGAACGCCTGATTGACCGGCAGCGGGCGCATGAAGCGTGTGCGCACGATGGCGAAGCCGGGCATCGCGATGACGCCTGCCGAATAGGGCACGCCGCCCCGCTGGAAGGCATAGCCTCCCGGCTCGAATACCAACACCGAACTCATGAGTTCTTACTCCGATATGCTTGAGGGCTGATCCAACCCGCAAGTATAGAGTTCCTCTCCAGGAGTCCCGAATGAGCATGCCCAACACCACCGCGCTGCCGGCCCAGATGCGCTTCATCGATCATGGCAAGGGCGGCGCGCCCGACGTGCTGGTGGTGAACCAGGGCCCGCTGCCGGTGCCCGGCGCCGACGAGGTGCTGATCCGCGTGGCCTATGCCGGCGTCAACCGGCCCGATGTACTCCAGCGCAGCGGCAACTACCCGCCGCCGCCCGGCTCCTCGCCGCTGTTAGGCCTGGAGGTGTCCGGTGAAGTGGTGGCCGTGGGCGCCGGCGTCACGCAGTGGAAAGCGGGCGACAAGGTCTGCGCGCTGACCAACGGCGGCGGATACGCGGAGTTCGTCGCGGTGCCCGCCGGCCAGGTGCTGCCGGTGCCTGCGGGGCTGTCGATGCTGCAGGCCGCGGCGCTGCCCGAGACGTACTTCACCGTCTGGGCCAATGTATTCGAGCGCGGCCGGCTGGCCGCCGGCGAAACCTTGCTGATCCACGGCGGTTCGTCGGGCATCGGCACCACGGCCATCCAGATGGCCAAGGCCTGGGGCGCCACCGTGTATGTCACGGTTGGCAACGACGACAAGGCGCGGGCCTGCGTGCAGGACCTGGGCGCCGATCACGCGATCAACTACCGCACCCACGATTTCGTCGCCGAGATCAGCCGGCTCACCGGCGGCAAGGGCGTCAACGAGATCCTCGACATGGTCGGGGGCGACTACATCGCGCGCAACCTGAAGTGCCTGGCGCTCGAGGGCCGGCTGGTCCAGATCGCGTTTCTGCAGCCGTCCAAGGTCGATGTCGACTGGATGCCGCTGATGCTCAAGCGGCTCACCTTCACCGGCTCGACGCTGCGCGCGCGCCCGGCCGCGGACAAGGCCCGGCTGGCCGGCGAACTGCTGGCCAAGATCTGGCCCCACCTGGCGGCCGGCCGCATGCTGCCGGTGATCAACAAGGTCTTCGACCTCGCTGCCGCGGCCGAAGCCCATCGCACGATGGAGTCCTCCGAGCACATCGGCAAGCTGATGCTGAAGGTGGCGGGCGATTAGGCCCATCGTGTGAACAGGCCCTGATCGAGGCGCACAGCGCTGTCGCCCGTGGGGGGGAGCGCGACCGCAGGTGCAACGCCCGTGAGCACGTCGCCCGGGATCGCATCGGCTGCGGGTCAGCCGGATTCGCACCCGCGTGGCGCGCACGCGGGTGGCACAAGATTTGCAATCCGATCTGGCCATTGAGCAGCCTGCGCGTGGGCGCCTGTTCAGCGGCTTGCGCTCACCCCCGAATCGGGTCCGCGGCAAGGCCCGCAGGCCCTAACCTTCCATTACGGAGACTCCCGATGATTCGTCGCCCTTCCTATCGGCGCCAATTCCTGCGACCGGTCCTGGCCGCCCTGGTTCCGCTGCTGATCGCCCTGCCGGCCGCCGCCCAGTCGGCGCTGGACGGCATCATGGCCAAGAAGCAGATCCAGATCGCCATTCCCACCGACTTCCCGCCCTATGGCTTCGTCGGCACCGACTTGAAGCCGATCGGCCTGGATGTCGACATGGCCAACTACATCGGCGCCAAACTGGGCGTGGCGGTGGAACTGGTGGTGGTGACCAGCGCCAACCGCATTCCCTACCTGCAGACCCGCAAGGCCGATCTGGTCATCTCGACGCTGGGCAAGAACGCCGAGCGCGAGAAGGTCATCGATTTCACCGCCGCCTATTCGCCGTTCTTCCAGGCGGTGTTCGCGCCCAAGGCCATGGCGGTCAAGAGCGCGGCCGACCTGGCCGGCAAGACCGTGGGTGTGACGCGCGGCGCGATCGAAGACATGGAGCTCACCAAGCTTGCGCCAGCCAGCGCCGACATCAAGCGCTTCGAGGACAACAACGCCACGGTGTCGGCCTTCGTGTCGGGTCAGGTGCAGGCGATCGCCACCGGCGCCTCGGTGGCCGGCAACATGATGGCGCGCAATCCCAACCTGGGCGCCGAGTACAAGTTCGTGCTCAAGGACTCGCCCAATTTCATCGGCGTGGCCAAGGGCGAAAACGCGTTGCGCCTGAAGGTCAACGAGATCATTGCCGCTGCCAAGGCCGCCGGCGACC
This sequence comes from Burkholderiaceae bacterium, assembly GCA_016710525.1. Lineage (GTDB taxonomy): Bacteria > Pseudomonadota > Gammaproteobacteria > Burkholderiales > Burkholderiaceae_E > Quisquiliibacterium. Next base: position 11,059 of record JADJVQ010000035.1, read on the forward strand.
TCGACCGCATGGCCACCCGCTGGCTGGGCCGCCCGGCTGGCGATCTGCCCAACTGACGGGCGGGCTGCGCCGCCGAGCCGCCGTGCGACCCGAGCCGCGTAGCTGACGCCAGCCGCCGTAACCGTCCGAGCGCCGTCTGCCCGAGCCCCGCTGCCTCGGGGCCAGCCGCGATGATCGAATTCGACTTCGGTGCGGTGCTGGCGCAGTGGCCTTTGCTGGCGCGCGGTGTGGCGTTCACCGTCGGCCTGACCGCGGTATCGGCAGTGCTGGGCATGGCGCTGGGCGTGGCCTGCGCCTGGTCGCGCACCTGGGGCCCGCGCTGGCTGGGCGCGCTGGTGGCGGTGTATGTGGAACTGATCCGCAATACGCCGTTCATCGTGCAGCTGTTCTTCATCTATTTCGGCCTGCCCAGCCTGGGCGTCAAGCTCACGCCGGAGATCGCCTCGGTGCTGGCGATGGTGATCAATCTTGGTGCGTATGCGGCCGAAATCGTGCGTGCCGGCATCGAGAGCACACCGCGCGGGCAGGTCGAAGCGGGCCTGAGCCTGGCCATGAGCCGCGCGCAGGTTTTCGTGCGGGTGGTGCTGCCTCCGGCGCTCTCGCGGGTGTGGCCGGCCATGGTCAGCCAGATCATCATCGTGATGCTGGGGTCGGCGGTCTGCGGGCAGATCGCCACCCAGGAACTCTCCTATTTCGCCAACCTGATCCAGAGCCGAAATTTCAGGGCATTCGAGTCCTACATCGTGGCCACGCTGCTCTACCTGGCGCTGTCGATCGGGCTGCGCCAGCTGCTGCGCTGGGCTGGTCCCCGATTCCTGTTCGGACGCTGAACGCGATGGTCGACTTCAGTCTCTGGGACATCTTTCGCAATCTGCTGCTGGCGCTGCGCTGGACGGTGGCGCTGTCGCTGATCGCGTTCGTCGGGGGCGGGCTGGTCGGCATGGCGCTGCTGGTGGCGCGCATCGCCAAGCTGCCGGGCGCCGAACGCGGCGTGGCCGGCTACGTGCAGCTTTTCCAGGGCACGCCGCTGCTGATGCAGCTGTTCCTGGCCTACTTCGGAATGGCGCTGCTCGGACTGAACGTGTCGCCCTGGACCGCGGCGGCGGTGGCCCTGACGCTGTACACCAGCGCCTTCCTGGCCGAGATCTGGCGCGGCTGCGTCAACGCCATCCCCAAGGGGCAGTGGGAGGCATCGGCCAGCCTGGCGCTGACCCTGGGCGAACAGCTGCGCCATGTGATCGGGCCGCAGGCGCTGCGCATCGCGATCGCGCCCACGGTCGGCTTCCTGGTGCAGGTGATCAAGGGCACCGCGCTGGCTTCGGTGATCGGATTCGTCGAGCTCACCAAGGCGGGCACCATGATCACCAACGCCACCTTCCGGCCGTTCACCGTCTACGCCTGCGTGGCACTGCTGTACTTCGTGCTGTGCTACCCGGTGTCGGCCTGGAGCCGATCCCTCGAAAGAAAGCTCCAACGTGGCCGCTGACTCCATCATCGACATCCAGGGCCTGCGCAAGCGCTTCGGCGAGAACGAAGTCCTGAAGGGCATCGACCTGGCCGTGCGGCCCGGCGAGGTCATCGCGATCATCGGCAAGAGCGGCTCGGGCAAGAGCACGCTGCTTCGCTGCATCAACGGCCTGGAGGAATTCCAGCAGGGCCACCTGACCGTGGACTCGCAGCCGCTGGAGCACGGGGACGCCACCGCGATGCGCGCGCTGCGCCAGCGCGTGGGCATGATCTTCCAGAACTTCAATCTGTTCCCGCACCTGACGGTGGGCCGCAACATCATGCTGGCCCCCGGCCTGGTGAAGAAGATCCGTGGCGACGCGGCGCGGGCGCGGGCGCAGCAGCTGCTCGAACGGGTCGGCCTGGGCGAAAAGTTCGATGCCTATCCCGACCAGCTCTCGGGCGGGCAGCAGCAGCGCGTGGCGATCGCCCGCGCGCTGGCGATGGATCCGGCGGTGCTGCTGTGCGACGAGATCACCTCGGCGCTCGACCCCGAACTGGTCGGCGAAGTGCTGCGGACCGTGCGCTGCTGGCGGGCGCCCGACGCCACGCCGAACAGGCTGGCGTCGCGCGTCCAGCGCTGGCTGGCGGGATCGTCGGGCGTGAGTTGCCACAGGGCAGCGGCTTCATCGATCAATGCGCGGCTGCCGGCCAGCGCGCCAGCGAGCGCCAGATGGGTGAGCGGGGCAGCCGGATCGAGCGCGCCCAATGCCTCGAAGCCCAGCAGCGCGATCAGCGCCCGCTCGCGCCAGCTGGCGGGCCAGCCGCGCCGGCCGGCCTCGGCCAGCAGGTAGGCCAGCACGGCCGCGGTCACGTGGATGTCTTCGACGGTGCGAAAGGGCTTGATGTAGCGTTCGTAGCCGTCGCCCGGCAGCACATCCTCGTGGGCAACGGCAACGCCGTCGAACGCCAGTCGGGCGTGCGGGCACCTCCGGAACGAAGCGGGTGGGCGGCATCGTGATGACCGTCACACCGGGGGCGTCGGCGCGGATTCGGACCATGCGCAGGGTCGGGCGCGCGGCATCGTGCGGTGGCACGCGCACCGCCACCAGCAGCCGGTTGCTTTCAGGGCCGAGGGTGCTCCAGCGCTTCGCGCCGAACAGCCGATGGCCGCCGGGCACCGGTTCGAGTCGGCATTGGATGTCGGCGGGCCGGTTGCCGTTTTCTTCGGTGACGCAAAAGGCGCTCATCGTGGTGCCCGGCAGCCAGTCGGGCTGGTCGCGCAGCAGGGCGCGAAGCGAGGCCTGGTAGCCGGCCGCAAAGGCCCAGCCGGCACGGTCGGCAATGGCGCCGCCGACGATCGCCACGGCCATCGGGGTGCTCGCCGCAGGCGCGAGCGACTGCCAGCTGGGCCACCAGTCGGTGATCCGCTCGCAGGCGGGCGGCGCTGGCGACCCTGCGGCGATGTGCTGCAGGGTGCTCAGGACCTGTGGGGTATCGGGCATCGCTTCGTCGATCCGTCTGGAGAACTGCCCGACACTTTACCCGGTCGCCCGGTCCGGCGAAGCTGCGCCCTTGTCGGGCTCGTTGTCGAACCAGGCGTAGATCGCGGGCAGCACGACCAGCGTCAGCAGCGTGCAGCTGATCAGTCCGCCGATCACCACGATCGCCAACGGTCGCTGAACCTCCGAGCCCGGGCCGGTGGCGAACAGGAACGGGACCAGTCCGAGCATCGCCACCGTCGCGGTCATCATCACCGGGCGAAAACGCATCCGCGCGCCGTCGAGCACCGCCTGCTGCAGCGGTGCGCCCCGATCGCGCAGGCCGCGGATGTACGAGACCAGCACCACCCCGTTGAGCACCGCGATGCCCCACAGCGCGATGAATCCGACCGAGGCGGGCACGGACAGGTACTCGCCGCTGACGTACAGCCCCACCACGCCGCCGATCGATGCAAAAGGCAGCACAGTGATGATCAGCGTGGCGAATCGCAGAGAGCCGAACAGCAGGAAAAGCAGGAAGAAGATCGCGCACACCGTCACCGGCACGATCACCGCCAGGTGGCCCAGGGCCCGCTGCATGTTCTCGAACTGGCCGCCCCATTCGAACGTATAGCCTTCGCCCAGTTTCACCTGGCTGTCGACGCGCTGCTGGAGTTCGGCGACGAAGCCGCCGAGGTCTCGATCCTTGACATTGACGCCGACGACGATCCGGCGCTTGCCGTATTCGCGCGAGATCTGGGCCGGTCCGTCCCGGACCTCGATGCTGGCCAGGCTGGACAGCGGAACCTTGGCCTTGTCGGCGGTGGTCACGAGGATGTTGCGAACGGCCTCGACGTCGCCGCGAAAGCGCGGCGGCAGCTGCACCACGGCGGAGAAGCGCCGTTCGCCCTCGAAGACGTCGGTGGCGTGGCGCCCGCCGAACGCGGACTCGATCAGGTCGTTGATGTCGGCCACGTTCAGCCCGTAGCGGGCGATCGCGCGCCGATCGATCTCGATCGTCAGGTACTGCTGGCCGGTCAGCCGTTCGATCCGGATGTCCTGGGCGCCCTTGATCGAGCCCGCCACCTTGGCGACCTCGGTCGCCTTCTCGCGCAGCACATCGAGGTCGTAGCCGAAGATCTTGACGGCGACGTCCGAACGCACGCCGGTCACCATCTCGTCGACCCGATCGGAGATCGGCTGCGCCATCACGATGCTGACGCCTGGCAGTGCGCTCAGCTTCTCGCGGATCCCGGCCTGGATCGTGTCCTGTGTCCAGCCCGCGGGCCACTGGTCGCGCGGCAGCAGGCTGACGATCGGCGTCGATTCGTTCTGGCTTTGGGGATCGGCTGGCGACTCGCCGCGGCCGACCCCGGACACCGCCGACTTCACGCCCGGCACCGTCATCACCAGGCGCATCGCCTCCTGTTCCATCCGGATCGACTCGTCCAGCGAGATGTTCGGCACGCGGTTGATGCCAGGCACCACCGAACCTTCCTTCATCTCGGGAATGAACGCGGTCCCGAGCAGGGGCAGCAGCGCGATCGCGCCGCCGAAGGCCAGCAGCGCGACGGCGACGGTCTTGCGCGAGTTGCGGACCGCCCATTCGAGCAGCGGCACATACGGGCGCTTGAGCGTACGGATCAGCCAGGTTTCGTGTTCGGTGCCGCCTTTGAGCAGGAACGACGAGAGCACCGGGGTCAGCGTCAGCGACAGCACCAGCGAGACCGCCAGCGCGATCGCGATCGTGTAGGCCAGCGGCGCGAACATCTTGCCCTCCATGCCCTTCAAGGTCATCAGGGGCAGGAAGACCAGGATGATGATGCCGATGCCGAAGATGACCGGCGTGGCCACTTCCATCACCGCGCCGAAGATCACCCTGACGCGACCCTGCATGGTCGTGGGCGCCTTGTGCCCGAGGCGCTCGAAGGCGTTCTCGACCACCACCACCGAGCCGTCGACCATCAGCCCGATGGCGATCGCCAGGCCGCCCAGGGACATCAGGTTGGCCGACAGGCCCAGCCGGTTCATCACGATGAAGGTGACCAGCGGCGTGACGACCAGGGTCGAGACGACGACGACCGACGAGCGCAGGTCGCCCAGGAACAGGAACAGCACGATCACGACGAAGACCACGCCCTCGATCAGCACCTTGATCACGGTGGCCAGAGCCGCGTCCACCAGCTCGCTGCGGTCGTAGTAAGGGACGATCTTCAGGCCGTCTGGCAGCATGCCGCGCTTGTTGATGTCGGTCACACGCTTCTGAATTTCGGAGACGATGGCCTTGGCATTGCCCCCGGCGGTCATCATCACGATGCCGCCGACCGATTCGGTCACCCCGTTCTTGACCAGCGCCCCCTGGCGCACCGCATGGCCGTGCGCGACCTCGGCGACATCGCGGATGAAGACCGGCGTGCCATCGGAGGCCGCCAGCACGATCTGGCGGATGTCGTCCAGGTCGCGGATCAGGCCGACGCCGCGAATCAGGTATTGCTCCGCGCCTTGCGGCAGCACTCCCCCGCCGGCATTGGCGTTGTTGCGCGCCAGTGCCTCGTAGACGTTCTTGATCGACAGGCCGTAGTGACGAAGACGGTCGGGGTTGACCATGACCATGTACTGGCGCACGTAGCCGCCCTGCGAGTTGATCTCGGCCACGCCGGGCGTCGATCGCAGCAGGGGCCTGACGACCCAGTCCTGCGCGATGCGCCGGGCCACCAGCTCCTGCTGGGTCAGCGCCCGCTGGCTGTCGTCGGGGCGCTCCAGCGTGTATTGGTAAATCTCGCCCAGCCCGGTCGACACCGGGCCGAGAACCGGCACGACCCCTTCGGGCATCCGGTCGCGGACTTCGAGCAGGCGCTCCATCACCAGCTGGCGGGCGAAGTAGACATTGGTGGCGTCGGTGAACACCAGCGTGATCAGCGACAGGCTGGGCTTGTTCAGCGAGCGCATCTCGACCAGTCCGGGCAGGCCGGTCATCCCGATCTCGAGCGGCACCGTGACGAAGCGCTCGACTTCCTCGGGTGAGCGTCCGAGCACCTCGGTGGCGATCTGCACCTGCACGTTGGTGACATCGGGGAAGGCATCGACCGACAGCTTGCGTGCCGCATTCAATCCGAATGCCAGCAGGGCGAACGCGATCACCAGCACGACGAGCCGCTGCCGCAGCGCGCCCTGGACAAGGGTTTCAATCATTTTCGATTCGATCCAGGCAGTCGTGGGGCTATTCGAGTTCTTTTCGCTTGCGCTCGTTGTTCATGTGAAATGCCCCCTCGACGACGATCTTCTGCCCGTTCTGGAGTCCGGACACCACCGGTCGCATTCCGCCGCGCGCGGCGGCCAGCTTGGTCTCGAGCAGCTTGAAGCGGCCTGCCGATACTTCGACGAACACGTAGTCGGCGTCGTTCTCGCGAACCACCGCCCCGACCGGGACCACCAGTTGTGCGACGGGCCCGGATTCGATCAGGAAGGTCGCCAGCATCGCGGGCTTGAGCGAGCGGTCGCGATTGTCGAGTTCGCTGCGCACGGTGATGGTCCGGGTCTGGGGGTCGACGGTGTCGGCGACATAGTTCAGTTTCGCGATGCGCCGAGCCGCCAGCGCGGGAATCTCGATCTCGACACTCTGCCCCACGCGCACCTTGGCGGCCTGCTGCTCGGGCACTTCCGCCACGACCCACACGCGCGACAGATCGGCGATCGAGAACAGCGCGTCACTGGGCTGGACAACCTGGCCCTGAGTGACCTTGCGCTCGATCACCGTGCCGCTGATCGTCGCCACGACGGGCGAGATCGAGTTGATGCTGCCCTGCGCATGCAGCGCCTGCATGTCGTCCAGCGACACGCCGAGCACGCGCAACTGGTCGGCCGCCGCCTGCTGCTCGGCGCGGGCAACGTCGAGCTCGCTCTCACGCCGCTGCAGTTCGGCGCTGCCGATCACGTCGGCGGCGAACAGCTGGCGGGCCCGCTCGACATTGCGCTCGTTCAGCTGCGCCTGGGCGCGCGCCTTCTTGTAGGCCAGCTGCGCGGCGCCCAGCTCGGTGCTGTTGAGCACGGCGAGCGTCTGTCCCGAGCGCACCTGCTGGCCCACTGTCGCCTTGACGTCGATCACCCGTCCGGTGACGGTGGCGCCGATCTTGGCGACGTGGTTCTCGTCCAGGCCCACTTGCCCGGCGACCCGCAGCGAGTCCGACACGTCGGCGCTGCCGACCAGGCCGGTCCGGACGATCTTCTGCAGGTTCTCGCCGAGCAGCACGGTATTGGGGTCCGGCGCCGCGGCGGCCGGGGCCGTGCTGACCTCGGGCTTGCCACAGGACGCGAGCACCAGCAGCAGGGCGAGGCTCGGCAGGCGCAGGCATGCGGGCAGACTCATGATCGAAGGGACTCCAGCGAATGAGGAAGGGGACGGGCGCACAGCACGCGCGGCGGCGGTCATCGGGTCACCGTCCAGCCAGTCGTTCGAGGTCGGAGCGTGCGCGTTGCAGATCCAGCCGGGCGTCGAGCAGCTCGGCGCGCACCAGGCGGAACTGCCGCTGGGCGTCGAGGTATTCGATGATGCCGCGCTCACCGAGCCGATAGGCGGCCTCGGCCACCAGCAGGACCTGACGGGCGCGCTCCAGGATCCCGTTCTGGATCGCCGACTCCTGGGCCAGCGCGCCCTGGTAGGCCTGCCACGCCGCTTCGAAGCGTGCATCGGAGTCGAATCGGCGTTCGTCCAGCGCCAGTCTGGCGCGCTGGACTTCGGCGGTGGCCTCGGCGATCGGGCCCTCCCGACGGTCCAGCAGCGGCAGGGTCACCTGCGCGCCGATGCGCATCAGGCTGACCGATGGATCGCGTTCGTGGGTCGCCCGCAGCTCGACCCGTGGCAGTACCTGCTGGCGTTCGATCTCGACCTGGCGCTCGGCGCCGATCAGGGCCTGGCGGGCGAGCACCACATCGGGATTGCTTTCGACGACCGCGTACTTGAGCGCCAGGTAATCGGTCTGGGTCAGCGGCCGGATGTCGCCGGCCGTGAGAATCAGATCGAAGTCGGCTTCGAGCGACGGGCTGACCAGCTGGCGCAGCGCGAGCTGGGCTTGGCGAATCCGGGGGCGGGTGGCATCGAGGTTCTTGCGCACCCCCGCCACTTCGTTCTCGGCCCGCAGCAGGTCGAAGCGGGGTGCCTCGCCGATGCGCACGCGCGCGGCGATCCGGTCGCGGATCTGCTCGGTCAGCTGCAGGTCTTCGGTCAATCCCTGCAGTTGCGCCTTGAATTTGAGCTGATCGAAGAAGGCGTCGCGGATCGCCGCATTCAGGTTCGTCTGCAGCGCGGCTGTCTGGGCCAATGCAAAGTCGACCCGGGCATTGGCGCCGCGCAGCCGCGCATCACGCAGCCACGGGCTTTCGATGGGCTGAACCCAGGACAACGCCAGGTTGGACCCGGTGTCGGCGCCCGCGCGTCGCGCATTCAGGCGGCCCTGTTCGATGGCGAGCTCGGGATTGGGATAGGCCCGGGCGGTGATCAGGCCCGCGCGCGAGGTCGCCTGTGCCGCGCGGCTGGTGTTCAGCGCCGGGCTCTCGCGCGCCGCGCGGGTCAGCAGGGCCTCGAGGGTGTAGACGGGGATCGCAGCGACATCGGGGGTTTGTTGTGCCCTGGCGGGAGCGCCGGTGGCGACAAGAGCGGCGCAGACCGCCAGTGGGGCAAAAATTCGTTGTGCGTGGCCGAACCAGGCCATAGGGGCTCCCGTGTTTGGATCAAGGTCGAACACGGACCCCGTGGGTCGAGACCGTGCCTGAAGCGACGGTCTTGCTTGCAGTCGACCGTGCTGACTGCGATTCCGCCGGAGGTTCGAGAACCTCGTGATGACGACGGCATCAGACGATCCGAGACCGTCGAAGCTACTCCCCGAAGAGCGTGCGTAGCTTGCTCGCGGCAATGCTTACACTCAAGCTATTCCCTGCGTTTCATGCGGGAACTTGTGCGCTGCACAACAGCCGCCCTTCAGCTCTGCATCGATTTGCGGTGGCGGTGGATGCTCATCAGCAGGCCGGCGCCCAGCGCCAGCGTGACCATCGCCGTGCCGCCGTAGGACATGAACGGCAGCGGCACGCCCACGACCGGCAGGATGCCCGAGACCATGCCCATGTTGACGAAGGCATAGGTGAAGAAGATCAGCGTGAGCGAGCCGGCCAGCAGCCGCATGAATTCATTGGCGGCCTGGGCGGCGATGATCATGCCGCGGCCGATCAGTGCCAGGTACAGGGTCAGCAGCACCAGGTTGCCGACCAGGCCGAACTCTTCCGAGAACACCGCGAAGATGAAGTCGGTGGTTCGCTCCGGGATGAACTCCAGGTGCGTCTGGGTGCCCTGCATGAATCCCTTGCCCCAGACCCCGCCGGAGCCCACCGCGATGGTCGACTGGATGATGTGAAAGCCCTTGCCCAGCGGGTCCGAGGTGGGGTCGATCAGCGTGAGCACCCGCTGGCGCTGGTAGTCGTGCATCTGCGACCACATCAGCGGCGCGGCCGCCGCGGCGGCGACCGCCACTCCTCCGATCACCCGCCAGCTCAGTCCGGCCAGGAAGATGACGAAGCCGCCCGCGCCCAGCACGAGCAGCGCGGTGCCCAGGTCGGGCTGGCGTGCGATCAGGGCTACGGGGATCAGCAGCAGCAGCGCCGCGATCGTGAAGTCGAACCACCGCAGCGCGCCTTCGCGCCGCTGGAAATACCAGGCCAGCATCAGCGGCATCGCGATCTTCAGCAGCTCGGACGGCTGCACCCGGCCGAAGCCCAGGTTCAGCCAGCGCCGGGCGCCTTTGGACACATCGCCGAACAGCGCCACCGCGATCAGCAGCAGCAGGCCCAGCACATAAAGCGGCACCGCCGATCGCATCATCCAGTTCGGCGGCAGGTTGGCCGCCACGAAGAGCACCACGAACGCCACCAGCAGGTTGCGGACATGGCCGTCGAAGCGGCCGCTGAAATCGAAGGCCGCCGAGTACATCGTGATGATGCTCAGTCCGACCAGCATCGCGAGGATCAGCGACAGCATCGGATCGAAGACCAGCACGTGCGCCCGCACGCGCTGCCACAGCTGCACGAGGCCCTTCATGGCGTGCGCTTCGGTTCGCCGGCCGCGCCCTCGGCGGGCGGTACCGGCTCGGGCTCGACGCTCTCGGGCACGTCGCGCAGGTCTGGCTCGGCCTCCGGCGGGACGCGTCGCGCACTCCCCGGTGCCTCCTTCGGCAGGCGGCCCAGCAGGTGATAGTCCAGCACCTTGCGGGCGATCGGCGCCGCCGCCTGCGCGCCGAACCCGCCGTTCTCGACGATGACCGCCACCGCCAGGCGCGGCGCCTCGGCCGGCGCGAACACCATGTACAACGAATGGTCGCGATGCCGCTCGGCGATGCGGCGGGCGTCGTAGCGCTCGTTCTGGCGGATGCCGATCACCTGTGCCGTGCCGGTCTTGCCGGCCGCGGCGTATTCGGCGCCCGCGAACGCGACCCGGCTGGTGCCGAAGCGGTTGACATCGACCATGGCGGACTTGACCAGCGCGAGGTGCTCGGGACGCAGGTCGATTCTCCGCGGCGCAGGCAGCTCGATGGGCTGGCGCTTGCGGGTGACCGGGTCTTCGAGATAGCGCACCAGATGAGGCTTGTTCACGATGCCGTTGTTGGCGAGCGTCGCGGTGGCGTGCGCCAGCTGCAGGATCGTGAAGGCGTTGGCGCCCTGGCCGATTCCGATGGACGGGGTCTCGCCAGGAAGCCATTTCTGCTTGAACCGGCGCATCTTCCAGGCGCTTGACGGCAGGATGCCGGTCACCTCGTTCTCGAGGTCGATGCCGGTCAGCTGGCCGAAGCCCCAGGGCACCATGAAATCGTGGATGGTGTCCACGCCCATGTCGTAGGCGACGCGGTAGTAGTAGGTGTCGCTGGAGACGACGATCGACTTGTGCAGGTTGACGCTGCCGTGGCCGCTGGGCACCGAGTCGCGGAAGCGGTGGGCACCGAGCTGGAAGTAGCCCGGATCGGGGTACTGGGTATCGGGCGCGCGGGCGCCGGTGGTGAGCGCCGCCATCGCCATGAACGGCTTGTAGGTCGAACCGGGCGGGTAGGTGCCGCGCAGCGGCCGATTGAGCAGCGGCTTGTCCGGGTCCTCGTTCAGCGCCTGCCACGACGGCGGGTCGATGCCGTCGACGAACAGGTTGGGATCGAAAGTGGGCTTGGACACGAACGCGATGATCTCGCCGGTGGCCGGTTCGATCGCCACCAGCGCGCCGCGTCGATCGCCGAACCATTCTTCGACCAGGCGCTGCAGCTTCAGGTCGATCGACAGGATCAGATTGGCGCCCGGCTGGGCGGCCGTGCGCGACAGCGAGCGCACCGTGCGCCCGCCCGCCGAGACCTCGATCTCCTCGGCGCCCGCGGTGCCGTGCAGCGTCTCCTCGTACGACAGTTCGACGCCGGTCTTGCCCATGTGGCTGGCGCCGACGTAGTTGGAGGCCCGGTCGGCCTCTTCGAGGCGGCGCTTGTCCTCGACCGAGATCCGCCCGATGTAGCCGATCACATGGGCTGCGGACTCGCCCTGCGGGTAGGTGCGCGCCGAACGGGCGCGGATTTCGACCCCGGGGAATCGGAATTTCGCGACCGAGAACTTGGCCAGCTCTTCATCGCTCAAGCGGGTGCGGATCGGGATCGAATCCCAGTTGCGAGAGTCTTCGAGCAGCCGTTTGAAGCGGCGACGATCGCGCGGTGCGATCTCGATCAGCTTGCCCAGGTCGTCGATCGTGCGCTCGAGATCGCCGACCTGGTTGGGGACGATTTCCAGGGTGTAGACCGACAGGTTGTCGGCCAGCAGCACGCCATGGCGGTCGTAGATCAGGCCGCGCTGCGGGGGCACCGGCACCAGCGCGATCCGGTTGTCCTCGGCCTGCGCATTGAAGTCTTCGTGGCGCAGCACCTGCAGCCAGACGAAGCGCGTCAGCAGCATGCCGAAGCACAGCAGCACCAGCACCCAGGCGAGCCCCAGACGGATGCGGATGCGCCGCAGTTCGTGTTCGGCGTCGCGGACTTCGATCATGGGGCGGGCGGCATGACGGATGGCCGCTAGAGCGGCCGGTTTTCGTCGCGCTCGACGGCGCGTCGCTGTGGCGCCAGCAGCAGCGCTTCGGCCAGCGGCCACAGCAGCGCGGTGCTGACGCTGGCCATCAGGAAGCTCCAGCCGGGAAAGCCGCTGCCGACCGCCGCGCGCACCAGCAGCGCGGCGCATTGCGCGCCCAGCAGCAGCGGCAGCACGTGCAGCATGCGCCCCAGGGCGCCGAACCACGGCACGCGCCGGTGCAGGCTGATCGCGCCGTACGACAGCAGGCTGTAGAACAGCGCGTGTTCTCCCAGCAGGGCGGCCTCGTGGATGTCCATCAGCAGGCCGAACAGGAACGCGATGCCGATGCCGACCTTGCGCGGCTGGTGGACATTCCAGAACACCAGCACCAGCGCCAGGAAGTCGGGCACCCAGGCGAGCCGCCCCCAGGGCAGCACGTTCAGTGCGAAGCCCAGCGCCAGCGTGAAGGCGATGAACGCCCGGTTCGCCGGCAGCAGGAGGTACTCGGTACGCTGCACCTGGGTCATGGCGGATCGATGCGGGTCATGAGGGGTCCGACTTGGGCTTGCGCTTGCGATTGTCTGCCGGTGCTTCGGACGGCGGCGGCGGCAGCGCCTGGCGATCGACCAGCAGCACCAGCATCAGACGGGAGCGGTCGATGGCGGCGGTCGGCTCGATCAGCACCCTGCCGAAGATGCCCGACGTGCCGGGCGCCTCGAGGCGGGCCACCTTGCCGACCGGCAGGCCGGGCGGGTAGACCCCGTCCAGTCCCGAGGTGACGACGCTGTCCCCCGCCTTGATGTCGCTGCTGGCGGCCAGGAAACGCAGGTCGAGCAGGCCGTCGTTGCCGCCGCCGAATGCGATGGCCCGCTGCCCGGTGCGCTGCAGTTCGACCGGCAGCGTGGCATTGCGGTCGGTCAGCAGCGTCACTTCGGACGACAGCGGCAGCACCCGGGTGATCTGGCCGATCACGCCGCGCGCGTCGATCACCGGCTGGCCAGCCAGCAGGCCGTGCTGCAGCCCCTTGTCGAGCACCAGGCGCCGCGAGTAGGGGTCGCGGGTGTCGTACAGGACCTCGGCGATGACCGAGGGGATCGCGGCACGCTCGCGGGCGCCCAGCAGCTCGCGCAGGCGCTGGTTCTCCGCGCCGACCTGCTCGGCCTGCAGCAGCGCGCGCGAATTGGCGATCTCCAGTCGGTGCATCTCGGCGTTTTCGGCGCGCAGCCGATCGACGCCGGTCAGGTATTCGCGGCCCAGGGACAGCGCGTCGCGCGGCACCAGCAGGGCCCGCTGCAGCGGGTAGAGCATCGTGCCGACGCCCTGGCGCAGCGCGGCGAGCGCACCCAGGCGCGAGTCGACGACCAGCAGGACGACCGCCAGCGCGGCGAAGAATGCCAGGCGGGCGTGGGCTGATGGCCCCTGGTTGAAGAACGCCGGCGGGCTGCGATCCATCGTTCGGTCGGCTGCGCCGCAAGGGCGCTAGCCGGGATGCCTTCGGGTTGCGGTGCGACGGATGCTACTCGCTCGTGAAGATGGTGCCGAGCTTGTCCATGCGTTCGAGGGCCATGCCGCAGCCGCGGACCACGCAGGTGAGGGGATCTTCGGCCACCAGAACCGGCAGGCCGGTTTCTTCCATCAGCAGGCGGTCGAGGTCTCGCAGCAGCGCCCCGCCACCGGTCAGCATGATGCCGCGCTCGGTGATGTCGGCGCCCAGCTCCGGCGGCGTCTGCTCCAGGGCGATCTTCACGGCCGAGACGATCTGGTTCAGGGGATCGGTCAGCGCTTCGAGGATTTCGTTGGAGGACACCGTGAAGCCGCGCGGAATGCCTTCCGACAGATTGCGCCCCTTCACTTCCATCTCGCGGACCTCGGAGCCCGGGAAGGCCGATCCGATCGTCTTCTTGATGTTCTCGGCCGTCTGCTCGCCGATCAGCATGCCGTAGTTGCGGCGGATGTAATTGACGATGGCTTCGTCGAACTTGTCGCCGCCGACCCGGACCGATCCCTTGTAGACCATGCCGCCCAGCGAGATCACGCCTACTTCGGTCGTGCCCCCGCCGATGTCCACCACCATCGAGCCGGAGGGCTCCGACACCGGCAGCCCGGCGCCGATCGCCGCGGCCATCGGTTCTTCGATCAGGTAGACCTGCGAGGCGCCGGCGCCCAGCGCCGACTCGCGGATGGCGCGGCGTTCGACCTGGGTCGAGCCGCAGGGCACGCAGATGATGATGCGCGGGCTGGGCGAAAACAGCCGGCTCTCGTGGACCATCTTGATGAACTGCTTGAGCATCTGCTCGGTGACGGTGAAGTCGGCGATCACGCCGTCCTTCATCGGTCGGATGGCCTCGATGTTGCCGGGCACCTTGCCCAGCATCTGCTTGGCGTCGGTGCCGACCGCGGCGATGGTTTTCTTGCCGCTCGGGCCGCCTTCCTGGCGGATGGCGACGACCGAGGGTTCGTCCAGCACGATGCCCTTGCCGCGCACATAAATGAGCGTGTTGGCAGTGCCCAGGTCGATGGCCAGGTCAGTGGAGAAGTATTTGCGAAAGAGCCCGAACATGTCGGTTCCGTGGATGTCTGGGTGGGGGCGTCGCGGGACCGTCCTGGCGCCAGCCCCGGCGAGGGCCTGTGTGATGGCCTGGCGGGGTGGTCTCGGGGCGGGCGCCGGAGCGGCCTGGGGGTGGCCAATCTGGGCCGTTTCGCGCCGTCTCGAACAGCGCGGGAAGTCGCGGATCATACCGTATAATCCCGCCCCCTCAGCCCCGAACCGAGCACCTGCTCCGAACCTCCATGTCCCTGACTGCCGATGATGTCGCCCGCCTTGCCATTCTGGCGCGGCTCGAGCTCTCCGCGCAGGAGGCCAAAACCACCCTGTCGCAGCTCAATTCGGTCTTCGACCTGATCGGGCAGCTGCAGGCGGTCGACACCGCCGGGGTCGAGCCCATGACCCATCCCATCGCCATGGGCCTGCGCCTGCGCGAGGACCAGGTGACCGAATCCGACGCGCGCGAGCAGTACCAGCAGGTTGCGCCGGCGACCGAGCAGGGGCTGTACCTGGTTCCCCGAGTGATCGAGTGATCCGATGAGCCTGCACACCCGTCCGGTCGGCGAACTGCGCGAAAAGCTCGACAGCGGCGCGCTCAGTGCCGTCGAGCTCGCCCAGTCGTTCCTGGCCCGCATCGAATCCAGCACCCTGAACGCGTTCATCGACGTGCGGCCCGATCTCACGCTCGCGCAGGCCGGCGCCGCCGACGCGCGCCTGGCCGCCGGCGAGCGCGGCCCGCTGCTGGGCATCCCGATCGCCCACAAGGACATCTTCGTGACCCGGGGCTGGCGCTCGACGGCGGGCTCCCGGATGCTGGCCGACTATGTCAGCCCGTTCGACGCCAGTGTCGTCACCCGGCTGCAGGCGGCTGGCGCGGTCTGCCTGGGCAAGACCAATTGCGACGAATTCGCCATGGGTTCGGCCAATGAAAACTCTTACTTCGGGCCGGTGCGCAATCCCTGGGATCCGAAGGCCATTCCCGGCGGGTCCTCGGGCGGTTCGGCGGCCGCGGTGGCGGCCGATCTGGCGCCGCTGGCCACCGGCACCGACACCGGCGGCTCGGTGCGCCAGCCGGCCTCGATGTGCGGCATCACCGGAATCAAGCCCACCTATGGCCGGGTCAGCCGCTTCGGCATGATCGCGTTCGCCTCCAGCCTGGATCAGGGCGGCGCGATGGGCCGCTCGGCCAGTGAGTGCGCACTTCTGCTTTCCGCTATGTCCGGGTTCGATGAGCGCGATTCGACCAGCATCCAGAAGCCGCCGGAAGATTTCGGTCGCGAGCTCGACCGGCCGCTGGCCGGGCTGCGCATCGGCCTGCCTCGCGAGTTCTTCGGCGACGGTCTGGCCGCCGATGTGCGCGCGCCGATCGACGCCGCCCTGGCGGAACTGCGCGCCCAGGGCGCCGTCACGGTCGACGTCTCGCTGCCGCGTACCGCGCTGGCGATCCCCGCGTACTACGTGATCGCGCCCGCCGAAGCGTCGAGCAATCTGAGCCGCTTCGATGGCGTTCGGTATGGCCACCGCGCCAGCCATTACACCGACCTGGCCGACATGTATGCGCGCACCCGGGCCGAGGGATTCGGCCCGGAGGTCAAGCGGCGCATCCTGGTCGGCGCCTACGTGCTGTCCCATGGCTACTACGACGCCTACTACCTGCAGGCCCAGAAGCTGCGCCGCCTGATCGCCGACGACTTCAGCACGGTGCTGGACTCGGTCGACGTCATCGCCGGTCCGGTGTCGCCGACCGTGGCGTGGAACCTGGGCGAACACAGCGACGACCCGGTGCGCGACTACCTGGCCGATATCTTCACGCTGCCGGCCTCGCTGGCCGGCCTGCCCGGGCTGTCGATGCCGGTCGGCCTGGGCGCCGGCGGCCGGCCGGTGGGCATGCAGCTGATCGGCCGGGTGTTCGACGAAGCGCGCCTGCTCAATATCGCCCATCGGTATCAGCAGGCCACCGACTGGCACACCCGGCGCCCCGGAGGCGCGTCCTGATGCGCGCGTCGGCCGGACTGCGTGCGCGAACGCTCGCGGCGGGGCTGCTGGTTCTTGCACTGGCCGCCTGTGCGCTGCCGGGCGAGCGCCCGCCAGCCCCGATCGCGCCAGCGACCTCCAGCGCCGCGGCGCCGGGCAGTCTGCCGCCGGCTTCGGGCAGCCTGGCCCCTGGGGCTGCGGCCCCGGGTGTGGCGGGCGCTGCCGCCGCGCCGTCCGGCCCGCTGGCGGCGGCACGGCCGCCTGGCGGGCGTGGCCGACCGGCGCCGATCGCCGACCGGCGCATCGATCTCGACGGCCGCTGCGCGCAGGCAGAAGAAGACGGATTTCGCGAAGATGCCAGTCTGCTGGTGCGCGACAACGAAGTCCGATCCCTGGCCTGGCAGCTCTGGGTCGGCCGCAAAGGCAGCTGCCGGTTCGACCACGCCGATTTCCGCCAGACGCGCAGCGCGCCGCACATCGAGCTGCTGGCACGCGATGGCAGCGGCTGCAAGCTGATGGTCTGGCAGGATCCGCGCCGCATCACGCTGGCCCACGCCGGGTGCCAGAAGCGATGCAGCGGCGGCATCTACGATCAGGCATGGCCGGTGATGTTCGATCCGAAGTCAGGCGCTTGCGCCCGGACCGACCGTTGATACGGGTGGCCGCTGCGGCGCACCCAGCCCATCCAAACGGCGAACCAAGCGAGGCAACCGCAATGCAGTGGGAAGTAGTGATCGGGCTCGAGACGCACGCGCAACTCGCCACCAGTTCGAAGATCTTCTCGGGCTCATCGACCGCGTTCGGCGCGGCGCCCAACACCCAGGCCAGCCCGGTCGACCTGGCCCTGCCGGGTGTGCTGCCGGTCATGAACCGCAAGGCGGTCGAGTGCGCGATCCGACTGGGCCTGGCCGTTGGCGGCACCGTCGCGCCGCGCTCGGTGTTCGCCCGCAAGAACTATTTTTATCCCGACCTGCCCAAGGGCTACCAGATCAGCCAGTTCGAGATCCCGGTGGTTGCCGGGGGCAGCATCGACGTGGTCTGGGAGCAGGATGGCCAGCCGGCCAGCCGTACCGTGCGCCTGACCCGGGCTCACCTCGAAGAAGACGCCGGAAAATCGCTGCATGAAGACTTCCAGGGCATGTCCGGCATCGACCTGAACCGCGCCGGCACGCCCTTGCTCGAGATCGTCACCGAACCCGACATGCGGTCCTCGCGCGAGGCGGTGGCCTATGCGCGCACGCTCCATGGCCTGGTGATGTGGCTGGGCATCTGCGACGGCAACATGCAGGAGGGCTCGTTTCGCTGCGACGCGAACGTGTCGGTCCGGCCGGTCGGCCAGGCGGCCTATGGCACGCGCTGCGAGATCAAGAACCTGAATTCGTTCCGCTTCCTCGAGCGCGCCATCGACTTCGAGGTCCGCCGCCAGATCGAGCTCATCGAGGACGGAGGCCGGGTGGTCCAGGAGACCCGCCTGTACGACCCGGACCGCGACGAGACCCGCAGCATGCGCAGCAAGGAAGACGCGCAGGATTACCGGTATTTTCCCGACCCCGACCTGCCCGCGCTGGTGATCGATGCGGCCTGGATCGACACGGTGAAGGCGTCGCTGCCCGAACTGCCCAAGGCCATGCGCAGCCGGTTCGAGACCCAGTACTCGCTGTCGGCCTACGACTCGACCACGCTCACCAGTTCGCGCGAGATGGCGGATTATTTCGAGCGTTCGGCGGCCGCCCTGGCGGTGCTGAGTCCACCGGCCGATGCGTCCGCAGGGCAGGCCCAGGGCAAGATGCTGGCCAACTGGATGATGGCCGACCTGGCTGGCGCCCTGAATCGCGATGGCCTGGACATCGGCGCCGCGCCGGTGCGCGCGGAGCAGCTGGCACGGCTGGTGGCCCGCATTCTGGATGGCACTATTTCCGGCAAGATCGCCAAGGACCTGTTCGCCGCCCTGTGGCAGTCGCCCGGCGGGGCCGACGATGCGGTAGACCGCGAAATCGACGCCCGGGGCCTGCGCCAGATCAGCGATTCCGGTGCGATCGAAGCCCTGGTCGTGGCGGTGCTGGCGGCCAATCCGCGATCGGTCGAAGAGTTTCCGCGCCGGCAAGGAGAAGGCCTTCAACGCGCTGGTCGGCCAGGTGATGAAGGCCAGCAAGGGCAAGGCCAATCCGCAGGCGGTCAACGATCTGCTGCGCAGCAAGCTGGCCGGCTGAGGCAGGGCAGGGCGCGGCGCGCGCGGTGCCGTGCGCCCGATCCGGCACCGCCTGCCGATCAGCCGCGGTAGCGCTCGTCCAGAGGTACCGCCGCACCTTTGACGACCGCATTGAGCTGGTTGGCCAGGCCGACCACGGCGAGCAGTTCGCCGAATTGCGCCGGGCTCATGCCCTTCGCCTGGGCCGCCGCGCCATGGGTGCCGATGCAGTAGTCGCAGCCGTTGGTGATCGACACCGCCAGGTAAACGAGCTCCTTGGTCAGCGGATCGAGCGCGCCCGGCGCCATCACCTCCTTGACATTGCGCCAGCTGCGCGCGAGCAGGGCCGGGTCGTTGGCCAGCACGCGCCAGACCGCATTCAGGTAGTCGCTGCCGCGGGTGCGGCGGATGTCGTCGTAGACCGCGCGCACCTCGGCGCCGGCCTGTTCGTACTCGATGGGCTGCCAACCGATCATGAACGGCTCCTGGTGGTCGTGGAGTGGGCGGGCGCGAATGGATCAGACACCATAACGCTCGCGGTAGGCGGCGACCTGGCTGCGATAGGCCGCCAGCTCGCCGGCATGGCCGGACTGTTCCAGAAATGCGACGACGTCGTCCAGCGACGCGATCGACAGCACCGGAATGCCGAACATCGACTGCACCTGCTGGACCGCGGACTGCTCGGTGACCTCGTTCGCGTTGCCGCCGCGTTCGCGCCGATCCAGGGCGATCAGGACGGCAGCCGGTTCGGCGCCCGCGGCCCTGATGATGTCGACCGATTCGCGCACCGAGGTGCCAGCCGAAATCACGTCGTCGACGATGACGACCCGCCCGCGCAGCGGCGCGCCGATCAGCGTGCCGCCCTCGCCGTGGTCCTTGGCTTCCTTGCGGTTGTAGGCGAAGTCGACGTTGCGCCCGCGCCGCGCCAGTTCGACCGCGGTGGCGCTGGCCAGCGTGATGCCCTTGTAGGCCGGGCCGAACAGCATGTCGAAGCGCAGCCGGTCGGTGTTCTGGGCCGTCAACAGGGTTGCTGCGTAAAACTCGGCCAGCCGGCCAAGCCGGGCACCGTCGTTGAACAGTCCGGCGTTGAAGAAATAGGGCGAGTCCCGTCCGGCCTTCGTGCGGAATTGACCGAAGCGCAGGACGCCGGCATCCAGCGCGAAGCGGATAAACTCCAATGATTCGACAGACACCTGATCTCCCTGCCGGCCCGTGCCGGCGTCAAGGCACCATGATACGGATCATCACGCTGAACCTGAACGGCATCCGCTCGGCCGCCCGCAAGGGACTGCTGCCGTGGCTCGAGGCACAGAAAGCCGATGTGTTCTGTGTCCAGGAGATCAAGGCGCACGAGGCCGATCTCGACGCCAGCCTGCTTGCGCCGGCCGGCCTGAAGGGGCATTTCCATTTTGCCCAGCGTCCAGGCTACAGCGGCGTCGGCGTGTATTCGCGCAAGAAGCCCAAGAAGGTCCGGATCGGATTCGGCGATCCCGAATTCGACGCCGAGGGCCGTTACGTCGAGGCCGATTTCGGCGCGTACACCGTGGTGTCGATGTACCTGCCCTCCGGTTCCAGCTCGCCGGAACGCCAGCTGGCCAAGTTCCGGTTCATGAAGTCGTTTGCCGCGCACCTGCAGGAGCTGGGCCGTTGCGGGCGCGAGGTGGTGGTCTGCGGCGACTGGAACATCGCGCACCGCGAGATCGACCTGAAGAACTGGCGCTCCAACCAGAAGAACTCCGGCTTCCTGCCCGAAGAGCGGCAGTGGCTGACCCAGGTGTTCGACGAGTTCGGATTCGTCGATGTCTTTCGTCGGCTCGACGAACGTCCCGAGCGCTACACGTGGTGGAGCAACCGCGGGCAGTCCTGGGCCAAGAACGTCGGCTGGCGCCTCGATTACCAGATCGCCACGGCGGGCATTGCCGGCAAGGCCAAGGCCACCGACATCTATCTCGAGGAGCGTTTCTCGGATCACGCGCCGCTGACGGTCGATTACGCAATGCCGCGCTGATGGCCATGGCCGACGACACCGCCGAGACCGTTCGCCGCGCGCTGATCGTCGATGACGATCCCCTGGCCCGCACGCTGATCGCAGCCAGCTTCGCCGAGATCGGCTTCGAGGTCAGCACCGCGGGCGACGGACTTGAGGCTCTGTCGCTGGCCGGCGCCCAGACCTTCTCCTGCGTGGTGCTCGACGTCCAGATGCCCGGTCCGTCGGGATTCGAGGTCTGTCGCGAACTGCGCCGCATGCCGCAGTATCGGACCATCCCGATCCTGATCCAGACCGGCCTGGACGACCATCGATCGATCGAGCAGGCCTTCGAGGCCGGCGCGTCGGACTACCTGACCAAGCCGGTCAATGACGCGCTGCTGCGCCATCGGATCCGGTTCGTGATGAAGGCGGCGGAACTGGTCGGCGAACTGGAGGACAAGCGCGCCAAGCTGGACGAGGCACTCAACCTGGCCCACCTGGGGCACTGGGAGTACCTGTACGACTCCGGTGCGATGATCTCCATCGGAGGCGGCGCTGCGCGTCTTTCGCGTGGCGCGCGAACTGCCGCGCGACGAGTATTTCCGGCGCATCCACCCCGACGACCAGCAGCGCGTGCGCCATGAACTCGCGCGCCTGGGCAAAGAGGCCGAACGGGTCGAGTTCACGCACCGCTGGCTCAGTCCGGACGGCGAGCAGCTGGTCATCCACCTGAATGCGATGCAACGGCGCGACCACACCGGGCGCGCGGTCGCGGCGGTCGGCAGCGCGCAGGACGTGACCGAACGCGAGGCGATCCTCGAGACCATGCGCCTGTGGTCGCAGGTGATCGAGACCACCGCTGAAGGCATGTTGCTGGTCAATCGCGATCTGCGCCCGCTGCAGGTCAATGCCGCGTTCTCGCAGATCACCGGGCTCGCCCTCGAGGGCCTTCGCCGCGACGGCTGGCGCTTCTTCGACGACGTGTTCCGGCGCCAGATTCAGCCCGCGCTCGAGCGGGTTGGCCGCTGGCAGGGCGAGCGCACCTCGCACGGTGCCGACGGGCAGCTCAACTACCACTGGTTCAATGTGGGCGTGCTGCTCGATGACACCGGCCGGCCGGGCCACTACGTGGTGATGGTGTCCGATGTCAGCGCCTTGCGCCGCTCCCAGTCGCGCCTCGACTACCTGGCCCGCCACGACTCGCTGACCGGGCTGCCCAACCGCGCCGCCATGATGGAGTATCTGCACGAGCAGATCATTGCGATCGATCCGCGCGAGGGGGCGATGGCCCTGCTCTACCTCGATCTGGACCGCTTCAAGAACGTCAACGATTCGCTCGGCCAGCATTGGGGTGACCGCGTGCTGCTGGCGGTCAGCGACCGGCTGCGCGGCCACCTGCCGCCGACCGCGGTGCTCGGTCGCCCGGAGAGCGACGAGTTCATGGTGATGATGACCGATCTTCGGTCGCCGGCCGACGCGGTGGCCCTGGCCGAGGCGCTGCTGGAGGCGCTGCGCCCGGCCCTGAAAGTGGAGCACTACGAATTCGCGATCGGTGCCAGCGTCGGCATCGCATTCCATCCGCAGCACGCGGGCAGTGTCGAAGAACTGGTCAAGAACGCCAACATCGCGATGCATCGCGCCAAGGCGCGCGGGCGCAACCGGCTGCAGGTGTTCAGCGAGCAGATGTCGACCGAGATCGTCGATCGGCTGGCGCTCGAAGCCCAGATCCGGGCCGCGCTGGCCCGCGGCGAATTTCAGCTTCACTACCAGCCGAAGGTCGAGCTGGCGACCGGGCGCGTGGTCGGTGCCGAGGCGCTGGTGCGCTGGCCGCACCCCAGCCAGGGTTCGATCGCTCCCGGGCGATTCGTGCCGGTGGCCGAAGAGTCCGGTCTGATCGCCGAACTCGGGCGATGGGTGATGTCCGAGGCCGCTGCGCAAGCGGCGCGCTGGCATGCCGAGGGTCTGCGGATGGGGCACATCGCGGTCAACGTCGCCGGGCCCCAGGTCTGGCGCGGCGATTTTCTCGACCACATCCAGGGCCTGCTGCGCCGCTACGACCTCGAGCCGTCGCTGCTGCAGGTCGAGATCACCGAAACGCTGCTGATGAGCGATGCCACCCAGGAAGACACGGTGCGCCGCCTCGAAGCCCTGCGCGATCTCGGCCTGAAGCTGGCGATCGACGATTTCGGCACCGGCTACTCGTCCCTGTCGCGCTTGAAGCGCCTGCCGGTGGCCACGCTGAAAATCGACCAGTCGTTCGTCAACGGTGTCTGCGGCGATGCCAACGACGCGGCCATCGTGCGGGCCATCATCGCGATGGCGCGAACCCTGGGTCTGGCGACCGTGGCCGAAGGCGTCGAAACCGAAGAGCAGCTGAGCTGGCTGCGGCACGAGGGCTGCGACATGGGCCAGGGTTATCTGTTCGGCAAGGCACTGCCGGCCGCGGCATTCGTTGCGCTGGTCAATGCCGGTACGGTTGGCACCGCCGGGCCGCGGGGCTGACCGGACCGGCGTCCGGATCGCCGATCGGCGCCCGAGGGCGCGCGAGTCGGCTCGGCGCCACAATCCCGCTCAGCGGATCGGTTCGCCCCAGTTGGACGTGTAGGGCGGCAGGCTGTCGACCGAGAGGCCTTTGGCGCGCGCGTAAAGCGGCAGGGTTTCGTCCAGGTGCTTGCGAATCTCGCTGATCCGGGTGGTGCTGGCCGGGTGCGTCGACAACCACTGCGGGGGCGCGCCTTTGGAGGCGGCGCCCATTTTTTCCCAGACCCGAATCGCGGATCGCGGGTCGTAGCCGGCGCGCGCGGCGACGTCCAGGCCGACCAGATCGGCGTCGGTTTCATTGCCGCGCGAAAAACCCAGCGTGACCAGCTGGGCGCCGGCGCCCACCGCCATGCGCCCCAGATCGCCCAGGCCCAGGATGCTGGTGACCAGCCCGGCGCCCACTTCGGTCAGGGTGCCCTTGGCGGCGCGTTCGCGGGCGTGCTCGCGCAGCGCATGGGCCACTTCGTGGCCGATCACCATCGCCAGTTCGTCGTCGGTGAGCTTGAGCTTCTCGAGAATGCCGGTATAGATGCCGATCTTGCCGCCCGGCATGCAAAAGGCGTTGATCTGGGGGTCGTTGACCACATTGACCTCCCATTTCCATTGCGAGGCACGCGAGTTGAAGCGCTGCGACTGGCCGACGATCTGGGCCGAGATGCGGCGCACGCGCTGGACCTGCGGATGCTCGGCAGGCAACAGGGCGCCCTTGCCGGCCGCTGCCCGCATCATCTGGCCGTACTGTTCGGTGGCCAGGCGCTCGAGCTTCTCGGCCGGGACCAGCTTGGCGATCCGGCTGTTCTCACCGACGTTGACCCCTTCGCGGGTCTCGGTCTGCTGGGCCGCCACCGGTGAAGCCACCACCAGCGCGGCCATGAACATCGCGCCCGCGCGAGCCCGCCACCGGCCGAACCGCGAGTGCCACTGCATCCCTTGTGCCATCACCATGGGTCTGTCCTCTCCGGCGGACCTTGCCGGGCCGCCGATGGTATCCGATCGATCGACGGCCGATCGCCGCCGGCCCGATTCTTGTCCGGTCATTCAGATGCGGGCTCGACGGCTCGATCGCAAGGGGCCGTGCAGTGCGCTGCTACACTGCCCCGGCCCGAACCATGCCAGCCGAGCCACCGCGCCCCCGCCTCCTCGACGCCTTTGCGAGCCGCCGCATCGCGGTGATGCTGCTGCTGGGTTTCGCCAGCGGGCTGCCGCTGGCCCTGTCAACGGGGAGCCTGCAGGCCTGGTTGACCGTTTCCGGGGTCGACATCAAGACCATCGGGTTCTTTGCGCTGGCGGGCCTGCCCTACACGTTCAAGTTCGTCTGGGCGCCCCTGGTCGATCGTTTCGAACCCCCTTGGGCCGGCCGTCGCCGGGGCTGGCTGGTGCTGACCCAGCTCGCGCTGGCCGGTGCCTGCCTGGCGATGGCACAGCTCGACCCGGCCACCCAGATCGACCAGATGGGTGCGGTGGCGGTGGCCATCGCCTTCCTGTCGGCGACCCAGGACGTGGTGTTCGATGCCTA
Source organism: Burkholderiaceae bacterium (assembly GCA_016710525.1). Taxonomy (GTDB): domain Bacteria; phylum Pseudomonadota; class Gammaproteobacteria; order Burkholderiales; family Burkholderiaceae_E; genus Quisquiliibacterium. The sequence goes on from JADJVQ010000035.1 coordinate 35,791, forward strand.
CCGGTCGGACCTGCTGAGCGAGCGCGAGCGCGGCGCGGGCGCGGCGGTGTCGGTGCTGGGCTACCGGCTGGCGATGCTGGTGTCCGGCGGACTTGCGCTGATCCTGGCCGACCAGTGGCTGGGCTGGCCGGCCACCTACCGGGTGATGGCGGTGCTGATGGGCCTGTTCGCGATCGTGTCGCTGTTTGCGCCGCCGGTTCCTCCGCTGGCCGCGCCGGCCGGTGCCGGCGCGCCGACGGCGGCATCGCGCGAGCTGCTCGGATTCGCGGCCATGCTGGCCAGCGGCCTGGTGGTCTGGTTCGGGCTGCGGGCGCTTCCCTGGGGAGCGCTGGAAGCCGATCGGTTCGGGCGGCTGCTGGTGCTCACGGTCACGCTGATGGCGTCTTTCGCGGCCGCGATCCGGGTGGCACGGGCGGTCGGGTTTCCCTCCTTCGTCGCCCCCTGGGATGCCTTCTTCGCGCGCGACAAGGCGATCTGGCTGCTGGTCTTCATCGTCTTCTACAAGCTGGGCGACGCGTTCGCCGGCAGCCTGTCGACCACCTTCCTGATCCGCGGGGTGGGCTTCTCCCAGACCGAGGTGGGCGCGGTCAACAAGGTATTCGGACTGGCGGCGACGCTGATCGGCGCCCTGGCGGGCGGCGCCTGGCTGGCGCGGGCCGATCTGTTCAGGGCGCTGATGCTCTTCGGGGTGCTTCAGGCGGTTTCGAACCTCGGTTATTGGGTGCTGTCGGTCGTGCCGCGGCACACCGCGCTGATGGCGGCGGCGGTCGGCTTCGAGAATCTGTGCGGCGGCATGGGAACAGCGGCCTTCGTGGCGTTCCTGATGGCCCTGACCCAACGCGAGTTCTCGGCGGCGCAATTCGCGCTGCTCTCGGCACTGGCGGCGATCGGACGGGTCTATGTCGGGCCGGCCTCCGGCGTGATGGTCGAGGCGATGGGGTGGCCGAGCTTTTTCGTGGTGTCCGTGGTGGCCGCGCTGCCGGGGCTGTTGCTGCTGGCGGTGCTTAGACCGACAATCGACCAATTGCACACCGAGAAACCGACATGAACGACATTGCCAAATTGGGGGCCCTGGCCCCGCAAGCCGACACCCAGGCCGATCCTCATTCTCAGGCCGACTTGTCCGCTTTCTGGATGCCCTTCACCGCCAACCGCCAGTACAAGGCGCAGCCGCGCCTTCTGGCGCGCGCCGAAGGCATGCATTACTACACGCCCGAAGGCCGGCCCATCCTGGACGCCACTGCCGGCCTGTGGTGCGTGAACGCCGGTCATTGCCGCAAGCCGATCGTGGAGGCGATCGCGCAGGCGGCGGGCTCGCTGGATTTCGCGCCCACCTTCCAGATGGGCCATCCGGCGGCGTTCGAATTGTCGCGCCGGCTGGTGGCACTGGCCGGCAAGCCGTTTTCGCAGGTCTTCTACACCAACTCGGGCTCCGAGGCGGTGGACTCGGCGCTGAAGATGGCCATCGCCTATCACCGGGCGCGCGGCGAAGGCCAGCGCACCCGCCTGATCGGGCGCGAGCGCGGCTACAACGGCGTGGGCTTCGGCGGCATCTCGGTGGGCGGCATCGCGGCCAACCGCAAGACCTTCTCCGGCGCGCTGCTGCCGGCGGTGGACCACCTGCCGCACACCCACGACCTGGCGCACAACGCCTACACGCGCGGCCAGCCGCAGTGGGGCGCGCACCTGGCCGACGAGCTCGAGCGGCTGATCACGCTGCACGATGCCTCCACCATCGCCGCGGTCATCGTCGAGCCGGTGGCCGGCTCCACCGGCGTGCTGGTGCCCCCGGTGGGCTATCTGCAGAAGCTGCGCGAGCTCACGGCCAAGCACGGCATCCTGCTGATCTTCGACGAGGTCATCACCGGCTTCGGGCGCATCGGCAAGCCCTTCGGCTTCCAGCAGCTGGGCGTGGTGCCCGACCTGTTCACCGTGGCCAAGGGCATCAACAGCGGCACCGTGCCGATGGGCGCGGTATTTGCCCGCGAAGGCATCTACGACACCTTCATGCAGGGGCCCGAGGCGTCCATCGAGTTCTTCCACGGCTACACCTACTCGGCGCACCCGCTGGCCTGCGCCGCGTCGCTGGCCACGCTCGACGTGTACCTGGACGAGGGCCTGCTCGAGCGCGCCGGCGAACTGGCGGGCTACTGGGAAGATGCCCTGCACTCGCTGAAGGGCACGCGCCACGTCATCGACGTGCGCAACATCGGCCTGATGGGTGCGGTGGAGCTGGAGTCGCGCGCCGGCGCGGTCGGCGCACGGGCCTACGAGGCCCATGTGAAGGCCTTCTTCGACGAGGGCGTGATGATCCGCTACACCGGCGACATCATCGCGATGTCGCCGCCGCTGATCGTCAGCAAGGCACAGATCGACGAGATCGTCGGCAAGCTGGGCAGGGTGCTGGCGGCGATCGGCTGAGAGCGGCGGGCCTGGGCCGGCCCGTGATGGCCGGCCGCTCAGCCTTGGCCTGGCCAACTGGCTGATTCGCTGCCGGGATGAGCGGTGCATTCTGGACGGGCGTACACGGGAGATCGAACAATGAGTGCGATGGTCGAACCGGTGCTGCACAAGCTCTCGATCGAGGCATTCAATGCACTCTGGCGCGCCGGGCATCTGGGCGAGGGCGATCGGGTCGAACTCATCGACGGACTGATCCTCGACATGGCTCCCATCGGCCGGCCCCACATGAGCCTTGTCAACCGCCTCACCCGCTGGCTGGTGAACGCGGTGGGCGATCGCGGCGTGGTGTCGGTGCAGAACTCGATCGTGCTGCCACCCTGGTCGCAGCCGCAGCCCGACCTTGCCGTGCTGGCGCCCGCATTCTTTGCGTTGCAGGGCAATCTGCCGCAGGCCCGGGATGTGCTGCTGCTGATCGAAGTCGCCGACAGTTCGCTGGCATTCGATCGCGGGCGCAAGCGGGCGCTCTACGCCCGTGAAGGCATCGCGGAGTACTGGGTGGTCGATGTGGCCGGGTGCGCGATCGATGTTTATCGCGAGCCGTCGCCTGACGGGTATCGCAGCCATCGACGCTTGGTTGAAGGGGAGCGGGCTGCAATGCGGGCTCTGGATGGGGTGGAGTTCGACGTGGTCGAACTGTTCGGCTGAAGCCGATTCGCTGCGCCTGCGCGGTGGTGTGAATCGCCCGCTCAAGCGACCGGTTCGGTGTACCAGTTCTCCAGCGACAGACCGGCGATTCGGCTGAATTCTCGAACATTGCGGGTGACCAGGGTCGCGCTGGTCGATGCTGCAATGGCGGCGATTTGCGTGTCGATCGGGCCGATCGGCGTGCCCGCGGCGTCGAGCCGGGTGCGGATGGCCGCGGCCGCTTCGGCCGCTTGCGCATCGAAGGGTGCAATCGCGACGGCGGCGACAGGGGTCACGCGGGCAGGTGTCGGGGCGCTTAGCGCGCGGGGGGGGGGGCGGCACGCGGATGGCTGGCGCCGCGCCTGCGCCGCCGGGGCTCGCCCGCGGGGGGGGGGGGGGGGGGGGAGGGAGGGCTACTTTGGCGGGGGGGTGGGGGTGGCCGGGGGGGGGGGGGGGGGGGGGGCGCCGCCCCCGCCAGCGGCGGCGCCCGCGGGCCGCCCGCGCAAGGGGGGGGGGGGGGGGGGGGGGGGGGGGGGGGGGGGGGGGGGGGGGGGGGGGGGGGGGGGGGGGGGGCCGCGTCGCTCCTTGACGATTTCGTGGATGCGGGTGGCCGGCACGCGCAATGCCAGGGCCAGCGCATTCACGCTCAGCACGGCGCGGCGCTTCCCGCAGCCCTCGCCCGGATGGACCGGTCGCCGCTTCACTGCCCGGTCGCCGCATGGCCGCGCCATGTTCGCACCCGACGAGGGTCGCGGGTCCCGCGCCATCCGCCTGCGGCGGGGAGGCATCGGGGCCAGATCGGCGAAACGCATCGGCGAGCCAGGCGCCAGGTAGCGCCCGATGCCGGGCTGCTCGACCTCCTGGAACAGCGGATTGGCCGTGGAGCAGTTGGGGTCTTCGGCCAGCGCCTGACGGGCGCTGCGATAAACCCCCCAGCACACACCATTGGCATCGAACAGCGGTCCGATCTCGGCCAGCGTGTGCTGGCGCACCTTGGGTTCGACCCAGGCAGAAATCTGTTCGCGGTGCTTGAAGCGCTGGCCCTCGTCGTTCAGGTCGCAGCCGTGCGCGGCTTCGTAGGCGGTGACCTCGGCGGCGAAGCCCAGCGCCTTCTGCATGCCGCGCCATTGCCGCACCGAGATCGCCATGATCATCACGCGCCGATCGTCCTTGGTGCCGAAGTCGTTGCCGAAGGTGCCGAAGATGTGGTTGCCGTAGCCCTGGCGGTCCTGGTCGTTGACCTGCACCTCGGCGATGTAGCCCAGGCTGCCGATCGTGGCCAGGCCCATGTCCTGCAGCGCCACGCGCACGTGGCTGCCCTTGCCGGTGTCGCGGCGCCGGCGCTCGGCGGCCAGGACCGCGATGGCCACGTGCGAGCCGCACATCAGGTCCCAGCCCGGCGTCACGTTGTTGACGGGGTGGGTCGGGCCGCCGTCACCGGTGATGAACGGAAAGCCGGCGCCCGCGTTCACCGTGTAGTCCAGCGCCGTGCGGCCCTGCCAGTCGCCGGTGATCTGCACCACGATCAGGTCTGGGCGGCGCGCGGCGAGCTTCTCGTAGGCCAGCCAGCCCTTCATCGGGAAATTGGTGATCAGGATGCCCGCGCCCGGCGCGTCGTCGCAGATCAGATCGGCCACCAGCGCCTGGCCGCGCTCGTCGCCCAGGTCCACGCACAGCGACTGCTTGGCCTTGTTCAGGCCGGCCCAGTAAAGGCTGCGGCCATTGGCGGCGATCGGCCAGCGGCCGATGTCGGCATTGCCGCCGACGTCGTCGACGCGGATGACCCGCGCGCCCAGTTGGGCCAGGGTCATGCCAGCCAGGGGGCCGGCCACGAAGGCGGCCATCTCGACCACCCGCAGATCATTGAGGACATTGAACATGGCGATGCTTTCAGAAAGGGCGGTTCAGAGCAGTCCGCGCGCGATGACGTGGGCCTGGATCTCGCCGGCGCCCTCGAAGATGTTCAGGATGCGCGCGTCGCACAGCACGCGCGACACCGGGTACTCCAGCGCATAGCCGTTGCCGCCGTGGATCTGCAGCGCGCTGTCGGCGTTGGCCCAGGCCACCCGTGCCGCGACCAGCTTGGCCATGCCGGCCTCGACGTCGCAGCGTTTGCCGGTGTCCTTGCAGCGCGCGGCAAAGTAGGTGAGCTGGCGCGCGATCAGCGTTTCGACCGCCATCATCGCGAGCTTGTCGCGCACCCGCGGAAACTCGATGATCGGCCGGCCGAACTGCTTGCGGGTCAGCGCATAGGCCAGGCCGAGTTCCAGCGCGTTCTGCGCCACGCCGGTGGCGCGCGCCGCGGTCTGGATGCGGGCGCTCTCGAAGGTGGCCATCAGCTGGCGAAAGCCCTGTCCGGGCGCACCGCCCAGCAGCGCCGAGGCCGGCACCGTGAAGCCGTCGAAGGCCAGCTCATACTCCTTCATGCCGCGATAGCCCAGCACCGGGATCTCGCTGCCGCTCATGCCGGCGGCCGGGAACGGATTGCCTTCGACGCCGCGGGGCTTGTCGGCCAGCAGCAGCGAAATGCCCCGTGCACCGGGCACATCGAGCTCGGTGCGCACCAGCAGCGTCATCAGGTCGCTGCGCACCGCGTGGGTGATCCAGGTCTTGGCGCCGGTGACCTTGAAGACCTCGCCGTCGCGAACCGCGCGCGTCGACAGCGAGGCGAGGTCGGAGCCCGAACCGGGTTCGGTGAACACCGCCGTGGGCAGGATGCTGCCGTCGGCCAGGCTGGGCAGGTAGCGGTCCTTCTGGGCGGCGGTGCCGCCGGTGCTGATCAGTTCGCCGGCGATCTCGGCGCGGGTGCCCAGCGAGCCGGTTCCGATGTAGCCGCGCGAGAGTTCTTCGGAGACGACCGCCATCGCCAGCTTGCCCAGGTCGCTGCCGCCGTAGGCCTCGGGGATGGTCAGGCCGAACACGCCGAGTTCGGCCATCTGCGACACGACCGCATCCGGAATCAGGATGTCGGCGCGGTGCCAGTCGTTGGCGAACGGCGCGATCTTGTCGTCGCTGAAGCGGCGCACCTGGACCCGGAAAGCCTCGATGCCGTCGTTGTCCAGCAGCGGGTCGGGCCAGCGGCCCACGCTGGCTTCGCCGACCACGGCGGCGCGCCGGCCCGGTGCGTTGCCCAGGGCGATCAGGCGCTCGACCTCGTCGCCAAGCAGCATGCCCATGGCTGACATCGGGATGCCGAAGTCGAGCGGTCGGACGGTTTCGCTCTGCGACATCGGCAGGCCGCCGCGCAGCTGCTGCAGGTATTCGGCAAAGCCGATGGCGACGTAGTCCACCGCCAGGGCCGACAGCTGATCGCGGGCCTGCAGCCGGCGGGCCCAGCCGAGCAGCTGGGTGAGCGCCTCGACATAGCTGGCAACCCAGGCGTAGCCATGCAGTGCGCGCTGCTGGGCGTCGCCGTCTTCGCCTTCCTGGGCGCTCTGGGCGACCAGCGCACGGCAGGCTTTCGCGACGGTGTCGCGGTAGTTCTGGGCGTGACCCAGCGCACGCGCGGCGAGGTCGATCAGGGGGGAGGCAGCGGGGTCGGTCATGGCAGGCTGTGGTTGGGTGTGGCGGCCAGCCCGCGAACGCGCCGCCGCAAGGGGGGCAGGTGACGTGGGGCAGTGCGCCGGGATGGGTCGGTGGCTCGCGCCGGCGGCGTGCGTCGGATCAGGCCGAGGGGGACGGTGCCGCGACGCAGCGTCGCAGCCGCCATTCTAACGGTGGCGGCCGGTCTCGGCCGGAGCACCCTGCGAGCGTGTCGGCCGGGGCTGGCCGGAGGGGTTCCGAAACGGCCCGGGCGGCTCCCGCGCCGCCCTCGGCAAGCGCATCAGGGAGGTCCAATTGTGCGTTAATCGCAGCATTGCGAACCGACTGCGGGAGAGCCACTCTTGATCGACAAGATTCAATCGAACTGTGCGCAGGCCGTCGCCGGCGTGCGGGACGGCGACACCGTGATGACCAGCGGCTTTGGCGGCGCCGGGCTGCCGACGGCGCTCGTCGAGGCACTGATCGACCAGGGCGCGCGCGAGCTGGTCATCGTCAATAACAACGCCGGCAACGGCGAGACCGGCCTGGCGGCGCTGATGAAGGCCGGCCGGGTTCGCAAGATCATCTGTTCGTTTCCCCGCCAGGCCGATTCGCACGTGTTCGACGGCCTGTATCGCAGCGGCCGGATCGAACTCGAACTGGTGCCTCAAGGCAATCTGGCCGAGCGCATCCGGGCCGCCGGGGCCGGCATCGCCGGCTTCTTCACCCCCACCGGCTACGGCACCGACCTGGCCAAGGGCAAGGAGACCCGGCGCATCGACGGGCGCGACTACGTGCTGGAAACTCCGATCCACGGCGACTTCGCCCTGATCAAGGCCTACCAGGGCGATCGCTGGGGCAACCTGGTCTTTCGCAAGGCGGCGCGCAATTTCGGCCCGGTGATGGCGATGGCCGCGCGCTGCACCGTCGCGCAGGTCGACGAGGTCGTCCCGCTGGGTGCGCTGGACCCCGAGCACATCATCACACCGGGCATCTTCGTTCATCGGGTGGTGGCGGTGGGCGATACCGTCATGATCGGCCCGGCGCCTGGAAAAGGACCCAAAAAACCATGAAAAGACTCAACCGCGACCAGATGGCCGCCCGGGTTGCCCGCGACATTCCGGAGGGCGCCTATGTGAACCTGGGTATCGGACTGCCGACCCAGGTGTCCAACCACCTGCCCACCGACCGCGAAGTGTTCCTGCACAGCGAAAACGGCATCCTGGGCATGGGGCCCGCCGCCGCGCCGGGGCAGGAGGACTGGGATCTGGTCAATGCCGGCAAGCAGGCGGTCACGCTGCTGACGGGCGGAGCCTTTTTCCACCACGCCGATTCCTTCGCGATGATGCGCGGCGGCCATCTGGACATCTGCGTGCTGGGCGCCTTTCAGGTGTCGGCAGGCGGCGATCTGGCCAACTGGAGCACGGGCGGAGCCGAGGCGATACCGGCCGTGGGCGGCGCGATGGACCTGGCGATCGGTGCCAAGCGCACCTTCGTGATGATGGAACACGTCACCAAGAGCGGCGAACACAAGATCGTCGAACGCTGCAGCTATCCGTTGACCGGCATCGCCTGCGTGGCCCGCATCTACACCGACCTGGCGGTCATCGACGTCACCCCGCAGGGCCTGGTCGCGCTCGAATGGGTCGAAGGGCTGAGCCTGGCCGAGTTGCAGGCCATGACGGGCGCGCCGCTGCGCGGGCCTGGCTGATCGCGCCGATGAACTGGCGCGAACTGCCTGGCGCGCCGCCCGCCGGTACCGAGGTCTGCCGGCTGGCGGAAGTGCCTTCGGACAACGGCCTGGAGCGCCGGTTCGGCGCGGCCGAGCCCCGTTTTGCACTGGTCGTGCTGCGGCACGCGGACGGCGTGGTCGGCTACCTCAATCGCTGCCCGCATGCCGGCATACCGATGAACTTCAGCGACGACGTGTTCTGCCTGATCGAGAGCGACGGCCAGCGCGATCTGCTGTGCCCGCACCACAGCGCACTGTTTCGCATGCCGCAGGGCGAATGCCACGATGGCCCCTGCCGGGGCGATCGCCTGACCGCTGTGCCGCTCGAGGTCAGCGAGGGCGTCGTGCGCATTGCCATCTCCCCTCAGCCGCATCTATTCCAGGAGATCGAATGATGACACTCACACCGGTTCTCGAGCGCTTCGTCGCGGCGGTCGCCGCCCACGATTCGCTTGGCCTGGCCGCGCTGTTCACCGCCGACGGCTGCTATGACGACGGGTTCTTCGGCGAGCACCACGGGCGCGAGGCGATTGCCGCGATGCTCGACCGCTTCTACGTCGGAGGCGAGGATTTCTTCTGGCAGTTCTTCGAGCCGGCGCAAACCGGCGAGCTCGGCTACGCGCGCTACTGCTTCAGCTACGTGTCCAAGGAACCCGAGAGCCTGGGCCAGCTGATCGCCTTCGAAGGCATGGCGCGGTTCCGCCTGCGCGATGGTCTGATCGTGCACTACGCCGAGGTCTTCGACCGGGGCGTGGCCTTTGTGCAGCTGGGCTACGAGACCGGGCGGGTGCGCAAGCTGCTCGACCGGTACGTGGCGGGGATGCGCGCCGGGCCGCTGACCCGGGCCCATGTCGAGGCGCGCGGCGCGCGCTGACCGCAAGGGGGCCGGGGTCGGGGCGGCCGCGGGCGGGCGTCGCGCGGGTTAGCGCGGGTTAGCGCGGGCGGGCGCCGCGCGGGTTAGAGCAAGGCCTCGAAAAAGGATCTTGAAAGCGGGCAGGGCGTGCCTATCTTCTTGTCACAGGGCGTCCCGCCCGCTGACTCAAGGAGACTTTACGATGACCCGCATGTCCGTTTACGACCCGTTCGCCGAAGTGTTTCCCGAGCTCTTTCGCGGCCTTCTGACCCCGACCCGCGGCAGCGCGCCGCAGGCGCTCGACATCCGGATCGACGTGAAGGAAAACGCCACCGACTACGTGGTTCATGCCGAACTTCCCGGCGTGGCCCGCGATGACATCCATGTCCAGATCGACGGCAACCGGGTGGCGATCTCGGCCGAGGTCAAGCGCGAATCCGAACAGAAGGAAGGCGACCGGGTGCTGCGCAGCGAACGCTACTTCGGCGGCCTGGCGCGCAGCTTCTCGCTGGCCAACGACATCGACGATGCCCGCGCGGTCGCTCGCTTCGAGAATGGCGTGCTGTCCCTGACGCTGCCCAAGAAATCGGCTGTCGGCGCGCGCAAGCTGCAGATCAACTGAGCGCCGCCGCGGTCAGATCGAAGCGGCGGGCACTTCGTAGCCCGCTGCTTCGATCGCCGCGCGCAGCCGGGCCGCGTCGGCGCCCGACTCGATGTCGACGCGCCCGGCGGCCCTGGGGTCCTGCGGATTGCGATCGCGCATTCCCGGTGCGGGCCGCGCGGCAGTAAGCTTCGAACATGAATGACCTCAGCTTTGCGCCACGAACCGCGGCCCTGCATGTTGTTTCGCTGTCGATCGGCGGAATGACCTGCGCGGCCTGCGCCGGACGAGTCGAACGCGCGCTGGCGAAAGTGCCGGGGGTCACCGATGCGAGCGTGAACCTCGCCACCGAGGTCGCGCAGATCCGCTTCGAGGGGCTCGATCCCGACCCCTCGAGCCTCGTCGCGGCGGTCGTGAAGGCCGGCTACGAGGCCTCGCCGCGCGTGGCCGGCGCGGCATTGGTTGAACCGACAGACGACGAGGCCCGGCGCACCGCCTGGGCGGTGCTGGCGGCGGCCCTGCTGTCGGCGCCGCTGATGCTGCCCATGCTGCTGGCGCCGTTCGGGGTGCACGCGATGCTGCCCGGGTGGTGGCAGTTCGCGCTGGCCACGCCGGTGCAGTTCATCCTGGGACGACGCTTCTATGTGGCCGGATGGCACGCGGCGCGTGCCGGCGAAGGCAACATGGATCTGCTGGTGGCCATCGGCACTTCCGCCGCCTACGGCCTGTCGGTGTACATGCTGCTGGCGCATGGCGATGGCCATGGCACGCATCTTTATTTCGAGGGCGCTGCCGTCGTCATCACACTGGTCATGCTGGGCAAGTGGCTCGAGGCCCGCGCCAGGCGCAAGACCACCGAGGCGATCCGTGCGCTGCAGGCCCTGCGCCCGACCGTGGCGCTGCTGCGCCGCAACGGGCGCGAGGTCGAGGTGCCGCTGGACAGCGTCTTTGTCGGCGACGAGGTGATCGTCAAGCCGGGCGAGCGCATCCCGGTCGACGGCGTGCTGATCGAAGGCGAGACCCAGGTCGACGAATCCTTCATTACCGGCGAGAGCCGCCTGATCGAGCGCCGCCTGGACGACCGCCTCACCGGCGGGTCGATCAACGGCGAGGCGCGGGTGGTGATGCGAACGACCTCGGTCGGCACCGAAACCGTGCTCGCGCGCATCATCCGGCTGGTCGAGGATGCGCAGTCGCGCAAGGCGCCGATCCAGCGGCTGGTCGACAAGGTCAGCCGGGTTTTCGTGCCGGTGGTGCTGGCGCTGGCGCTGCTGACGCTGCTGGGCTGGGGATTCAGCGACGGGAACTGGACCCGGGCCATCCTGAACGCGGTGGCGGTGCTGGTGATTGCCTGCCCGTGCGCGCTCGGGCTGGCCACGCCGACCGCCATCATGGCCGGCACCGGGGTCGCGGCCAAGCACGGGATCCTGATCCAGGATGTGCAGGCGCTCGAAACGGCCCACGCGATCAGCGTGGTCGCGTTCGACAAGACCGGCACCCTGACCGAAGGCAAACCCTCGCTTTCCGCCTGCGAAGCGGCGCCGGGTTTCGAGCGGCGCGACGTGCTGGCACTGGCCGCCAGGGTGCAGGCCGGCAGCGAACATCCGCTGGCGCGGGCGGTCTTGCAGGCGGCTCAGCAGGAGGGCCTGCAGCCCTCGGGCGCGGCCCTCGACATTCACGCCCTGGCCGGGCGCGGTGTGCGCGGTCGGATCGATGGACAGCTGGTGTGGGTCGGCAGCGCGCGCATGCTGACCGAGATCGGTGTCGAGCCCGGGGCGATGAGGGCGCGCGCCGATGCGCTGGCCGAGTCGGGCGCGACAGTCTCGTTCGTGGCCTGCGCCCCGCTCGAAACCCCTGCCGCCGCCCGGCTGGCCGGCGTTCTGGCCTTCGGCGATCGCATCAAGCCGGGCGCCGCGCGCGGGCTGCAGCGCCTGCGCGACCTGGGTATCCGGACGGTGATGCTCACGGGCGACAACCCGGGCGCCGCGCACGCGGTCGCCGCCCAGCTGCCCCTGGACGATGTGCGCGCCCAGGTCCTTCCGGAGCAGAAGTCGCAGGCCATCACCGACCTGCGCGACGGCGGGCGCCAGGTGGTGGCGATGGTCGGCGATGGCGTCAACGATGCGCCGGCGCTGGCCGCGGCCGACGTCGGCATCGCGATGTCCACCGGCACCGACGTCGCGATGCACACGGCCGGCATCACGCTGATGCAGGGCGACCCCGGACTGGTGGCCGATGCCGTGTCGATCTCGCGGCGCACCTGGACCAAGATCCGCCAGAACCTGTTCTGGGCGTTCATCTACAACCTGGTCGGCATCCCGCTGGCCGCGTTCGGCCAGCTGGACCCGGTGCTGGCCGGCGCCGCGATGGCGTTCTCCAGCGTGAGCGTGGTGAGCAACGCGCTGCTGCTGCGACGCTGGCGCCCGGGCGCCTGAGCCCTCTGCGAGACCGATCCATTCCCATCGAGGACCACGCGATGCAACATGAAGCCCTGCGCATCATCCACGACGAGCACCATGCGATCACGGCCATGCTGTCGGCCATGCGCGGCGTGGCCGCGCGCCTTTCCCGACAGCCGGATCCCCAGGATTTCGATGTGATGCGCGCGATCCTGCTGTACATCGACGAATTTCCGGAGCGCCTGCACCACGTCAAGGAAAGCGAGGTGCTGTTTCCACTGGTCCGGGCCAAGGCGCCCGAGATCGCGCCGATGCTCGACCGGCTGGATGCCGAGCATCTGCGCGGCGAGACGGCGGTGCGCGGACTCGAACACGATCTGCTGGCCTGGGAGCAGCTTGGCGATTCGCGGCGCCTGCGTTTCATGGATTCGCTGGAGCGCTACAGCCAGTTCTATGTCGATCACCTGCGGGCCGAGGAGTCCGAGGTCCTGCCGGCCGCCGTCCGGGTGCTCGACGAAGCCGAATGGGCGCAGGTGCTGGCGGCCTTCCAGGCCAATCGCGATCCGCTGACCGGCGAGCAGCCGGAGGCCGAATACGAGCGCCTGTTCCGCAAGATCGTCAACGATGCGCCCTCGCCGATCGGCCTGGGCGCTCGCGGCTGAAGCCGGCGCGGCCCGTCAGGGCCGGGCGATGAAGCGGATGCTGTAGGTCCGCGGCGTGTCGGACACCGGGGGCAGGTCGATGCGCCAGCGCTGGGCGTCCATCCGGGCAGCGGTGACGATTTCCTGGCGGCGCCGTTGCGCCAGCAAGCCTTCGTTGAGCACCGGCACCTGGCCGGCCGCCGGCGCCATCACCACGAGCTGCGCGCCCTGGACGGGGGCGCCAGGTGCCTGCGCCGACAGCTCGATCTCGAGCGTGTCGCGTGCGGTGGACAGCAGACGCAGACGCAACCGGGCGCGCTGGCGCCACCAGGCTTCGATCGCAGCGCCGGGCGCGACCCACAACTGTGATCGTTTCGCGGCCAGGACGCCCAGCAGGGCGTCCATCCCGCGATCGAGTTCGCCGCCGGGGGCGTAGTTCTGGGTGTGTACCGAGAGCAGGCCGAAGCCGCCAAACCGTTCGACGTCGGCGAGCCCCAGCAGCAGCTCGGCCCGCACGCCGTCGCCGGCCACGCCCATGCGCACGAAGTTGATGTCGTCCAGCAGCGTTCTGGGCAGGACCACCAGCGCTTGCGCCGGGCCGAGCTCGGGTTCGGCACGCGAGAAAAACGGCAGCATGTCGTCGCTTGAGGCCGGGTCGGCGGCATGGTGGCGGATGCCGGCGCTGCGCATCGCGATCTCGGTGGTGCGATCGTAGGATTCGAGGGGCGCCCGAAAGCCGCTGGGCCGGGTCGTGGCGGGGACGAGCGGGGCGAGCTGGCCGACCATGGCGGCGAGCCGGGCAGCCTGTTCGTTTTCGGGGAGATCCTTGAATCCGACATGGCGCTCGGCGTGATAGCCGATCTCATGCCGCCTCGCCAGTTCACGGGTCAGCTCCGGAAATTTTGCCGCTTCGCTGGTCAGGCAATAGAAGGTTCCGGTCAGCCCATGCCGATCGAGCGCGGCGGCGAACACACGGGCGTTCTGGAACTGCTCCTCGGTGTCCATCTCGACCAGAAAGGCCGAACGGTAGGGCGCCGGCCATGCCGCCAGGGCCACCCGCGGCGTGCGCAGCGCCCAGGCCAGCGCGTCGCCGACCAGGCGTTCGATGTCGGCTTGTGCGCCCATCCAGGCGGTCTCCGGGAAACCCATCCAGACCCGGCGCGAGCCGGCATGCTCGAGATAGGTGAGCGCGGCCAGCCCGCCTGCCCCGTCGTGCGCATGGCGATGCCAGACGCCGTAGCGGGCCGCCGCGGTGGCCAGCGGCACCGGGCTGCCGGCCGCAACGGGAACGGGCGGCGCGCCGGCCTGGTGCAGGCGGGCCCGCAGCAGAGGTTCCACGCTTCGGTTCAGGTACATCCGGCGCCCGGCGCCAAGCCCGATATTCAACGGGCTCTCGCCGAAAGGCAGCAGATGACGGTCTTCGCTGTCCGGGCCGATGTCGCCCACTACGTCGACGCCGAACACCTGCCTGAGCCAGCCGTAGCCCAGCCATTGCCCGGCCTCGTCGCGCGCGCCGCTGGCCCATGTGGACAGCACCGATCCGCCGCGCGCGATGAAGGCATCGATCGAGTGGCGTTCGCCGCTGCTGAGCGCCACCGCGGACGCGATCACCAGCACCGCCGGCTTCGCGCTGCCGGCCAGTTCGTCGGCGGAGACTTCACAGGCCGCATGGCCCAGGCGCGACAGGGCCGCGCGCCAGGGGGCGAGCAGGCGATCCTTGTCGGCGCCCTGCGCCGCGAAGAACGCACGGGAATGATCGGCTCGCAGCAGGCAGACCGGCGCGGCCGCCTGGGCGACGACGCCGGTCAGCAGACAGCCCAACAAAACGCAGGCGGTGGCGAGCGCCCGCGGCACGCTCGGAAGAGTCGATGTCATGGACGGAAGGGGCGCCTGTTGCCGGCGCCGCGGGTGGCGGGTTTCAGGAGGGCTTGCTGTTGTCCCAGGGGCGCAGGACCGAGGTCGAAGCCTCGCCGAGCGCTTCGTAGGTCTGGGCCCGGCGCTTGGGCGCCGACCGGTTGCGCATCCGGAAGGCGACGTACGCCGCCACCGACAGCAGCAGCGTCGATATGCTGAGAAACAGCAGGAAGTTGGCCAGAAACATCAACAGTTCTTTCATCGCAATCTTCCCAATCGGTCGAGTTTGCCCCAGGTCATCCGGGTGCCGCGCCATTCGTCGAGGGCCGACAGCAGGCGGGCGGTATCGAGGAACGCGGCATAAAGATCCGCACGAACGGCGCGGCCCAAAGCAGACTGAGCTCCTCGTCCTCGGCGGCGATGCTGTAGGCCGAGATCGCGCAATCGAGCAGCACCAGCTGCAGCCACCAGGCGACCACGAAGGGGTGCAGGCCGAGCAGAAGTCCGGTGGCGATGAACAGCACATGGCCGAAAACGTTGAAGCCGGGCCATACCAGGTTTTCGGCGACCAGGTACCAGATGCCCAGGAAGCGCATGCGCTCGTCGCGCATGCGGAACCATGCCCAGCGCCGCTTGAAGACCACCTGCAGGCAGCCGCGGGACCAGCGGTAGCGCTGCTTGAGCAGATCCATCGCGCTTTCGGGCGCCTCGGTCCAGGCCAGTGCCGAGGGTTCGTAGATCACGTGCCAGCCGTCGCCCAGCAGCTTGAGCGACAGGTCGAAGTCCTCGGCGAAGGTGTCGTGGTCGTAGCCGCCGACGGCCAGCAGCGCCGACTTGCGGAACATGCCCAGCGGCCCGGGCACGATCGAGACCGCGCGGCCGGCATTCTGGGCGCGTTTCATCAGGGCCAGGCCGACCACGTATTCGAGCGCCTGCAGCTTGGTCCACAGGGTGTCGCGGTTGATCACCCGCACGCAGCCGGCGACCGCGCCCATCCGCGGTTCGCTGAAGTGCACGGCCAGCCGGCGCAGCGCGTCCGCTTCGAGCATGCTGTCGCCGTCCACGCAGACCACCAGTTCGCCGGCGGCGTGGGCGATGCCGAAGTTCAGCGCATCGGCCTTGCCGCTGTTCGGCTTGGTCAGCAGGCGAACCGCCGCGCCGCCGTTGCCGCGCTGGATCTTGAAGGCGTTCAGGTAGGTCTCGTCGTGCGACCCGTCGTCGATCACCACCACCTCGAAGCTGGGATAGTCCTGCGCAAGCAGCGATTCCAGGGAATGCCGGATCATCGGGCCCTCGTTGAAGACCGGCACGATGATGCTGATCGTCGGCCAGACCTGCGGCTCGTCCGGGACACCGTCCCGGGCACGCAGGAACTGGTCGAGCATCGACATGCCGGCCAGCAGCACGTAGCGCACCGACGTGATGGCGAACAGCACGAGCAGCACGATGGTGGCGACCAGCCACCATCCGTTGGGAGCGATCGACTCGACTTCCTGCGCGAGCCAGATGGCGCCCAGCCAGCCCAGCACGCTGCCGGCCAGCACGAACACCACGGTCAGTGCCAGCGCCCAGCCGCGGGTCGAAGTCCCGGATTTCTTGCGGGTTTGGGTCATTGCGCGCCTTACCAGAGCTGTTGCAAAGAGACCGCGACCTGTCGCTGGCGGTACGGGTTGGGGCGCGGCGTGTCCGACCAGGAAACCTCGGCGGACACGGCGGTGTCCGGCGCGATCCACCAGCGGCCGTTGCCCGAGACGCTCCAGCCGCTGCGCGCTTCGTTGCTCATCGAGAATCCGCGCTGCACCGACACGAAGACGTCGTGGCGTTCGCCGTACCAGCCGCGCTGCACGCCGAGATTGACCACCGAGTACGGGTGGGCCGGCGACCAGTAGCGCGGATCGTTGCGGTCGGCCTTGCGCCAGTACCCGCCGACGAACCATTGGATTCGCCCGGGAATGGGCTGCAGCACCGGCAGCAGGCGCAGGTCGGCCTCGAGCACCTTGTTGCCGTCCGACACCGAATACCCGTCGGCGCGCGCGCGCACCTCGCCGACCATGGTGCTGAAGTTGGCCCAGCCGCCCGCGCTGCCGGCGGTCAGCCCGTCGCGCAGGGCCTGCATGTCGAGCGCCGCACGGCCCCAGTCGATGCGGCCGAAACGTACGCCGAAGCGGTCGCGAACCAGTTCCAGGCCGACCCGTGCGAACGCGCGATCGCGTTCGCCGCTGACCCAGGAGACATCCAGCCGCGGCGACAGCGGCAGCCCCGGCAGGAAGACGTTCGCGTTGAGTTCGCGGCGTGTAACCCGCTCGGCAGGCGTGTCGTTGCGCTGGGCCGTGCCGCCGACCTCCAGACGCGCGAACCGGTCGCGGGTCCACCAGCGGTGCGACACGGTGCCATCCAGCCGATCGAACTGGCTGCTGGTGCTTGCGCTGGCCACCCGGAAGGTCGTGGCGGCCCGCAGGTCGCGGCCGGCCAGCGCGAGCGCGGCCCTGGCATCGGCATTGCCGGGGTCCTTGCGCAGCACCGCTTCATACGTGTCGGCCGCCACGTCGGTCATGCCGCGCCAGCGCTGGATGTTGGCCACGCCCAGTCGCGCAGCGGCATCCAGGTCGCTGCCGTAGAGCTTTTCGTATTGGCCGATCGCCGCGTCGTAGCGGCCCGACCAGGCCAGCGCGTTGGCGACTTCGAGGCGCAGGGGGCGGTCGTCCGGCCGTTCGGCCAGCAGATGGGCGCCGGTGCGCGCCGCGCGCGAGTAGTCGGCCCCGTCGAACTGCTGACGGAATTGTTCGGCGGGTGTGGCGGCGAATGCCGGGCGATCGTGCGTGGCGCCCGCGAGTGCGGCGACCACGAATGCCAGCATGCCGACCGCGCGGCGCAGCCCGATCGGAGTGACCACGGCGCGCAGGGCATTGGGCGTGTCGAAGCTGGCGGCGTTCTCGAGCGTCGCCCGGATCTCCGGCGCATCGCTCCAGTGCTGCCAGCCCGCCAGCAGCATGTCGAATCGGCGGCCGAGCAGCCGGGCGAGGGCCGGTTCGGCCTGCAGCGAAGAGCAGCCTTTGAGCAGCAGCCAGAGGCTGCCGCCGCGTTCGCTGAGCACGGCGTCGCGCGCGCCCTTGCGCAGTGCTGCGTGCACGCTGTCGGCGGCCTGGGGCGAGGCCGGCGACAGTTGGATCAGGGTCAGCGGCAGATCGACGCTGGCGCACTCGCGCAGCGCATCTTCGACTCGGGTCGCCATTTCGCCGAATGAGCAGGCGCAGGCCCGCTCCGGCGCTCCGATGCCCGACAGGACCGCGTCGACATCGGTCTCGACCTCGCGGCTGAACAGGGTGCCGCTCAGCGCCGCCACCGTCAGTCGCACCGAGGCATCGGTCAGGTCCGCCGACAGCACGCTGCTCGCGCCCAGGCGCAGCAGCGCGATCGACTGCGCGGCACGCAGGCGCGCCTTGCATTCGCGGATCACCACCCGGACCTGCGCCTTGCCCAGGGCGCGCACCGCGGCCACGGTGCGGGCGAGTTCGGCCACCTGAGAGGCGCGATCGAAGTGCAGCACCACGGTGCCGGCTGGCATCAGACGGGCCTTGTCGATCACGTCGAGCAGCGTGTCGGCCTGGCGGATCTGCGTGGGCATGCCCAGGCCGATGGCCGCCTGCCGCGTGGCCACGGTCCATTCGCGCTCGATCGGGACCAGCGCGCGACTGGGCAGCAGCGAAGCGTGGGCAAACAGCCGCCCGGCTTCATCCACGCTCAGCGCAAAGCGGCGTCGCGGCACCGGGCCAAGCGCGCCGAACCAGTGCCGGATGTCGAGCGTGACCTCGTCGTCGCTGCCGCGAACCACACCGAATCCGCCGAAACCGTCGGCCACCGTACGCAGCGTGACGAAGTCGCGAGGCGCATCGCTGGGCGGCGAGAAGGTCGCCAGCAGCGCGTGGTCATTGCGCGACAGCCATTCGTCCCAGGCGCGGGTCGCCTGCACCGCGGCGCCGGGATCGGCCAGGCAGAACAGCCGGTCTGCGCCATCGGCCAGGATCAGCGTCCCGTCGGGCAGGCCCAGGCCGTCGAGCTCGCGCAGCAGCCGCTGGGTTCCGGTGACGAACAGGTCGCGGCCGGTCTCCATGGTGTGGCAGAAGAATTTCAGTTCGCCGGCGCCGATCATTTCTCCGACGTCCAGGCCCGACAGTGCGAGCTTGCGCGCCTGCACGGCGGGGTCGACGCTGGTGACCAGCACGGCCATGCCGCCGCGCCCTGCGCGGGCAGCCAGGGCGGCCGCGACCAGCGGCAGACGGATCGACTGCTGGTCGCAGGCCAGCCCGTAGATGAAACCGGCGGCCAGCTGATCGAATGCCGGCGGCAGTCCGGGCAAGCCAAGGCGGAAGGGGGATACGCGCTGAGGTCCTGGCATCGTCATTCTTCTGGGCTGTGTTGAGCGCGCTGCGCCGACGGGCGATACGAGATTCGTCCGCCGGCAGCGCGCTCGGATATCGTCAACCCAGTCTATCGGCCGGCGCGCCGGCATATTGATGGCATCGCCCGCGCGTCGGCTATGCGCCGATGGACGGCGTCCCTGCTGTGGTTTTGCCGCGGGCCGGCCCGAACAGGCCGATCCGCCCGCGCGGCCCGGCGGATCAGATCAGCAGGGCTGCGCGGCGATCGAGCACCGCGCGGGCGATGCTGAACGCGGTGATCATCGAGGTACGGGGATTGGTCGGCGAGGCGAAGCTTTCGACGCGCAGGCTGATCGATCCGCTGACGCCGAGCGCGTCGATCTCGTGGGCGTTGCCGGCGGCGGCGGGGTCGGCGACCAGCTCGACCTCGGTCCGCTCGAAGCCCAGGGTGGCCAGCGCCAGCGTGGCCACCACATTGGCGTTGCGGGGGTAGTCGCGGGCGGCGGCCCGTGCGGTGCCGCGATAGAAGACGGCGGGTGCGGTGAGTGCGGCGAGGTCGAGCAATTCCTGCGCGGGCGTGCCCAGCCAGGCGGCGGGCGGCTTGCGCGAGCGGTAGCGAACCTCGTGCAGGCCCGCCAGGCGGGCCGCGCCCAGGATGTCCAGGCCGCCGATGGCACCCGCCGGCACGATCAGCTGGCGTCCGCTGGCGCGCGCCGCCGCGAGCAGGCGGTCGTGGCGTGCGGGGTTGGCCAGGGCGCCGGACGACACCACCATCAGGTCGCACCCTGCCTCGAGGCTCGCCACGCCGTGCCGATCGACCGCTTCGTGGCCGGCGCATTCCACCACCAGCGCCCGCGGCTCACCGGGCGCGGCCGGCGACGGCAGCAGTGGCGCCAGACGCGGACCGGCCGCGATGCCCGCCGCGGCGGCCGCAACGAGGCCCGGATGATCGCGCCCCGGTTCCTCGCGCAGCAGCAGGCCGGCCAGGCGCACCCGGTCGGGGGCCTCGCCCAGCAGCCGCCAGACGCTTGCGCCAATGGCGCCGAATCCGATCAGGACGACGGGCAGTGGCGCGAGGCGCACGTGCGAGGCCATGCGTCAGCGGATGGCCTGCACCCGGTCGAACACGTCCTTGCTCCAGGGCAGGTTGGGCGCGGTGAGCTCCTTGGCGACCGCCGCCTGGAAAGGCCGGCGATCGACCTTGACCACCGTCTTGCCCATTTTCTCGAAGCCGCTGACCAGCCGATTCTCGTTGTCGACGATCGCCTTCGTGGCGCGCGCGCCGGCTTCGCGGGTGACGTCCTCGAAGATCTTGCGGTCGGCTTCGTTCAGCTTGCCCCAGGTGCCCGCGCTGACGACGGTGACGAGCATTTCGGTGATGTGGCCGGTGAGCACGATGTACTTCTGCACCTCGTGGAACTTCTTGGCCTCGATGGTGGGCAGCGGATTCTCCTGCGCATCGACCGTGCCGTTTTGCAGCGCGAGGTAGACCTCGGCGAACGCGATCGGGGTTGCGTTGGCGCCAACCGCCTTCGGGAACATCGTGTAGAGCGGCGCATCCGGCACCCGGATCTTCAGGCCCTTCATGTCCTCGGGTTTGCTGATCGGCTTGTTCGACGAGGTGTGGCGCACGCCGTAATAGGTGACGGCGGTGATCCTGTTGCCGCCGCTGCCTTTCTGGTAGCCGGCGGCGAGCTCGGCGAACACCGGCGAGACCACGTACTTGGCCCAGTGGTCGTAGTCGCGGAACATGAACGGCGCGCCGCCGATCGACAGCGGGCCGTAGGAACGCGCCGCGAAGTTCTGGCCGGTGTAGATGATGTCGACGGTGCCCAGGGTCAGCGCCTGGTTGATGTCGCTTTCCTTGCCCAGCTGCGAGGCGGGGAAGACCTGGATCTCGTAGCGCCCGCCGGTGCGTTTCTTGACTTCCTCGGCCGCCCACAGCGCTTCGGTATGGAATGGCTCGGAGGTTTCGTAGACATGTGCCCATTTCAGCTTGGTCTGCGCCAGCGCGGGCGGGGCGGCGAGCACCGCCAGGGCGGCGCCGGACAGCAGCGCGAAGGCGGCGCGGCGGGCCCGCTGCGGCGTGGGTTTGACGGCGGCGCCGGCGCGGGGCAGTGCCGACGAAAGGGTGCTGCGTGCGGCGATGGGATCCAGGGTCATGCGGTCTCCTCGGGTGGGGGCTGCCGGGTCGCCGGGACGGCGCAGTGCCTGTCGGGCACTGCACCGGCGCTGGTCGCCGCGGCCCGCCGAGTCTAGCGTGATTGCCCGATCGGGGAGCCGCCGTGGCGCTCGAACAGTGCGAAGACCGCGGGGCGGTTGAACCGGGCGCGCAGGCCGATGCAGACCAGCCGATCGAGCTGCGGGTCGCGTCCGCCGTATTCGTGCGCGGTCAGCGACAGGCGCCCGCCAGCCAGCTGGATCACCCACAGCTGGCCCTGCGGATCGCTCAGGATGCCCTTGGCGCGCTCCAGTCCGAGCGCCGGGTCGAGCAGCGAGCGCAGGACCTCGTTGATGTCGACCGGCCGATCGAAGCGGGCCGAGAGGCTTTCGAACAGCTGCTCGGCACGCGGCGGCGACATCGCGGCAAAGCGGCGCGGCCGTCCGCGGACCCGTCCGGGCGGCGCCACGAGAGGCCGCGCCGGCAGGCGGGCGGGGGCGTCGCCGGCAACCGTGCGGAACGGGTCGAAGCCCCCGGCCGCCGGATCGATCTGCGCCTGGGGCGCGACGCCGGCCAGCCAGTCGCGCACCTGCGCCAGGCGTTCAGGGGAGGCCACGTCGTCGCGGGTGATCAGGATGCGATCGGCCTGGCCGAGCTGGCGGGTGATGGTGTCGCCGACATATCGGTCCTGGGCACGTTCGATGATCGTGAGCGCGTCGGCGGCCAGCAGCACCGCGCCCAGGCTGACGCCGGGCGCCAGCTTCGCGCTGCGCGCGACCGCTCCGGGCAGCGCCACGCCACTGGTTTCGATCAGCACCTCGCCTGGTGCGGGATCGCGCTGGCCCAGGCGTGCCAGCGCGCCGATCAGGTCGCTGCCGAAGCTGCAGCACACGCAGCCGCCGGCCAGTTCGAGCACGTCGTCGCGCTGCGCGAGAATCAGGTCGGCATCGATCCCGATCTCGCCGAAGTCGTTGACCAGGACGGCGATGCGCCGGCCGTCGGCCTGGGCCTGGCGCAGCCAGCGATTGACCAGCGTGGTCTTGCCGGCGCCCAGGTAGCCGCCGATCACCGTGATCCGCATGGCGCTTTTCGGTTCGTCGGTGCTCACTGGGAGGCAGCCTCGAACACCCGCCCGCCCTGCACGACGCCCCAGACCGGCACATCCCGCAAGGCCGCTGGTGCGACCTCGCAGGGGTCCTGCTCGAGCACCGCGAAATCGGCCCGCTTGCCGGTCTCGATCGAGCCCACCTCGCTGTCCAGCTTCAGCGTGTAGGCGGCGCCGAGGGTCACCGCGCGCAGGGCCTCATCCACGCCGATGCATTCGTAGTCGCCCTGCACCCGCCCAGAGGCTGTGAGCCGATTGACCGCGCACCAGGCCGTGAACAGCGGCCCCATCGGGGTCACCGGCGCGTCGGAGTGGATGGCCATCGGCACACCGGTCTGCAGCGCGGTCCGGCAGGCGTTCATGCGGGTTGCGCGCTCGGGGCCCACGGTCATCCGGTAGTGTTCGTCGCCCCAGTAGAAATGGTGATTGGCGAACAGATTGACGGCCATTCCCAGGGCCTTCATGCGCAGGAACTGCGCACGGTCGGCCATCTGGCAGTGCTGCAGCGTGAATCGATGATCGGGGCGCGGATGCCTGGCCAAAGCTTTTTCGAGCACGTCGAGAGCGAGTTCGGTGGCCTCGTCGCCGTTGGTGTGGGTGTGGATCTGGACCCCATGGGCCAGCGCGAGTTCGTAGGCCTGGCTCATCTGCTCGGGCGCGGTGTACCACAGGCCGTTGGGCGCTCCGTTGAAATAACCCGGCGCGCGCAGCCGGGCGGAGAATCCCTGGATGGAGCCATCGGCGACGACCTTGATGCGGCCCAGCCGCAGCCGATCGGTGCTCAGGCCGCCGAGCTCGACCGCCCGGGCGATCGCCTGCGCCACCGGCTGGCCCAGCAGGCGCAGCAGCGGCACGATGCGAGCCGGGTAGTCGGCCTCGCCGGTGACGCGCAGCATCATGCGCACGGCGTCCTCGGGCAGCGGACTGGCCAGGTCGGTCGCGGTGGTGACGCCCTTGCGCACGCACAGCCGTCCGAAGCGGCGCACGGCGTCTTCATCGCCGGCCAGGGCGGTGCGGTCCATGCCGATCACCTCGGCGACCCCGGCCATGGCATCCGGCCCCTTCATCTCGCCGGTGGGCAGGCCGTCGGCGGCCAGCGGCACGCCCGGGTGATCGATCTCGCGGCGCAGCCAGCCGGCCGCCGCCAGGGCCGCCGAATTGACGTTCAGGATGTGCAGGCTGGCATGTGCCACGCCGACGGGGCGGGTGTCGCTGACCCGGTCGAGGTCGGCACGGTTGCAGCGGCCACCGCCGAAATAGATCGGGTCGAATCCCCATCCGACCAGCGGGGTGTCCGGCGCTTCCAGTGCAGCCTGAGCGGCCCGCAGCCGTTCGATCACCTCGTCGATCGATCGCGCGCCCGGCCACTGCCGGCCGTCGGGGTCGGTCCGGTCGTGAAAGCCCACGTAGACGAAGCGCCACAGGGCTCCCTCCATCAGGTGGGTATGGCCTTCGACGAAACCCGGCAGCAGGACCCGATCGGCGAAGCGCTCGTCCACGCGGTGGGCGCCCCAGCCGGTCAGTTCATCGAGGCTGCCGGCGCCCAGGACGAGCCCGTCGCGGACCGCCACATGGGTTGCCAGGGGACGAGCCGGGTTCATCGTGCGGATCCGGCGCGCCCGGTAGATCGTGATGCTCATGTCGCGTCCCGCGCGACGGGTTCGGCGATCTCGATCAGGTTCAGATCGGGATCTCTCACGTACACCGAGCGGATCCGGGACACCGCGCCGTCGCGCAGCACCGGTCCGACGATGATCGCCACGCCGTGCTGGTTCAGGCGGTCGATCACCTGCACGAGCGGGATCGTGGCGATGAAGCACAGATCGAGGCCGCCGGGCACCGGCGTATGCGCCTTCGGTTCGAATTCGTGGCCCCAGCGGTGCACGTTGATTTTCTGGTTGCCGAACAGGAAGGCCTGGCGGCCGCGGTCATAGCGTTCGTGCCGCATGCCCAGCACCTCGACGTAGAAGCGGATGCAGGCCGCCTCGTCGGTGGTGGTGATCACGAGGTGGTCGAGGTGGTCGATCATCGTTGGCCTTCGGTTCCGGTTTGAGGGGCTTGGCCGCTCGAGTCGGGCGCCGCGGCCCGGATGGCGGGAGTCGGTGCGAGTTTACTAGGAGCTTGTCATGGGATCATGCGGCCTGCTGGCATCCGGCCGGCCGCGGGTTCGCCTCGCGGGCACCGGTTAGCATCGCACTGTCGAAGACCACGCGGGAGACCTGTCATGCATCATCCTTTCACGCGCCGCGACGCGCTGGCCCTGCTGGCCGGTGCCGCCGCGATCCCCGGCGTTCGCGCGCAGGCCGGCTGGCCGGCCAAGTCCATCCGCTTCGTCGTGCCCTTCGCGCCGGGGGGCACCTCCGAGATCGTCGCCCGCTCGGTCGCGGCGGAACTCACCCGCCAGCTCGGCCAGTCGGTCTACGTCGAGAACAAGCCGGGCGGCGCCGGCGTGGTGGCGATGTCGGACGTGGCCAAGGCCGCGCCCGACGGCCACACGTTCATCCTGGGCCACGTCGGCACCCTGGCCGTCAACCCGTACATGCTCAGCCACTCGCCCTACGACGTGAACCGCGATTTCGTGCCCGTGACCCTGCTGGCCAAGGTGCCCAACGTGTTCGTGATCCACCCCGACGTGCCGGCGCGCGACTTCCGCGAGTTCGTCGCCTACGTGCGCAAGAATCCGGGCAAGCTGAACTATGGCTCGGCGGGCAACGCCAGCGCGGGCCATCTGGCGATGGAGTACCTGAAGCTGGTCACCGGGATGTTCATCACCCACATTCCGTACCGCGGCACCGGCCCGCAGCTCACCGACCTGATCGCCGGGCGCACCCAGGCCAGTTCGGCCGGACTGCCCGCGCTCGCCCCGCACATCAAGAGCGGCAAGTTGCGGGCGATCGCGGTCGGCACACCCCGGCGCATCGAAGCCATGCCCGATGTGCCCACCGTGGCCGAAATGGGTTTCAAGGATTTCGAGACATCGCAATGGTATGGGGTGCTGGCGCCGGCGGGCACGCCGCCCGAACTCGTCAAGCGGATCCAGGAAGAGTGCAACAAGGCGCTGAAGTCTTCGGCGGTCACCGCCCGCTTCGCCAACGACAGTGCGGTCGGCGGTGGCGGACCCTCGAAGGAGTTCGCCGATTTCATCGCGCGCGAGCAGGCCATCTGGAAAGACATCGTCAAGCGAGCCTCGATCAAGGCCGATTGACGCGGCGCGGGCACAGGACATTCGGATGACGACAGCAACATGACCGACAAGATCGATGTGCTCGTGGTGGGCGGCGGCAACGCGGCCTTGTGCGCCGCGCTGATGGCGGCCGAGGCGGGGGCCAGCGTGCTGCTGCTCGAGTCGGCTCCGCGGGAGTGGCGCGGCGGCAATTCGATGCACACCCGCAACCTGCGCTGCATGCACGACGCGCCGCAGGACGTGCTGACCGAGGCCTACCCGGAAGACGAATACTGGCAGGACCTGCTCAAGGTCACCGGCGGGCTCACCGACGAACCGCTGGCCCGGCTCGCCATCCGCGAATCCTCGAGCTGCCGCGACTGGATGCACCACCACGGTGTGCGCTTCCAGACCTCGTTGTCGGGCACCCTGCACCTGAGCCGCACCAACGCGTTTTTCCTGGGCGGGGGCAAGGCGCTGGTCAATGCCTACTACCGCAGCGCGCAGGCGCTGG
This sequence comes from Burkholderiaceae bacterium, assembly GCA_016710525.1. Classification (GTDB taxonomy): domain Bacteria; phylum Pseudomonadota; class Gammaproteobacteria; order Burkholderiales; family Burkholderiaceae_E; genus Quisquiliibacterium. The sequence goes on from JADJVQ010000035.1 coordinate 61,802, forward strand.
GCGTGCAGATCCGCTATGACTCGCCGGTGACCGCGCTGCGTGTGCGCGACGGGGTCTTCGAGGGCGTGCAGTGCGGCGCCGAGTTCATCGCCGCACGCACCTGCGTGATCGCCAGCGGCGGGTTCGAGTCCAACCTCGCCTGGTTGCGCGAGGCCTGGGGACCGCCGGCCGACAACTTCCTGATCCGCGGCACGCGCTACAACATGGGCGTGGTGCTGCGCGCGCTGCTCGATGCGGGCGCCGACCAGATCGGCGATCCCACGCAATGCCATGCGGTGGCCATCGATGCGCGCGCGCCGAAGTTCGACGGCGGCATCTGCACGCGGGTCGACTGCGTCTCGCTCGGCCTGGTGGTCAATCGCGACGGCGAGCGCTTCTACGACGAAGGCGAAGACTTCTGGCCCAAGCGGTACGCCATCTGGGGCCGGCTGGTCGCGCAGCAGCCGGACCAGATCGCGTTTTCGGTCATCGACGCCAAGGCCGCCGGGCGTTTCATGCCGCCGGTCTTTCCGGGAGAACGGGCCGACAGCCTGGAAGCCCTGGCCGACCGGATGGGCCTGCCGCGCGATCGTTTCCTGGCCACGGTCGCGGCCTTCAACGCCGCCTGCCGGGTCGGCCAGTTCGACCATGCGGTGCTCGACGACTGCCACACCGAAGGGCTGAGCCCGCCCAAGACGCACTGGGCCCTGCCCATCGACACCCCGCCGTACGCCGGTTACGCGCTGCGACCGGGCATCACCTTCACCTACCTGGGCGTGAAGATCGACGCCCAGTCGCGGGTGCGCTTCGGCGGGCAGGCCAGTCCCAACCTGTTTGCCGCCGGCGAAGTGATGGCCGGCAATGTGCTGGGCAAGGGGTATCTCGCCGGAATCGGCATGACCATCGGCACGGCCTTCGGCCGGATCGCCGGCGTGGAGGCCGCTCGTGCCGCGCTTGACTGAACTCGTCGAACTGACCCGCCAAGAAACCGAGGTCGGCCGGATCATGCAGATCTGCAATGCCTGCCGCTACTGCGAGGGTTTTTGCGGGGTCTTTCCGGCCATGACCCGGCGCATCGAATTCGCGCGCGGCGACATTCATTTCCTGGCCAACCTGTGCCACAACTGCGGGGCCTGCCTGCACGCCTGCCAGTACGCCCCGCCGCACGAGTTCGCTGTCAACGTGCCGCAGGCAATGGCCCAGGTCCGTGGCCAGACCTACGAGCAATACGCCTGGCCAGCCGGTTTCGGAACCCTCTATCGGCGCAACGGCATGACCGTGGCGGTGGCACTGGCAGCTGGATTCGCGCTGTTCCTCGCCCTGGCGGTGTGGCAGGGCGGCTCGCTGTGGCGCGCGCCCAATGGCGGCAATTTTTACGCGGTATTCGCGCATGGCTGGCTGGTCGCGCTGTTCGGCGCGGTGTTCGGCTGGGCGGTGCTGGCTCTGGCGATCGGGGTGTCGCGGTTCTGGTCCGACTCCTGGCGCCAGTTGTCGGCGGCCTCGCCTCGGCCCCAGCCCGGCGAGTCGCAGGCGCTGCTCGGGCCGGCCGGCGAAGCGGCCGGGCACGCGCTGGCGCTGACCTATCTGGACGGCGGCCAGGGCGACGGCTGCCCCGAGGCCGATGACCGGCCCACCCGCTGGCGACGGCGCTGGCACCACGCCACCTTCTGGGGCTTCATGCTGTGTTTCGCGTCGACCTCGGTGGCCACGCTGTACCACTATGCCTTCGGATGGATCGCCCCTTACCCGCTCACCAGCCTGCCCGTGCTGCTGGGCACGGCGGGCGGCATCGGCCTGGTGGTCGGGCCGATCGGCCTGGCCTGGCTGTCGTGGGGGCGCCATCCGGCGCATGGCGACGCCGCGCAGCGGCCGATGGACCGGGCCTTCCTGCTGCTGCTGCTGCTCGTTTCGCTGACCGGGCTGGCGCTGATGGCCTGGCGCGAGACCGCGGCGATGACCTCTCTGCTGGTCATCCATCTCGGCACGGTCATGGCGCTGTTCGCCACGCTGCCCTATGGCAAGTTCGCGCATGCGCCGTTCCGGCTGGCGGCGCTGCTCAAGCATGCGCTGGAGCGCCGGCTGCCCGACCGGCTGCGGCTGGGCAGCGACTGAACGTGGCCAGCTGACCCCGGGGCGCCGTGGCGTGAACCGCCTGCTTCGCGATCTTTTTCGGTTCGACACGGTCGAGCTGAACCGGTTCGAGCGCGACGTCTCGGAGCGCGTCGTGCGGTTCAGCGCCGCGTATGCGGCCCTGGCCTGCGCACTGTTCGGCGTCGGCTACTGGATCACCGGTCTGGTCGCCTTCGTGCCGAACAACCTGCTGGTCGCGCTGCTGATGGCCATGATTGCGCTGCGCCAGCCGCTGAACCCGGTGGTGTCGATCTTCCTGATGATCAACCTGATCCTGGCCCTTCTGGCCTACGAGATGGTGATGCTGGGCGGGTTGTCGTATGCGCCGTCGGTCTGGCTGATCGTGCCCTGCGTTGCGGCGCTGCAGATCGGCATGCGCCGGCTGGGGCTCTACAGCCTCGCGATGAGCGCGCTGCTGATCCTCGCGATGCTGACAGGCGTCAAGATGGGCTGGATCGTGCCGCGCGTCGTGATGGCCGATCACGAGACCGTGATGGCGTTGTCGCTGATCGCCTCGCAGTCGCTGGCCGTGCTGCTGGCCTTCATCATCCTGCGCGCACGCGACCGGCTGCTGGCCGAGATCCGCGAACGCAATCTGCAGCTCGCCGGTGCGCTCGCGCAGGCGCGCAGCGCCCAGATCGAGGCCGAACGGTCGCGCAACGAGGCGATGATCGCGCGCAACGAAGCGGTGAGCGCCCGCAACGAAGTGCTGGCCGCCGGGCGCTCCAAGGAGCAGTTCTTTGCCAATCTGACCCACGAGATCCGCACGCCGCTCAATGGCGTCCTGGGGGCCAGCGCGCTGCTCGAGCGCGGGCACGCGCGCGCCGACCAGCAGCCTCTCATCGCGGCGCTGAGCGCAAGCTCCCGCGACCTGGGCGAAGTGGTCGAGGCCATGCTCGATCATGCCAAGCTCAGCGTCGGGCACCTGAGCAGCGAAACGGCGCCGATGCGCGCCGCCGACGTGCTCTCGTCGGTGCGCGAACTGATGGCCGTCCGCGCGGCCGAGAAGCACCTGGCGTTTCGGGTGGAACTTGCCGGCGATGCCCCCGACTGGATCGTCAGCGATCGGGCCTGGCTGCGCCGGATCCTGATCAACCTGGTGGCCAATGCGATCAAGTTCACCGACCGCGGATCGGTCGATTTGCGGATGCGGATCGAGCCCGCCGACCCCGCGACCGGGCCGGCGTCGTGGACAGCCGGACAGGCTGCGCAACTGATTGCCGAGGTCTGCGATACCGGCATCGGAATTGCCTCCGACAAGCTCGAGTCGGTGTTCGAGCCCTTCGTGCAGGCCGACCCGTCGATCACCCGGCGCTTCGGCGGCACGGGCCTGGGGCTGACGATTTCGCGGCGACTCGCCGAACTGCTCGGCGGCTCGCTGACGGTGCGCAGTGCCGACGGCAAAGGCTCGGTGTTCACCCTGAGGGTGCCGGTCACGGTGGCCGACGCGCCGGCGGCATCGACCGCGGTGGAGCAGACGTCCGGGACGGGCGGAAGTGCCGATGCAGCTTCCGATACCGGCGCCACCGCGGCCGCGGTGCCGCGGCAGGTGCTGCTGGTCGAAGACAACGCGGTCAATCGCCTGCTGGCCAGCGAGATGCTGGTCCTGCTGGGCTGTGAGGTGACCCTCGCTGTGGATGGCTGGCAGGCGATTTCGCTGGCGGGCTCCCGGCGCTTCGACATCGTGCTGATGGATCTGCAGATGCCCGAGCTCGACGGCATCGCCGCGTCGCGCGCGATCCGGGCGCTCGAACGCGAGCAGGGGCGCCCGCCGATGCCGATCGTGGCGCTGACCGGCAATTCCGCCAGCGACTACGGCGAGGCCTGCCAGGCCGCCGGCATGAATGGATTCCTCACCAAACCGGTGGGACTCGAGGCACTGGAATCGACGCTGCGCTCGTTGGTCCGAATGCCCGCCGCCCGCGTCTAGGCGCGCGAGTCCCCCGCCTGCGCAACACCGACATCCCGGAGACATTGCCTTGGAATCACTGAGCCAGATCCCCTTTCGCAAACTCGAATTCCTGCCGCGCGAGATCGACGTCGAGCGCCGTGCCGATGGGGTGATCGTGCTGCGCTCGAAGTTTGCGCTCGATCCCTACGAGCGCCACCTGCCTGCATTCCTGCGGCGCTGGGCGCGCGACACACCCGACGAGATCTGGCTGGCGCAGCGGCGCGGTCCCCAGCGCGAATGGCTGGAGGTCAGCTACGGGCAGGCACGGCAGATGGTCGACTCGGTGACCCAGGCCCTGCTCGACCTGAAAGTGCCGGACTCGCGGCCGGTGATGATCCTCAGCGCGAACTCGATCGAGCACGCGCTGATGGCGATGGCGGCCATGCAGGCCCGCCTGCCCGCCGCGCCGGTGTCGGCCGCGTATTCGCTGATGAGCCAGGATCACGGCACGCTGAAGTATGTGTTCGAACTGCTGCAGCCGGCGGTGGTGCTCGTGCAGAACGCGCGCCAGTACGAGCGCGCACTGAGGGCGCTGGACCTGCGCGGGGTCACGCTGGTGCATGTCGACGATCCGGTCCCGGGCCTGCCGAGCATCGCCTGGTCGAGCCTGGTCGCCACGACCGCGGGGGCCGCGGTGGAGGCTTCGGTGGCCTTGATCGAGCCGCAAACCGTGGGCAAGTTCCTGCTCACGTCGGGCTCCACCGGCACGCCCAAGGCGGTGATCAACACGCAGCAGATGATGTGCGCCAACGTCACGATGGGCCAGCAGTCGCGCCCGCGCCAGCCGGGCGACCCGCGTCCGCGGGTGCTCGACTGGATGCCCTGGAACCACACGATGGGCGGCAACGCCAGCTTCAACGGACTGCTCGCCGATGGCGGCACGCTGTACATCGACGAAGGACGCCCGACGCCGGAGATGTTCGGCGAGTCGCTGCGCAATCTGCGCGAACTGTCGCCCACCTACTATGCCAACGTGCCGGCCGGTTTTTCGATGCTGACCGCCGCTCTCGAGAAGGACGAGGTGCTGGCACGCGGCTTTTTCAAGGACCTGCAAATCCTGGGATACGGTGGCGCCACGCTGCCCGACGACCTGTATGTGCGCATGCAGCGCCTGGCGGTGAAGTACACCGGCACCCGCATCGTCTTCTTCACCGGCTGGGGGGCGACCGAAACCGCGCCGACCGCAACGGCCACCTACTGGGCCACCGAGCGGGTCGGACTGATCGGCCTGCCGTTTCCGGGCATCGAACTGAAGATGGTGCCCAATGGCGCGAAGTACGAACTGCGCCTGCGCGGGGTGACCGTGATGCCCGGCTACTTCAAGCGCCCGGATCTGACCGCGGCGGCGTTCGATGAAGAGGGCTTCTACAAGATCGGCGATGCCGGGGTGTTCGTCGATCCGGACGATCCCACGCAGGGGCTGATCTTCGGCGGCCGGGTGGTCGAGGACTTCAAGCTGAACACCGGCACGTTCGTGCACGTGGGTTCGCTGCGGGTGGCGGCGGTGGCGGCGGCCTCGCCGGTGCTCCAGGATGCCGTGGTGACCGGTCATGACCGCGCGTGGGTCGGACTGCTGGCCTGGCCCAGTCTGGTGGGCTGCCGCCAGCTGATCGGCGATGCGGCGGCGAGCCTCGAACAGGCGATCGCCGACGATCGCGTGCGGGCGCGGATCGTCGAGGGCCTGGCCGCCCACAACGCGGCGTTTCCCGGCTCGAGCATGCGCATCCGTGCGGTGCTGCTGATGGCCGAGCCGCCATCGATCGACGGCCGGGAACTCACCGACAAAGGCTACATCAACCAGCGCGTGACGATCGAGCGCCGCGCCGCGCTGGTCGAGCGACTCTATGCCGACCCGGTGGCCACCGACGTCATCCGGATCGACTGAACGGGGGTGCCGGGCGCTGGCCTGGCGGCTCGTCGCGGCGCCGCGGGCGTGTCATGTCACCGGATTCAACCTTCCGGGATGGCGCGCGGTGATATCGTGCCCGCCGGTGCCTTCTGCCGTTTTCCGGATCCCCGGTGGCGAGGCACCGCACGCCAGGACCCCGCCATGACTAATTTCGCCCGGATGCTGCTCGCCATCGTGTGCTGCGCAATGGCGCTCGCAGGCTGCGATCAGGTCGCACAGACCGAATTGAAGGTGGGCGAATCGACCGCTGACGATGTCCGCCGCCTGATGGGCAAGCCGGACATGGTCTGGGCCGAAAACGACGGCCGCGAGTTCCTCGACTACCCGCGTGCCCCCAATGGCCATGTCACCTATCGGGTCGAGATCGGCCCCGACGGTCGTTATCGGGGCATGCGCAACCTGCTGGTCGACGAGCGGTTTCGTCAGGTCAATGCCGGAATGACCCGCGACGACGTCTATCAGCTGCTGGGCAAGCCCACCGAAAAGACGCCGTTCCCGCTCAAGAACGAAGAAGTCTGGAGCTGGCGCCACCAGGCCGACGGCCAGACCGTCGCACTGTTCAACATCCACCTCGATCCGGATGGCCGGGTGAAAACGACCAGCCAGTCGATGGATCTGCGCAACCAGGGCGGATAGCGGCCCGTCATGGGCGGCGCGCCTTCTGAACCTGCGGGGCGCTGACTGGCGCCGCGCCGTGGCCCCAGGCGCTGCGCACATGGCTGAGCACGGCGGCAATCGCGTCATCGTCCAGCTGGTGACCGAAAGGCGGCATGCCGAAGGGGCGCGGGTTGCCGGCCGTCGATGGCGCAAAGCCGCCGGCCAGCACGATGGCGATCAGGTTCTGCGGCGAGTCCATCGTGACGACGCGGTTGCCGGCCAGCCGCGGATAAACGCCGGGCCGGCCTTCGCCCTGCTCGCCATGGCAGTCGGCGCAATGGCGCCGATACAGAGTCGCGCCGATCGGGTTCGGCGCTGAGGCGCCGCTCGCGCCGCCGCTGCGCGCCGTGTGCTGGGGCAACTCCTTCAGGTAGGTCGCCATGGCCCGCAGGTCGCTGTCATCGAGGTACTGGGTGCTCCGGTAGACCACTTCGGCCATCGGCCCGACCACCGTCGCCCCAGGGGACTGGCCGGTCCGCAGCAGCCGAACGATGTCGTCGATCGGCCAGTCGGCCACGCCGGCCTCGCGCGAGCTGGCCAGCGACGGGGCGTACCAGTGGCGCATCGGCACCGGGCCGCCACCCAGTTCCTCGCCGCGCCGGGTGGCCCCGAAGAGGTTCCGGTCGGCATGGCAGGCCTCACAGTGGCCCAGGCCGCGCACCAGGTAGGCCCCTCGATTCCAGGCCGCGGAGCGAGACGGGTCCTCGGGCAGCCGGCCCGGTGTGAAGAACAGGGTGCGCCAGGCGGACAATGCCCACTGCGTGCCGAACGGGAACCGCAGCGTATGCGCCCGATTGGCCCGGGTCACCGCGGGCAGGCTGCGCAAGTAGGCCAGGATGGCGTCGCTGTCGGCCCGGCCGATGCGGGTGTAGTTCGGGTAGGGAAAGGTCGGGTAGAGCAGATGCCCGTCGCGCGAGCGCCCTTCATGCATGGCCCGCCAGAAGTCGTCGGCGGACCAGGAGCCGATGCCGGTGGCCGGGTCGGGTGTCAGATTGCTGCTGTAGACCACCCCGAATGGCGTGTCGATCGCGCGGCCCCCCGCGAAAGGGGCCGAGTCCGGCGCGGTATGGCAGGCGCTGCAGCTGCCGGCCCGCGCCAGGTATTCGCCGCGGGCCGCGAGGGATCCGGGTGGGGGTGCGCTCGTCCGTGTCGCGGCGGCGGCCGGCGCGGCTGCCGGTGTACCGGAGTCGGACGCTTGCGCCGTTCCCGGCGCGGGGATCGACCCGCAGGCCACCGGCGGCGGCGCGATGGCGGCTGCCGCCCTGGTGTCCCGGGGGAGCGGCTGCGAGGCGAGCCAGGTCGAAACCGCGGCGACGTCTTCCGGTGTCAGGCGCTGCGCGACCTCGGCCATGCAGTCGGGCCGCGCCGCGCGGCGCTGGCCGGCCTTCCAGGCGCCCAGCTGGCCGTTGAGATAGTCGCGCGGCAGGCCCAGCAGGCCGGGCACTGCCGGCTGGACTCCCGTGAGCGCCGCGCCATGGCAGCGGCTGCAGGCGGCAATGCCGCGGGCTGGATCGCCCCGCAGGGCGAGCGCCTCGCCCCGCTGCAGCAATGCCGGGTTCGCGCCGCTGACCTGAGGTGGCGGGTAGGGCAGGTCGAGGCCGGCGAAATGGCCGGCGATCTCCCGCAGGTAGTCATCGTTCAGGTTTTCGAGCAGGCCCGTCATCAGCGGGTAGTGGCGGCGTCCTTCGCGAAACCCGACCAGCTGGTTGTACAGATAGCCGGCCGGCTTGCCCGCGATGCGCGGCAGATAGCCCTGGTTGCTGGCACGGCCTTCCTTGCCGTGGCAGGCGGTGCAGGCACGCACGCGTTCGGCCAGGGTGTCGGGCGCTGAACGTGCCGATGTCTGGGCGGCGGCTGAGGCCGCGACGGCCGCGATCGGCAGGAAGGCCAGCGCGGCGGACAGGACGAACCACCCCGGAACAGCGGACCGTGCCGAGGACGATGAACAGACGCTTCGTATCGTGGTCGTCAACCGATCGTTCCTTCCGCGCGTTCTTGACCCACGCAGACATGCAGTCTGTGATTACTTCTCAGGATCTCTGACATGAAAAAAACTCTCCTCGCCGCTGCCCTGATCGCCCTGTCGGGCGCCGCTTTCGCCCAGGCGACCGCCACTCCGGCCGCTCCGGCCGCCGCCCCCGCCGCTGCTGCGCCCAAGATGGCTGCTCCGGCTGCTGCGCCGATGAAGGCCGACGCGCCCAAGGCCACCAAGGCCAAGGCCAAGAAAGCCACCAAGAAAGCGGCCAAGCCGGCTGCCGCCGCCGCTCCTGCTGCTGCCCCCGCTGCGGCTGCTCCCGCCGCTGCCGCCAAGCCGGCCGCTGCGCCCACCAAATAATTTATCGCGGTCGCTGTTCCGCGACAGCGGGGGCTCCGGTCACGGAGTGCCCCGCTGTTTTTTTTTCGTACAGGCAGTGGCCGTGCAGTCTGCGCCCTGGCAATGGCGCGTCTGCCGCCGTCCTGGGCTGCGAGGCCCATGCGCCCCCCGAATCCGATCCGCTTCACGTGCCTGGTCCTTGGTCCATTCTGCAAAAGCGTGCATCTTAGAGGCATCGTCAACGCAGCATCGAAACCAGGGGGCAACGACATGGCACGAGGAATGGTCAGCGCAGCACAGCCGGAGGCGGTGGAGGCGGGGCTCGACGTCCTGCGCGCCGGCGGCAACGTGGTCGATGCCGCCATCGGCGCGGCGCTGGTCCAGACTGCGGTCGATCCGCAGATGTGCGGCGTTGCCGGTTTCGGCTCCATGCATATCCACCTGCCCGCGCAGGGCGTCCACACCTTCATCGATTTCCACGGACGGGCGCCACTGGCCACGCGGCCCGACATGTGGAGCGACCGGATCCTGGGCGAATGCGACGACGGATTCGGCTTCCTGCTGCGCGACCAGGTCAATGAGGTCGGCTATCAGTCGATGACCACCCCGCTCAGCATCAAGGCCTTCGACGAAGCGCTGCGCCGCTTCGGCACCCGGTCGCTGGCACAGCTGATCGGACCCGCCGTGGCCTATTGCGAAGAGGGCTTCGCGGTGCGCCCGCGGGTCCATGAGTTCTGGATGCAGCCGGCCATCTGCGGGCGGATCGAGCGGATCCGTGTGCTCAAGGATCACCCCGCCACCGCCAGGATCTATACCAAGCCGGACGGTTCGGTCTACAAGGTGGGCGAGATCCTGCGCAATCCCGACATGGGGCGCACTTATCGGCGCCTTGCCGAGCATGGGGTCGACGATTTTTATCAAGGCCAGATCGCGCGTCAGATCGCTGACGACATGGCGGCCCACGGCGGTCTGCTGACGGCACAAGATCTCGCCACCTGCGCCACCGAGTCTGCGCAGCCGCTGTTCACCACCTACCGCGGCCTGAAGGTGGCCACCAACCCGCCGCCGGGCGGCGGCCTGATGATCGTGCTGATGCTCAACATCCTCGAGCACTTCGACCTGGCGGCGATGGGCCACAATTCTCCCGACTACATCGCGGTGGTGTCCGAGGCGATGAAGATCGCCACCGTCGACAAGGATGCGCGGATCGGCGATCCGCGCTTCGTCGACGTGCCGCTGGCCGAACTGTGCTCGAAGGCGTACGCCGCCCGCATGGCCGATCGCATTCGCAGCGGCGTGAAGACCGAGGTGCCGCGCCTGAATACCGGCGGCAAGGAGAGCCGCGAGACCACCCATGTGTGCGTCGCCGACGAAACCGGCGCCTGCGTGTCGCTGACGCACTCGCTGGGCTCGTCGTCGGGTGTGGTCACCGAGGGCCTGGGCTTCATGTACAACAACTGCATGATGGTGTTCGATCCGCGTCCCGGCCGCACCGGGTCGCTGGCGCCGAACAAGGCGCGGTTCTCGGCCATGTCGCCGACCATCGTGTTTCGGGACGACAAGCCGTTCTTCGTCGTCGGCGCCCCCGGCGGCACCACGATCACGATGGGCAACCTGCAGGCGATCCTGAACGCGGTCGACTTCGGCATGAGCGCGCACGAGGCGGTCAGCGCGCCGCGCTTTTGCACCACCTCCAACACGATCGAGGTCACCAACCGCATCCTGCGCTCGACGCAGGCGGTGCTCCAGGCGCGCGGCTACCCGGTGCAGCGTCATCCGTTCAGCTACATGTCGCCGCTGGTGCATGCGCTGCGGATGGTCGATGGAAGACTCGATGGTGGCGCCGACCCTGCCGGCGATGGCATGGCAATGGCGACCTGAGGTCGACCGCAGTAGCATCGCGCTCATGACCCTCGAACTCTGGCTGGCCTTCGTGGCCGCATCCGCGGTCCTGCTCGTCATTCCAGGACCGACCATCCTCACCGTCATCAGCTACTCGATGGCTCACGGGCGGCGCGCCAACGTGCCGCTGGTCGCGGCGGTGGCACTGGGTGATTCGACCGCTCTTGCCTTGTCGCTGGTCGGCCTGGGCACGCTGCTGGCGGCCTCGGCCTTCTGGTTCACCGCGGTGAAGTGGGCCGGCGGGCTGTACCTGCTGTATCTGGGCATCAAGCTGCTGCGTGCCGGCATCGCGCCGGCGCAGTGGGCGGCGCCTGCCGCGCCTGGCTCGCGCTGGCGGCTGTTCGCCAACACCTGGCTGGTGACGGCGCTCAACCCGAAGGGCATCGTGTTCTTCATCGCCTTCCTGCCGCAGTTTCTGAAACCCGGCGCCGAGGTCGCGCCGCAGCTGTGGGTGCTGGCGATCACCTTCGTGGTGATGGCCACGCTGAACGCGACGCTTTACGCGGTATTCGCCGCGTCGGCGCGCCAGCTGCTTGCTTCGCCACGCGCGTTTCGGCGCTTCAACCTGCTGGGCGGTTCGTTGCTGTCGGCCGCGGGCCTCTGGGCCCTGCTGGCGCGGCGCCCCGGCTGAACAGCGCTTCGGCCGGACCCCGCTCGTGCTCATCGCCCAGCTGTCCGACATCCACGTCCGCCCGCGCGGCCGCCTGTACAAGGACGTGGTCGATTCCAACCGCCAGTTCAGCGAGGCCATTGCCCACCTGCAGGCGCTCGACCGCCAGCCCGATCTGGTGCTGATCACCGGCGACCTGGTCGACGAGGGTCTGGCGGACGAATACGCCTGCCTGCGCGAACTGCTGACCGAACTGACGCTGCCCTGTCGGGTGATCCCCGGCAACCATGACAGCCGTGAAGGCCTGCGCGCCGCGCTGTCCGATCACAGTTATCTGCCGGCGCAGGGACCGATGCACTACTGCCTGGACGGACAGGCGCTGCGGATCGTGGCGCTGGACACCAGCGTGCCGGGCCGGCATCACGGCGCGCTCGATGCGCAAGGACTGGCCTGGTTGCGAAGCACGCTGCTGGCCGACCGCGTCACGCCCACGCTGCTGCTGATGCATCATCCGCCATTCCTGTCCGGCATACCCTACCTGGACCAGTACCGCTATCCGGACACCGAGCCGCTGGCCGAGATCCTGCGTTCGGTTTCCAATGTCGAGGCGGTGCTGTGCGGCCATGTGCACCGGACCATGATCCGGCGATGGGCCGGCACCGTCGTGGCCTGCTGCCCCAGCACCACCACCGAGATCGGCCTGCAGCTCGATGCGGGCGCTCAGCCCCAGTCGTGGCTCGGCCCGCCCGCCTGCCTGCTCCACCTGTGGGATCCTTCGCAGGGGCTGGTCAGCCATGTGAGCCAGATCGGACGCTACCCGGGGCCGTTTCCATTCTTTTGACCAGCGCTCGAGGAAGAACCGATGCCGATCCATGAATTGTTCGCCTACCTGCATGTGGCCGATGCCGCGCGCGCGATCGAGTTTTATCGGCAGGCTTTCGGTGCGACCGAGAAATTCCGGCTGACCGAGCCTGGCGGGCGGCTCGGCCACGCCGAGCTGCTGTTTGGCACTGCCACGCTGATGATCTGTGACGAGTTCCCCGAGTACGGCATCCGGGCCCCGCAAACGGCAGGCGGCACCTCGGTGACGATGCATCTGCATGTCGACGATGCCGACGCGCTGATTCAGCGCGCGGTGGCCGCTGGTGCAACGCTCGAAATGGCGCCGACGGATCAGTTCTATGGCGAACGCTCGGGCAGCGTGCGCGATCCCTTCGGCCATCGCTGGACCATCGGGCACAGCATCGAAGCGGTCACGCCCGAAGA
>JADJVQ010000036.1 GCA_016710525.1 Burkholderiaceae bacterium
CCCGCCGCGCCGCTGGTGGTCGCACCGCCCCCGCCGGGCGTTGAAGGCCGGTGGCAGATCGAAGCGCGCGATGACGGACTCGAGGCGCAGTTCCTCGATCCCCACGGCGTGCTGCGAGGGTTCGCCCTGCTGGGCAAGCCGACCGCGCAGCGCCTGGGATTCGCCAGACGGATGCCGGCTGTGTTCTCTGGCGCGTCAGCACAGTGCGGCCGCCGTCTCAGGGGCCGGTCGGCCCGCGTGTACACTGGCCCCCCTCCTGAACTGACCGGGGGGCGGCGTCCAAGCCCCGTGCGTGGACAGTCGCACCTGCCCGAATGGAAGCCCTGCTCATCTCCACCGGCATCGTCGCGCTGGCCGAAATCGGCGACAAGACGCAACTGCTGTCGTTCATCCTTGCTGCCAAGTTCCGCCGGCCCTGGCCGATCTGCCTGGGCATCCTGGTGGCGACTCTGGCCAACCATGCGTTGGCCGGCGCGCTGGGCGCATGGATCACCACCTGGGTGGGGCCTCAGGCCTTGCGCTGGGTGCTCGGACTGTCGTTCATTGCCATGGCCGCGTGGATCCTGGTGCCCGACAAGTTCGACGAAAGCGAAGCCAAGTTCGCGCGCATGGGGGTCTTCGGGACCACGCTGGTGGCGTTCTTCCTGGCCGAGATGGGCGACAAGACCCAGGTCGCCACCGTGGCGCTGGCCGCGCAATACCACGCTTTCGTGCCCGTGGTGCTGGGCACCACGCTGGGCATGATGATCGCCAACGTGCCCGCTGTGCTGCTGGGCGACAAGATCGCCACCCGCATGCCCGTGCGGCTGGTGCACGGCATTGCGGCGGCCATCTTTGCGCTGCTGGGACTGGCCACCTTGCTGGGGGCGGGCGAGCGCTTCGGATTTTGAGGGCCGCCGGCGCCTAGGCCGGCCGTGGGAGTGGCAGGGTCGGTTCGAGGCCTCGATGGCCCTCGCGTCACCGGCCTTGAGCGCATCGAACAGCGAATTCGGCGCACTCGGCCGGCCAAACGCCGGCCGCTTTCACGATTTCGAACTCGAATCGGCCCGGGAGGCTTTCGTTCCCGTCGGCATCGATCAGCACGAACTCGAACGCCGCCTTGCCGGCATCGTTGGGCGAGACCAGGTAGTCGATCGTGCCGCTGGCCCTGCCCTTGTGCCCATCGACATCGATCGTGCGGCCCTGCGCATCCTTCCAGCCGACGTCGGAGCCCAGTACCTTGCGCCGGACCTTGACGACGTCGGCGGTGCCGGCCGCATACGCGATCCGGATGTTCGTCGAACGGCCCACCACGAACTCCCCCGAGGCCGACAGCGACGCGATGCGCGGCGGTGCGGCCGGTGGCGCCTTGACCTGGAAGTGCCGCAGGAACGGTTTGCTCTCGGTGCCATCCACGAACACCAGCACGAAGGCGAATTCGTTGTCGTTGTCGCGGCGCGCCCGCGAGGTCAGGCTGCCGGCCTGCAGCCGCCTGCCTGCGGCCTGGTCGTCGGGCACGTTGACCGTCCACTGGGGTTGGCCCACTCGCCCCGCAGCACTTCGACGCGGATCTGCGCGACCGGCTTTCGGGTGCCTCCGGTGACGACCCAGAGCTTGCGGGGCTTGTTGTCGGCGATGAAGGGTTCGTCGAATTCGACCGCCTGGATCGCCCCCGGCGATCGCAGACCCAGGTAGGCGAACCCTGCCACCAGCAGCGCCACCATCGCGAGCGCCGCCCAGCTGGCGCGGCCCTGCCAGCACGCCCGCAAGTACGCCCGCGGCGGACTGGACCCGCTGCGCCAGCCGTTGCGCGAGCCGGATCGTCGCTTCGCCGATCGTCGCGCTTGCTGCCGCCTTCGGGCGAGCCCGCGTCGGCCGCCTGCAGCCGCACATGGACGGCGTCGTCAGCCAGGCCGAGCGCCCGCGCCCAGACGAAAAGGGTCGACAGCGCCTGCTCGATGGCGATCGGGTGATCGGTGCTCAGGCGCACCGCCAGGCGCCGGATCAGGCTCACGATGGGCTCGTTGGCAGCACTGCGGCGCAGTTCATCGACGAGTCCGTCCGCGGCCGCCTGCACCAGAGCAGCCACGTCGCGCCGCGCTCCAGGCAACTCGTCGAGCAGCAGCCCGCGCAGGACATCCGGCTGGCCCGCTAGCTCGACGCCCCGTTCGGACACCAGTCTCGTCAGCGCACCGGCAACAGCGGTCAGGTCCATCGTGCCCTCATCGGAAGTTGAGTTCTTTGCGCAGCGGCTCGCTGCGATTGCCGCGTGCATCGAGCAGAACGAAGTCGAGCACGGTCTGGTTCGAGTTGTCGACGTACATGCGCCAATTGAACGAGCCGCTCTTCAAACCCTTGATCTCGGGATGCCGATCGACGAACTGGCGCTGCTTCCAGGTCAGCGTGGACGACACCACCGTGACTTCGAGGGCCTCGGCGTCGCCATCGGGGTCGTCGAAGGCGACCCCGACCTCGAACCAGCGGCCGGGGCGAAACTGGGCGGGCAGCGTGATCTGCTTCAGCACGGGCCGGCTCGATGGAACCGGCAGGACCACGATTTCCCTGCTGAAGGGGGCACTGCGCTGCCCGTCGTCGTAGATCAGCCGGTACAGGAACACGCTGCGCACCGGCTCGCGAATGTCCCCGTACGAAAGGGATCCCGAACTCGCCACGCCCTGGGCGCGTTCCTGCGGCGTCACGTCATAGGACCACTCGGTTCGTCGCCACTTGCCGTTGGTCTGCGCGATGGTCACCTCGACCCGCTTGACGATCGCGTTGCGTGCGTTGAACGACACCCGCACGGCACGATTCTGGCCGTCGCCGACGAAGGGGCTGTCCACTGCGACGTCGGTGATTTCGACGCTGGGCGTGAACAGACGCATCGCGACCAGGGCCACCAGCAGGGCGGCCAGGGCCGCGCCCACCAGACCTCGGTTGGCCGTTGCCCACAGGCTTGCCGTTTGCCACAGCGTTGGCGCCTGCGCGGGCGCGTGAAGGCCGCCCGCGCGATCCTTGTCGTTCGTGCCTGCCGTACCGCCCGTACCTGCCGCTCCGCCCGTACCAACCGCGCCCTCGTGCCGCTGGCCGGCACGGGGGCCGGGCTCCCGCAGATCCGAGTCGTCGGCCACCCAGCGCCCGGCGGCGCCATCGCCGATCCAGTCGTCCTGGCCGGGTTGCGCTCCTGGCTGTATCGGTGCCGCCGCCGCCGCGCCTCCCGAGCGCTGCCAGACACCCACCGCCCATGCAGCCAGATCGACCGATACGGGTGTGTCTTCGCGCAGTACCCTCAGCACCTCCTCGGCCGACCGTGACCCGATGCCCGCGCGCTGCACGGCCGCGATCGCGGCGATCTCGCGGGCCGCACGAGGGACTTCATCGCGCAGCACGCCCTCGACCCGGTCCGGATCGGAACGCAGGGCCTCGGGCTGGCCGGCGATGATCCGGGCCAGGGCCCGTTCAACCGCGATTCGATGGTCGCTTCCGGTCGCGGTCATGGCTGCCCTCGATCGGCCCGGCCGTCTGCGTCGGCCTTGCCCGGATTGCGGTCGCGCGCCGGTTCGCCGCGTGGCGAGCGCCGCACGCCCGAGCCGGAGTTGGCGCTCTGGTCTGCGTCAGGTGCGACGTCCGCGGCCGCCTTGCCAGCGCCTCGGACCCCGCCCGTGCCGGTGACTTCCGTCGGCCGAGGCGGCTCCGTCACGGGCGAACCCGACCGGTTCAGCCACGGCTGCAGCACCGGCCAGCCGATGGCCAGGACGGCCACGACGGTTGCCAGCACGGCCCACGCCCACATCCACGTCGGCGCCCGCGAAGGCGCAGACACAGGCGCAGGCGCAGGCGCAGGCGAAGGCGCAGGCGCAGGCGCGGATGCCGCCCATTCCGACGATGCGCCGCCCGACGCTCCAGCCTTCGCCACGCCCATCCCGCCCGCGCTCGGGCTGGCCGCATCTGCGGCGAGCGGCAGCTTGGCCGCGTACGCCATCAGCAGCGTCACGTCATCGCCGCTGCCCTGCTGGGTGGCTTCGGTGAGCACGGCGGGCAGTTGTCGCGCAATCGCCGCCGTGCCCTGCTCATCGAGCCAGTTCAGGTAGTCGCCACCGATCTGCAGGAAATCGCGGTCGCTGTTGAAGGCATTGGCATAGCCATCCGTCGAGAGCAGCACCAATCGCGCGCGGGCGGGAACGCCCGCGACGGGCGCGACGATCTGTGCGGTGCGGAACTGCGTCGCGGCGTCCTGCTGGCACAGCGACGTGGTCATGTTGCCTGCCAGTGTGTCGTCGCCCGGCACCGGCCGGCTCACCCTGCGGCTTTCGTCCACCACCAGGCAGTCGCCGTCTCCGAGTTGCGCGAACCAGATCCGATCGGCACGAACCACGGCGGCCAGCACCGTCGTGCCATAGGCGAGCACCGGATCGGCGAGCAGCTGCGTCGGCCCCGCGACCGGGCGGCAGACCGGCCACCGGGACTTCGGCGCGGGTCAGCGGGTCGCCGGCCAGATCGGCCGCGACACGCTCGCGCCAGGCTGTCGCCAGCGATGTCGGGAACTGGTGCGAAAAATGGTCGAAACCGCCTTGTTCGCGCCATGTGCGCATCACGGCAAGCGCGCACTCGGCGGCAAACCGGGATCCGCGGTCGCTGCGGCAATGCAGCGCCCCGCCGTGCCCGTCGGCCACGGCCATCAGCGCCGTGCCGTCGGCCAGCGTGTCGGCGAGGAAGGCATCCTGATTGGGCCGTCCGTCACGCGCGTGGGACGCGCCCAGCACCGATTCGCCGATCACGGTCCAGACCGGGACGGGCCCGGCGGTCAATCCTGCATCAGCAGCATCGCCCATCGCCGATCACCAGACGTCATCGGAGGTGTCGGCCAGCGGCACCGATGGCGCCTGGGCCATGCGGTGACCGGCGCCGGCGTCCAGCGGCATCGACACCTGCCGGATACCGGTGACGGAAGCCCAGGAAATGTAGCGCACCAGCGCCTCGGGATTGTTCGCGGTGAGCGGCGCGATCGCCGGGTTGGCGATGAACGCGTTGAGCACCGCGACATTGGCATCTCGGCCGATGGCGATCGCCAGGCGCACTGCCCGCCGGGCCCACGGCAGCGTCAGGAAGGCCTGCAGCGCCGCCTGGAAATCATCGGTGGGGTAGCCATCGGTGACGAGCACCAGAACCGGTGGAATCGATCGTTCGGGCATCGCCGAATCGGTCAGTTCGGCGCCCAGCAGCCGCAATGCCGCGCCCAGGTCGGTGTGTCCGCCGGCGTCGAGATCGAGCCAGGTCAGTTCCGACGCCGGGGTCGGATCCGCCACATGCCAGCGTGCTCCGCGGGAGAACGTCAGCGCCCGAACCAGCAGCTGCGCGTTCGGATTGTCGCGGGCTGCCGAGCGCATCTGCGGGATCGACTCGCGAATCGCCTGGTTCAGCGCCTGGATCTTGCCGTCGACCGACATCGATCCGGAGATGTCGAGCAGGAACACAAAATGCAGGGGCCTTGCGGACAGCGCCCCACCGGGTCGTTTTGCCATGTCTTGACCTATCGAGATGCCAACAAGCGATGGGACGTAAAAACGTGCCGGAAATTCGGGATCAGCGCACGATGCCCTCGACCGCGCCGAAATTTACCCGGGACTGACGGATCAGGCGCATCGTCTTGCCCGGTGGAACTTCATTGCGGGTCATGCCGCCGGCCGCGGAAAACACCATCGTCCAGGTCTGGGTGCTGTGGTTGCGCAGGCCCAGCACGTCGCTGGTTTCGTCGCGCCGGACCACCTCGGCGATGCAGCGTCCGCCATCGCGCGGCACCAGCGTGCCGACGTCGCCCTGCATCAGCTGAGTGCCGGCCGACAGGGCGATCGTCCGCGGACCCAACTGCAGCGTGAAGGCGCCGGCCGGCTCCGCTGTGGCGACGCGCGCCTCGGCTCGGTCGGCTGCGCCGCGGTCGGCCCCGCCGCGGTCCGCGGCACGCGGCATCACCGCGGCGCGCGCATCGTCGCGCACCACCGAAGCGAAGTTGTGCGCGCGCTCCGGCGAGAGCTGCCGCGCTTTCACGATCGCACCGACCAGGCTGGCGAAGGCGGCGAATCCGAGCATCACATGAAGAAACTCGCCCTGCACCACATCCCACAGCGTGTGGATCGTGACCATCACCCCGAAGCCGATCGCGAGCAGCTTGAGCCACTGCGCGGGCCGCATCACCGCCAGCCCGATGAAGTACCCGATGTAGCCTGAATACGCGGCATGTCCGCAGATGTCGCCGAGCATGCGGGCCAGTGTCAGCAGCAGGCTTTCATAGCCGCTGAGCGACAGGAATTTCTTCTGGACCACGGCCGGAAGGAACGAGTTGACCGCCTGCTGCAATTCGGCGCCCCGCAGGCCTTCGCGCGCCAGCACGTCGGTCAGCTGCTGAGCCAGCCCGGGTATCAGCGCCGAGATCTGCTGCACGTTCGCGCCGCCGGCCAGCAGCATCTTGGGCACGTACTGACCCATGGTTTCGAGCACCGCGAACACCGTGCCGCAGACCACCCCGACCAGGATGCCGTCCAGCGGCTCCCGAACGCCCACCTGGGCGCCGAGCGGCCCCTGGATGTTGCGGGCAACCCAGACGCAGATGCCGATCGGGATCGCCTTCCAGAGCTCTTCGTTCAGCCCGACTCCGAAAAACACCTTGGCGAACAGCGTGGGCAGGGGCACCGAATCCCAGGCGCGCGACGGCGGCAGTCCTCCGACCAGGAAATCGTGGAAGAGCACGAGCCACGGATGTGCAAACCACTCCTGCATCAGCAGGCCCATGACCAGTGCCGGCACCACCAGAGCCCACCACGGCCGTTCCTTGCCGCAAAGGCGGTACACGAAGAAGACGGCGCCGAGCGCGCACAGCAGCGCGACGATCCAGAACGCCAGCGGCATGTACAGCTGGAGCGATCGGCCACCGGCACGGGCCACGGCAATCGGCACGCCGACCATCGGGCGGGAGATCGACCAGAACAGCCCCATCACCGACATGATGAGGATGGCGCCGGGCACCAGCATGCCCTTCGAAGGCATCTCCCGCAGGCGGGCGAGCCCCGGCAGCAGCACCGAACTGCCCAATCCGGCCAAACCCTGTCGAAGCTGGCCCCCGGGGCGCTTTTCCATGGTGTCCTCCGTGTGGGGACGATGTTCGTCGGTCAGTGCGCAGGCGTTCGCCGGGCCCGGCCGCCTGTGCGCGTCGATAGTAGCGCAGGGGGACATTCGCCGGATGCCCGCGGCCATCCCGCCGGAAGAGGGGTTGATGTCGACGTGGCTGGTGGTCATGGTGAGGTCTCCTTGGCCCGGATCCGGGCGACAGGAGGTCTGGACGAAAAACGCCGCCAGACATTGAGCAATCGAAAATTATTCGATACTTTGCGCTTCGAATCTCCCGCCCGATCCGCCAGCCGGACTGGCCATCATCATGCGAAACGACCACCTGCTGCCCGATCAAGTCCTGCAGACCGTGCACAGCCGGCTCACCTGCATTGCGGGCGAGCGGCTGGGCGGTGGCGGCCAGGGCAGCGTCTATCGGTGCCGGATCGATGGCGTCGAGGCGGCGCTGAAGTGGTACAGCGACGATTACCACCTGCGAATCGATCCCGGCGTGCGTGCGCGCCTCGAGACCGCCTACCGGCTGGGCGCGCCAGCCGCGAATTTCCTGTGGCCTTTCGAACTGGTCAGCCATCCCGACGGCTCCGGCCTGGGCTATGCGATGCCGCTGCGCCCGGCACGGTTCCGCGAAATGCAGGAACTGATGCGCGACGAGGTGCAGACCACCTTCGTTGCCCTGGCCAAGCTGGGATTCCACCTGGCCGACAGCATGCTCAAGCTGCATGCCAAGGGGCTGTGCTACCAGGACATCAATTTCGGCAACCTGTTCTTCGACCCCGACACCGGGGAGGCCTGCATCTGCGACAACGACAACGTCGACATCGACGGATCGCCCTCGCAGATGGCGGGAACCTTCGGATTTCAGGCGCCCGAGATCGTGCGCGGCGAAGCGTATCCCCGCATCCAGACCGACCTGCACGCGCTGGCGGTGCTGCTCTTTCTGGTGCTGATGGTCCAGCACCCGCTGGTCGGGCGTCGCGCGACTCAGTTCGAAGCCTGGGACCAGGAAGCCCAGTTCACGCTCTACGGGGGCGATCCGCTGTTCATCTTCGATCCGGGCAACGACCTGAACGCGCCGCTTCCCGAGGACACCGCGCTGCGCTACTGGCCGATTTATCCGCGCTTCCTGCGCGAGCTGTTCATTCGCTCGTTCACCGTTGGTCTGCGCGACCCGGTCAACGGCCGCGTGCGCGAGAGCGAGTGGCGCCAGGCGATGTCGCGCCTGCGCGATTGCGTGCATCCCTGCCGGCATTGCGATGCCGAGAATTTCTACGACCAGAGTGCGCTGGCCGAGGGTGGACTGCCGCCCTGCTGGAGCTGCGGATCTCCCCAGGCGCCGGCCGCCCGTGTGCGCATCGGCAACGCGATCGTGATGCTCTATCCGGGCGCTGAACTGTATCCGCATCATGTCGGACACTCCGACTGCGACTTCTCGCGCGCCTGCGCTCGTGTGGTCGTCGGCGATTCCGGTGACCTGCAGCTCGTCAACTGCGGCGTGGCCGCCTGGCGCCTGAGCGGTTCCGACATCGAGATCCTTGCCGGTCAATCGATCCCGATCCAACACGGCATGCGCGTTCATTTCCTGTGCGAACCGGGCAGCGGCAAGGGCCTGGTCTCGGGAGATTTCCGTGTCGATCCCTGACCCCGGGCCCGGGCTGGCGCAACCGTGGCCGAACTGACCGAAGCCCAGCGCATCGCGCTGTTCAAGGAGGGCGACGGTCTGTTGCGCGGCACGCTCGCGTTCAAGAGCGGCTGCTCGCTGGCAGAAGACGACCACCGGCCGGACAACCAGCAGGCGATCGATCTTTACTACGAGACCCGGGCGCGCCTGTGGGAAACATTGGGTCATCTCGACACGCATGAGCTGACCCACTTCAAGGCGTACGTGCGGCGCTGCGCGGCCAACGCCTGGGTCGACCATCTGCGGGAACGGCATCCGATGCGGCTGAGCCTGCGCAACCGGATGCTGTACTTCGTGAAGACGCACCCGGAGCGCTTCGTGATCGATCGCGACGACGACGAGACGCTGCGCCTGCGGCGCGCGCAGGACTCGCGACCCTTGTCGGCGCGCATCGATCTGGGCACATTGCGCAGCCAGCCCGGCGCGCGCGCCGGACTGTGGCGTCCGGCGACCCATTGGACCCGGCTGCAGGCCGCCGAGTGGTGCCGGCTGCTCGATGGCCTTGTCGAGGCCTGCGGCGACGGCCTCGAGATCGAAGCGCTGACAACGGTGCTGATGGATCTGCTGGATGTGCAGGAAGAGACCACCGAGTCGCTGACCGAAGCGCCGGACGAACCGGCACGCGACGTCGCCGACGAGTTGGCGATCGATCCTCCGGATCGCCTGGTGATGCGGGAGGTGATGCAGAAGGCCTGGCAGGCGATCCGTTCCCTGAAGCCCGAACACCGCGCAGCGCTGCTGCTCAATCCGCCCGCCGTGGGCGCCCGCGCCCGGCCGGGAGGCACGCTGCGCAACCGGGCCAGCGGGCCGGCCGCACGGGCTGAAGTCGACGTGTTCCCGATGCTGGGCATCGCGAGTGTGTCCGAGATCGGGCGAACCCTGAATCTGCAGAGTCACCAGTACGCGGCGGCCTGGTCGGCGCTGGCGGTGGCGCCGGACGAACGCGCACGCCTGTCGGCGCTGCCCGACGAGCGCGAGCGCTTTGCTGCGCTGTGGCAGCACCTGCCGATGGCCGACGCGGTCATCGCCAAAGTGTTCGACTGGCAGAATCCGCAGCAGGTGATCAACCGCCGTGCGCAGGCCTGCGAGCAGCTCAAGCGCCAGCTCGTGGACCACCGGTCGATTCTGCGGCGCTGAGCCGATGTCAGGCACCCCAGCCATGCCTCCTTCTCCGCGGGACTCGCTGGGCCTGGCAGCGACGCCGGTGTCGCCTGAGTCCATCGATCTCGAAGCCACGCTGGCTGCGACCCGCTGGCTGGCCGCGGTCGGCGTCGAACCGCATCTCGACTTCGACCTGCTGTGCGAGATCGTCGATGAACCTGCCAGCCTGCGCGCGCTGGCGCCCCAGCGGCGCCATTTGCGCGCGTGCGGCGCCTGTCGCCGACAGTGGCTCGAACTGCGTGCGCAGGCTGCAGCGCTGGGGGCTGCGCTGCCCGCGCTGCGCCCTTCGGTCCTGTCGGAGCCGCGCGCATCATGGACGAAGCGGCTTCGGGGCTTGTTCGAGTGGCCGGCACGTGCCGGCGGCCGCGGGGTGGCGGGAGCAGGGTGGGCCGTGGCGGCCATCGTCGTCGTGTCGCTGGTGGCCGTTCGCATCGGCGTGCCCGAACAAGCCGCAACGCAGCGCATCACCGCTCACACAATGAGCCCGTCCGAAGCGACGCAGCTGCTGCGCTCGCTGGGCCCGCAGGCGGTGCCCTATGGCCAGATCCTCGAGTCACAGGGTCTCGAGGCGCTCGAGCGGCGCCTTCGCGAGGACGAGTCTCAATCGCCCATCGCACAACGCGCGAGGTGCCTGCTGCTCAAGCGCGAGACCTGCCGCTGAAGGGCCCGAGCCCTGTCCTGTACCTGCCGTGGCCTTCGGCCATGGGGTCAAACGGCTGTCATCTGAGCGTCTCATGATGATCCTTTCCCCCTCGAGCCCATGTCCATGACCGCTTCCGTGCAGCGCCGCCGATTTTTCCGATCCTTCGGGTCCGTGACTGTCCTCGCGTCATGCGGGGTATTGCTTCAGGCCTGCGGCAGCGACGGCGAATCGCAGGAGGTCACCTTCACGCATGGCGTGGCCAGCGGCGATCCGCTGGCCGATCGCGTGATCCTGTGGACCCGGATCGCGCCAAAGAAGATCGAACCGGTGGAACTGAAGTGGCAGATCGCCACCGATGCCGGCTTTGCCGACATCCTGCGCAGCGGCACGGTGCTCGCTACCGCCGACACCGACTTCACGGCGAAGGTGGATGCCGCAGGTCTGGCGCCCGCTCGCAGCTACTTCTACCGTTTCGTTTTCAATGAGACCCGTTCGCCGGCCGGCCGCCTGCGCACCTTGCCCGCCGCCGGCGTGGCCCAGGTCAAACTGGCCGTCTTCTCCTGCGCCAACTACCCGGCAGGGTTCTTCAACGTCTACGCGGACGCGGCCCGGCTGGGCGACATCGACTGTGCGGTGCACCTCGGAGACTATCTCTACGAATACGCCAAGGATGGCTATGCCTCAGAGGGCGCCGTTGCGCTCGGGCGGGTGTCGGAACCGGCCCAGGAACTGATCACGCTGACCGACTATCGCCGCCGTCACGCCCAGTACCGCTCGGATCCGGATCTGCAGGCGCTGCACGCGGCCGTGCCGATGATCGCCGTGTGGGACGACCATGAAATCGCCAACGACGCCTGGCGCGATGGGGCGGAA
This sequence comes from Burkholderiaceae bacterium, assembly GCA_016710525.1. Taxonomy (GTDB): domain Bacteria; phylum Pseudomonadota; class Gammaproteobacteria; order Burkholderiales; family Burkholderiaceae_E; genus Quisquiliibacterium. The sequence goes on from JADJVQ010000036.1 coordinate 11,454, forward strand.
AATCACACCCCGGCAACCGAAGGGCCCTTCGCCGCTCGGCGGGCCGCGGCCATCCAGGCGTACCACGAGTGGATGCCCACGAGGGTGGCGAATCCGGCCCAGCCCGATCGCATCTACCGCTCCTTCGATTTCGGCGACCTGGTCTCGCTGCACATGCTCGACACCCGCCTGATCGGACGCGACAAGCAGCTCGACTTCGCCAACTATGTGGGTGCGAGCGGATTCGATGCCGCGAAGTTCACGGGCGATTTGTCCAATCCGGCCCGCCAGCTGCTGGGCGCCGAGCAGACCGCATGGCTGCAGCAGGCGATGACGGCGTCGCGCAGCCAATGGCAGGTGCTGGGCCAGCAGGTGCTGATGGCGCGCATGCTGGTGCCGGCACCGATCGTTCTGCAGACCATCAGCGTGTCGCAGTACGGTGCACTTGTCGCGAAGGCGCGGACTGCGCCTCAATCCCTCACCGCGACCGAGCAGGCCGTGCTGGCGCAGCCGTCGATCCCGTACAACCTCGATGCGTGGGACGGATACGCGGTCGCCCGCGAAACCGTGCTGGGCATGGCGGCGGCGCTCGATCGCAACCTGGTGGTCCTGGCGGGTGACACCCACAATGCCTGGGCCAGTGACCTGATCGACCTCACCGGGCGCCCGGTGGGAGTTGAACTGGGCACGCCGTCGGTGACTTCGCCCGGCTTCGAGGCCATCTTCGTCAACGAGAACCCCGAACAGTTCGCCCGCGCCCTGGAGCAGCTGATCGATCCGCTCGTGTATGCGGACACCAGCCGGCGCGGGTATCTGGTGGTGACGGCAACCCGAACCGAGGTGCGGGCCGACTGGCGCTACGTGACGTCGATCGCGAGCCGCACTTTCAGCTCGTCCGTCGGCAAGTCGCTGCGCAGCCTGCCGGGTGCGGGGAACCGCAAGCTGCTGCCGGTGGCATGATCGCGAACAGCCCGGTCCTGAGTCGAACGCCTGCCGGTCCGATGCGCCCAAGCTCGACCAGTCACCGTCCCAGCGCAGCGACCCAGTTCAGGGCCAGGATGGCTGCGCAGCCGGTAAGCGCTCTTCGCGCAAGCGTCTGGCGCCGCTCGGGCGCCAGCCAGCGCCGCGCGGTGAGCGCTTCGAGCAGCACCAGTCCGCAGGCGGAAAGCGCGAGCACGGCCAGCGCGGTCACGCCCGCGTTAGCCTGCACCGCGCTCACCGGGTCGGCATGAAGCAGCAGGCTGACGGCGTGGGTGCCACCGCACAGCGGACACGGAAGACCTGTGAGCCAGCGAAACCCGCAGGGCAGCAGATCGCCCATCGAAAGTGCGAGGCCGCTGGCGCCCAAGGCAGCCAGCGGCGCCGCGACCGCTGCCGTGGCCAGCATCGTCCGCTCGAGCGGGCCAGCGGACGCGGGCTGATCGCGTCCGTGCGTCATACCGCGGGCGCGTCGTCGAGCAACTGTCGCGACAGGTGGTACTGGGCAATGAACCCGAACGGCAGCGTGAGGAAGATACCGACATAGCAGGCGATGGCGCCGATCGACATCAGGATCGAGATCACGAGCATGGTGACCGCGGCCATCAGCAGGCTGGGCTTGCTCGATGACCAACCCCGCTTGAGCGCCGCGATCGCGTCGGATTCGCCGCGGGCGACGAGACAGAAGGCGGCCATCCAGCCGGGCGCCAGCAGCAGGCCTGGAACGAAGCAAAGCATGAAGCCGATGCCGACCGCGAGCCCTCCCAGGATGTAGACGAGCAGCCCCGGCAGGAAGCTGTCGAATCCCTTGAAGATGTCGGCGATCTCGATCTTTTCGCCGCGACGCTTCTTGTCGAGCAGGCGCATGTACCCCACGATCAGCGGGCCGCTCAGCAACCCGAAGGTGGCGCCGCCGATGACGGCCACCAGCAGCGTCGCCACCAGATGGACGACGAAGTCGGCCTTGTAGTCATCGACTGCCTGGGAAATCACCTTGCCCAAATCGACTGAAGCCATGTCCGGCCCTCCTGCGAGGTTTATTCGTATCTTCGATGGCGCACGCTTCGCGGGCCTCGCGTTCAGCATTGACCGGGCGGTTGGGGGCTGTCAACTGTCGGGCCGAACGACTGGGGGGGGTGGGGTGCCCCAGGTCCGAACCTTGGCTGAAGCGCGTTCTCGGCCAAATCGATGCGTACAGTCGTCGTCTGCACGGCGGACGCCCCTTCTGGCTCGGGTGGTTGATGACACTTTCTGAACCTGAGCGGCGGGATGCGCCGCACTTAGGCTCGGTCCTCGCGATCACCGAGTGCGATCGACAGCCAGACGCAATCCCGCAACACGCCCGGACGAACCTCCAGGCCCGCCCGCCGGTCATCGATGGTGAAGCCCGCTCGCGCCAGCAGCCGCGCCAGATCGGGGAGATCGGCGAGTACAAGCGGCGACAGACGCACACGCTTGGTAAGGCAGTCGTCCGGAGGTCGGTCATGAACCATGGCTTGGCCTTCGGCTCCCAGGCTTGGCGATGAAGGCCCGCTTCTCGCGGGGATCGAAACACGAGGGCCGGTAGAAACGCATCTTCGTGACGTCATTGGGAGAACGCCATGCAGTCTCAGACCGAAATCGAGTTGAAATTCCTGGTCCCTCAGGCCGCGCGGACCCGAGTCCTGGCGGAAATGGCGCGCGGATCGGGCAGCCCGGAACGGACATCGCTTTCTGCGAGCTATTTCGATACCGATGACCGGCGGCTGGCCCGGGCAGGGATGGCCTGGCGCCTGAGACGGGAGGGTCGGCGCTGGGTTCAGACCTTGAAGGCAGGCACCTCGAACCCGCTAGAGCGGTTCGAGCATGAAGTGATCCGGCCCGATGCCAGCGCCGACGCATCGGAGCACGCTGGTACACCGGTCGGAGATCGCTTGGCCTGCCTGCTTCGCGGCGCCCGGGCCGAGGGCGTCGAGCCCGCAGTTCGCTATCGAACCGAAGTCCGGCGCACGACACGACGCATTCGCACGCGCGGTGCGGTCGTCGAGGTCGCTTTCGACGAAGGTCGACTCATCGCTGCCGGCGGGCGTCTCTCCCTGAGAGAGATCGAGTTCGAACTCGTCTCCGGTTCGCCGCTGGCGATGCTCGCGCTGGCCGAGCGCTGGCGCAAGCGCTTCGATCTCATCTATGACCCGCGCAGCAAGGCGGAGCGTGGCGATCGACTGGCCGAGGGCGATCGGTACCCGCCGGTGCGCAAGGCACGCCCGATGGATTACTCCAAGGACGCGGCCGCGATCGACGCCTTCGCAGTCGTCGTCGATGAATGCCTGGCGCAGATCACGCACAATGCGATCGGCCTGATCGATGGCGATCCGGGCCGGCGGGTCGAACACGTGCACCAGCTTCGGGTCGGCATTCGCCGACTGCGCAGCGCGCTGCGCAGTTTCCGGGGCTGGGTGCCGTCGCCGCCCGAGCCTCTGGAGCGGGGCCTTCGCGATCTGTTCCTGCAGATGGGGATGTCGCGCGACAGCGATGTGCTGGCAAGCGGTGTCGTGGCCGATCTCGCCAGGGCCGGCGGGCCGGCGATGGCGCTTTCCGCGGTCCCCGCCGGCCCCGACCCGGGCGAAGCCGTCAGGTCGGCCGACACGCAGCGCATGCTGCTGGCATGGATCGCATGGCGCAGCGCCCTGGTGCAAGCGCCCCTCGACTCGCCTGAGACCCCCGAGGCGAAGCCGACGACCGCGCGCGGCTCGCCCGCCGAGTCTGGCGCAGCGGCGGCTGCACAAGCGTCCGAATCGGAACCTGCAGGTTCGCAGGGGCCGCAGCCGCAGGCAGTCCCCGACCTGACGCCTCCCGATGATGCGCGCACCTTCCACCGCCGGCTGAAACGACGGCTTGGCCGATGGCATGCACGATTCGCGTCCGACTGGCAGTCGTTCGACAGTCTCGACGAGGCGGGTCTGCATGCGCTCCGAAAGCGCATCAAGCGCCAGCGATATGCGGTCGAATGCTTCGCACCTGCGATGCGAAAGCGCCAGGTCGGGCGCTATCTGCGGGTATTGGCTGCGATCCAGGATCGCATGGGCGCACTGAACGACCTGTTTGTGGCCCGCGCCCGATACCAGGCCCGAGCCGACTCGGTGCAGGATGCCTCGGGCCAGATCGGCCCGGACCCGGCCAGCTGGTTTGCGCTCGGATGGCTGGCCGCGCGCATCGCCGAACTGCGCGCCCGCGCCAAACCGGAGCTGAGAAGGCTCGCGAAGTCCGCTGCGCCCACTTCCTAGGCGGCGTCTGCGCATAGCCACCGAGCCGGCAAAGCTCTATATTTCGGGGCGTCAGTCCCGCTCCGGAAAAGCCGCGGCCCTGGGTCGCCGGGGCGCTGGCCGGGAGCTCAGCATTTCAGCGGCGCCGAACATGAACGCCACCTCGCAGCCCGAGCATTCGCAAGACCCTGCCGAATCCCGCCTGACCGAACATTGGGTGACCGACGAGGGCATTCCGGTCACGCTGCGGAGCATCTCCCCGGAAGACGTGGCGATTTCGAAAGACTTTCTCGCGGGCCTTTCGTTCGGCACGCGGTACTTTCGTTTCGGCCGCGGCGACTTCCAGTACTCCGACGATGAATTGCGCAGGCTTTGCACGCCGGCCCCGGGAGAGCGCGCCCAGTTCATCGCGGTCGCCCGATGCGACGGTGTCGACCGGATGATCGGATCAGCCCGATATGTCGTCGAGACTGACGGGCGCACCTGCGAAATGGCGATCGTGGTCAACGATGCCTGGCAGGGCCACGGCGTTGGCCGTCGACTGATGCGCGCGCTGATCGAGCAGGCCAGGCGAGACCACTTGCAGACGATGGTGGGCAAGGTCCTGGGCAGCAATGCCGGCATGGCCGAATTCGCCAGGCGCCAGGGCTTCGATGTCGACGATCGCACTCGGCCCGGACTGAAGACGATCGTCCGGCCATTGGGTCCTTAGCCGGCGCACGGCCGCCAGGCGGCGAGCCCGGATCGTGTCGGTCCGCCGCTGCGCATCGCGGCGCTCGGACGGATCTCCGGTCGGGCTCAGAGCACGATGAGCGTGACGCACGCGAAATAGATCAGCAGGCTCAGGACGTCCTGAACGATCGTCGCCAGCGGTCCGCTGCCGTACGCCGGGTCGGATCCGACCCGGACCAGCAACCAGGGCAGCAGCAGACCCAGGACCGAGGCCAGGGTGCTGGCGCCCGCCAGTGCCAGTGTGACGGCTGCCGCCAGGCGCAGTTCGCCAAACACCAGCCACACCATCGGGAAGGACAGCAGCGCGAGCACCAGCCCGATCAGCAGGCCGGTGCGCAATTCGCCGCTCAGCAGCCTGGCCAGACCGGCGTGGCTGAGCGACAGGCCCCGAACGGCGACGGCCTCGCTTTGTGTGCCGATCGCATCGGCGAGGTAGACCAGCCCCGGAACGAAGAACGCCAGGGCCGGCTTGGCGGCCAGCGCCGACTCGAAACGCGCGACGACGAAGGTGGCCACCATGCTGCCCCCGAGCCCGACCACCAGCCAGGGAAGCCTGTGCCGGGCACGGCGCATCGGCGGCTCCTCGATGGCCTCGCGCGCATGGTCCGCCTCACGCGTGATGCCGGCCAGGCGGTGCAGGTCCTCGACGTGTTCGCGCCGCAGGATGGCCATCAGCCGTGCCGGGCCGACCACCCCGACCAGCCGGTCGGACTGATCGACGACGGCCACGGCGGCGACCCCGTGATGCAGCGCCATCGAGGCCATCAGCTCCTGGTCCGTGCCCGGCAGAACGCGCGGACTGTGGAATTGCTCGGATGCAGCGCCGAGTTCGGCGTCATCCGGCAGGGCGAGCAGCTGCGCCGCAGTCAAGGTGCCGAGCAGGCGCCCCTCGCGTTCGACGACACAGACAAGATCCCAGTCCGTGCGCCGCAACTCGCGGATTCTGGAGCGCACCAGCATCGCCGTCTCGCCCGGGTGGGCGATGACGGCTTGCGTGCTGATATGGGCGGCTGAGGATTCGCTAGTCGGATTGCGATGACGCGGCATGGCGGGTGGCCGGTGGCGGGTGCGGGACGTCCGCATCCAGGAGTGATTCGCTTGTTCCGCCATTGTCCGCCCGGAACGGGGGCGCGCGCCTTGCTCCTCTGGGCGCCCGCGCCTGTCAGGCGGCTGGCACGAGGGCACGCCCGATCATCTCGCGAAGCCGTTCGGCGGTGATCGGCTTGTGCATCAGCGGAAAGCCTGCCGCGCTGGTTTCGCGCAGCGCCTCGGACGACGTCTCGCCGGTGGTGATCAGCACCGGAAACTCCCCCCAGGTGGCGCGCAGCCGAAGGGCCAGGGCGGTTCCGTGTTCGTGGCCCCCCAGGCGAAGGTCGGCAATCAGCAGCGCCGGCGGGCCGAAGCGCTCGTACAGTGACACCGCGGCGGACGCATCGCTGGCGGTGTCGACGCGAGCGCCCCACATCGTGAGCAGCGTGCTTGTGCTGGCCAGGATGTCCTGCTCGTCGTCGACCACATAGATGCGGGTTCCCGCGGGCATCGGGACCGGCGTTGTCGCGATGCTCGTCGAGGTGGCGCCGCCCTCGGGTGCCGCATCGGGAATGGTCACCGTGAAGCACGACCCCCGGCCGGGTTCCGAGGCCAGCGACACGGTGGCGCCGATCAGTTCGCTCATGCGCTGGACCAGCGCAAGGCCCAGGCCGACCCCCCGGCTGCGATCGCGTCCCGGGTTGTCGATCTGGTAGAACTCTTCGAAGATCCGCTGCTGCTCATGCGGCTCGATGCCCTTGCCGGTGTCGGCCACCGCCAGCACCGCATGGTCATCGATCCGCGACAGGCTGACGCTGACCTCGCCGCGGTCGGTGTACTTGATGGCGTTGTCGATCAGATTGCGCGCGATGCGCCCGACCATCATCTGATCTCCGCACAGCTGCGTCGGCGGCAGGTCGGTACGCAGGCTCAGGCCCTTGGCCTCGGCGAGGCTGCGCAGTTCCGCACAGATGCGCGCGCATTCCGCATCGAGCGCGAACAGGCGACGCTCTGGCGTCAGGTAGCCGGTGGACAGCCGCGACAGGTCGAGCAGTCCGCCCAGCAGGTGGCCCAGTGAACGCACGATCTGGTCGATGTTTTCACCGACCTCGCGCAAGGTCGCCGCGGACGGATTGGCAGCCAGGATCGCGCTGTAGATCGACAGGGCGTGAAGCGGCTGGCGCAGGTCGTGGCTGGCGGCGGCCAGCACCCGGGCGCGCGCCTGGGCGGCGTCTTCGGCGCGCATCTGCGCGGCCCGCACGTCGGCATTGCTGCGCTCCAGGTCGCGCACCACCCGATCGCGCTCGCGGCGGATCAGCACAGCCCGCATCAGCAGCCGCTCGCTCTCGGCAGCCACCAAGATCAGCAGGCCGCTGTAGAGCAGCCCCAGCGGAATCACCGACCGATGTTCGGGATGCAGCATCGACCAGGTGACCGTGGCGGGCACGATGATCGCCAGGGCAAACGCGCCCAGGATGTACCGCGAGGACATCGACACGGCCACGCCCGCTGCCGGAATGGCAAACAGGACCACGCCGAGCCAGGCCTGGTCGATGACCTCGAGGCGCGGCAGGAAGAGCACCGCGGCCAGGCCGTCGGCGGCGCCCGCGCAGGCGGCCATCAGCACGAAGCCGCGGTGAACTCGGGTCGGATCGATCGAATCCAGCGTCCTGAGCACCCGGGTCGCGACCACCGCACGCAGCGCCTCGACGCCCAGCGCGAACGCCGCCCATGAGGCGAACACCGGCGCCGTGACCTTGTCGATGAACACCAGCGCCAGGCCTGCCACCAGCAGCCCCTGCACGACAGGCATGCGCTGCAGCACCCGGGCATGCAGCGTCACCAGTTCGATCAGGACCTCCCGCTGGCGGGTAGGTCCGGTGTCGGCAGCCGGCGCTGCGGACGGCGCTGCGGACGGCGCTGCGGACGGCGCGGGCCTCATCGCGCCGCGCGTTGCGCGTGGCCGATGGTTCCAAGGTTCAGGCGACTGGCCTTGATGACCGCTTCGGTCCGGTTGTGGACGCCCAGCGCCTGGAACAGGCCGGCGATGTATTCCTTGACCGTGTGTTCGGAGAGGCCCAGATCGCGGGCGATCAGCTTGGTCGGCAAGCCTCGGCTCAGGCAGCGCAGCACGTCGTACTGCCGCGGGGTGAGGCTGGGTCCTGCGGCGGGGGCCGCCGGAGCAGCGGCAGCGATGTCGGCCGGCAGGTAGACCGATCCTTCCAGCACCCGCTTCAGCGCGACCGTCAGGGTTTCCGGGGGTGCACTCTTGGCGATGAAACTCATCGCGCCGGCATCCAGGCAGGCTCTGATCGTGACCAGGTCATCGGCGGCCGAGACCACCACCACGGCGATCGCGGGCGCCTGGTCTCGAATCCGCTGCAGGGCATCCAGCCCGTGGTCGCTGCGCAACGCGAGATCGAGCAGGCACAGATCGAGATCCGGGTGCTCTCGTGCACGCTCGACAGCCTGAACGATGCTGTCGGCCTCGACCACGCAAACGCCGGGCCACAAGGAGGCCAGCAGCAGGCGCAGCCCGGCTCGAAACAAGGCGTGATCGTCAACCAGCAGGACCTTCATCGCGCGGGCTCCGTCGCTTGAAAAGGCCCATTCTAGGCACGATGCGCACTCTGTGAGCGCCTGTCCCCTCGTCCGTGGGGATCGGCTGCCCTGAGCCGCACCCCATCGCGCGCCAGCCCGGGCGCGCCAGCCCGGGGTGCCGCGTTTCAGTGCCCGTTGCGCAGCAGCTTGCCCGGCAGAGGTTTGTGCACGGTGCCGTGCTCGTTGGCCACGCGCTGCCCGTTCACCCACACGCCGTGCACCCCGCGCGAGCGCGTGACCACCCGCGTGGCATTGGCCGGCAGATCGTTGGCGCGGGAACGTTCGCCGCGGCCCACCGCGGCCGGGTCGAACAGGAGCAGGTCGGCGGCGCACCCTTCACGCAGCACACCGCGATCGGCGATGCCGAAGAACTCCGCCTGCGCGCTGGTCAGCCGGCGGACCGCCTCGGGCAAGGGCATGGCGCCCTTGTCCCGAACCCAGTGGCCCATCAGGTGCAGCCCGAAGCCCGAGTCGTCCAGGAAGGACAGGTGGGCTCCGGCGTCCGACAGCGACAGCAGGCTTTGCGAGTGGTTCAGCAGCTTGGCCACCGCGACTTCGTCATGATTGAGCGCCGTCAGCGAGAACAGCGTGGCCAGCCCTTCGGAAATGGCGAGGTCGAACATGCAGTCGAGCGGATCGACGCCGCGTTCGGCGGCGATGTCGGCAATGCTGCGATCTTCAAGTGCGCGGTTCTGTTCGGTGGCGGCCTGCAGCACGTGCACCAGCGCCCAGTTGCCGGAGAAGATGCGCCGTGCCGGGGTCTTGAGCTCTTCGCGCAGCGCATTGCGCAAGGCCGGATCGCGCATCCGTTCGATCAGGGCCTTGCCCTTCACGCTGAAGATGGGTTTCCAGGCCTGCAGGGGCTCGAGCGGATACGGAGCCTCGAATGAAAAATCGAAGACCAGCGGCGTGGCGGCCACCGCGCCGCGCATGCGATGACCGCGGGCGTTGGCGGCCGCGATGGCATCGAGGTCGTCGAACACCCCGGTGGGCGCGAGGCTCGAATGCAGCAATGCAGCCACCAGGACCGGGCGGCCCGTCGTGGCGGCGATTTCTTCGAGCTTGGCCACCGGTGTGGGCGGGCCCTTGGTCATCATGAACACGCCCTGGGCGCGATCGCCCATCGGCTTGGCCAGGGCCAGGAACTCGGACCAGTCGGCCAGCCGCGAGGGCATGGGCCGGCCGTCGTAGGCGCTGTGCGAGGTGGTGGTGGTCGAGGCCAGGCCGATCGCGCCGGCGGCCAGCGCCTCGTCGACCAGCGCCTGCATGCGGGCGACTTCTTCGGGCGTGGCGACACGGTCCGATCCGGCCGAACCCATCACATAGGTGCGCAGCGTGGAGTGGCCGACGAAGGCGGCCAGATTCATGGCGCAGCCGCCTGCCTCGATCAGGTTCATGTACTCGGCGAAGGATTCGAAATCCCAGCGGATGCCGGCCTGCAGGCTGGCCAGTGACATGCCCTCGACCTGGGTCAGGTTCTTGGTGACGAGATCGCGCGACGCGGCGTCCTTGTGGCAGGGCGCGATGGTGAAGCCGCAATTGCCGATGATGGCCGTGGTGACTCCCATGCCGACGGACTGGTCCAGATAGGGATCCCAGGTGATCTGCGCGTCGTAGTGGGTGTGGTTGTCGATGATGCCGGGCATCAGCGCGAGCCCATGGGCGTCGACGGTTTCGTGCGCCAGGGCCGGATCGATCGGCTCGGCGGCGCGGCGAATGGCGGCGATGCGTCCGTCCTTGACGGCGAGCTGGCCGGCAAACGGTTCGGCACCCAAGCCGTCGAAAATTTTGGCGTTTGAAATCAGTAGGTCGTACATGGCAGTCCTCCTGCCCCGAGTATAAGGGGGCACAGGGGACAATACGACGATTCAGGTGCTGCCAGCAGTGTTTTGAGGGTCGAGCCTTCAGCGCCAGCCGTGATGCCGGTGAGGCGGGTGGCGATGGCCGTAGTACCTGGGCGGCGGGGGCAGGACCATCACCGGCGCCGGGCGATAGTAGTAGGCCCGCGGCGGGGGCAGGTATCCCGGGCTGACATAGACCGGCGCCGGGTAGTAGGCGCCGCCGTAGGCATTGACCGGATAGGCCGGAACCGCGCCGGCGTAGGGCGAGGGATAGACCGGATAGGCGGCGCCATATCCGCCGGCGCGATAGACCGGTGCGGGCACGCCGACCGTGGCGCCGATGACGCCGTTCGGACCCACGGTGACCGACCAGCCCAGCGGCTGGGCCTGGGCGGGGACGGCTGCGATGGCGAGGGTGCCGGCGAGCAGGAAAGGGGTGATGAGTTTGCGCATGTTCGGGCTCCGCGATAATCGGGTCGGGCGAGTGACGCTGCAATCAGCCTCAGGTATCCCTTGAACGCATCCTATCGAGCCCGGCCGACCCTTTTCCCCCGTCATTACAATCCGTTACGGCTGTTACCCCCTTGTCCTCTCCCGATTCCCGACGCCCCGGCCGCCTGCCCGTGGTGATTGTCCTGCTGGCGGGTATCGTGGCCGCGCTGAACATCGGCAAGCTGCCGCCGGCGCTGCCGGCCCTGCAGCAGGCGTACGCGATGACCCTGGTGCAGGCCAGCTACCTGGTGTCCGCGTTCCAGGTGGCCGGCATGACACTGGGCCTGGTCGGTGGGCTGCTCGCCGATCGATTCGGGCCTCGCCGCGTGATGTCCTGCGGGCTTGCGCTGCTGGCGCTGTGCAGCGGGGCCGGTGCGATCGCGCCCGGCAGCGGCTGGCTGCTGGCGCTGCGCGCCCTGGAGAGCGCGGGATTCATGCTGACGGTGCTGCCGGGCCCGGTCCTGCTGCGTCGAAGCGTGCCGCCGGCGCAACTGTCGGCGGTGCTGGGCGGCTGGGGCTGCTACATGCCGGCAGGCATGGCAACGATGATGGTGATCACTCCCTGGCTGATCGCCGGTCCGGGCTGGGCCGCCGCCTGGGGACTGTGCGCGGTGCTGGCCGGCCTGACCCTGATCGGTGTGCGGATGGTGATTGCGCCGGACGCCCCGCGCGGGCCCGCCTCGCACGGTGCCTGGGGGCTGGCGCGTGCCACGCTGCGCAGCGCCGGTCCGTGGACGCTGGCGGCCTGCTTCGGCCTGTATGCGGCCCAGTTCATCGCCGTCTTCAGCTTCCTGCCGAGCGCCTACCTGGCCGTGGGCGTCAGCGCGTCGCTGGCCGGTTCGCTGTCGGCCCTGGGCGTGGCGGTCAATGTCCTGGGCAATCTGGCCTCGGGCGCGCTGCTGGGCCGCGGCGTGCCCCGTCACTGGCTGATCGCCGTGACCTCGCTGGTGATGGCCTGCGGAGCGGCAGCGGCGTTTGCCGAAGGGCTGCCCTTCGTTTTGCGCTATGCGGCGGTGCTGATGTTCTCGTGTGTCGGCGGGCTGATCCCCGGCACGCTGTTCGCGACCGCACCGCGATTCGCCCCGCATGCCGGGGCGGTGTCGACCACCACCGGCCTGATGCAGCAGGGCTCGACCATCGGCCAGTTCATCTCGCCGCCGCTGATCGCCGCGGTTGCCAGCGGGCCGGGCGGCTGGAGCCAGGCGGGCTGGGTGGTCGCGATGTTTGCGGTGGCCAACCTGGGCGTGGCCTGGCTGATCGCTGCCATCGATCGCCGGCCGGCCGGTCGCTAAGGCCCTTGTCGATCCGGTGCGACGACCCGGCGTGCCTTCGGGTCGGGTGTCCAGGGCTTAGGGCACAATAGCTGCAGTGCAGCAAATTCGCAGTTCCATTGCGCGAGGGGCGGTTCGATGAAACGTGTCGTGTTCAACCAGAAGGGCGGTGTCGGCAAGTCGACCATCGCGGTCAACCTGGCGGCGATCGCGGCCTCGCGCGGCAAGCGCACCCTGCTGATCGACCTGGACGCGCAGGGCAATTCATCGCGCTACCTGCTCGGTGACGCCGCGGTTTCGATCTCCCCGACGGTGGCCGATTTTTTCGAGCAGAGTCTGGCGTTCCGGCTGTCGTCGATGGCGATCGACGAATTCGTGCACCCCACTCCATTCGAGAACCTGATGGTGATGCCGGCCAGCGGTGCCCTGGCCGATCTGCATTCCAAGCTCGAGTCGCGATCGAAGATCCTCAAGCTGCGCAAGGCGCTCGAAGAGCTCGAAGGCTTCGACGAGATGGTGATCGACACCCCGCCGGCGCTGAATTTTTATACGCGTTCGGCCCTGATCGCGGCCGACGCCTGCCTGATCCCGTTCGACTGCGACGATTTCTCGCGCCAGGCGCTGTACGGGCTGCTCGAATCCGTCGAAGAAATCCGCGAGGACCACAACGAAAACCTGCGCATCGAAGGCATCGTGGTCAATCAGTTCCAGGCCCGGGCCAGCCAGCCGCAGCGCATCGTGCAGGAACTGATCGACGAAAAGCTGCCGGTGCTGCCCACGATGCTGTCCAGTTCGGTGAAGGTGCGGGAGTCGCATGACGCCTCGCGCCCGCTGATCGCGATGGCACCGTCGCACAAACTGAGCGAAGAGTTCATCGCGCTCTACGACGAACTCGAGCGGCGGCGCAAGGCGGTGCGCAAGCGCTGATGCGGTGCCGGCGGGCGCGTTGCCGCCGGCGTGCGGTCCGGGCCGCACGGCACGCGTTCAAGACCCGCCGGGCCCTGCCTCAGTACGCGCTCTCGAGCATCCGCAGATAGTCGTCACGGGTGGCCGCGCGCGGATTGGTCGCGTGACAGTGGTCGAGCAGGGCGGCGTCGGCGATGCTGTCGAAGACGCTGCGCTCCAGTCCCATCGCACGAAGGCTGGCCGGCAATCCGAGGCGCCGGTTGAGTCCTTCGATGAAGACCGCGGGGTCGCTGTCCGGCGCGATGCCCAGCGCGTCGTTCAGCATGCGCGCCTTGGCGGCGATGGCCGGCGCGTTGAAGCGAAGTACCGGCGGCAGCAGCAGCGCGTTCAGCGTGCCGTGGTGCAGCGGCAGACCCGGCACGGCACCCAGGGGATGCGACATCGCGTGGACCGCGCCCAGGCCTTTCTGGAAGGCCATGGCCCCTTCCATGGCGGCCATCATCATTTCCCAGCGGGCCGTGCGATCGCCGCCGTCGCGGGTGGCCCGTTCGATGTGGCCGATCGCCCGGCGCAGGCCGTCGAGCGCGATCGCTTCCGCTGGCGGGTTGATCGAGGGCGCGATGAAGGTCTCGATGCAATGGGCGATGGCGTCCATGCCCGTGGCTGCCGTGATGCCGGCCGGCAGGCCGAGCGTGAGTTCCGGGTCGCACAGCGCGAGCTTGGGCAGCAGATGGGGGCTGAGCAGGCCGAGCTTGCGGCCGTTGCGCATCACGATGACGCTGCCCCGGCCGACTTCGCTGCCGGTGCCGGCGGTGGTGGGGATCGCGATCAGCGGTGCCACCGCCGGCGTGATGCGGGCGACACCGCCCTCGACCGCCGCATATTGCAGCAGGGGGCCGGGGTGCGTGGTGATCAGGGCGACGGCTTTCGCCAGGTCCATCGAAGAGCCACCGCCCACGGCGACCAGGCCGTCGCATCCGGCTTCGGTATAGGCCTGAGCCGCGGTCATCACGGCGTCTTCGGTCGGATTGGGCGGTGTGCCGTCCCACAGGGTCGCCTGCGCGGCGGTTCCGATCGCGTCGAGCACCCGCGCCGCAAGACCGGCGCCCACGACGCCGCGATCGGTGACCAGCAGCGCACGCCGGATGCCCAGGCGCTGGAGTTCGCCGGGCAACAGGCGCAGTGCGCCGAAGTCGAACTGGATCGTCGTGAGATAGGTGATGGTCGCCATGGTGTTCTCGTTCGGTGGCACGGGCCGGTGGCCCGCTGATGGGATCGCCGGGTCAGTCGTCGAGCAGGCGGCGCGCCCGTTCCAGTCCGGTCGCGACGGGCTTGTCGGGCGCGCGCGGCGAGGCAGCGGGGGCCGGTGCGGCGGGTGGTGTCATGCGGGTTGCGGTGAGCATGCCTGCGGCACCGGGCACGGCGGAGCCCGCCACGATCGAGCCGGCGACCGCGGTGCCGGCCACCCCGTGGCTGCCGGCGTCTGCGCTGGCGGGTACTCCCGGGGGGGCGTCCATGCCCGATGATCCGAGGCCCGGTTTCGCCTGTTCGGGCGTGGCTTGACCGGTCGTGGCCGTGCCCGCTGAGCCCGCCGAGCCCGCAGGCTCGGCACGGCCGGTCGCAGGTGCCGCGCCTGTCCGGCCTGGCGGCGAGGCATTGTCGACCGGCAACCCGGGCACGCTTGCGGAGGCTTTGGCCGCGGGCGATTGGCCACCAGGGCCGGCGGCGAGCCGGCTGCGGCGCTGCACGATCGCCCAGATGAGGCCGCCGCCCGCGAGCAGGGCGAACGGGCCACCCCACAGAAGCGCGGTATTGGCCTGTACGGGCGGGCGATAGAGCACGAAGTCGCCGTAGCGCTCGACCAGGTACTGCTTGATCTCGGCATTGGTCTTGCCGGCGGCAATCAGTTCCTGAACCTGGTTGCGCAGGTCGATGGCGAGGTCGGCGTGCGAATCGGCCAAGGTCTGGTTCTGACAGACAAGGCAGCGCAGCTCTTCGGAGAGCGTGCGCAGGCGGGCCTGGCCGGCAGCGTCCAGCGGCGGGGGAGAGGGCTGGGTCATTGGGCCTTCAGCTTGGCAATCAGGGGCACCAGCCGTCGTTCGATGACCTCGGGGGTCAGGGGGCCGACGTGCTTGTCGCGCACGATGCCCGCCTTGTCGATCACGAAGGTTTCAGGCGCGCCGTACACGCCCCAGTCGATGGCCGCGCGTCCCGAGCGGTCGCTGACGTTCAGCGCATAGGGGTTGCCGAGCTTGGCCAGCCACTCCTGGGAGGCCTCGGGCGCGTCTTTCCAGGCCAGCCCGACGATCGGGGCGATGCCGCGGCGCGCCCACTCGTTGAGCAGCGGGTGCTCGACCTTGCAGCCGGCGCACCAGGAGCCCCACACGTTGAGCACCCAGACCTGGTTGCGCATCTGCGCGGGTGACCAGTCGCGTCCGTCGGCGCCCAGGACCGGAACGACCACCGCGGGCGCTGGCTTGCCGATCAGCGGCGACGGGATCTCGCGCGGGTCGCGGTCGAGCCCCTTGAGCAGGAACCAGGTGATGCCGGCGAACAGGGCCAGCGGGATGATGAATTTCAGGGCGCGCATCGGAGCCTCAGCCGGAGTGGGCGACGGCCGCGGTCTGCGAGCGCCGCGCCGCCACGCGACGATAGCGGGCATCGAGCGCGGCCGACAGGCCTCCGAGTCCCATCAGGACGCAGCCCAGCCAGATCCAGTTCACGAAGGGCTTCACATGCACCCGCACGGCCCAGGCGCCGTCGGGCAGTGGCTCGCCCATCGACACATAGACATCGCGCAGCAGGCTGCGATCGATCGCGGCCTCGGTCATCGGCATGCGCGAGGCGCGATACAGGCGCTTCTCGGGGCTGAGCACCGCCAGCGTCTGGCTGCCCTGCATCAGCACGAAGCGCCCGCGGGTGGCGTCGTAATTGGCGCCGGAGACCTCCTGGAGGCTCTCGAAGCGCAGCGCGTAGCCCGAGAGCTCGAGCGTGCTGCCGACCGCCAGCTTCTGCTCGCGTTCGGTTTCGTAGCCCTTGACCATCGTCACGCCGATCACGAACACCGCGATGCCCACATGGGCGAGGTACATGCCCCACTGGCTGCCCGACAGCAGCCGCAGCCGGCGCCATTGCAGCGAACCGCCGGCGCGCAAGGATTCGAGCAGGCCGGCGGCCGTGCTGGCGATGATCCAGAAGCCGAACAGCAGGCCCAGGCTCACCATCGGACGAAACCCGCCATGGGTGAAGGGCAGCAGCAGGGCGGCCACCACCGCGACCCCGAGCGCCCAGCGCAGGCGGCGTGCCAGATCGGGCAGCTGGGCCTCGCGCCAGCGCGCGATCGGCCCGATGCCCATGAGGAACAGTGCCGGCGCCATCAGAGGGTAGAAAACCGATTCGAAGTAGGGCGGCCCGACCGAAATCTTGCCCAGGTCGAGCGTATCGAGCACCAGCGGATACAGGGTGCCCAGCAGGACCGCCGCCATCGCAACCACCAGCACGATGTTGTTGGCCAGCAGCATCGATTCGCGCGAGATCAGCGCGAAGCCCGGGACCGATGCCGATGCTGGGGGCTCGCCAGGCGAACAGCAGCAGCGATCCGCCGATCACGATGGCCAGGAACACCAGGATGAAAACGCCGCGTGCCGGGTCGGTGGCGAACGCGTGCACCGAGGTGAGCACGCCCGAGCGGACCAGGAAGGTGCCCAGCAGCGACAGACTGAAGGCCAGGATGGCCAGCAGCACGGTCCAGCTGCGAAACGCGCCGCGCTTTTCGGTCACCGCCAGAGAATGGATCAGGGCGGTGCCGACCAGCCAGGGCATGAAGGAGGCGTTTTCGACCGGATCCCAGAACCACCAGCCGCCCCAGCCGAGCTCGTAATAAGCCCAGAACGAGCCCAGGCAGATGCCCAGCGTCAGGAAGCACCAGGCGACGGTGGTCCAGGGCCGCGCCCAGCGCGCCCAGGCGGCGTCGAAGCGGCCTTCGAGCAGGCCGGCCACCGAAAACGCGAAGGCCACGGCAAAGCCGACATAACCCATGTAGAGCAGCGGCGGATGAAACACCATGCCCGGGTCCTGCAGCAGCGGATTCAGATCGCGACCCTCGGCCGCGGCGGGCACCAGCCGTTCGAACGGATTGGAGGTGAACAGCAGGAACAGCGTCAGCCCGATGCCCACCAGCCCGAGCGTGCCGAGCACGCGCGCGCGCAACGTGGCCGGCAGCGAATTCGACAACAGGGCGACCGCGGCGCTCCAGCCGGTGAGCATCAGCAGCCACAGCAGCATCGAGCCTTCGTGCGAGCCCCAGGAAGCGGCGACCCGATACGGCAGCGGCAGCGCCCGGTTGGAGTGCTGGGCGACCAGCACCACCGAAAAATCGTTGCTCACGAACAGGCTCACCAGGCAGGCGCCCGCGAACAGCACGAGCGCGAACGACGTGAGCGCGGCCGGGGCGGCGACCGCCATCAGCCGGGCATTGCGCTGCCAGGCGCCCAACAGCGCCAGCACGCTCATGACGATGCCGACGGGCAGCGCCAGCGCCAGCGCAAAATGGCCGAGTTCGGCGATCACGGCTTGGCGCTCCGCTGCGTTTTCTCGAGGAACTGCTGCGGCGTGCCCACCGGATGGCCGGCGCGCTTGAGCGCCTCGGCCGCTTCGGGGGGCATGTAGTTCTCGTCGTGCTTGGCCAGGACTTCGCTGGCACGGAACGAACCATCGCCCTGCACCTGGCCCTGGGCCACGATGCCCCGTCCTTCCTTGAACAGATCGGGCAGGATTCCCTTGTACGCCACCTGGATGGTCTTGGCGTTGTCGGTCACCCGGAAGTTGACCGTCGTGCCGTCGGCCTCGCGCTTGACGCTGCCAGGTTCAACCAGACCCCCGATCCGGAAGGTCTTGCCCGTGGGCGCTTCGCCATTGGCGATCTGGGTCGGCGTAAAGAAGAACACGAGGTTGCTCTGGAAGGCGTTGAGCACGAGGCCCACCGCCACGGCCAGCGCGGCAATGCCGCTGGCGATCCAGATCATCCGTTTGTGACGCGGTTTCATCAGTCATCCTCTTGCGATGCGAGAGCAGCCTGCGACAGCGCATCCTTGCGCCGGCGCCGCAGCGCGGCGAGTTCGATGAGGATCGCGAGGGCCAGCAGGCCGTACGAGCCCCACACATAGAACCCGTATCCGCCCATGTGGAAAAACGAAGTCATGATGCGCTCAGTTCGTGCCGGCGAGTTGGCGGCGCAGCCATTCGGAGCCGTTCTCGCGTTCGAGAATGATGCTGCGCACCCGGTGCAGCGCCACGGCAATCGCATAGAACCAGGCGGCAAACGACATCACGAGCATCGCCGCCAGCATGGTCTGCGCCATCTTGGGTGAACTGGTGAGCGAGACGCTGGCGCCCTGGTGGAGCGTGTTCCACCACCTGACCGAAAAATAGATGATGGGCACGTTGATCGCACCGACCAGCGCGAGCAGGGCGCTGGCCCGATCGGCCCGGCGGGGATCGTCGATGGCCGCGCGCAGCGCCATGTATCCCAGATACAGGAACAGCAGGATCAGGGTGGAGGTGAGGCGCGCATCCCAGACCCAGTACGCGCCCCATGTCGGGCGGCCCCACAGGGCGCCGGTCCACAGAGCCACGACCGAGAACATCGCGCCGGTGGGCGCCAGGGCCTGGGCCATCATGGCCGACAGGCGGGTGTTCCAGATCAGGGAGGCGGCGCACCAGCCGGCCATGACCAGGTACAGGAACATCGCCATCCAGGCCGCGGGCACGTGGATGAAGATGATGCGATACGACTCCCCCTGCTGGTAGTCGGTCGGCGCGACGATGAATCCCAGATACAGGCCGATCAGCGTGAGCAGTCCCGCGGCCCATGCAAACCAGGGAATGAGCCGGCCGGCCAACGGGTAGAAGGCAGCGGGCGATGCAAACTTGAACCAGGCGGTCGATCCCATGATCACTCGTACGCAATTCTAACTGCCAGGGCAGTGGCAAAGGGCCCGAAGACCCAACAGACGATCAGCCCGGCGCCCAGCAGCGACAGATGGGCGCCGGCCTCCAGGCCGCTGGCCACCGCTTCGGCCGCGCCAGCCCCGAAGATGAGAATCGGGACTGCCAGCGGCAAGACGAGCAGCGCGAGCAGCGCGCTGCCGGCGCGGGTGCCCAGCGTGAGCGCCGCGCACACCGCGCCGAGCCATGACAGGCTGGGTGTGCCCAGCGCCAGACCGGCGACCAGGGTGATCGTGGCTTCGGGACTCATGCCGAACTGCAGCCCCGCCAGGGGGGCGAGCAGCACCAGCGGCAGTCCGTTGGTCATCCAGTGCGCAAGAACCTTGCCAGCCACCACGGCCGGCAGGGCGGCCGGTGCCAGCACGAGCTGCTCGAGCGTGCCGTCCGCATGGTCGGTGGCGAACAGGCGCGGCAGCGACAACAGCGAGGCCAGCAGTGCGGCGACCCAGGCGATGCCGGGCGCGATCCGCTCCAGCAGCTTGGGTTCGGGACTGACCCCGAGGGGAAAGAGCGTCATGACCAGCACGAAGAACACCACGATCAGCGCCAGTTCGGCCTTCGATCGCATGGCCAGGCGCAAGTCGCGACTGCAGGCATGCCAGAGTGCCGCCAGCGGGTCGTGAACCGGCGTGTCCCGCACCCGATGCGCCGTCACGGACCGGTTCATGCGAGCAGCGCGGCCTGGCGCGGGCGCACCGGAGCCTGCAGGCGCAGAACCCGGGCATCGCGCTGCGAGGGCACTTCGAGGTGGGTGGCCACGATTGCGCAGCCGCCGCCGGCCAGATGCGTGTCGAGCAGGTCGGCGAACAGCGCCTGCCCGGCCGTGTCCAGCGCGGTGTTGGGCTCGTCGAGCAGCCACAACGGGCGCTGCGAGAACGCCAGGCGTGCCAGGCCGACGCGGCGGCGCTGCCCGGCCGACAGGCGCAAGAAGGGCAGGTCGCGCTGACGCCCCAGGCCGACTCGATCCAGCGCGGCTTGGACGCCAGCCGGATGATCGGCGTCGGGGCCCAGGTCGAGCCAGGCCTGCTGCAGGGAGATTCTCGCGCGCGGTCAGCAGTTCTTTCCAGCCGGTGGCGTGACCCTGGTAGAGCATGGCGGCGTTCCAGGCCGGATCGCCTGCCTGACGCGGCGCGCCCTGCCAGTGCACCGCGCCCGCATCGGGCCGGATCAGTCCGGCGATGATGCGCAGCAGCGTCGACTTGCCGCTGCCGTTGTCGCCGGTCAGCATCAGCCACTGACCGGATTCGACGGTGAATTCGAGGTCGCTGAACAAGCGGCGGGTGCCCAGCGTGCAGGCCATGCCGAGACAGGCCAGCGGACCGCTGGGCGGCAAGGCGGCGGTCACGGGACGACCTGATCGATCCGGATCGTGGCGTCCCGGGTGCCGGCCTTCAGGGCCGCACTCACGCCAAACAGGTCTCCGGTGGCGCGCATCGCGTTGCCGCTGCGGCTCAGTCGCGCTTCGATCACCAGCGGTCCGGCCTCCGAAAGCTGGCGCCCGGCGGCCATCGAGTCGGCGTCGCTGATCTCGAAGCTCACGGGGAAGCGCTCGGGCGTCAGGCGCTTGGCGGCCAGCGGCATCCGGGGCCCTTCGGGCAGACGCGCCGACACGAACATCACCGAGCCCGGGGGCAGTTTGCCGGCCAGTGCCGGATCGATGTCGATCCGTCCGGCGAAGACGGCGCCGGCCGTGGGCGCACCGGTGCCCGGCGCGGCGGTTCCGGGGGCTGCAGGCGCCTGCGCAGCGGACGTCGCCGCCGGTGCGGCAGCCGTGCCCGCAGCCCGCAGCCGCTCCCGCAGCCGCTCCCGCAGCCGCGCCGCCCGGGGCGGTGGCGCCCCCTGAGGCCGTGCCATGGGCGCCTTCCAGGCGAGCGATTGCCTGGCCGATGGATGCGGCCTGTTCGGAATCGGCCGGCAGGATGTCGCGCAACTGGCGCAGGGTCACCAGAGCCCCCTGGAGGTCGCCATTGCGATATTGCGCAGCGCCTTTCAGCGCGAGGGCCTTGGGTTCCCGCGGGTCGATGGCGAGCGCTCTTTCGATGATCTTGACCGGCTCGGGGCCGAACTCGCCGCCTTTCACGCTGACCATCACGTCGGCGTAATCGGCCAGCAGGCGCGCGCTGGGCGGCGCGAAATGCTTCGCCGCCTGCTCGAAGGCCTGCACCGAAGCAGCCAGATCGCCCTTGATCCGAAGCGCTTCGGCGAGCATCGCCCAGCCTTCGCCATCGGTGGCATTGCGCCGGGTGCGATCCCGCAGATCGGCGATCGCGGTATCGAGCTTGGCCGGGCTGAGTTCGCCGCGCAGTTCGTCGCCATCGAGCGCGACGACGCCGGGCGAGCCGACCCGGTCGTAGACCACCATCGCCAGCGCGGGAATCGCGATGGCGACGATCACCACCAGGACCAGCGGCAGCGGCCGCGCCGATGCCGGCATCGGCGTGCCCGGTTTGATGTCGGGAAACTGGCCGTCGACTTCGGCGAGCAGCTCGTCCAGCGCCAGGCGGGCCTCCTCGGCGCTCAGCCGGCCGGCTTGGGTCTCGGCTTCGATTTCGTGGCGTCGGTCGCGGTAGACCGCCAGGCGCTTGTCGTCATCGGCGGTGGCGGCCGGGGATCGACCGGGCGTGTCGCCGGAGACCGCGGCGCGCGGGGTGCGCAGCAGCGGCCAGATCACGGAGGCGGTAGCCGCGCACGCGAGTGCTGCGAGCGCCGTCCAGAATACGAGCATGGGGAAAGGCAACTATTTGATTTTGTTCGATTGTCGCATACCCGCCGGCACACCCCGGGCGCCGCGGCCCGAGGGGTGTCCCGGCGGGGGGGTGTTCAGGCGGGGGTCAGCGGGCCGCGCTCGAGCCGCGCGGCGAGCGTGTCCAGGAACTGCCGGCACTGCACCAGCTGGTCGGTTTCAACGTATTCGTCGGGCTGATGGGCCACGCGAATCTCGCCGGGACCGCACACCACGGTCGGGACCCCGGCGTCCTGCAGCATGCCGGCCTCCGTGCCAAAGCTGACGCGGCCAAACCCCTCGCAGGGGCACAGCGGCATCAGCGCGCGGGCCAGGTGCAGATTGCCCCGTTCGTCGAGTCCGGGCGAATCCATGATTTCGTCGATCGAAATGCCGCATTCGGCCGAGACTTCGCGCATCCGGGGCACCAGCACGCGGGCGCAATGCTCGCGAATCCGGCCCACGATGTCGGCCGCGGCGACACCGGGCAATGCCCGAATCTCGAAGACGAATTCGCAGTCTTTCGCGGTGATGTTGTGCGCGGTGCCCCCCTGGATCATGCCGGCGTGCACGCTCGTGTGGGGGAATTCGAATCCGTCGTGACGTTCGGCCTGGTTGAGCTGACGCTGCAGCGCATTGAGGAACACGATGACTTCTGCGGCGATCTCGACCGCCGACACACCCTGGTCGCGCAGCGACGAATGCACCGAAAATCCGCGGACCCGGCAGCGGTAGATGGCAGCGCCCTTGTTGGCGACCACGACCTGCATCCGGGTGGGCTCGCCGATGATGCAGGCCGCCGGCTTGACCGGTGCGCTGGCGAGGTGGGCCGCCAGCAGCCGCATGCCGTGCATGTTGCTTTCTTCGTTGTACGACAGGGCCAGGTGGACGGGTGCGCTCAGTTTGGCCGTCACCAGTCGCGGAATGGCGTCGACACAGCAGGCGATGAACCCTTTCATGTCGGCGCTGCCGCGGCCCAGCCAGCGGCCGTTGCGCTCGGTCAGCACGAAGGGGTCGCTGGTCCAGTCCTGGCCGGCGACCGGCACCACGTCGGAATGCCCGGAGAGCATCACCCCGGGCCGATCTGCGGGGCCGATCGTGGCAAAGAGGTTGGCTTTGCCGGGTTCGTCGCCGGGCTGCACGTAGGCCTTGATGCCGTGGTCGTCGAGCCGGTTGGCGACCCATTCGATCAGGGCGAGGTTGCTGCGGCTGCTGACGGTGTCGAAAGCCACCAGGCGTTCAAGGGTGGCAAGGGTGCTGGACAGGTTCATAGGCGAAGGCCCGGAGTTGGTTTGCCTGGCAAGACTGGCGAATCGAGTGTATCGGATGGCGCTGTCCCGGCAAGCCGGACCGCGTCGCGGGCACGGGATTCGATGCCCGGCCAGTCCTGGGCCTGGAGCAGCGCCGCCGGAATCATCCAGGATCCGCCGACCGCGAACACATTGGGCAGCGCCAGGTATTCCGGCAACTGGGCGGCGCCGATTCCGCCGGTCGGGCAGAATCGGACCGCGCCGAACGGCGACGCGAAGGCCTTGAGCATGGCCGGCCCCCCGGCGGCCCCGGCCGGAAAGAATTTGAGCAGCCGGCAACCGAGTGCCAGGGCGGCGGTGATCTCGCTGGGGGTCATGACGCCGGGGATGAACTCCAGACCGCAATCGCGCGCGGCCAGCACCGTGTCGGGGGCGAAGCCGGGCGCAAAGGCGAAGCGGGCGCCGGCCTGCCGGGCGGCGCGCGCGTCGTCCGGGCTGAGCACGGTGCCGGCACCGACCTGGACCTGCGGAACCTGCTCGGCGATCAGTCCGATGGCGGCCAGCGCGGCCGGGGTGCGCATCGTGACTTCCAGCGTGGTGAGTCCGCCGGCGGCCAGGGCGCGCGCCAGCGGCACCGCGTCCTGTGCGCGCTCGATCACGATCACCGGGATGACCGCGACGCTCATCCGTTCGAGAAAACTCATGCTGCCTCTGCTATGGTCGGGGCCAAGGACCGAAGGAGTGTAGAGCATGAAATCCGTCGTCGCTCTGGGCGAACCCCTGTACGAGTTCAGCCGCATACCGGGGGCCCGCCACTATGCCCAGGGCTTTGGCGGCGACACCTCGAACTTTGCGGTTGCCGCCTCGCGCGCAGGGGCTCGCGCGGTCTACCTGTCGCGCATCGGGGACGACCCGTTCGGCGAGGAGCTGCTGGGCATGTGGCGCGCCGAGGCGGTCGATGTCTCGGCCGTCGAGGTGGCGGTTGGCGAGCCGACGGGCCTTTATTTCATCACCCACGGCCCGCAGGGCCACGTGTTTTCCTATCGCCGTGCCGGATCGGCCGCATCCGCGATGCGCCTCACCCCGCGCTTCGCCTCGGCCATCGAACGTGCCGGCTACCTCCATGTGTCGGGAATCTCGCAGGCCATCAGCGTGGCGGCCTGCGACACGGTCTTCGAGGCGATTGCCCTGGCCCGTCAGCAGGCCGTGCCGGTGTCCTACGACCTGAACTATCGCCCGCGATTGTGGCCGGCAGCGCGTGCCCGTGCGATTGCCGAGGCGACGATTGCCCTGTGCGACCTGTTCCTGCCCAGCCTGGACGAAGCGTCGGCCTTGCTCGGCATCGCGAGTGCCGACGCGCTGATCGACTGGTCACATGAGCGGGGCGCGCGCCTGGTCGCCGTCAAGGCGGGCGCCGATGGCGCCGTCGTGTCGGACGGGCGCACGCGAGTGGCGATTCCCGGCCACCGGGTCGCGGCATTGGACGCCACGGGCGCGGGCGATTGTTTCGCCGGCGTGCTGGTGACGCGCCTGGTGGCGGGCGACCCGCTGCTCGAAGCCGCCCGTGCCGCCTGCGTCGCGGCTGCGCTCAGCACGACCGGTTACGGCGCGCTGTCGGCTCTGCCGACCTGGCCGCAGATCGCGGCGGCGCTGAACGCGGCAGCGTGATCGGGTTGCCTGAGCGGACTGCCTGAGCGGGGCAGCCTGAGTGGGCAGCCTGAGTGGGCAGCCTGAGCGGCCGGCGGGCTCAATCGTCGCTGGGCTTCAAGCCTTCTGGGAAGAGCACATCGGTGAATCCGAATCGGCTGAAGTCCCGCACCCGCATCGGGTAGAGCATGCCGTCGAGATGATCGCATTCGTGCTGGACCACCCGCGCATGAAAGCCCTCGACGGTCCGGTCGATCGGCTGTCCCGACGGGTCCAGTCCGCGATAGCGCAACGCCCGATAACGCGGCACGATGGCACGCAATCCCGGTACGCTCAGACACCCCTCCCAGTCCTCGTCCTGCTCCTGGCCCAGCCGCTCGAGCACCGGGTTGATCAGCACGGTCGGGGGCACCGGGGCCGCGTCCGGGTACCGGGTCAGCACCTCGCCGGTGCCGAAGATCACCACCCTCAGGTTGACGCCGATCTGCGGCGCGGCCAGGCCGGCGCCGCCCGCGGCGTGCATGGTGTCGAACAGGTCGCGTATCAGCGCATCGAGCTCGGGCGTGCCGGTTCGTGCCACCGGTTCGGCGCGACGCAGCAGGCGCGGATCGCCCATCCGCAGGATTTCGTGAACGGCCATTCGCGGTTACTCCGTGGATCAAAGCGGGAATTTGGAGACGATATACTCGCTGGCCAACCTCTGTCGCGAGTGCCCTCATGCGTCATCGAGTACTGCCCGTCGGCCGCGCCGGTTTCGCAGGCGGGCCCGCCGTGCGCAAGCCTGCGTCATCGAAGCGCGAACCCGCACTCGCCCGATGGGCCATCGCCGGGCTGGGCCTGGTCTGGCTCGTTCTCGCCAGCGGCTGCGCGACGATCGCCGCTGAAGACTGTCCGAAGGTCGACTGGTACCAGCTCGGGGTGAAGGACGGTCGCGAAGGCCGCCCGGACAGCCGTCTGCACGAGCACCGGCGAGCCTGCCGCGAGGTCGGCGTGCCTCCTGACGAGCGCGCCTGGACCGCCGGGCGCTTCGAGGGCCTGCGCGGCTATTGCACCCTGGGCAATGCGCTCAACGAGGGGCGGGCGGGCAACACGTATCACGGGGTCTGCCAGGGACCGATCGAACCGGCCTTTCGCGAATTGCACGCCGCCGCCTACGCGGTGCACGAGGCAGGCCGCCGTGTACGCGACATCGAATCCCAGATCAGCAGCCGCGAGCGCGACCTGCGCAAGGATGGGCGTTCCGACCGGGATCGCGAGCGAATCCGCAGCGAGATTCGCGACCTGGATCGCCGGCGCGAATCGGCGCGCAGCGATGTGTATCGGCGCGAGCGCGATCTGGACTATGTCCGCCAGCGCTACCGGATCTGAGCTTGCGGCGCTTTGATCGGCCCGGGTCCGATCTGCCAGAGCGCCGCCGGCGGCGCGCCGGCGGGGTCCAGCGAAACGACCGCGCCAGGCATGGGCTCATGGGCGCGCAGCGCGCCGATCCACAACTCCTGCCAGCAGCCCCAGAGCAGGTCGCGCGAGGCGGGATCGATGTCGCGCAGGATCCGCAACCCCCGATGTTCCAGCATGGCCGAGCGTGAATCGGCACCCGGCCGGATCTCGCAGACGTCGCCCATGCCCTCGAACATCCTTGCCAGGTACCGCGCCGCGACATCGGCACCGCCGTCCGGCGTACCGACCAGCGCGGCGGTTTCGCGCCAGTACTGCATGCCGATCAGGCGCGCGGCCAGCCCCGCGAGCGCCAGCGTCCGGGCCTCGCCGATCACTTCGGCCAGCGTCACGATGCCGTTGCGGACGTATTCCATCGCGTAGTTGCGGGCCGCTTTCTGGAGTCGCTCGGAGTTCCACTGGGCGTCGGGCGGACGCGGCTGGCGGGCCGGATCCCAGGGGGGAGGCGCTTCGTCGCGGGCGAACCGCAGCCGCTCCTCGGGGGCGAGATCGTGGTCATGTTCCAGGAAGTAGCCGCACAGGCCGAACTCGCCGGTCATGTCCTCGCTGACGCAGACGAAGCCCAGCCGCGGGTTGCCCAGCGACACGCCGTTGTGGGCGTACCAGCCGCGCAGGAAGCCGCGGCTGACCTCGACCGGCATGCCGCAGATCGTCGGGCCGTCGTACATCCAGCGCGGATAGCGAAAGCGCACCCAGGCCTTGCGGTCGTTCTCCTCCATGTATTGCACGGCCACGCCGCCGATTTCGTTGGACAGCACGTGGTACCGCGCGCAGGCCACCGCGTGGGGCAGATCCGTCAGGCCGAGCTTGGTGAAGCTGCTCAGGAACTTCGATTCATGCTGCCGCCGGAACAGGCGGAACATCCAGTCGCCGATGACCTGCGGCCCTTCCCGCGATGCGACCATCAGTTGCAGTCCGAGCAGATAGGCGTGATGCAAACGGGCCTGAGCCTGGATGGCATTCGGGTTCGAGACAGTGTCGGGCAGCGGCGGGCTCATGGGGGCGACTCTCCTTCAGCGGCGAGTTTGCCGCAGTTCAGCGCCGAGCGTCCCAGCGGGTGGATCGAATTGTCGATCAGTCCCCGGGCGCGCCCGCGTCGTCGATGCGCAGGCGCCGCGCGGCCGCCGCGGCCGCGGTCCGGGTCTCGACCCCGAGCTTCTCGAAGATGTGCTCCAGGTGCTTGTTCACCGTTCGGGGGCTCATGCCCAGGATGTCGGCGATGTCGCGATTGGTCTTGCCGCGTGCCACCCACAGCAGCACCTCGCTTTCGCGCGCGGTCAGCCGGACCGGCGCCGCGCTGACTTCCTGGGACTCGGCAAGGCTCACCAGGCAGTGGGCATCCGTGGGTTCGGCGACGGTGGTCGCCCGCAACCGTGTGCTGCCCAGGCAGAAGATCACCTCGGTCTGTGTCTGCTGGGCGTCGCGAAGCGGGGCCACGGCGGCGAGCACGCGGGTTTGCGAGTCCGGATCGGGCGCCGTGCCATCTGAGCCGCGCAGCCCCAGTCGGTCGAACAGGCGCCGCGCTGCATCGTTGCACCAGAGCATTTCGCTGGTCCCCAGGGCGACCATGGCCAGGTCGCTCGCGTCGACCGCCTCGCGGGTCGAGCGGACCAGCCGCGCGGTGCGGGTGTGCACCTGAACCCGCGCGACGATCTCGGGGATCGACAGGGGTTTGGTCACATAGTCGTTGGCGCCGGCCGAAAAGCCGCGCAGCACATGTTCGGTGTCATTGAGCCCCGTCATGAACAGCACCGGCAATTCCTCGTCGATTTCGCGAATGCGTTCGCAGGTCGCAAAACCGTCCAGTCCGCCCATCATCACATCGAGCAGCACGGCATCGGGCACGAAGCCGGCCAGCTCGACCAGCGCCTGCTCGCCGCTGGCGGCGCAATGCACCAGCAGGCCGGCCTGGGTCAACTCCTGCGCAAGCCAGTGCCGTGTGTCGGGGTGGTCGTCGACCACCAGGATCCGCAGCGCGGTTTCAACCATCGATGGAAGCTCCGGTCGGGCGCCTGATCGAATCGCCCAGGGTGTCATGCAGCGCCTGTCGATCGCGGGCCAGCAGGCCGGCCAGGCGGCGGGACCAGTGGGCCATGCCGGCAGACTCCTCGGCCGCCTCCGCCAGTCTCGCGAGCAGGGCGCGATCGCGGCCCTGCGCCGACAGCGAAAGCAGCTCGCGCGCCAGTTCGGGGTCGAGGTCGGGCAAAGGCTGATGGGTGTCGCCGCCGGGAATGGCCAGCCACTCCAGTCTGAGGGTCGTTCGCAGGGCTTCGAGCAGGTCGGATTCGTTGACCGGCTTGGCCACGAAGCCGGCCACCGTGCTGCCGGCGCGCAAGGCGGCGGTGTTGTCGTGCACGTTGCCCGAGACGATCAGTACCGGCGGCGAAACGCCTGCCCGTGCGGCGATGGCCCGCGCCACGCTCCAGCCGTCGGCATCGGGCAGGTTGATGTCGAGCAGCACGGCATCGAACGGTTCGCTGTCCAGATGCGCCAGGCACTCGCCGGCCAGGGCCGCCTCGCGGATCTCGAAGCCCAGCGGGGCCAGCAGTTCACGCAGCACCGCGCGATGAGCCGCTTCGTCATCGACGATCAGCAGCCGGCGCAGCGCACCGCGGTAGGCGATCACCTGCCGGCTGGCGTCGTCGCGCGGAGTTCCTTCGATGGCGGGCAGGTAGACCCGCACCCGGAATCGGCTGCCCTGGCCGGCCGTGCTGTCCAGGCGGATGTCGCCGCCCATCAGATCGACCAGCAGCTGCGTGATCGTCAGGCCCAGGCCCGTGCCCTCGACACTGGAACCGGCGGCCAGGCGCTCGAAGGGCTTGAAGATGCGCTCGTGGTCGTCGGGCGCGATGCCGATGCCGGTGTCGCTGACTTCGATGTGGGCGATCTCGCGCTGGTAGCGGACGTGCACGCTGACCGAGCCGCGCTCGGTGAACTTGATGGCGTTGCCCATCAGGTTGATCAGGATCTGGCGCAGCCGCTTGGGGTCGGCGCTGACCCGCGGGGGCAGCCGGCCGGATGTGCTGAAGCTGAACTCGAGTCCCTTGGACTGAGCCAGCGGCTCGAACATGCGCTGGATCTGGCGCAGGAATTCGGCCAGGTCCAGCGGCTCCTGCATCAGGCTCAGCTTGCCGGCCTCGATGCGCGACAGTTCGAGCAGGCCGTCGACCAGGCTGCTCAGGTGCTCGCCGCTGCGTCGAATGGTGCTGACGGCATCGTGCTGGGCCCGACCCAGTTCGTGATTGCGCAGCATCACCTGGGAGTAGCCCAGGATGCTGTTCAGCGGCGAGCGCATCTCGTGGCTCATGCCGGTCAGGAACCGGCTCTTGGCGTGGTTCGCGCTTTCGGCGGCTTCCTTGGCGCTTTGCAGCAGCTCGTCGGTGTGCCGGTGCGCGTCGATTTCGCGCTGCAGCAGCTGGTTCTGGCGGTCGGATTCCTGCTGGGCAACCTGCCGGCTTTCGTTGGCCAGCACCAGCCACCAGGCGGCAACCGCGGCCAGCAG
This sequence comes from Burkholderiaceae bacterium, assembly GCA_016710525.1. Taxonomy (GTDB): domain Bacteria; phylum Pseudomonadota; class Gammaproteobacteria; order Burkholderiales; family Burkholderiaceae_E; genus Quisquiliibacterium. The sequence goes on from JADJVQ010000036.1 coordinate 41,107, forward strand.
CACCAGTGCGCCGAGGATCTTGATGAACAGCGGCCCCATGTCGCCGGTGGCCTGCTGTTCGAGGGAGTCCAGGCGCAGCCGCTCCTGCGCGTACAGCAGCCACAAGGTCGAGCCCAGGACGGTGAACATGCCCGACAGGACCAGCGTGTAGTGGCCGACCCGGCGCACCATGGCCGGCGTCGCGCCACGGGGCAGGACCCGCGAGAGCAGGGGAGCCAGCTGCTCGTGCATCTGCGAGCCGGGTTTGCATCGATCGCCGCAGCGCGCGTCGAGCGTGCAGCACAACGAGCAGATCACCCCGCCATAAGCGGGGCACTGCGCCATGTCGTCGGACTCGAAGCGGTTTCGGCAGACCGTGCAGCGCATCACCCGATGACGGGGTCCGAAGTCGGTGGCCTGGCGCGCGATGAAGAAGCGCCCGCCCGTGAGCCGGGCGATCAGCGGCGCGGCCACCAGCGCGACGCCCAGCGCGATCGCCGCCGAGGCCGGCTGCAGGTGCTCGCCCATCAGGCCCAGGTGCGCGCTGACCGACAGCACCGAGGCCAGCAGCATCGCGCCGAAGCCCGAGGGATTGATGTCGTACAGGTGGGCGCGGCGGAACTCGATCTGCCGGGGCGACCAGCCCAGCGGCTTGCTGATCACCAGGTCGGCGACGATCGCGCCGACCCAGGCCACAGCCAGGTGTGAATACAGGCCCAGCACCTGCTCGAGCGCTTCGAACACGCCCATCGCCATCAGCAGCACGGCGATGATCACGTTGAAGAGCAGCCAGACGACCCGTCCCGGGTGGCTGTGGGTCAGGCGCGCGAAGAAGTTCGACCAGGCGAGCGAGCCGGCGTAGGCGTTGGTCACGTTGATCTTGATCTGGGAGACGATCACGAACACGCCGGGGGGGCCGGGGGGGCCCCGCGCGGGGGCCCCCGCCCCGCCCGGAGCCGGGGGGGGGAGCGGGGGGGCGGCCCCGGGGGCGTGGCCCGCGGCCCCCTTTGCGCGGGGGGAGGGGCGGGGGGGGCCCGCCCCCCCCCTCATTCCGGCCGGGCCGGGCCCGCCCGGGCCGGGCCGGGGGCGCCGCCCGCCCGCCGCCGGCGGGGGGGGGGGGGGGGGGGGGGGCCCCCTCGGGAGGAAGGCAGGAGTCGCTGTGCCGTCTGCGCGGGGCGGCGCGGCGGCCGCGCCGGGCGACCCCCCCGAAACCGCCCCCCCCGGGGGGCCCCCCGGGGGGGGGGGGGGCGGGGGGGCCGGGGGGGGGGCCCGGCGGGGGGGGGGGGGGGGGGGGGGGGGGGGGGGGGGGGGGGCGGGGCCCCGGGTCCACAACTGCATGCGCGAGATCAGCGTGATGCCGTGGGTGACCAGCGGAATCACGGCCAGCGCGCTCAGCAGGTAGCCGATCGGCCGCGGCAGGTCGAACCAGAGTTCGAAGGCCTGCGCCATGATCGCCGCCTCGAGCGCGAAGAAGATGAAGGTGAAGCCGGCGTAGATCAGCGACGTGAGCGTCGAACCCAGGTAGCCGAAGCCGGCGCCGCGGGTCAGCAGGTCCATGTCCAGGCCATTGCGCGCGGCCTGCCAGGCGATCGGCAGACCGGTCAGGAAGATGACCAGGCTGACCACGCCGATCGCCCACATCGCATTCACGAAGCCGTAGCTCAGCGTGATCGCCGCACCAATAGCTTCCAGCGCCAGGAACGAAACTGCACCAAAAGCGGTATTGGCGACCCGAAACGAACTCCACTTGCGGAAGCTGCGCGGGGCGAACCGCAGCGCGTAGTCCTCGAGGGTTTCGTCGGCGACCCATCGGTTGTAGTCGCGCCGCACCTTGCTGATGCGCTGAACGGGTCGGCTGCCGGAATCGGCGGAGTACATCGGGAACAGGTCTTCGCGAGGGGGGAACGCAGGGTATGCGCCTGCAGGCACGCAAATGCCGTGCCCGCTGGCGGGCGGCGCGCTCGTGCCGTTGTGCCCGCGGCGAGTGTGCGCAGGCCGCCGCCGGCGCGCAGTACGTCAACTGACGTATTTCGCGGACAGCGAGCGCTCCGGATGATGCATTGCAACAGAGACCTGCAACCCCCGCGTGATGCCGATTCCCCTCCTACCGAACCCGGCCACGCAAACCCAGGAGCCAGCCCGATGAGCGCCAACGATTCCCACGACCCGCACGATCCTGTCTCGACCTACCGTCGCCGCCTGGTCCAGGGCCTCTCGGCATTGCCGCTGGCCGGCGTGGCACAGCGCGCGATGGCCCAGCAGTTTCCCACCGCGAAGGTCAACACCACCAAGCTGGCCGTGACCGACACCGAAGTCACCGTGGGCCAGCTGCACTCGGGCACCGGCACGATGGCGATCTCGGAGACCGGTTCGATCCAGGCCGAGCAGCTCGCGATCGACCAGATCAATGCGATGGGCGGCGTGCTCGGACGCAAGATCAAGGTGATCAAGGAAGACGGCGCCTCCGACTGGCCCACGTTCGCCGAAAAGAGCAAGAAGCTGCTGGTCAACGACAAGGTGGCCGCGGTGTTCGGCTGCTGGACCTCGGCTTCCCGCAAGGCCGTGCTGCCGATCTTCGAGAAGGAGAACGGCATGCTGTACTACCCGACCTTCTATGAAGGCCTGGAGCAGTCCAAGAACGTGATCTACACCGGCCAGGAAGCGACCCAGCAGATCATCTGGGGCCTGGACTGGGCGGCCAAGGAGAAGAAGGCCAAGACCTACTTCCTGATCGGCTCGGACTACATCTGGCCGCGCACCTCGAACAAGATCGCGCGCAAGCACATCGAGAACTTCCAGAAGAACAAGGTGGTCGGCGAGGAGTACTACCCGCTGGGCCACACCAACTTCAATTCCCTGATCAACAAGATCAAGGCCGCCAAGCCGGACTGCATCTACGCGATCATCGTCGGCGGATCGAATGTGGCGTTCTACAAGCAGCTGAAGGCCGCGGGCATCACGTCGGACAAGCAGTTCCTGCTGACGATCTCGGTGACCGAGGACGAGGTGCTGGGGATCGGCGGCGAGAACATCCAGGGCTTCTATGCGGCCATGAAGTACTTCCAGTCGCTGGACAATCCCAACAACAAGAAGTTCGTCGAGGCCTTCAAGGCCAAGTACGGTCCGAAGTCGGTGATCGGCGACGTGACGCAGGCCGCCTACCTGGGCCCGTGGCTGTGGAAGATGACCGTCGAGAAGGCCGGCAGCTTCGATGTCGACAAGGTGGCCGCGGCTTCGCCGGACATCGAATACAAGGAAGCCCCCGAAGGCTACGTCAAGATCCACAAGAACCATCACCTGTGGAGCAAGACGCGCATCGGGCAGTCGATGCCCGACGGCCAGTTCAAGCTGATCGCCGAATCGCCCAAGCTGATCGAGCCGGATCCGTTCCCCAAGGGTTACCAGTAAGCGCAACTGCCCGCCCGGGCGCGTCATGCGGCGCGCCCGGGCGGGCCGCCGCGGCGCGTACGGGCGCCGGGGCGTGCACGGCGCCGCCCCGAGGGGCGGCCGGTCGGTGGTCGACAAGGGGATCGGGATGACCTTCAACGAAATGCTCAACATCGGGCTGATGCAAGGCTTCGCCGGCCTGTCGCTGTTCAGCGTGCTGCTGCTGATGGGCCTGGGTCTGGCGGTGATCTTCGGCCAGATGGGTGTGATCAACATGGCCCATGGCGAGTTCATGACGCTGGGCGCGTACACGATTTTCCTGTTCTCGCAGCTGGCCGAGCGCTTCGCGCCGCAGCTGGTGCAGGCTTATTTCCTGGTGGCGATCGCCGCCGCGTTCTTCCTCGCGTTCGCGCTGGGCTGGCTGACCGAGTGGCTGCTGATCCGCCACCTGTATCGCCGCCCGCTGGACACGCTGCTGGCCACCTGGGGCCTGTCGCTGGGACTGCAGCAGGTGTTCCGCTCGACCTTCGGCGCCAAGGAGGTGAGTCCGAGCATTCCCGACTGGCTGATGGGTTCGTGGGCGCCGGCGCCCGGCCTGGACATCCCGATCAACGGAATGTTCGTGATGGTCCTCACGCTGCTGGTCACCGGCGGCCTGATGCTGGCGCTGTACCGCTCGCGCTGGGGGCTGCGGGTTCGTGCGACCGTGGCCAATCGGGCGATGGCCAATGCGGCCGGCATCAACACGCGGCGCACCGATCGCCTGACCTTCGCGATCGGCTGCGGCATCGCCGGCGTCGCGGGCGCCGCGTTCACCACGATCGGTTCGACCGGTCCCACCAGCGGCTCCCTGTACATCGTCGATTCATTCCTGGTCGTCACCTTCGGTGGCGCGGCCAGCCTGCTCGGCACCGTGGCTTCGGCATTCGGCATTGCGCAAACCCAGTCGATCTCGGAGTTCTTCATGACCGGGTCCAACGCCAAGGTGCTGACGCTGATGGTGGTGATCACGATCCTGATGATGCGTCCGCAGGGTCTGTTCGCCGCCAAGGTTCGCCGTTGAGAAGTCTCTCGTTAGGAGTCGCTGTGATGGAACGTCTGAAGAAATGGCTGCTGGGCCGCGACCTGGCCAGCCTGCTGATCCTGAGCCTGCTGATCCTGGTGGTGTTCCCGCTGGTGCTCGAACCGTTTCGCCTGAACCTGGTCGGCAAGTACCTGACCTACGGCTTCGTCGCGATCGGGCTGGTGATGCTGTGGGGCTACGGCGGCATCCTGAGCCTGGGCCAGGGCGTGTTCTTCGGCCTGGGCGGGTATTGCATGGCGATGTTCCTGAAGCTCGAGGCGTCCGACCCCGTCAGCACCAAGATCCAGTCCACGCCGGGCATTCCCGACTTCATGGACTGGAACCAGATCACCCAGCTGCCGTTGTGGTGGGAGCCGTTCCGGCACCTGCCGGTGGCGATCTTCGCGGTGGTCGCGGTGCCGATGCTGCTGGCCTTCATCGTCAGCTACGCGATGTTCAAGCGCCGCGTGGGCGGCGTCTATTTCGCGATCATCACGCAGGCGGTCGCCCTGGTGCTCTCGACCCTGATCATCGGCCAGCAGGGCTTCACCGGCGGCGTCAACGGCATCACCGACTTGAAGACCGTGCTCGGCTGGGACATCCGCACCGACTCGGCCCGTTCGATCCTGTACTTCGTCAACGCGGGGCTGCTGATCGGCTCGATCCTGCTGTGCCGCTGGATCCACGCGAGCAAGCTGGGCACGCTGCTGCTGGCGATGCGCGACAAGGAGGACCGGGTCCGCTTCTCGGGCTACGACGTGTCGATGTTCAAGGTGTTCGTGTTCTGCCTGGCCGCGGGGCTGTCGGGCATCGGCGGTGCGATGTTCGCGCTGCAGGTGGGCTTCATGTCGCCGTCGTTCGTGGGCATCGTGCCGTCGATCGAAATGGTCATCTTCGCGGCGGTGGGCGGGCGGCTGTCGCTGGTCGGTGCGGTGTACGGCACCTTGCTGGTCAACTTCGGCAAGACCTACTTCTCGGAGAGCTTTCCGGACCTGTGGCTGTTCCTGATGGCCGCGCTGTTCATGGGCGTGGTGATGGCTTTCCCGAACGGGCTGGCCGGCCTGTACGAGAGCCACGTGGTGCCCTGGCTCAAACGCCGGCGCGCCAGTGCGCCACCCACGGCACCTGCCGCCGCGTCCGGCCAGGCGGTGGGCTCGACCGGCAAGGCAGTCGCCTCGACGGGAGCACTCTGATGAGCTCAGCCGAACTCGTGCTGTCGGTCGAGGATCTGACCGTCTCCTTCGACGGCTTCAAGGCCATCGACTCGCTGAACCTGTACGTCGACAAGGGCGAACTGCGGGTGATCATCGGCCCCAACGGGGCCGGCAAGACGACGCTGCTCGACCTGATCTGCGGCAAGACACGGGCCAGTGCCGGCAAGATCCGCTTCAAGAACCTCGAGATGACCCGGCTGCCCGAGCACGAGATCGTTCGCGCCGGCATCGGCCGCAAGTTCCAGACGCCCTCGATCTACGAGAACCTGCCGGTCTTCCAGAACCTCGAGGTGTCCTTCCCCCGCGGTCGGGGCGTGTTCGGCGCGCTGGCTTTCAAGTGCGATGCCGAGGTTCGCGACCGGGTGCACGCGGTGGCCGACGAGATCGGCCTGGCCGACCAGCTGCAGACCGAAGCGGGGCTGCTGTCGCACGGTCAGAAGCAATGGCTGGAGATCGGCATGCTGCTGATGCAGGACCCCGAACTGCTGATGCTCGACGAACCGATCGCCGGGATGAGCGTGCGCGAACGGGAAGTGACCGCCGAGCTGCTGGAGCGGATCTGCAAGAACCGCTCGATGATCGTGATCGAACACGACATGGAGTTCGTCAAGCGCATCGCGCACAAGGTGACGGTGATGCACCAGGGAAAGATCCTGGCCGAGGGGCCGATGGACAAGGTCCAGGCCGATCCCCGGGTCATCGACGTCTATCTCGGACACTGAGAGGCAACCCTCCATGGAAACCCCGAAGACGGTACTGCGTGTCTCCGATCTGCACACCGCCTATGGCCAGAGCGAAGTGCTGCACGGCATCTCGTTCGAGGCCCGCGCCAACGAGACCGTGGCGATCATGGGCCGCAACGGCATGGGCAAGACCACGCTGTTCAAGTCGCTGATCGGCATGCTGCCGCTGAAGTCCGGACGCATCGAGGTCGACGGCAAGGACCTCTCCAAGGAAGAGAGCCATCGGCGGGTGGCCGGGGGCATCGCGTTCGTGCCGCAGGGCCGGATGATCTTTCCGACGCTCACCGTCGAGGAGAACATCCAGACCGGGCTCGAGAACGCCAAGGACAAGCGCATTCCCGAGGAGATCTATGCGCTGTTCCCGGTGCTCTTCGACATGCGCCGGCGCAAGGGCGGCAATTTGTCCGGCGGCCAGCAGCAGCAGCTCGCCATCGCGCGCGCGCTGGTCAGCGACCCGAAGGTGCTGCTGCTCGACGAGCCCACCGAAGGCATCCAGCCGTCGATCATCAAGGACATCGCGCGCGCTCTGAATGAGATCCGGCGGATGCGCGGCCTGTCGATCGTGGTCTCCGAACAGGTGCTCAGCTTCGCGATGGAGGTTGCGGACCGCCTGTTCGTGATCGAAGGCGGGCGCCTGGTGCACGAGAGCGCCCGCGCCGACACCGACGTGTCGCGCATCCGCCAGTACCTGTCCGTCTGAGCAGCCCTTCCGCCATTACCCCGTTCATCTTCAACGCCCCGAGAGGATCACCATGCCCGACACCCTGATCAAGGTCGACCTGAAGCAGTCTCCCTATGCCAACGAGAACATCCACAACCGCTGGCATCCGGACATCCCGATGGCCTGCTGGGTGAACCCCGGCGACGACTTCGTGCTCGAGACCTACGACTGGACCGGCGGCTTCATCCAGAACAACAACAGTGCCGACGACGTGCGCGACATCGACCTGTCGATCGTGCACTTCCTGTCCGGCCCGGTGGGCGTGAAGGGCGCGCAGCCCGGCGACCTGCTGGTGGTCGACCTGCTCGACGTCGGCGCCAAGCCCGAAAGCCTGTGGGGCTTCAACGGATTCTTCAGCAAGAAGAACGGCGGCGGCTTCCTGACCGATCATTTCCCGCTGGCGCAGAAGTCGATCTGGGACTTCCATGGCATGTTCACCAGCTCGCGCCATGTGCCGGGCGTCAGCTACGCCGGCCTCATCCACCCGGGTCTGATCGGCTGCCTGCCGGACCCCAAGATGCTCGAGACCTGGAACAAGCGTGAAGTGGGACTGATCGCGACCGAACCGGATCGGGTGCCGCCGCTGGCCAATCCTCCGTTTGGCGGAACAGCCCACATGGGCAAGCTGACCGGCGACGCGAAGGCGAAGGCCGCGGCCGAGGGCGCACGCACCGTGCCGCCGCGCGAGCACGGCGGCAACTGCGACATCAAGGATCTGTCGCGCGGCTCGAAGATCTACTTCCCGGTGTACGTGGACGGCGCGGGCCTGTCGGTGGGCGATCTGCACTTCAGCCAGGGCGATGGCGAGATCACCTTCTGCGGTGCCATCGAGATGGCCGGCTGGGTGCACATGAAGGTGTCGCTGATCAAGGGCGGCATGGCGATGTACGGGATCAAGAACCCGATCTTCAAGCCCAGCCCGATCACGCCGAACTACAACGACTGGCTGATCTTCGAGGGCATCTCGGTCGACGAACACGGCAAGCAGCACTACCTGGACGTGAACGTGGCCTATCAGCAGGCCTGCCTGAACGCGATCGAATACCTGACCAAGTTCGGCTACACGCGCGCCCAGGCCTACGCGATCCTGGGCACGGCGCCGGTGCAGGGGCATATCAGCGGTGTGGTCGACATTCCCAATGCGTGCGTGACCCTGTGGCTGCCCACGCAGATCTTCGACTTCGACATCCGGCCGCAGGCCTCGGGGCCGGTGAAGTTCATCACCGGCACGGACGACATCCCGATGTCGCCGGATCTGGCCTGACCCAAGGATCGGGGCTGCCTGGCGAGGCGGCCCTGTCGAGATCGAGGAGCACCCGATGCCAACATACGACTACCGATGCGCCGCCTGTGGCGATTTCTCGACGGTGCGCCCGATCGCGCAGCGCGACCAGGACAGCCTGTGCCCCGAGTGCGGGACGGCATCGCCGCGGGTGATGTTCGCCGCGCCGATGTTCTCGAGCCTGGCCGCGCAGGAGCGGACCGCGCACGAAACCAACGAGCGTGCCAGCCACGAACCCAAGAGCTCCCGGGATTACCGGCTGCGCCACATGCCGGGCTGTTCGTGCTGCAGCAGCAGCGCCAGGCGCGGCGGGACGGTGCGTCTGGCCAACGGAGCCAAGACATTCCCCGGCAAGCGGCCCTGGCAGATCAGCCACTGAAGCCGCCCGGCTGGAGCATTGCCGCCCGTGGACCAGGCGCGGCCGATTTTTCTCAGCGACGTTGGGGCGAGCCTTCGGGTTCGCCCCCTTTTTCGGGTCCCGTCAGCTGGCGGCGAGCAGTCCCGCACAGGCTTTGGCGACGGCGCTGACCTGTTCCGGCGGGGGCGTGCCAGAGGTCTTGGCCCATCCGCCTTTCTCGACGTAGTCCCCCTGGGACCAGGACTCCACCTTTTTCAGGGCGACCAGATTGGCCCCGGCGTCGCTGGCGCGGCGGAAATTGTCGACACAGATGGGGGCCAGTGCGGCGACGACCGCCGCACCGGCGCGTTGGGTCGCCGCGGCTTCTGCCTTTGCACCCGTCATCCAGCCGCCCCAGCTGAATCCGACGATGGCGAGCGCTGCCGCGCCGCCGGCCACTCCCCAGAGAGCCGGCTTGGTTTCGATGGGTAGATTCATGGCAATGCCTTTGACGTTCGTGGAAAGAGACGCCAGCAATGAGGCATGGCGGTATTGCCGTCTGTGCGCCAGCCCACACAAGCACGGCTGACCGCTTCCCTGCCGTCCGGCGGCCTGGTCGTGTTCAGCCGATCCGATACCAGTAGTGGTAATGCCGGCGAAAGCCGAGCAGCTCGTAGATCCGCACGGCCGGCATGTTGGCTGCTTCGACCTGCAGGAACGCGCCGGCTGCGCCGCGCGAGGCGGCCCAGCGCAACAGGTCGGCGCACAGCGCGGTGGCCAGCCCGCGGCCGCGGCTGTCGGGGCGGGTCGCGATCTGGAACAAACCCAGATGGCGCCCTGAGATCACGCCGAAGCCGCAGCACACGGCCCGTCCGCCCGTCCGGCTGACCAGGAACCGGGTCTCGCCGCGGATCGCCCGCAGCATCTGCCCATGAGCGGGAGGCGCCTGCGCGATCGCGCCGGTGATGGACTGGTAGTCAGCCAGCCAGGCATCGGTGTCGGCCAGCGATTCAAGCGTGGATTCGGATGCGGGCAGGCCCTGGCGCTGCGGCATCGCGTGCGGGCCGTGGTGCGGCGCCTGCATGACCGGCGTCAGCGGCCGGGTCATCACCAGCGTCATGTCCGCGTAGCGGTACCCGCGGTCGGCCAGCGCATCGTCGACCGCCTGGCTGGTGCAAAAGGAGGCCAGCCGAAAGATCGTCGCCAGTCCCCGCTCGCGATAGAAGGACTCGATGGCCGAGATCTCGGCCTCGCCCAGCGAGGAGATCGGGGCGATCGCATTCGCCGAATTGGCCCGCTTCGTGTACCCGTGGGCGAATCGCAGCAGCCAGCCGCGATGCCCGGTCTCGTGCAAGGCGGGCCAGGCATCGAATGCCGCCTGTTCGAGGAGGTGCAATGGATCGCTCATCATCGCCGACATTGTGGTGGACGAATGCCGCTCGCGCGAGGCGGCGCTTCAGTGTGCTGCCGGCGCGACGCGCGACGCGCCGCGTGCGGGCTGCGTGATAACCTCGCCGCGAACCTCGCCGCGCGAGGAAAGGTTTTCATGCCACTGTCGTTCGCAAACATCTTCCGGGTCACCGCCGCCGCCGTGTTCGCATCTGTGCTGAGTGGCGCCCGAGCCGCGCCATTCGAGATCATGGTACCTGCGTACTTCCTGCCCGAGTCGACGCCGGGCGGCGCCCTGGTGGGCGACTGGGCTTCCCTGGTGTCGGCCACGCAGGGCGGACTTCGCGTGACCGCCATCCTGAATCCGGCCAGCGGGCCGGGAACCGATCTCTCGCCGGTCTGGGCGAATGCGGCAGCTGCGTTTCGCTGCGATCGCTGCGAAAGCCTGCTCGGATTCGTCTCGACGCATTACGGCGAGCGACCCATCGCCACCGTCAAGGCGGAGATCGACGCCTACTATCGCTGGTATCCGGTGACCGGCATCTTCCTGGACGAGATGCCCAGCGAGGCGGACATGCTCGACGTCGTCGGCGGGGCGCTGGTGCATGCGCCGCAGTGGGACGCCACGATGGCCTACTACCGCGATATCTACCAGTACATCAAGGCGAAGGCACCCGCCGAGCGCGCGCGGGTGGTCGGCAATCCCGGCACGCGTACCGTCGAGGAGTTCCTGGCGGGCGAGGGCGGGGCACTCGGTCCGGTGGCCGATTCGCTGATCGTGTTCGAGAATTCGGCCGGCGTGCTGCTGGGCGGCGCGTACGTGCCGACTGGCTGGAGCCAGGCGCCGGGCTACGAGGACCAGCTGGGCTACATGGTCCACAGCACGGGTGCCGGCGACCTGGCGCAGGTGCTCGGCCAGGTCGATGCCTTCAACGGCGGCATCGCCTATGTGACCGACGGCAGCTTCGGGCCGGTCGGACCGGGCGGCCAGCCGGACAATCGCTACACCCAGTTGCCCACGTACTGGACCAGCCTGCTCGCCCAGGCCGAATTCTGCGAAGTGCCGGCCGCCGGTTCGGCGCCCCTGTTCGCGCTGGGGCTGGGCCTGCTCGGATTGCGCCGTCGTGTGACGAAGGTCCGGAACTAGCAGGCTGTCCGCCCGCGGGCACTGGTCATGCCTGAAAAATCGGGTATGATTCGCTTTTGCGCTGCAGCATTTCTTGTCTCCCCGTCGGTGCGGGTTCCCGCCCGATAGTGTCAGGTTCTCAGCAGCTCTCTTTCATCGTCCCCGACCTTTCGCCCTGCCGAGGCTATCCGCCCCGGTTCAGGCTGGCATTGCGGTCTTCGGTTGGCGTCGATGCTTTGACGTCCGCCGTGCTCGCACGGTCACTGCGCCTCGTCCGCAAAGCCCGAGGTGTTCCGAAAGGTTTGTTCGATGAATTTTGCTGAATTGGGGCTGATGCCCCAGCTGCTCGAGGCGATCACCGCCGCCGGTTACACCGACCCCACCACCGTCCAGGGCGAAGCCATTCCGGCCGCGCTGGCCGGCACCGACCTGCTCGTGTCGTCGCACACCGGCAGCGGCAAGACCGCCGCCTTCATGCTGCCGGCGCTGCAGCGGCTGGCGACCCAGCCTGGCGGCAAGGGCAAAGGACCGCGCGTCCTGGTGCTCACGCCCACCCGTGAACTGGCCCTTCAGATCAACCGCGCCGCGCTCGACTACGGCAAGGGCATGCGCAACCTGCGCACCGCCGCCCTGGTCGGTGGCAGTTCGTACGCGCATCAGCTGCGTTCGCTGGAGCGCCCGGTCGACATCGCGGTGGCCACGCCGGGCCGCCTGATCGATCACCTCGAGCGCGGTCGGATCGACCTGTCGCGCGTCGAGATCCTGGTGCTCGACGAAGCCGATCGCATGCTCGACATGGGCTTCCTGGAAGACGTCGAGAACATCGTCGGCCGCACGCCCGCTACCCGCCAGACCATGATGTTCTCGGCCACGCTCGACGGCGTGGTCGGCAATCTGGCCCGCAAGCTGACTCGCGATGCGCGCCGCATCGAAGTCGTGACCAGCGAGCAGCAGCACGCCAATGTCGAACAGATCGTGCTGTATGCCGACGATCTCTCCCACAAGACCAAGCTGCTCGACGCACTGCTGCGCAATCCCGACATGCAGCAATGCGTGGTGTTCGCCGCGACCAAGATGGCCGCCGAGCAGATCGCCATCCAGCTGGAAGAGAGCGGCTTTCGGGCTGCGCCCCTGCATGGCGACATGCATCAGGGCCAGCGCAATCGCACGCTCCAGGGCATGCGCGACGGTCGCACCCAGGTGCTGGTCGCCACCGATGTGGCGGCACGCGGCATCGACGTGGCAGGCATCTCGCATGTCATCAACTTCGATTCGCCCCGGCAGGCCGAAGACTATGTCCACCGGATCGGCCGTACCGGCCGGGCCGGGCGCACCGGAACCGCGGTGACGCTGATGGGTCACCACGAGCGCCATCGCACCCGCGACATCGAGCGCTACACCGGTCAGCCGCTGCGCATCGAAACGATCATCGGTCTCGAGCCGCGCCGTCGTCCGACCACCGGCAAGCCGTCGTTCGGCCCGTCCAGCGGCCCGCGCGGCGGTGATCCGCGTCGCAGCCGTCCGAGCGGCGCGCCCGGCGCCCGTCCGGCGCATGCCGGTCATGGCGCCTACGCGCCGCACGGCGCCGCTGGCGCTGGTGCTGGCCCGCGCAGCGAGCGATATCAGCCGGGTGCCGCGGCGCCGCGCTCCCGGGCTCGCTGACCGTGCAGCCTGCCGGGCTGGCCGGACCCCGCCGCGTGGCGGTGGTCGGCGGCGGTCCGGCGGGGCTGATGGCCGCCGAAGCGCTCGCGCTGGGCGGTTGCCGCGTCGAAGTCTTTGACGCGATGCCATCGGTGGGACGCAAGTTCCTGCTGGCCGGCAAGGGCGGGCTGAACATCACGCACGCCGAACCCTTCGAATCCTTCCTGTCGCGCTTTGGCGAGGCGGCGCCCTGGCTTGCGCCGATGCTCGAGCGTTTCGGCCCTGCCCAATTGCGCCCCTGGGTGCATGCGCTGGGCATCGAAACCTTCGTGGGCACCTCGGGCCGGGTCTTTCCGGAGGCGATGAAAGCGGCACCGCTGCTGCGTGCCTGGCTGCATCGGCTGCGCGGGCAGGGCGTGCAGTTCCATCAGCGCCATCGGCTGGCCGACATGCCCGATCCGCTGCCGGCCTTCGGCGGCGGCGAACCCGCGCCAGGCGGGCTTTGCCTGCGTTTCGATTCGCCCGGCGGCGTCACCGATGTATCGGTCGATGCGGCCGTGTTGGCGCTCGGTGGCGCAAGCTGGTCGCGCCTGGGCTCCGACGGGCGCTGGTGGCCGATGCTGCAATCGCGCGGTGTGCCGCTGTCCCCGCTGCAGCCGGCCAATTGCGGATTCGATGCGGGCTGGACCGAACACCTGCGATCGCGTTTTGCCGGCGCCGCGGTGAAGTCGGTGGCGGCGCGGCTGGATGCCGACCAGCCGTGGCGGCAGGGCGAATTCGTACTCACCGAGACCGGCCTGGAAGGCAGCCTGATCTACACGCTGGTGCCCGCATTGCGCGCGCAGATTGCGCAGCTCGGCGAGGCCGCATTGCTGCTCGACCTGCTGCCCGCCCGTTCATTGGCCCGGGTGCAGGCTGAACTGGCCCGGCCGCGTGCCGGGCGCTCGATGGCCAATCATCTGCGCGTGCGTCTTGGCCTGGAGGGCGTGAAGGCGGCCCTGCTGCGCGAGTGCGCGACGCCGGAAACGTTCTCCGACCCGCAGCGCCTGGCCCAGGCGATCAAGTCGCTCCGGGTGCGCCTGTTCCAGGCCAGGCCGATCGATGAAGCGATCAGCACCGCGGGCGGGGTCGCGCGTCTCGGCCTGGACGAGGGCCTGATGCTGCAGGCCTTGCCCGGCGTGTTCTGCGCGGGCGAGATGCTCGACTGGGAAGCGCCAACGGGCGGCTATCTGCTGACGGCGAGCATGGCCACCGGGTTGGCCGCCGGCCAGGGTGCATTGGCCTGGCTGAACCGGCAGGCCTGCCGGTAAAGCAGGGCGCGGATCCGGCGTACCCGGACTTCGGGGCGGCGCCGGTTCATCGATCGACATGTCCCGCTGGCGTGTTCGATTCCGAAGATCGGCCTGACGACCCCGGCCGCATCGCGCGCGGAATATTCCACGGCCATGGTCGTTCGCCGAACACCAGAAATCCGAGGAGCGCGCATGTCACACCCATTCACGAGGCAGAACGATTCAGCCGACCCCACCCGCCTTTCGAGCGCTGTGCCGGGCCTGACCGGGCGCCGCCGCGCGATTGCCGCGGGCCTGTCGCTGATCGGCGGCGGCTTGCTGACGGCCGGGCCTTACCCGGCCCGCGCTCGCGGCCGTCTCGGCCGATGGCGTCCTGGCCCGGGCCGAGCGGGCCCTGGGCAGCGCTCAGGTCAAGTCGATCCGTTTCGCCGGAACCGGCACCGGCTCGACCTTCGGCCAGGCCTTCGAGCCCGGGGGCGCCTGGCCCAAGCTCACCATCAGCGCCTTTTCGCGCGTGATGGACTACCCGGGCGCCGCGATGCGCGAAGACTCCGCGCGAGCGCGCTCGGAAGTCAATGGCGGCGGGGCTGTGCCGCTGATGGGCACCGGGGAACAACGCATCTCGGCCTTCCTGAACGGAACCTACGCCTGGAACATGGCGGGCCAGACCCCGGTCGCGGCGCCCGTCGCGCTCGAGACGCGCCAGCACGACCTGTGGACCAGTCCCCATGGCGTGCTGGTTGCGGCGCGGCGCAACAAGGCGACGGTCGAATTCAAGACCGAGGCCGGAAAGTCGCTCGCTGCGGTGTCGTTCACCGAGCCTGGCGTGATGGCGGCCGTGGCCTACATCAATGGCGACGGCCTGGTGGAGCGCGTCGAAGCGCGCATTCCGCATCCCGTGACGGGCGACACCCTGGTCGTGACCCGCTACACCGACTACCGCGCGCACGGCGGGGCCATGTTCCCGGCGCGCATCGTTCAGAGCCACTTTGGCCAGCCGACCTTGGACATCGAAGTCAAGGAAGTCGAGATCAATCCGGCGGCCGGGTTCGCCGCGCCCGATGCGGTGCGTGCATTCGCTGAAAAGGTGGTGTCGACGCAAGCAGCCGAAGGCGTCTGGTTCCTGGCGGGCGGATCGCACAACAGCGTGGTCATCGAGATGAAGGACCATGTCGTCGTGGTCGAGACCCCGCTGTACGACGGCCGGTCGGCGGCCGTGCTGGCCGAGGCGCGCAGGCTGGTGCCGGGCAAGCCGATCCGCACCGTCATCAACTCCCATCATCATTTCGATCATTCGGGGGGGCTGCGCACTGCCGCGGCCGAGGGCGCGCAGCTGATGGTCGCCGCCGCTGCCAAACCCTTCTTCGAGAAGACCCTCGCCAACCCCAACCGGATCAAGCCGGACCTGCTGGCCAAATCCGGAAAGCGGGCCAGGATCGTCGGCTATTCGGGCAAGACGGTCTTGAGCGACGGCTCGCGGCAGGTCGAAGTCCACGCCATCGAGTCGAGCGTGCATGCCAAGGGATTCAATCTGGTCTACCTGCCCAAGGAACGCCTGCTGATCGAGGCCGACGCGTTCACGCCCGGTGCACCGGACGCCGCGCCGCCCGCCAAGCCCAACGCCAACAACGTCAACCTGGCCGAGAACATCGATCGGCTCAAGCTGTCGGTCGATCGCATCCTGCCGCTGCATGGCCGCATCGTGCCGCTGACCGAACTGCACCGGGTGATCGGACGCAAGGCCTGACGGGTCGGGCCGGCCTTCGGCCGGAGTCGACGGGCCGGTGTCCCCGGTCGTCGTCCGGCCTTTTCGCCGAGGCCTCAGCGCGCGGCGAACGCCACCAGCGGGAAGTCCACCATGCCCATCGGCACGGCCGTCACCGGCGTCTGGCGGCCTTTGGTCAGCGTCTTGACTTCCTGCCCCAGGAAGTAGCTCAGCCCCTGATGGGTGACCACGCCGTCCTTGCGGAAGTCGGCGCCACCCGTCAGGCCGGCGATCAGGGCCTTGGTGAAGGCGCCATTGCCCCAGCTCTTGCTCTCGATCGACTCCTGCTTGCCGGTACTGGCCGAGAAGACGATGACGCCGTTTTCGGCGGCAGCCAGTGTATTGGCCAACCGTCCGACTTCGTTGTTGACCGATATCCCCGAACCCAGCACGTTGCCCGAGTGACAGGTGTCGACGAACATCATGGCCTTGCCGCGCAGGCCGGCCAGCGCCTTGCGCAGCTCGGCTTCGCCGATCGCGCTGCGGGCCAGCCGCTTGAGGTCGACGTCGTGGGGCAGAAAGAAGTATTTGCCGCTCGAGTCGTTCAGGCCATGGCCGGCGATGAACAACATGCCGGTGTCGTCGGGTCCGGTCGACTGGCGCAGCCATTCGAGGGCGGCCAGTACGGACGCCCGGGTCGCGGCCTCGTTGGTCAGCAGCCGCTTCTCGACGCTGGAATACATCCGGCCCACCTGGGCGTCCATCAGGTTCGAGAAGTCGGTCGCATCCTTGGCCGCGAGTTCGAGCGAATACTCGCGCCGGGCGTAGGTCGACACGCCCACTGCGACGATGAACAGGCGCGACTTGAGAAAAACCGGTGGAGTCGGTGTGCCGGCTGCGGCTGCGGCCGCGGGCGGGCCGGCTGGCGGCGTCGGCAGAGGCGCTGGCAGGCTGATGCCCAGGGGCACGCTCGACTGCGGCATCAGCGAGTCCTGCAGAGCCTGGATCGACACGCCGGACGATCCGAGCGGCGAGGCGGAGGCAATCGCCCGTCCCGGTGAGGAAGCCGGCGGACTCTGAGCAGGGCTCGATGGCGTGGCCGGCGCGGCGGCCGGGGGGGCGCTGGCGACTGGCGCGGAAACGGCGGTGGCATGGCGCAGGGCGGCACAGCCGGCCTGCGGGAGGCGCTGCCGCAGCGACCGGCGCCGCAGCGACCGGCGCAGCGACCCCCGGTGCCGGGGACCGCCGTTGCCGCTACGGCAGGCGCAGCGGCAACGGGTGCAGCGGCAACGGGTGCGGCAGGCGTTGTGACTCGTGGGGCAGCAGACGGGGCAGCGGGCGCGGGCGCAGGCGGTGCGGGCGGCCGCCAGTTCCAGGACAGGTAAACGGGCTCGGAGTACACGGAACCGGCCTGACCCATCACCGTCACCTCGGCGCTGCGCTCCGGCATGGTCACTTGGAGGCGGCCGATCGCTTCGCCATCCTGCCGCGCCGGCATGGCGATCGACGCCAGTTCGACCGGTCGGCCATCGACCCTGACGACCATCGTATCGACCGGCTGCTGACCCGCGCGCAGCGAGAATTCGATCCGCATCGTGCGCTCGCTGCTTCGCAGCATGCGTTGGGTGATGACCGACACCACCGGGGGCAGCATTTGTACCTGGGGGTCGGCCACGGGTGCGGCGACGACCGGCGGACTGTCGTCCGGCGGCGGGCCGGCGTCGGGTTGCGCACGGCGCTGCTGGTCCGCCTGCGCCAGCGCGAGTTGAGGGTCGCGCAGTTCGAGAACCCGATCGATCACATCGGGCCGGTGGTATTTGTCGCGAAACTTGCCGATCGAGAAGAAGTCGACCCCCTTGCCGTCGGCGCGATTGACATGCCAGCCGATCAGCGATTCGGCGCCGGCGGCGGCATCGTAGTAACCGTCAGGGGTCCACAGCACCCATTTGCCGTCGATCGTGACGAACAGGGTCAGCAGCGGCTTGCCGTCGTCGGCGCGCCACCAGCCGATGGTGCCGTCCATTTGTGCGCCGATGACCACGCGACCGTCTCGCGAGACATTGACCGAACTGACTTCGGAACCGGTTCGAACCGACCAGCGCTGCTGCCCCTGCCGGTCCAGGCGGCGCAGGGTGCGCGAGGTGCCCAGCACGAGGCCGCCGTCGTCCGGCAGCAGCGCGACCGCGCGCGACAGTTCGAGCGGGGCCATCGGCACCGGGCGGCCGGCGATCGAAGGCTGGTATTCGTTTTCCCAGCGCTCGATCGACAGACCGAACGAGAACCGCTTGGGCGCGGCAAGCCCCGACCCTTCACCCGATTGCAGCTCGCGCGCGCGCACCGAGAACTGGGTCGCGCCGCTCCAGGCGGCCGATCCGAACGACACCACGCCCGGGTCATCGCCCACCTTGAGATTGTCCGGCCCGCGCAGGTCGATCACCGAGGCGCCCAGGGGTGCCACCGCGCCGCTGGCCGGCACGACTGCCCACGAGCCATTGCTCGAGGCGACGACGAAGCGGTCCTGGCCCAGTGGCACCATGTCCTGGATCGTGTCGGTCGCGACAAAATCGGTGCTGACCGACCCTTGCGGCCAGGTGATCCGCTTCAGGATCATGCGCAGCCGGTAGCCGTCGGAATCGGACGCCCGCCCGCTGGCCGCGAGGGTTCGTCCGTCGCGTGACCAGGCCACGCTGCCCAGGCTGCCGCCGCGCAGATCGGAGAACGCGAAGCGGCGCGCAAGGGTGCCCTTGGCAGTGTCGAACACGTCGATGGCCACTTCACGGCTGGGCAGCCGCGACCGGTAGCCGACCGCGAAGTGGCGGCCATCGGGCGACACGGCCAGGGACTGCGGGTCGGCAATCTCGGTGTCGATCTGGCGCACGCGCGTCCACGAGGCGCCGTCGGGCCGGTAGTGCCGGATCTTCCCGTCGAACCCGGAAGCCAGCAGCGATCCATCGGGCAGTTCGGCCAGGCCGAAGCAGGGTTGGGCGAAGCTGTCCGAGAAGGCCGGTCCGCCGCTGGCCGGCTGGATGCGGATGCCATTGCCGCCCGCCAGGCAGGCGGCCAGGTCCCGCCCGTTGCGGGTCCACAGCAGGCGCACGACATTGCCCGCATCCAGCGCCAACGTGCGCAGGTGCGCGCCATTGCCGGCGTCGAACACGTCGATGCGGTGCGGCGAGCGGGAATCGCCCTGGGTCCCGGCAACGGCCACAGCCTTGCCGTCGGGCGAAAAGGCCGCGCCGTAAAGGCGGCCGACGTCGCCCTCGCCGATCGGCACCCTCAGGGTGGCCAGCAGTCGCCGGTCAGCGACCTGCCAGATGCGCGCGGTCTTGTCGTCCCCCGCGGTGGCCAGCAGGGTTTCGTCCGGACTGAGGGCGATGCGCCGGACTGCGGCCGTGTGATTGACCGCTTCGACCCGCAGGTGCAGATCGGCGGCCAGGGTGCCCATGCCGGGCAGCAGGGCCGCGACCAGCACCGCGCTCGACAGCAGGCGGCGGAACAGGCTGTTTGACAGGTGTATGGTCATCTGGACTTGTCCGCAGGGGGCGTTCGATGCAATCGGGGCTGCGCTTCAAGCCGCACTCTACCCTCAGACCCGGCCGTGCCGATCCGCAATTTCGTCGGGCGTGCGCCTGGGCGCGAAAGCGGTGCGCCTTCGCGCCCTGTACGATCCCCCGAGGGCAGGCAAAACCGGGATCGGAAGGGATAACCGTGCGAACCATCGGACTGATCGGCGGCATGAGCTGGGAATCCAGCGCCGAATACTATCGACTGATCAACCAGGAGGTTCGCGAGCGGCTCGGGCCGCTGCGTTCGGCGCCCCTGCTGATGCACAGCGTGGATTTCGGGCCGGTCGAACGAGCCCAGCATGAAGGCCGCTGGGACGATGCGGCGGCGATCCTGGAAGACGCGGCCCGCCGCCTCGAGGCCGGCGGCGCCGAGTGCGTGCTGCTGTGCACGAACACCATGCACAAAGTGGCCTCGCGCATCCGGGCGGCAGTGTCGATCCCTTTCCTGCACATCGCCGATCCGGTCGGCCTGGCCGCCGCGCGCGCCGGCTGGACCACGGTCGGCCTGCTGGGCACGGCGTTCACGATGGAGCAGGCCTTCTTCAGAGACCATCTCGCGCAGGCCCACGGCCTGACGGTGCTGACGCCGGGGCCCGAAGAGCGTGCGGCGGTGCATCGCATCATCTACGACGAACTGTGCGCGGGGGTGGTGAAGGACGAATCTCGTCGGGTTTATCTGGACGCCATCGAGGCCCTGGCGCGGCAAGGCGCGCAGGCCGTCGTCCTGGGCTGCACCGAGATCTCGCTGCTGGTCGGGCCAGGCGACAGCCCCGTGCCGCTGCTGGATACCACGGCTGCACGCCCTGGGCGCCGTCGACTTCGCTTGCACGATCGCCCGTGGAACGCGGCGGGCCGCGGTCATTTTCGGTTCACCTGAGCCCGGCCGATCGGGTCGCTGGCGCCGGACCGATCAGGTCACCGGCGCGGGATTGAACAGCACCAGTGCGTTGTGCAGTTTCCAGTGCTCGGCCCAGGTCTTGCGTCCGCTGGCCACCTCGAGCATCAGCAGGAAGAGTTCCCACCCGGTGGCCTCGATGCTGGCCTCGCCGTCGGCGATCTTGCCGGCGTTCACATCCATCAGGTCGTGCCAGCGGCGCGCCAGGTCGCTGCGCGTGGCGACCTTGATGACCGGACACTCGGCCAGGCCGTAGGGCGTGCCGCGCCCGGTGGTGAACACGTGCAGGTTCATGCCGGCGGCCAGTTGCAGCGTGCCGCAGATGAAGTCGCTGGCCGGGGTGGCGGCATAGACCAGCCCGCGCTGGTCGGGCCGAAGTTTTTCGCCCGGGGCCAGCACGTGCGAGATCGCGGACGATCCGCTCTTGATGATCGAGCCCATGGCCTTTTCGGCGATGTTAGACAGCCCGCCGGCCTTGTTGCCCGGCGTGGTGTTGGCCGAGCGGTCGACGCGGCCGCGTTCCAGGTAGTGGTCGTACCAGCCGAGTTCGCGCACGATCGCCTGCGCGACCTCGGGGCTGGCCGCGCGGCTGGTCAGCTGGTCCACGCCGTCGCGCACCTCGGTGTTTTCGCTGAACATCACGGTGGCGCCGGCCCGCACCAGCAGATCGGCGCAGTAGCCGACCGCCGGATTGGCGGTGACGCCCGAGAACGCGTCGCTGCCCCCGCACTGCACGCCCACCACCAGCTCGCTGGCCGGGATGGTCTGACGCCGCCGCGCGTTCAGCCGCGCCAGGTGCGGCCGGGCGCTCTCGACGATGTCGTCGAGCATCGACATCAGGCCGACATGGTGCTCGGCCTGCAGGCAGACGGTGTCGGGCCCGAGGCTGGCATCGCGCTCGTCGGTGATCGGAAACGACCCGGGCGGCAGCAGGCGCTCGGGCTGCAGCTTTTCGCAGCCCAGGCTGACCACCATCACCTCGCCGCCGAAGTTGGGGTTCAGCGAAATGTGCTTGAGTGTGCGGATCGGAATGACGGCGTCGGGCGCGTCGATCGCAACCCCGCAGCCGTAGCTGTGCTCCAGGCCGATCACATCGTCGACGTTCGGGTACTGGGGCAGCAGCTGGGCCTTGATCCGGCTCACCGCCTGGGCGACGACACCGGCCACGCATTGCACGGTGGTGGTGATGGCCAGGATGTTGCGCGTGCCCGCCGAGCCGTCGGCGTTGCGGTAGCCCTCGAAGGTGTAGCCGGTCAGCGGCTCGTGCGCGGGGGCGCGACGGTGGCCATCGGCAGGCCTTCGAGCGCGCGCGCCGAGGGCATCTGCAGCAGGCGCTCGTGCACCCAGCTGCCGGCGGCGATGTCTTGCAGCGCATAGCCGATCGGCACGTTGTAGCGGCGCACGACCGCGCCCTGGGCGATGTCGACCAGGGCCACCTTGTGGCCTTGCGGCACCTTGTCGCGCAGGCTCAGCCCGGCGCCGGGCACCCCCTCCGGAAGCAGGGTGCCCTGCGCCAGGCCGCCATCGTTGGCGACGATGGCCACGTTGTCGTCGGCGTGCATGCGGATGGTCAGGGGCGGGCGGAGTGAGGCGACTTCTGGCATGGCGATCCTGTTGATGCGTCAAAGGGCGGGCATCGGCGCCAGCCCGGGGTAGGGCGCCAGCGCGGTGCCCGACAGCATGGCAGAGGTCGCCATAGGCTTCAAAACGGGCATGGCGCTTGGCCGGCATGGGGCATGGCAGAATCGCCGATCGCGTCACCGCCTGTTTACCGGGCGGCGGTCAGCGAGCCCGGACAGCACCCCGTTTTCTGGAGGACCACCATGGCTCGTGTCAGTACGTACCTGAATTTTCCGCGCGAAACCGAGGCCGCCTTCGAGTTCTACCGCTCGGTGTTCCGCACCGAATTCGATGGCCCCATCCACCGCTTCAGCGAAGTGCCGGCGGCGCCCGGCCAGCCGCCGATGGCCGAGGCCGACAAGCACCTGGTCATGCACGTCGCGCTGCCGATACTGGGCGGCCACATGCTGATGGGCACAGACGCCCCGCCGGCCATGGGCTTCAAGCTGGTGTTCGGCAACAACGCCTACATCAATCTCGAGCCCGACGACCGGGCCGAAACCGATCGCCTGTTCAAGGCCCTGGCGGACGGAGGCAAGGTCGAGATGGCCTTGCAGGAGATGTTCTGGGGCGACTACTTCGGCAGCCTCACCGATCGCTTCGGCGTCCAGTGGATGTTCAATTGTTCGAGCAAGGCCTGATCGGGCGTTCGCGCGCCGTGCGCCGGGCGACCGATCCGTCGACATGAATCCCCGTGTGACGGCGTACTGGCGCGATTACCTCGCCTCGCTGGCGGGTGACCATGCTCACCGTCTCGCGACGCCCGAGGCCTTCGCCTTCGGCGACAGCTC
>JADJVQ010000037.1 GCA_016710525.1 Burkholderiaceae bacterium
ACCGCTCGTTCGCGGCGCAAGGCGGCGACTGGGGCGCGTTCATCACCTCGCGCCTTGCCCTCAGCCACCCGCAGCACCTGCTGGGCATCCACCTGAACCTGCTGGCACTGCGCCGCGACCCGACGCCGCTGGCGAACGCCAGTGCGGCCGAACGGCAGTACCTGCGCGAGCTGGCGATCTTCCTGGCCGAAGAAACCGGCTACCAGGCGATCCAGGGCACGCGCCCGCAAACCCTGGCGTTCGGACTGACCGATTCACCCGCCGGCCTGGCCGCCTGGATCGGCGAGAAATTCCGGGCCTGGAGCGATTGCGGCGGCGACCCGTTCAGTGTCTTCAGCCGCGACGAGCTGCTGGCCAATATCAGCCTGTACTGGCTGACCGGCGCGATCGGATCGTCCTTCTGGCCGTACTACGCGCGCGCCCACAATCCGTGGCCGATCCCGGCCGGACAGCGCATCGAGGTGCCCACGGCCTACGCGGCCTTCCCGTGCGAGATCCTGCGCCCGCCGCGCTCGCTGGCCGAACAGACCTACAACATCCAGCGCTGGACCGACATGCCGCGCGGAGGCCACTTCGCGGCCCTGGAGCAGCCGCAGGCGCTGGCCCGCGACATCCGGACGTTCTTGCGGCCGATGCGCTCACCCGCGTGAATGGCGGGCCGGCGGGCCTTGGTACCATCGCGCCTTTGCGCCCACCGCGCCGTAAGGAGAACCCGTGTCGGAGCCCACCCCGTCGATGTCGCGCGACGAAGCCGAAGAGCAGCTGCGCGAATGGGCTGAAGAACACGGCTGGCAGATTGTGTTCCCCAACGATGCGCTGGATGCCGACGTGCGTCCGGGTGTGGTCGATGCGGTGCTGATCCGCGCGCACCCGCGCACGCCGGACATGCTGCAGCTGCAGATGGTTCGCATCAAGACCGACGGCGCGCGGCCCCCGCCCAATCAGGTCAAGCGCCTGCACGAAAGCCTGGAGCGGGTGTCGGCCAAGACGCTGTACGCCTGCTTCGACGACGGCGACCTGCACTTCGTCGAGACCGACACCTGGCTGGGGCACTGACCCCAGCCGCATGGCGGGCGCCGGACTACAGGCGCTCGACGATGGTGACGTTGGCCATGCCGCCGCCTTCGCACATCGTCTGCAGGCCGTAGCGCTTGCCGCGCTGCTGCAGCGCGTGCACCAGCGTGGTCATCAGCTTCGTGCCCGAGCCGCCCAGCGGATGACCCAGCGCAATCGCGCCGCCATTGACGTTCAGCCGGGCCGGATCGGCGCCGGTCGACTTCAGCCAGGCCATCGGCACCGACGCGAAGGCCTCGTTGACCTCGAACAGGTCGATGTCGTCGATCTTCATGCCGGCCTTCTTCAGCGCGGCCGCGGTGGCAGGCACCGGAGCCTCGAGCATGATGACCGGGTCGTGGCCGAGCACCGACATGTGGTGCACGCGCGCCAGCGGGGCCACCCCCAGCATCTTCAGCCCGCGCTCGCTGACCACCATGACACCCGACGCGCCATCGCAGATCTGGCTGGCGCTGGCGGCCGTGAGCCGGCCGTCTTCGGCCAGCAGCTTGACGCCGCGGATGCCCTCCAGGGTCGCCTCGAAGCGGATGCCCTCGTCGACGCTGTGCATGTCGTCGGTGGGCGTGCCATCGGCCAGCCGGACGCGCACCGGCAGGATCTCCTTGGCGAAGGCGCCCCCGCGGGTCGCGGAGATGGCGCGCTGGTGGCTCTGGAACGCGAATTCGTCCATGGCCTCGCGGCTCAGGTCGTACTTCTTGGCCAGCATTTCGGCGCCCATGAACTGGCTGAACTGGATGCCCGGATAGCGCTGCTGCTGCTCGGGGCTCATGTAGGTGCCGAAGCCGTTCTTGAACGGCAGCGTGGACGGCAGGCCCATCGGCACGCGGGTCATGCTCTCGACCCCCGCGGCGATGACGACATCCATCGAACCCGCCATGACCGCCTGGGCCGCGAAGTGCAGTGCCTGCTGGGACGATCCGCACTGCCGGTCGACCGACGTGCCGGGCACGCTTTCGGGCAATTTGGAGGCCAGCACCGCGCCGCGGGCAATGTTGGTCGCCTGCTCGCCGGCCTGGCCCACGCAGCCCATGATCACGTCTTCGATCAGCGCCGGATCGACCCCGGTGCGCGCGACCAGCTCGTCGAGCACCTGGGCAGCGAGATCGGCCGGATGCCAGCCGGCCACGCGGCCGCCTTTCTTGCCGCCGGCGGTACGGACTGCCGCGACGATATAGGCCTGTGTCATGTTGTCTCCTGGGACGGAAAGTGGGGAATCCAGACCAGCGATCTTAAGGGATCGCCCTGTGCCTTGCCCATCGCCGGTTCCGACAATCATCCGGACGCCGGGCCGCCGGCGAGCAGTCCCGAACAGGGCTCCCTACGCATAAGGGTGTAGGCAAACGCGCCATGTCGCAGGCCTGCAGTCACTGGATTGCGCCGATCGGAGGTGTCTGGGCGTGATGCATGTCACGCGCCTCCTCCTTCAGTGGGATATACGCTGCCCCCAGGACATGAGACGCTTTCCCGATCGAATGCATCGGCCCTACCCGGGCCGATGAGAAGGCAAATCACCTGACCGAGGCCCGCCATGAATCCGCTGCTCGAACCCGCCGAACTCCACGAATCCGAATGCAACGCGCACGGCTTGTACGCCCTGCCCGAAGTCGTGTTCGGCCGTGTCGTCGCGCCAGACAGCAGCACCCGTGTGGACGCCGACGCACCGGGCGTGCTGCATTGGTCAGTGGCACGCCTGCTCTCCAAGGCCGGCCTGAATCCCGTCTGACGAAGGCGCCAGGCAATCCCCGGGGCCGGCACGCCACGCCCGGCGACCCTAGGTTCACCGTCCGTCGGTCTTTGTGGGGCCGCCATCGGTGCAGCCACCCCAACGGCCGGCGGGAGGACGACGATCAGGGAAACCCGGAGGTAACCATGGCCCTGATCACCGCACCCCATGAACAGCTCGATCCCGACTGCAAGACCTACGATCTGACCGAACGCAGCGACCTGCTCATCGAGCAGGCCGAAGAGCTGACCGCGCAGGCCAAGGCGATCCGTGTGCTCGACTGGACGGTGCGCTCGGTGTGCGACCCGCGCAGCCTGCTCCACTGAGCGCGCGCCGCCCCCGGCGGCGGCCCGCCGGCCGGCCGCCGCGCGGCTCCTGAGAACGGCGCGCGCGGGCGCCGAAATCGACATCCTGCGTTGACGATGATGGGCCAGCCGGCCGATCATGCAGCGCCATGTCCCAGACCCGTCGCTGGCGCCGCCGCGCCCCGCCCACATCCCCGAGCCCGAGTGGCACGCGCGCCTGCAACTGGCCGCCTGCTACCGGCTGTTCGACTGGCTCGGCTGGGCCGAGCTGATCTTCAATCACATCACCGTGCGGGTGGCTGGGCCCGGCGAGGCGCCCTGTTACCTGATCAATCCGTTCGGGCTGCACTACGCGGAGGTCACCGCGCGCAACCTGCTCAAGATCGACGTCGACGGCTCAGTCATCGGCGAATCGGCGCATCCGGTCAACCCGGCCGGCTTCCTGATC
Organism: Burkholderiaceae bacterium; assembly: GCA_016710525.1. Classification (GTDB taxonomy): domain Bacteria; phylum Pseudomonadota; class Gammaproteobacteria; order Burkholderiales; family Burkholderiaceae_E; genus Quisquiliibacterium. The sequence continues at coordinate 3,551 of JADJVQ010000037.1, forward strand.
CACAGCGTGGTGCACCGCCACCGGCCCGATGCGCACTGCGTCATGCACACCCATACCACCAGCGGCATGGCGGTCGCCTGCAAGGCCGAAGGGCTGCGCCACGACAATTTCTACAGCGCGCAGCTGCACGGGCGGATCGCCTACCACCCGTTCGAAGGCGTCACCACCAATCCGGACGAAGGGCCGCGCATCGCCGCCAGCCTGGCCGACAAGGATGTGCTGATCCTGCGCAATCATGGCCTGCTCGCGCTCGGACCCACGCTGCCCGCGACGTTTTCGCTGCTCTGGACCCTGCAGCGCGGCTGCGACGTGCAGCTCGCCGCCGACAGCCTGCGCGGGGTCAACCAGCCAATCGAACCGGCGGTGCTCGCCGCCATCCCGGCTCAGTGCGCACCGATGCAGGCGGGCGCCGCGCCTGGACAGCTGATGTTCGAAGGCATCCTGCGCCGCGCCGGCATCGTGCTGGCCGACCTGGCGGCCTGATGCACCACCAGCCTGGCGGCCGGATGCGCCACCAGCGTGGCGCCTGAGCCGGCCGGCATGGCGCCGAGCCGCCACTTCTGAGCGGCAGCATGGCAGCACGCCGCTTCTACGGCTGGACAGTCGTCTGGGCCACCTTCGTCGCGCTCGGGGTGGTCTTCGGCACGGCCTATTCCTTTGCCGCCTTCTTCGATTCGTTCGCCCGCGAGTTTGCCGCGCAGCGGGCCGATGTCGCACTGGTCTTCGGCTTGTCCGGGCTGACCTATTTCGTGCTCGGCGCGGCCGGAGGCGCGTTGTCGGACCGGTTCGGGCCGCGGCTGACCACCTCGGTCGGCATGCTGATCCTGGTCGCCGGGCTGGTCGGCTCCAGTTACGCCCGCAGCCTGCTGGTCATCTATCTTTGTTATGGTCTGGGGATCGGGCTGGGCATCGCGCTGGTCTATACGCCCAGCATCGGTTCGGTGCAGCCCTGGTTCGCGCGCCGGCGTGGACTGGCCTCGGGCATCGCCAGCGCCGGCATCGGCGCGGGTACGCTGCTGGTGCCCGTGGCCGCGAGCTGGCTGATCGATTCGACCGGCTGGCGCGAGGGCATGCGGACGATGGCGCTGGCCGCGGCGCTCGTCGGTCTGGCGGCCACGCTGCTGCTCGAACGCGATCCGGCCCGCCGTGGGGTCGGGCCGGATGGCGATGCACCCGCAGCGCGCGCCCTCAGCGCCGGCTCGGCACTCTCGGGCATGACGCTGCGCCAGGCGCTGGCTCGGCGCGAGTTCTGGCTCCTGTACCTGTCGCTGTTCGCCGGCAGTCCGTCGATGTTCACGCCGTTTGCGCATCTGTCGGCACACGCCCGCGACATCGGAGTGACCGATGCCCGCGCAGTGGCGCTGGTCGGCCTGATCGGCACCGGCAGCCTGATCGGAAGATTCGGCATCGGCTGGCTCGCCGACCGCCTGGGGCGGATGCGCACGCTGGTGTTGTGCCAGCTGCTGCTGGGCGCCAGTTTCGCGCTGTGGTTCGCTGCGCCGGGTTTCGTGCTGCTCGCAGCGTACGCGCTGATCTTCGGCCTGTTCTATGGCGGACTGGTGTCGCTGCTGCCGCCGCTGTGCATGGATCTGTTCGGCGGGCGCGCGGTGTCGGCCATCCTGGGCGCCCTTTACACCGCCGCGGCCTTTGGCAACCTGGCCGGGCCGGTGCTGGCCGGCGCGGCCTTCGATCGCACCGGCAACTACACCATCGTCATGTTCTCGTGCGCGGTCTGCTCGGCGCTGGCGGCGTATGCGGCCTGGCGGCTGTGGGCCAGCGCCAGGCGAGTCGAGACCTGAGTGCGGATCTCGGCCGGGCTGCCGGTCGAGGCCACGCGCCCGCAATGCAGGGTCAGGACGAGGTCGGGGTAGCGGCGCAGCGTCGGAGACTCCAGGTCGGGCATGGTGGCGGTCTCTTCACGGTACCCGTGCAGGGTGCCGCTCATCCACGCGGCAAACACCTTGGGCCCGGCGAACGGAAACATCTGGTGCATGCGCAGCGGCGCGCCGTCGTGCCAGTGGCCTTCGAGCGCGATCAGGTAGAACCACCCGTCCTCGATCGCCCAGCGCGCCCGGTAGGGCACGTCCAGAGTTGCGGTCGGCATTTTCAGGCGCGGCCGTTCACCGATCAGATCGAAGTACGCATCGAGCGGACGCTCGACCAGCGCGAATCGGCGGCCGAGGTGATGCAGTACATCAGGTAGGGACTCATCCATGGTGATTTCCTGACTGTGGTTTGTTGTTGGTTGTCGGCCAATGATGGCGTCACAGCAGCGTCGCGACCGGTCAGTCGGACGAAGGGCCGCGCGTACCGAGCGGGCGGCGGTCATCGTCGCGCGCAAGCCTCAATCCGGGCGACGGACGGCAGAATCGATGGCATAGAATGCCTCCAGTTTTGGAAACCGCCGACTGAGAGAGCTGCCATGAGTGCCGTGCCGCCCGAGCGCCCGGATGCCTTGCTTCGCGAGGCGTTCTATCGCCGCATCGACAGCGTCAACATGACCCCGCTGTGGGAAGTCCTGCATGCCCTGGTGCCGCCCGAGCCGGCGATCGTCGCGCTGCCGGCGCTGTGGCGCTGGGCCGAGGTCAAGCCGTTCCTGATGGAGTCGGGCACCCTGATCAGTGCCGAAGAGGCGGTGCGGCGGGTGCTGATCCTCGAGAACCCGGCGTTGCGCGGCCAGTCGGTGATCACGCCCAGCCTGTATGCGGGACTGCAGCTGATCCTGCCCGGCGAGGTCGCGCCCAGCCATCGGCATACCCAGTCGGCGCTGCGCTTCATTGTCGAGGGAGCCGGCGCCTACACGGCGGTCGATGGCGAACGCACGCTGATGCGGCCCGGCGATTTCATCATCACGCCCTCGTGGACATGGCACGACCACGGCCATGAGGGCATCAGCGGTGAGGCCGAACCGGTGGTCTGGCTGGACGGGCTCGATATTCCGATCCTGCGGCTGTTCGGAACCACCTTCGCCGAAAACCTGTCCACCGCCGTGCAGCCGGTCACCCGGCCCGCGGGCGTGAGCCAGGCCCGCTACGGCCACAATCTGCTGCCGCTGGGGCCGGCATCGGCCGGCAAGACCTCGCCGGTCTTCAGCTACCCCTACGACCGCTCGCGCGAGGCGCTGGCCACGCTGGGACGGGATGCGCCGATCGACGCCTGGCAGGGCATCCGGATGCGCTATGCCAACCCCCTGACCGGCGGCTGGGCGATGCCCACGATGGGCACCTTTCTGCAGTGGCTGCCGAGCGGCTTTGCCGGACGTCCGTATCGCAGCACCGACAGCACCGTCTATTCGGTCGTCGAGGGCAGCGGACGCGCGCTGATCCGGCGCGGCGACCGGGTCGACACGCTCGCCTTCGGGCCAAAGGATCATTTCGTGGTGCCACCCTGGTTCAGCCTGACTTTGCAGGCCGACGACGAGGTGGTGCTGTTCAGTTTTTCCGATCGCCCGGTGCAAGAGGCGATCGGCCTTTATCGCGAAGAATTTCTACTGGAGTCCTGATCCATGTCTGGTGCCGCCGGCCACGTCGACCCGTCCCACAAGGGCATTGCCCTGCTGATCGCCACGCTCGCGCTGGTGCTCGCGTTCTCCGAAACCCTCGGCAAGGCCGCACAGACTTCCGGCCTGAGCTACAACATCGAGGCCTCCAATCTCTGGAATTTCTATCAGGCCAAGACCGTGCGCATGACCACCCTGCGCACCGCGGCCGAGGCCGCCACGCTGCAGGCGGGCAGCGCGACACCGGAAGCGGTCAAGGCACAGGCCGAGGCCTGGCGCAAGACGGCGGCCCGCTACGACTCCGAACCCGAAACCGGCGAAGGCCGCAAGGAGCTGATGGCGCGTGCCAAGAGCGCCGAGGCCAAGCGCGACCGGGCGATGGCCGCCTATCACCAGTACGAGGTCGCCAGCGGCGCGGTGCAGATCGCCATCGTGCTGGCCAGCGCGACGATCATCACCGGCATGAATGCGCTGGCCTGGGTGTCCGCCGGGCTGGGTGTGCTGGGTGTGATCTTCAGCCTGATCGGCTTTCTTGCGCCGACGGCGGTGCACCTCTTCTGACGCGCAGGGCCAAGCCCCGCAGGCCGGGGCTTCGCATCGCCGTCCAGCCTTGCGGCCGCGCCCGGCCGCAAGGCCGTCCGGTCAGCCGCGAGACGCCGCCGCCGACATCGCCCATTCGCCGGCCGATGGCACGCTCGGCAGGCCCGGGCCGGACAGCCCGGTCGCCTGACGGACCGCGCGCAGCACCGCAGCGGCCATCACGGCGGCGCCGATCGCGCCAAGCGCAGACGGATTGCCGCTCAGGCCGCTGCTGCCGGTGGCCAGCGCGAAAATCGTGTCGCCGTCGAACATCGTGTGGACCGGGTCGATGGTGCGCGCCAGGCCATCGTGGGCCATCTGGGCCATCTTCTGCGCCTGCGCTTTGGTGAGCAGCGCGTCGGTAGCGATGCAGCCGATCGTGGTGGCCATGCCGGCGCTCAGCCCGGCGGGCATCTCGCCGGCCAGCAGCGAAGGCATCGTGCCGGCGATCCGACGGCCGTCGGCACTGCGCAGCCCGGCCACGATCCGCCCGGTGGTGGGATCGATCACGTCACCCACGGCGTTGACCGCCACCAGGGCGCCGACGGTGATCGCGCCGACCTTGATCGAGGCGCTGCCGAGCCCGCCTCGCATGGCGCGTTCCATGCCGAACAGTTTGCCCACGGTGGCGCCCGCCCCGGCGCCGACCGAGCCCTCGGCCGGCGGCGTGGCAGCGGCGGCCTGGCAGGCCGCGTATCCGGCGGCCGCGTCCGGACGGATGCGGTGATCGCCCACGGTCAGGTCGAACAGAATCGCGGCAGGGACGATCGGTACGGTGGCCGGTCCTGCCAGGTAACCGAAACCCCGCTCTTCCAGCCAACGGACCACGCCGCTGGCGCTGTCCAGCCCGAAGGCGCTGCCGCCGGCCAACAAAACCGCGTGCACCTTCTCGACGAGATTGACCGGCGACAGCAGGTCGGTCTCGCGCGTGCCGGGCGCGGCGCCGCGCACATCGACACCGGCGGTGGCACCCGCTTCGGTCAGGATGACCGTGCAGCCGGTCGGCCGGCGCCGATCGGTGAAGTGACCGACCTTGATGCCGGCCACATCGGTGATCGAGCCGCCCTCGGGCAGCACCACCGAACCCGATGGCGGCCGGTTCGCCGACAGCCGGTCAGCGGCTGATCGCGGCATAGATCATGTTGCGCAGGATGGTCCGGTAGGCCGCGCGCTGTCGCGGCGACTGGATCATGAAGACCACCACCAGATCATTGCGCGGATCGACCCAGAAATAGGTGCCTGCTGCGCCACCCCAGTAATACTCGCCCGGCGCGCCGGGTGCCGCGGCTTCGCCGGTCGCCGTGCGGACCGCAAACCCCAGGCCGAAACCGTAGCCGGGCCCCGGCAAATAAAGCGGCGTGCGTGCGATCGCACTGCCCAGGTGGTCCGACGTCATGAACTCGACGGTGCGCGGCCCCAGGATGCGCCGCCCGTTCAGCTCGCCGCCATTGCGCAGCATCAGCGCGAACCGGGCGTAGTCGGTGGCGCTCGAGATCAGTCCGCCGCCCGCGGATTCGGCGCGGCGCGCCACCCGCGGGTTGCCGATGACGGCACCGATGCCCAGCACCCGGTCGTCGGGCAGGGGTTCGGCCAGACGTGCCTGGCGAGCCGGCTCGGTCACGTAGAAGCTGGTGTCCTTCATCCCCAGCGGATCGAGCAGACGGGTCTTCAGGAACTGCGACAGCGGCATCCCCCCGGCCACCTCGATCACACGGCCGAGCAGGTCGGTGGACACGCCATAATCCCAGGTGCTGCCCGGCTGGAAATGCAGCGGCAGGGACGCGAGCCGGCTGGCAAAGGTCGACAGGCTGTCGTTCGCATCGGGGTCGACGCCGGCGGCCCGATAGGCCCGCTTCACGGGCGTATCGCCGAAAAATCCGTAAGTCAGGCCCGAGGTGTGCCGAAGCAGGTCGTGCACCGTCACCGGGCGGCGCGCGGGCACCCGCTCGAGCGTGGCGTCCGCCCCGGACTGACCCGGTTTCTCGACGCCGACGCTGACCGAGGCGAACTCCGGGATGTAGCGCGCCACCGGATCGTCCAGCGCCAGCCGGCCGTCTTCGACCAGCATCATCGCGGCCACGCTGGCGATCGGTTTGGTCATCGAATAGATGCGAAAGAGGGCATCGCGCGCCATCGGCACGTCGGTGGACCCATCGCGTCGCCCGAAGCTCTCGAAATAGGCGACCTTGCCCTGGCGGGCGATCAGCAGAACCGCGCCGGGAATCTTGCGCCCGTCGATCTCGGCCTGCAGCCATCGGCCGACCCGCTCGAGCCGTTCGGGCGACAGGCCGACCTCTTCGGGGGGAACGCGCGGCAGATCCTGGGCCAGGGAGGCGCCGCCCAGCAGGAGCATCAGTACAACGAGCATCGGGCGAAGCAGGCTCATGTCGATTCAGTGTCGTGAATTCGCAGCACAGGGCATCGGATCGGGTCGCAGCAGGCACGGCCGGTGGCAGGGCACGGACAGCGGCAGGGAATGGCCGTGGTGAGGCACGGGCAGTGGCAGCATTCGAGTATAGCTGCCGAGCGAAACGCCGCGCGCCCGCGCTCGCAACAGAGCTTTCGCACCGCGGCTATGATCGGACTCGCCGGGCTCCGCGCCCGGCGCGGGCCCGCCTCCCACTCCAAGGATTCTTCGATGTCTGCTTCCGCCAGCCCCGCCAGCGCCCGCGCCGGCCTGTTCGACCTGACCGGCAAGGTCGCCGTGATCACCGGCGCAAGCCGCGGCATCGGCCGCGCGATCGCCGAACGCATGGCCGAGCATGGCGCGCGCGTCGTCGTGTCCAGCCGCAAGCTGGACGCCTGCGAGGCCGTGGTCGCGGGAATCCGAGACCGCGGCGGCGACGCGATGGCCATGGCCTGCCACATCGGGCGCAAGGAAGACCTGGCCGCCCTGGTGCAGGCGACCAATGCGCGCTGGGGCGCGATCGATATCCTGGTCTGCAATGCGGCGGTCAATCCGTACTACGGGCCGGCCACCGGGATGTCCGACGAAGCCTACGACCGGATCATGAACAGCAATGTGCGCAGCAACTTCTGGCTGACCAACCTGGTCGCGCCGCAGATGGCCGCGCGCAAAGACGGCGCCATCATCATCATCTCGTCGATCGGCGGCTACCAGGGCTCGGACCGGCTGGGGGTGTACGCGCTGTCCAAGGCCGCCGACATGCAGCTCGCGCGCAATCTGGCCGTCGAATGGGGGCGCCAGAACGTGCGCGCCAACTGCATCGCGCCGGGCCTGATCAAGACCGATTTCGCGCGCCAGTTGTGGGAAACGCCCGCCCTGCTGGCCAAGACGGTCGCCCACACGCCGCTGGGCCGCATCGGCGAGCCTGACGAGATCGCCGCCGCGGCGATCCTGCTGGCCGGCCCCGGCGGACGCTTCATGACCGGCCAGACGATCGCCATCGATGGCGGCCGCCTGGCCGGCTTTTCACGCGGCGACGTCGAATAACGCTCCGTCGTCCCGACAACTCAACCCCCGCTCTCGCGAAAGACCCGCCATGAACCAAGACGACAAATCCGACGCCTGGAAAAAAGGTTATGCCGCACGCAGCAAGGTGCTGGGGGAGGCTTACGTCGAAAAGGCGTTTGCCGACGCCGACGACCTCACGATGGACCTGCAGAACTACCTGACCGAACACGCCTGGGGTGCCTCCTGGGCGCGGCCCGGGCTGGACTTCAAGACCCGCAGCATGCTCAACCTCGCGATGATCACCGCGCTGAACCGGCCGCACGAGCTCGAGGTCCACCTGCGGGGTGCGCTGCGCAACGGCGTCACCCGCGCCGAGATCAAGGAGATCCTGCTGCACACCGCGGTCTATTGCGGCGCGCCGGCGGCCCTGGACAGCTTCCGGATCGCGCGCAAGGTGTTCGCCGAACAGGACGCCACGTGAGCAGGCCCCAGCCCTCCCCGCGGAGACCCCGATGAGCAGCACACCCACGGCCGGAAACAACACAGCGGCGGCAGCCGGCACTGCCGGTCATTACACCGCGCTGGTCTGCCGCGCACTGAGCGACGATCTGTCCGGGCTGGCGTTCGAACAGGTCGCGCGCCGGCCTCTGGCGCCCGACGAGATCCGGGTGCGGATGCGCGCCACCGCCCTCGGATTCCCCGATCTGCTGATGACGCGCGGCCTGTACCAGGTCAAGCCGCCCCTGCCGTACGTGCCGGGCATGGAGTCCTGTGCCGAGATCATCGAAATTGGCGCCCAGTCCGGCGCGCCCTGGCCCTGCGGCCAGCGCGTGATCGTCTCGGGAAAGGAAGGGGCTCTCGCGCACGAAAGGATCGTCCGCCGCACCCAGCTGCGCCCGGTGCCGGAAGGCCTCAGCGACGAGCAGGCAGCCGCCCTGACATCGCAGGGGGTCACCGCCTATGTGTCGCTGGTCCGCCGGGCCCAGCTGGAACGCGGCGAAACCCTGCTGGTGCACGGCGCCAGTGGCGGGGTCGGGCTGGCGGCGGTGCGCCTGGGCGCCCACCTCGGGGCCCGCGTGATCGCGACCGGCTCGAGCGCCGCCAAGCTGGCGGTCGCCGCCGCCAACGGCGCGCACGAGACGGTCGACCTCAGCGTGGTCGGCGCCGGCGGACTGCGCGACCGGATCCGCGAACTGACCGCCGACAAGGGGGTCGACGTGGTCTTCGATCCGGTCGGCGGCGACCTCTTCGATGCGTCGATCCGCTGCCTGATCTGGGGCGGGCGACTGGTGGTGGTCGGCTTCGCCAGCGGCCGCATTCCCAGTGTCGCCGCCAACCAGATCCTGATCCGCGGCATCTCGGTGATCGGCGTGCGCGCCGGCGAATACGGGCGCCGCGACCCCGTACGCGGTGCTGAAAACATCATCGAGGTCGATCGCCTGGCCCGTGCCGGTGTCCTGCTGCCGCACATCGGACTGCGCCTGCCGCTGCTGCGGGCGATCGAAGGCTTCGAGAAGCTTGCGGCACGCCAGTCGGTGGGCCGCATCGTCGTCACCCCATAACGGCGATGGCCATGCTCAAGGCGTTCCGCCAGCCGGCCTGGCCGCGATGGGCGGCCGCTGCCCTGGCCGTCGTCGCGCTGGGCGCGGCGCTGGCGAGCGGCCTGGCGCGCGCGCAGGGCGGCGGCCCGTTCCAGGATGCAGACCTCGCGCTGGGTGAGCGGCTGATCAGCGAACACCGGTGCGCGGCCTGCCATCAGCGCAAGGTGGGTGGCAACGGCAGCGCGATCTACCGTCCCAAGGGCCGGATCGGCAATGCCGGGCAGTTGCGCACCATGGTCGAGTACTGCAATACCGACCTCGGACTGTCCTTGTTTCCGGACGAAGTGAATGCCATTGCCGCGGTCCTGAACCGCGATCACTACCGCTTCTGAGTCATTTCGAAGACGGCGAGGCTGGCGCTGCAGCCGCCTCGGCGGTCACCTGATCGAGACATTCGCGGGCACGCGCCAGGGTGGCGTGCAGAACGGCCAGCAGATCGCCCTGATGCCTGGCACCGGGCGTGGCGCCGGCCCTCAGTTCGGCATCGATTCGCGTCGCCAGGTCGGCCAGCGCGAACATACCCAGCGAACGCACGCTGCCCTTCAGAGTATGGGCGAGCCGCTTGATGTCCGGATCGCCGGCCTTTGGCTGGTCCAGGTGCATCTGGGCCAGCTGCGATGCCACCGGTGAATACACATCGAGGAAGATCTTCAGCCCCTGGGCGAACAGCGAGGCACGGCCAAGGCAGCCGCGGATGCCTTCATTGACATCCAGCAGCGCCACAGGGGCCCCGCCAGTCTGCGCGCTGGCCTGCGCGCTGGCCAGCGCACGTGCCGGGTCGACAGGTTCGTCGGCCTGGGCGCCCGGCCGGGCCGTCTGGGCCGTCTGGGCCGTCTGGGCCGTCTGGGCCGTCTGGGCCGCCTCGGCCGGCCGAGCGACGTCGGCGAGCGCGGCCCGCCTCACGACAGTCCAGCGGTACAGAGCCGACAGCAGACGGGCCGGCTCGACGGGCTTGGTCAGATGATCGTTCATGCCGGCACGCAGCGTCCGGTCGCGATCGCCCTCCAGCGCGTCGGCCGTCGTCGCGAGGATCGGCAGATCGCGGCCCGAGGGCCCAAGCGCGCGGATCGCCGCGGTCGCCTGGTAGCCATCCATCAGAGGCATATGGACATCCATCAGCACCACGTCGGGCAGCTTCTCGCGGACAGCCTCGACCGCCTGAATGCCGTTTTCGGCAATCCGGACCGACGCGCCCGAATCGCTCAGGATCGCCAGGACCAGGGCCCGGTTCAGATCGTTGTCCTCGACCAGCAGCACATCGATGCCCTTGAAAGCCCCGGGCACCGAGGCGCCGGCCGTGGTCGGGTCGGAGTGCTCCGGGCCGTCGATACGGCGGGCCCCGCGCCCGGCGGGAACGGGATCGGCGCCGATCGCCTGGCGCAGCTGCGACGGCAGAGCCGGCACCAGGAGCGATGCTTCGCCGGGCGGCATGTTCGACAAGCGCCGCCCGAGCAGCAGTGTGCGCGGGGCGCAGGGCAGATGCCGAATACCCTCCAGCCAGCTGCCGGGATCGGTGGGCAGATCGCGGCGGTCGATCAGCGCCAGCGGCGAACTGGCGGGCGGCGCAGCAGCCAGCCAGGCACGCAGTCCGTCCAGATCAGGCACCGCCTGGGCCGTCATCCGCAGGTGGGACAACTGCTCGATCAGGCACTCGCATGCCGCGGGATGGCTGTGCAATACGACGACCTCAGGCACCCGCGCTGGCGGCGGGTCCCAGAGCAGCGGAGCGAGCGCGGCTTGCGGTTGCGGCAGTTCGAGCCAGAAGGTCGACCCCTGGCCCGGTTCGGAGCGCACGCCGACCTCGCCCTGCATCAGGCTGGCCAGCCGGCGGCAGATCGACAGCCCCAGTCCGGTGCCGCCGAACCGGCGGCTGGTGCTGAGGTCTCCCTGCACGAACGGCTTGAAGATTTCGGCCTGCTGCGGCGCGCTCATCCCGACGCCCGAATCGGCCACTTCGACGCGCAGGCGACCAGCCTGGGTGTGGAGCACACTGATCCGCACGAAGCCGCGCTCGGTGAACTTGATCGCGTTGCTGACCAGATTGAGCAGGATCTGGCCGATGCGCGCGGGGTCGCCGGAATACTCTGCCCGGACGTCGGCCGCGACATCGAACAGCAGCTCGAGGCGTTTTTCGGCGGCGCCGAATCCCGCCACATCGAGCACCGGGCCCAGCACATCCTCCAATGCGAAGGAAATCGATTCGACGTCCAGCCGGCCGGCTTCGATCTTGGAGAAATCGAGCACATCGTTGAGCACGATCAGCAGGCTTCGGGCCGCTGAATGCGCCTGCGCCGCATACGAACTGGCCTGCGCCAGGGAGACCGCACCATGGGCTAGACCGGTCATGCCGATGATGGCATTCATCGGCGTGCGGATCTCATGGCTCATGTTCGCCAGGAAGGCACTCTTGGCGCGGTTGGCCGCTTCGGCCACCTGGCGCGCCTGCTCGATCGCGTCGGTGGCGGTCCGTTCGGCGGTCACGTCGATGTCGATGCCCACCGCATGCAAGTGCCCGGCCGCCGGATCCCGTTCGACGCGTCCGATGCAGCGAATCCATCGCACACCCCGCCCCGGATGACCGACCCGGTAATCGAGCACGAACGAGCGGGTCTGGGGGTCGGCGCGCAGCCGATGCATCTGCGCCCCCATGACCGCGCGATCGTCCGGATGCACCAGCGCCAGCCGCTGGCCGATCGGATTCGGATCGATTCCGTAGAGGTCGCGCGCCCGTTCGTCCCAGGTCACGACATCGGTGCTGCTGTGATAATCCCAGACCGATGCATTGGCGGCCGACAGCGCCAGACCGAGCCGGTCGTTGGCCTGGGTCAGGCGCTCGCGGGCCGCGAGGTCTTCGGTGATGTCCCAGTTGACCCCCGCGAGCCGCACGGGCTGGCCGCGGTCGTTGCTTTCCAGGCGGCCCGCGCTGCGGACCCAGCGCACCGATCCCTTCACCCGGATCCGATAGACGATCTCGAATCCGCCCAGCCCGTCGATCGTGCGCCGGAACGAGGACTCGACCAGGTCGCGGTCATCCGGCAGGATGCGCTCGAGATACCAGCTGACGTCGACCGGGTCGAGCGAGGGCAGGTCGAACAGGCGCACACCTATTGCGGTCTGCACCACCGTCTGCGACTTGAGGTCGAACTCCCACAGTCCCAGGCCGCCGGCCTCGGCGGCCAGTTCGAAACGCTGGGTGATGCGCTCGAGATCGCGCCGCGCACGCCGCGATTCGGTGACATCCATGTTCATGCCATAGATGCGCAGCGCCTTGCCCTGGGCATCTCGCTCGATCTGGCCGAGGGTGCGGAAAAAACGCAGGCCCTCCCCCGCCCTGACCACCGGCAGTTCCATGTCGAAGTGGTCGCCACCGCCATTGAGCGCCTCTTCCAGCGAATCGAGCGCCCGCTGCCGGGCGGGTTCGGGCACCAGCTGAAACATCGTCCCGACCGACTGCCCGGTTTCTTCGGAAGGCAACCCGAGCAGGCTGCCCGCCTTGTGGTCGCGCACCAGCCGCCCGCTGTGCAGATCGAGTTCGAAGAAGTACGCCCGGGCCGCCGCGACCGCCTGGTCGGCGCGGCGCAGCGCCTCTTCCATGCGTGCCCTCAGCGTCATGTCGTCGGTAAGATCGGCGAGCACGCCGACGATGCGCTTGGGCGTCTCGTTGCGCGCCTGATCGACCTCGCAGCTCAGCCAGCGCACCGCCCCCGAGCGGTCGCGCACGCGGTAACGCAATTGCATCGGCCCGCGGGTCTTCAGCCACTGTCTGACACGGGCCATGACCGGTTCACGGTCGGGCTCGAGGATGCACGCCGTCCATTGCTCGCCGCTGATCTGCGTGCCACCGCCGGGCAGGCCGAGCAGTTCGAGGGTGCGCTCGTCGACGACCGCGACCGACACCTCGGGATCGAATTCCCAGACACCGTAGCGCCCGGCGCGCAGCGCCAGTTCGAGCCGGATCTGCGCCTCGGCCGCACCGTCGGCGCGCGCCTGGCGGGCCAGCGCCTCGCTGGCCGAACGGTGCGCCAATGCCACGTAGCGCCGCAGACCCAGCGCCAGCAGCAGCAGCATGATCATCAGTTCGGCCAGGACCCAGGCCTGGCTGTAGGGAGCCAGACGGACCGCCACGCCACTTTGCATCTCGTGGCGCGCCAGCAGCAGGCCGATGACGCCGACACCGGCTCCGTAGCCAAGCGCCATGCGGGCCCCGAACACGAACGCGATGAAAACCAGCGGGATCGTGAGCAGCAGCATCTGGACCGCCTGCACGGTCTGGATCGCGAGCGCCAGCAAGGCCCCCATCGCGATCGAGCCGCCCACGAAGATCCAGGCCAGTGCGCGCTCGGACAGCCAGCGGACCGCCCAGCGCAGCAGCAAGAGGAAGGCGCAGAAACCGAGGCCGATCAGGGTGGTGCGGTAGCTCGAGGCCAGGCCCAACAGCCAGGTCGTCACCACGCCGAAGCAGCCGAATGCGGCAAACATGCCCAGGGTTTCGCGCGCCAGGACGCGAATCTCGCCAGCGGGCAGCGTGTATTCCGACGGATCGAACAGCCGCACCAGCGACCGACCGTACGATCCGACCCTATCCCACAGGCGAGCCAACAAGATCCGATCCCCGTTCCACGTTGCCCGGGCTTACCGCCGTCGCCCGGCCCCGCACGACACTCGGCATGCGAAATGTTTCGCAGCGCGGAGATCAGTCTACCAAAGCAGGGCGGCGCGACCCGCGCCCCGGTCTCGGGATCCGGACGGCCAGCCGGAGTCACGCGCCGGGCCCGGTCGGGCGCGCCTGCCGCGCGCGCCCGGCGGCCGCTCTAGCGCTACCATAGACGATCGACACGAGCGCCGATCCCAGGAGGACCAGCACATGGCCGCGGTGATGCAATCGGGAACGCCTGCGGGGGGAACGCCTGCGGACGCGGGCGGCGCGCCGCACGAGTACCAGGGCGGCTTCGGCAATCAGTTCGCCAGCGAGGCGCTGCCCGGCGCGCTGCCGCGCGGGCGCAATTCGCCCCAGCGCTGCGCCTACGGGCTGTATGCCGAACAGATCTCGGGAACGGCATTCACCGCGCCCCGTTCGCACAACCGCCGAAGCTGGATGTACCGGCTGCGCCCCGGCGCGGTTCACGAGCCCTTCGAGCCGATCCCGCATCCGGGAATCGTGTCCGAGTTCTCGCAGGCGCTCACCCCGCCCAACCCGCTGCGCTGGAGCCCGCGGCCGTTGCCGGCGGCACCGACCGACTTCCTGTCGGGCTGGACCACGCTCGGTGGTCACGGCGACCCCGGGTCGCAATCGGGCTGCGCGATTCACCTGTACGCGGCCAATCGCTCGATGCGAGACCGCTATTTCAGCAACAGCGACGGCGAACTGCTGATCGTGCCGCAACTCGGGCGCCTGCGGATCGCCACCGAGCTCGGTGTGCTCGACCTCGAACCGCTCGAAATCGGGCTGATTCCCAGGGGTCTGCGCTTTCGGGTCGAGCTGCCCGATTGCCGCGACGAGGGCGGCACGCTGGACGGTGCTCGCGGGTATATCTGCGAGAACTACGGCGCGCCGTTCCAACTGCCGGACCTGGGTCCGATCGGCTCCAACGGGCTGGCCAATCCGCGCGACTTTCTCACCCCCTGCGCCGCGTTCGAAGACCGCGAGGGTTCGTTCGAACTGGTCAACAAGTTCCTGGGCGGGCTGTGGTCGGCGCGCATCGGGCATTCGCCGCTCGATGTGGTGGCCTGGCATGGCAACCACGCGCCGTGCAAGTACGACCTGCGCCGCTTTAATGCGATCGGATCGATCAGCTTCGACCATCCCGATCCGTCCATCTTCCTGGTCCTGCAGTCGCCCTCCGACACGCCGGGCACCGATGCCATCGATTTCGTGATCTTCCCGCCTCGCGTCCTGGCGATGGAGAACACCTTCCGGCCACCCTGGTTCCATCGCAATGTCGCCAGCGAGTTCATGGGGCTGATCCAGGGCGTCTACGACGCCAAGGCCGAGGGGTTCCTGCCGGGCGGCGCCTCGCTGCACAATTGCATGGCCGGCCACGGGCCGGATGCCGACACCTTCCTCAAAGCCAGCCAGGCCGACACCAGCCAGCCGCAATACATCCGCGACACCATGGCTTTCATGTTCGAAACCCGCCTGCCGATCCGCACGACCGCGTCGGCGCTGGCCTCGCCCGAGCTGCAGGCGGGCTATGCGCAATGCTGGCAGGGACTGCGAAAGCAGTTCACCGGTCGGCCGTGAGCGCCATCTCGACCGCGCCCACCACACCCGGTCGCACGGCCTTGCCGCCGCGCGCCAGGTCGCCGGGATCACCGCCGAATGAGCCTCGATGCAAACCGACATCGACCTGGTGATCATCGGCGCCGGCATTGCCGGACTGACCCTCGCCCTCGAACTGCACCGTATCGGCATCCGCTGCCAAGTCCTCGAATCGACACCGACCCTGCGTCCGCTGGGCGTCGGGGTGAACCTGCTCCCCATGCCACGGTGCACCTCGAGCGCCTGGGCGTGCTGCCGGCCTTGCAGTCGACCGCCGTCGACATCCGCGAATCGGTCTTCTTCAACCGGTTCGGCCAGCTCGTCTATCGCGAACCCGCCGGCCTGTTCGCCGGCAACGCAGGGCCTCAGCTGTCGATCCATCGCGGCCATCTGCAGCAGATCCTGGCGGCCTCGGTCCAGGCTCGGCTGGGGGATGGTGCGATCGCCACCGGCCACCAGGTGCTGTCGGTCGACACTACGGACCAGGGGGTGAGCGTCCACAGCTGCGACCCCGCCGGGCGGGCCCTGCCTTGCGTTCGCGGCCGGCTCGCCATCGCGTGCGACGGCATCCATTCCGCGATCCGCCGCCAGCTGAATCCGGGCGAAGGCGAGCCGGTCTATCGCGGCGTGCAGATGTGGCGCGGGACGACCGTGTTCCCACCGTTCCTGGGCGGTGCGAGCATGGTGCGTGCCGGCTGGCTGTCGGTCGGCAAGCTCGTGCTCTATCCGATCCGCAACAACGTCGACGGGCGCGGCGGGCAGCTGATCAACTGGGTGGTCGAACTGAACGCCGAACGCCCCCAGGAGCGGGACTGGTCGCGAACCGGCCTGCTTTCGGACTTCCTGCCCGTGTTCGAATCCTGGGTCTTCGACTGGCTCGATGTGCCGGCGCTGCTGCGCGGCAGCGCGCTGGTGCTCGAGTTCCCGATGGTCGACCAGGATCCGCTCGACAGCTGGACACTCGGCCGCACGGCGCTGCTGGGCGACGCGGCGCATCCGATGGTGCCGCGGGGGTCAAATGGCGCCGGACAGGCGATCGTCGATTGCGCGGTCCTGGCGGCCTGCCTGGCTCGCCATGGGCTGAATGAGGCGGCACTGCAGGACTACGAATCGCAACGGCTCCCGATCGCGCGCGACATCATCCTGACCAATCGCAGCCAGCCGCCCGACGCCATCCTGAGGGAGGTCCACGAGCGAACGGGCGACAAGCCCTTCGAGCGCATCGAGGACGTGATCAGCCACGACGAGATGGCCGGCATCGCCGATGCCTACCGAGCCATCACCCGCCGGGCGGTGGCCGATCCCGCCCGTTTCGCCGGCTTCGCCGGACTGGGATCACCCGACCGACCAATATGAGCCACTACGCATGAGCGGACCTTTGCACCCCAGACACCAGGCAGAAACCGCCGGGCATTCCGGCCAGCCGGCTGGAGCTGTGCCGCGCCGTCCGGGCGGCTGGCTGCTGCTGCCCGCCCTGCTGGCTTGCGCGATGGCCGCGGCGCAGACGGCCGGAGAGGGGGCCAAGGGCGCGCCGGCCGGGCCGTCTGCGCCGGCGCCGGCCACCGCACCGGCTGCGGTCCAAGCACCTGCGCCGGCGCCGCCCGCGCGGGTGGCACCCGCGCCATTGGCGCCCGCACCGGCGGCGCCCGCACCAGTGGCGCCCGCACCGGTGGCACCATCACCGGCAGCACCGGCAGCAGCGCCCAGCCCAGCCCAGCCCGCGATCCCGCCACGTGCCGCCGAAGGCAAAGCCGCCGAGAGCACGCCGGCCGATAGCAGAGCGGCCGAGGCCAGGGCGGCGGAACTGAAAAAATCGGAAGCCAAGAAGGCTGACGACAAGCTGGCCGAGGCCAAGAAAGCGGAGGCCAAGAAAGCGGAAGCGAAGAAGGCCGAGGTCAAGAAGGCGCAAGCCAAGAAGGCCGAGGCAAAAAGGGCCGAGGCGAAAATGGCGGACGCCAGGCGCGCGGAAGAAGCCCGGCCGGCGCCCCGCGAGGCACAAGGAGCCGGCTCGACACCGTCACCGGCACCCGTGGCGGTTGCGCCGGCGATACCCGCGCCCCCCGCTGCACAGGCGCCATCGGCGGTGCCGGTTCCGGCAGGCTCGCCCAAGGTGGCGCCCGCACCGGCCGTCCTGCCGGCAGCCCCGGCAAGTGCCGGCGGGGCGCAGCCTGCGCCCACCCTGGGCGCCGGCCAGCCAGTCGCGCCCCTGCTGCCTTCCACTACACCGCCCGCTGCGGCACCCGATCCCGCCGCCGTCCCGCTCACACCCTCGGATGCCCGCCATGTCTTCGACGACAGCAGGCCGCGTCTGCTGCAGCTCAAGGTGCTGTTGCGCGGCAGCGGATCGCCCGACTCCAGCGGCTCGGGTTTCGTCGTCGACCCGTCGGGCCTGGCGGTCACCAACTACCATGTCGTCGCGTCGGCCGTGCTCGAGCCCGATCGTTACCGGCTGGGCTGGCAATCGGCCGCCGGCGTCGAGGGCGAGGCCACGGTCCTGGCCGTCGATCTGCGCAACGATCTGGCGGTGATTCATCTGGGACGGGTTCAGCCGGCGATGTTCGAACTGCGCCCGGCGCAACCCGCGCTGGCCAACGGCGACAAGCTGTATTCGATGGGCAATCCGCTGGACATCGGGTTCACCGTGTCCGAGGGCAGCTACAACGGCCGGGTCGAGCGGGGCGTGTACGACCTGCTGCATTTCACCGGCGCGCTGAACCCGGGCATGAGCGGCGGCCCGGCGGTCACGGCCGATGGCAAGGTGGCCGGCGTCAATGTCTCGCAGATGCGCGGCGGTCAGCTGGTCAACATGCTCGTGCCGGTCGCCGCCGTGCACCCGCTGCTCGCCCGGGCGCGCGCCGGCACCAAGGTCGACCGCGAGGACCTGCGCCGGCAGTTGCACGAGCACCAGGCCTATCTGGTGAGCCGCCTGACTCGCGAAGCGGGGGCCACGCGCCGCATCGGCCGATTCGAACTGCCGGTGATGCCGCCCTCGCTGACCCGGTGCGCCGGCGCGCGTTCGCCCGAGCACGAGAAGACCTATCGGCACGAGACGCTCGAGTGCCGGCTGAGCACTCACCTGAGCCTGGGCGACGGGCTGAGCGTCGGGGATGTCGCCTACGCGCTGCGCGTCGTGCGAAGCGACACGATGAGCGAGCTGCGCTTGTCGCAATGGGTGGCCAATGTCGGCGGCGAGCGCGGCGAAATGCCTGGCGGGGGCATGGCGGCAGGCGCGCTGATGAGCCCGGGACGCTGCCAGACCCGTTTCGTCGACATCCGCGGTCTGCAATACCGGCTGCGGCTGTGCACCGCCAGCTACAAGACCTGGAACGGCCTGCACGACGTGCTGGTCACCCTGAACACCCTGCCCCGCGAGGGTCAGGTGCTGATCGGACGCATGCTGTTCGACGGCGTCACCTGGGACAACGCGATGCTGCTGACCCGGCGCTACCTGGAGCAGATCCGATGGGTGTCCTAGGCCATCTCGAAGTCCTCGACGGCGCGGGTCACGTCCGGCAGCGCATCGCGATTCGCGAAGCGCCGTTCTCGATCGGCCGCGGCTTCGGCAACGACCTGGTGCTCGAGGATCCCCATGTGGCGGCTCATCACGCCACGCTGCAGTGCGACGCCGAAGGCCGCTGGCGCCTGCTCGATGCCGGCAGCCTGAACGGGCTGCGCGTCGAAGACCGCCAGGTCACCAGCGTGCTGCTCGACGAACCGACGCTGGTCGTGATCGGCCGCACGCCGCTGCGCTTTCGCGATGCCGAGCAGCCGGTGGCGCCGGAGCGGGCGCTGCCCGAAGACGACGAGAGCGTGCAGCGCTCGCTGTTCCTGAACCGGCTGCAGCGCTGGCCGGTCGTCGCTGCCCTGGCGCTGCTGCTGGTCGTGCTCGAAGCCGGTCATTCGTACTTCGAGAGCAGTGCCGAAACCGTCGGCTGGGAGATGGGGAGAGCGGCGGCTGAACTGCTGGGCATCTGCGCCGGATGGGGACTGGCCTGGGGACTGCTCAGCCGACTGTTCACCGGGCGCGCGCGCTTCCAGCTGCACCTGCTGATCGGCCTGGCCGGGCTGCTGGGCCTGATGGTCGCGGCCGGGCTCGTGTATGTGGCGGCCTTCGCCTTCGACCTGTCGTACGGGGCGGCGATCACCTCGGTGCTCGCCTATACCGCGCTGGGCGCCACCGTCTGGCTCCACCTGCGCGCACTCACGCCAACCCACCGGCTGGCCTGTGCGCTGGCCAGCATCGGACTGGCACTGGGCCTGAGCACCCTGGATGCCGGCAAACAGTACTACGCGACCGGCCTGCTGTTCGCCCCCACCGACCGGCTCGAGTTCCTGCCCGGCAGCTGGCGCATCAGCCGCCCCGGGACACTGGACGACTTTCTGCGCGAGGCCGGCGCGCTTGGTCCGTCGGTCGATCCGAAGACACGCTGAACGACGCACGCCGCGACCCTCGGGGTCGTGGCCAAAGGCCTGGTTTTCGGGACGACTCGGCCGAATCGAGTATCGCCATTCGATACTGCCTAGGCACCCGCCTGAAACTTTCGCCCGTATTCTGTACCTCCGGCCGAAGACTGCGCATCATGGCGTCGAAACGGCGGCGATACAAAGGAAACAGATCCGCGCTGGTCCCGCCGGCCCGCGATCCCCTACGCTTCGCATCGAACCAACCCGAACCCGCTGCGCACCGAGCCCTCCCGTGACCCTCTACGAACTCAAGCCCCGCTTCCAGTCGCTGCTGCGCCCGATGGTCGCCACGATCGCGCGGCTCGGCATCACCGCCAACCAGGTCACCCTGGCCGCGGCGCTGCTGTCGGTCGGCATCGGCGGGTTCGTCGCAGCCCGCGCCGACACCCCGGCCGTGTTCGCGCTGCTGCCGGCGTGGCTGCTCGTGCGCATGGCCTTCAACGCGATCGACGGCATGCTGGCCCGCGAGTTCGGCCAGCAGACCCGCTTGGGCGCCTACCTGAACGAACTGACCGACGTGGTCTCCGATGCCGCGCTGTACCTGCCCTTTGCCTTTGTGGCGCCGTTCTCCGCGCACTGGGTGTGGGCCGTGATCGCCCTGGCGGGATTGTCGGAGTTCGCCGGCGCCCTGGGCCAGGGCTTGGGCGGCACACGCCGCTACGACGGCCCGATGGGCAAGAGCGATCGCGCCCTCGTGTTCGGCGTACTGGGCACCTGGGTCGCGGTAGCGGCACCGCTGCCCGAGCTGGCGGCCTGGGCGATGCCGGCGATCGCTGCCCTGCTCGCCTGGACCGTGTTCAACCGGGTACGGCGCGGCCTGCAACCTGCCGCCTGACCCACTTCAAACAGCAAGGGATTCGCCATGACCAGCATCGCCCTCCATAACGCGGCCGGCATCGACCCGCATGTCCCGGCGGCCGTCCGCAATCCGGCAGGTGCGGCGCCGCGCACCGCCGCCGAGGCCGTATTCCGGACCCACGATGGCGTCGACCTGTTTTATCGCCACTGGCCTGCGCTGCGCGGTCCGGCCCGCGGCGCGGTGCTGCTGTTTCATCGCGGACATGAACACTCCGGGCGGATCGCTCACCTGGTCGACGAACTCGGCATGGATGACTTCGCCTTCTTCGCCTGGGACGCGCGCGGCCACGGCCACTCGCCCGGCGAACGTGGATTCAGCCCGAGCTTCGGCACCAGTGTGCGCGACATCCAGACCTTCACCCAGCACATCGAAGCCGTCCATGGCCATCGGGTGCAGGACATGGCGGTCGTCGCGCAAAGCGTCGGGGCGGTGCTGGCCACCACCTGGGTTCATGACTACGCGCCGCCGATCCGCGCGATGGCCGTTGCCTCGCCCGCGTTCAAGGTCAAGCTGTACGTGCCGTTCGCCCGCGCCGGGCTGGCACTGATGCAAAAGCTGCGCGGCAACTTTTTCGTCAACAGCTACGTGAAGGCCAAGTTCCTGACCCACGACCCGGCGCGCATCGCCTCCTACGACAGCGACCCGCTGATCGCGCGCGCGATTTCTGTGAACATCCTGCTGGGCCTGTACGATGCCGCAGAACGGGTGGTCGGCGATGCCGGCGCGATCACCGCGCCCACGCTGATGCTGGTGTCCGGCGCCGACTGGGTCGTGCATCACGCCCCGCAGCATGCGTTCTTCGACCGCCTGGGCTCGCCCGTCAAGGAGCGCGTCGTGCTCGACGGCTTCTACCACGACACCCTGGGCGAGCGCGATCGCGCGCCGGCCGTGGCCAAAGTGCGCGAGTTCGTGCTGCGCCAGTTCGACGCGCCGACCACGCCGGTGTCGCTGCTGCAGGCGCACCGAGCCGGGTTCACGCAGCGCGAGGCCGATGAGCTCGCCCGGCCGCTGGCGCCCCTGTCGCCGCGCGGCCTGTACTGGAGCGGCACGCGCGCCGGGCTGCGCCTGGGCGGCGCGCTGTCCGAAGGCGTTGCGCTGGGGCACCGCACCGGCTTCGACTCCGGCAGCACGCTGGACTATGTCTATCGCAACCAGGCGCGCGGCGCCGGTCCGCTCGGGCGGCTGATCGACCGAAATTATCTGGAATCGATCGGCTGGCGCGGCATCCGCCAGCGCAAGCTGCATGTCGAAGAACTGGTGCGCCTGGCGATGGCCCGCCTGCGCGAGGCCGGCTCGCCGGTGCGCGTGCTCGACATCGCCGCCGGCCATGGCCGCTACGTGCTCGAGGCCCTGCAGCGCTCGCCGCAGCAGGCGCATTCGCCTGGCGCGCCGCCCCTGCCCGACTCGATCCTGCTGCGCGACTACTCCGATCTGAACGTCGAGGCCGGTGCGCAGCTGATCCGCGACAAAGGCCTGCAGGCGATCGCCGAATTCCGCAAGGGCGACGCCTTCGACGCCGACAGCATCGCCCGCGTTTCGCCGCGGCCCACGCTGGGCATCGTCTCGGGCCTGTACGAACTGTTCCCCGACAACGACATGGTCAGCCGCTCGCTGTCGGGCATGGCCGCGGCGATCCCGGAGGGCGGCTATCTGGTCTACACCGGCCAGCCCTGGCATCCGCAGCTCGAACTCATCGCCCGTGCACTGACCAGCCACCGCGGCGGCCAGGCCTGGGTGATGCGCCGGCGCACCCAGCAGGAGATGGACCAGCTGGTCGCGGCCGCCGGTTTCGTGAAGTGCGAACAGCGGGTCGACGAATGGGGCATCTTCACCGTCAGCATCGCGCGCCGCAGCGCGGCCTGACCATGGACCGGGCCGGCTATCCAGACCGCTCGGGCCGCACGCCCGCTGCCGCGGCGTCCGCGCTGCCCGACGACGGGCGCCCCTGGCGCATGGCAGCGGCCTGGCTGCTGTTCCTGGGCCCGTTCTTTTTCGCCACCTACAACGCGGCCAACTGGCTGGCCTCGCAGCGTGCCCAGGTGCCGTCACTGGTCTTCGAGTGGGAGCGCACGCTGCCCTTCGTTCCCTGGACGATCGTGCCCTACTGGACCATCGACGCGTTCTATGCCGTGTCGCTGTTCCTGTGCCGCGACCGGGCGGAAGTCGGCACGCTGGGGCGCCGACTGCTGACGGCCCAGGTTATCGCGGTGCTCTGCTTCATCGTGTTTCCGCTGCGCTTCGCGTTCACGCAGCCGGCCGCGGACGGCGTCTTCGGTGCGATGTTCATTGCGCTGTCAGCCTTCGACAAGCCGTTCAACCAGGCGCCCTCGCTGCACATCGCGCTGCTGGTGATCCTGTGGGTGCACTACGCCCCGCGCTGCGCAGGAATGCTCCGGCTGGCCCTGCACGGCTGGTTCGCGCTGATCGGCGTCTCGGTGCTGACGACCTTCCAGCATCATTTCATCGACATCCCCAGCGGCGCCGCGCTCGGACTGTTCTGCCTGTGGCTGTGGCCGGCCGATCCTGCGCTGTCGCCGCTCGGAGCGGCCCGACGCCCGGACGACCCGGCCGCGCGCCGGCTGGCCTTGCGCTACGGTCTTGGCGCGCTGGCCTGCCTGGCCGCCGCGCTCGCGCTTCACGGCGCCGCGCTCTGGCTGCTCTGGGGCACGATCAGTCTCGGTCTGGTCAGCGCGGCTTATGCCGGGCTGGGTCCCGTCGTCTTCCAGAAGGATGCGCACGGCCGCCTCAGCGTGGCGGCGCTCGGCCTGCTGGCACCCTACCTGCTCGGTGCGCGCGTCAATGTCTGGGCATGGACCCGTGGCCAGGCACCCGCCGTCGAGATCGCCGACGGAGTCTGGCTCGGGCGCTACCCGACACCGGCCATCCTGGCGCGCCTGCCGGTGCGCGGGATCGTCGACGTGTCGGCCGAAATGACCGGTCGCCTCGCCTGGCCGGGCAAGCCGGCTTCGCCCGGCCTGCCGATCCGGGCCGTGCCGGGGCTCGACCTGCTGGCGCCCGCGGGCCCTGCATTGCACCGGGCGGCCGGTCTGATCGAGCAGGCCCGCGCCGGCGGACCCGTGCTGGTGTGCTGCGCGCTGGGGTATTCGCGCAGCGCGGCCGCGATCGCGGTCTGGCTGGTGTACACCGGACGCAGCGCCGACATGGCCGCGGCCATCGAACGGATTCGCCGCCTGCGCCCGGCGATCGTGCTGGATGCCGGCCGCCTCGAGGCGGCACTGCTCACCCCGGCCGCGGCCCGGTCATGACGCCCGACAGCGCCGGCCTGGGCGCCGCCGACCGCGATCTCGCGATGCTCGCAGCCAGCGCCAGCGCCACCGGCGAACGGCTGCAGTCGGCCGCCAACGCGGCCCTGCTGGCCGTGCTGGCCTCGGACCTGTTCGGTCTGCTGGCCATTCCCGGCGCCGCACGCGGCACACCGGTCATCGCGGCCGCCCTGCTCGGCACGGCGGCGCTGGCGATCTGGTCGTGGCAGACCTTGCTGGCCGTCCGGCTGGCGCTCGACACGCAGGTGTTCCGGGCATTCGCACTCGGCTCCGGCGAGCGCCTCGAGCCAGGCGGCTTCGACCAGGCCCTGGCCCGGGCCGGTCTGCGTCCGGCCGGCCCGCCGCGGAGCATGCAGGCGCGCTGGTTCGGTGCCCGGCGGCTGCTGGTGCAGCAGGCGATATGCCTGTCGGCGCTGGTGCTGACAGCGATCACCACCCTGGTGTGGATTGGAGCGAACGCATGATGGCCTCACTGGTGGCACGCGCCATCAACCTCTTCGTCTACCTCGTGACCGGCGTGCGGGCCCGCTGGCTGGGCTGCGGTCCCGCGGCCACGCAGCGCGTGTACTTCGCCAACCATGCCAGCCACGGCGACTTCGTGCTCGTCTGGGCGGTGCTGCCCGCGATCCTGCGGCTGCGCACCCGCCCGGTCGCCGGCGCCGACTACTGGAACCGTTCGGCGTTGCGCCGATTCATCGGCGCGAAGGTCTTCCATGCGGTGCTGATCGACCGGGATCCCCAGTCCCGAACCGCCGACCCGGTCGCGATGATGGACGCCGCGCTGGCCGGCGGCGACTCGCTGATCATCTTCCCCGAGGGCACCCGCAACACCGGCGAGGCGCCGCTGCTGCCGCTCAAGAGCGGTCTGTTTCACCTGGCCTCGCGGCGCCCCGACATCGAATACGTGCCGGTGTGGATCGAGAACATCGGCCGGGTGCTGCCCAAGGGCATGCTGCTGCCGGTGCCGCTGCTGTGCAGCGTGAGCTTCGGCACGCCGATCACGCTGGCCGCCGGCGAGACCCGCGACCAGTTCCTGGCCCGTGCGCGCGCCGCGATGCTGTCGATGCGCCCGCACAGCACTTCGGAGGCGAGCTCGACATGACCCGCATGCAGATGCTGTTCACCGGCGTATTCGGCACGCTGGCGCTGGCCAGCGTGATCGGCGGCTCGCTGAAGTTCGCGGTCGCACGCGGCCAGGCCCATGGTGTGATCGACAACCTGAATGCCCGCATCCGGGCCTGGTGGTGGATGGTCGCGCTGATCGGCATCGCCTTCGTGTTCAACAAGGGCGGCGTGCTGGTGCTGTTCGGGCTGGCCTCGTTCCTGGCGATGCGCGAATTTTTCTCGATGACCTACACCCGCCGCGGCGACCATGCGGCGCTGGCCCTGTGTTTTTTCGTCGTGCTGCCGGTTCAATACTGGCTGCTGTGGATCGGCTGGTATGGCCTGTATGCGATCTTCATTCCGGTGTACGCGTTCCTGATCCTGCCGGTGGCCGCCGTGCTGCAATCGGACACGGTTCGATTCCTCGAGCGCGTCTCGAAGGTGCAGTGGGCGGTCATGATCTGCGTCTATTGCCTGTCGCACGTGCCGGGTCTGCTGATGCTCGAGATTCCCGGGTACAAGGGCGAAAACCTGATGCTGATCGCCTTCCTCATCATCGTCGTGCAGTCGAGCGACGTGCTCCAGTACGTCTGGGGCAAACTGATGGGCAAGCACCTCGTGGCGCCGCAACTGTCGCCCTCCAAGACCGTCGAGGGCCTGGTGGGCGGCGTGCTCTCGGCCACGCTGCTGGGCGCCGCGCTGTGGTGGATCACGCCGTTCAATCCCTGGCAGGCCGGCGCGATCGCGTTCGTCATCAACCTGATGGGCTTCCTGGGCGGTCTGGTCATGTCCGCGATCAAGCGCGACCACGGCGTCAAGGACTGGGGCGCCTTGATCGAAGGGCATGGCGGCGTGCTCGACCGGCTCGATTCGGTCGTGTTCTCGGCGCCGATCTTCTTTCACATCGTGCGCTACTGGTGGGAGCCCTGACGCGGGCCTGACCCGCGCCGGGCCGGTCAGCGTTCGCGCAGCCGCATCGTCAGGCCCACCGGGCCCATCGTGAAGGCCAGCAGTTCCTCGGTGTCGCCCGCCTGCGGGCTGCAGACACTGTCGATCTCGAAGCCTCCCAGCAGGATCGCCATCGCCATCTTCATCTCGAGCAGCGCCAGATTGCGGCCCGGGCACATCCGCGGGCCCGCGCCGAACGGCATCGACACGCGCTTGGCCGAACTGGCCGCCTGACCTGGACTGCCGTCGGCCAGCCAGCGCTCGGGCTTGAAGGCGAGCGGGTCGGGAAAGTGCCGCTCGTCCAGGCTGTCGTGACGCAGGATGCCGAAGATCCGGGTGCCGGCCGGAATGTGCACGCCGCCCAGTTCGCCGTCTTTCAGGGCCTCCACCGAATGCAGCGGAGCGACCGGCTTCAGACGCATGGTTTCATGGGCACAGGCCTCGACGTACTCGAGCCGCCCGATCTGCTCCAGCGTGAAGGCGGTCGGATCGGGCGCCACCCGCAGCACCTCCTCGCGGGCCAGGGCCAGCGCCCGCGGATTGCGTGCCAGCAGATCGATCATCCACGCCAGTGAGTTGGCGGTGGTGTCTTCGCCGGCCAGCAGCATGGTCAGCACATTGCCGGCCACGTCGTTGTCGTCGACGCCGCTGTCGCCCTGGTCGGCGGCGACAATCATCGCCTCGAGCAGGTTGCGGGGGTTTTCGCGCCGCGCCGGATCGGCAGCCAGCCGCTCGCGGGCCTGGGAAATGAAGCCGTCGATGGCCGCCTTCACGGCGACGACACTGCGGTCCAGCCGCCGGTCGGCCGAGCGCTTCACGTAGCGCCACATCGGGATCGGCGACAGAATGCGCTTCCACAGAATCGGGAAGATCTGGTCGATGTGCTGCTGGATCACATCCTGGTCGGATTCGAGCGTATTCACGTCAGCCCCGAAGGCCAGTCCGGCAATGGCGTCGACGGTGAAGCGCATCAGATCGGACTGCAGGTCGATGGCGGCCCGTTCGCGCGCGGCCTTTTGCCAGCGGCCGCGCAGGCGAAGGGCCACCTTGGCCAGCGACGGGAAATACACCTTCAGATGACGGGGGTCGAAGCCGGCCATCACCATGCGCCGCTGGCGCTTCCAGGCCTCGCCGTTGGCGCTGAAGACACCCACCTGGAAACCCATCTCGCGCACCAGGGCGGCACTCACCGGCGGGCGCCGAAATCCGTCGGGCCGATCGCGCAAGGCGGCGCTGAAAACCTCGTGGTCACCGACCACCATGAACTCGCGGCGTCCGATCCGGAACCGGTACAAGGGCCCGAGTTCGGCCGCCCAGCGTTCGAGGGTCTGGTGCATGGTGCCGGGTTTGATCTGCAGCATGTTGCCCAGCGCCGGCACCCCCTTGGGCGAGGGCAGCTCGGCAATGGCGCGCAGGCGGGGGGCAGTGGCGGCAGTGGCGGCGGGGCGATCGAGGTGAACGGGGCGAGCGGTCATCAAGGAGTCCTGGGTGCTTGGGAGGGCCGGGCGCAAACGGCTGGAGTGTGGCGGCGACTCGCCCGGCTGGCAAGGCATGAGCCGCGCCGGGCCCGGTTTCGGGGCTGGCAGTCGGGCGGCGCAGCCGTTCAGGCGGTCAGCGCGTAGAAGGCCATCACCGGACTGCGCACCGGCAGCGCCTGAAAGCCGCCGAATCCCGCCGCCATGGCCAGTTCGCGGGCCCGGGCCGGCCCCCAGCATGCTCCCAGGCCCGGCCCGCCCTGCGCCAGCGACTGCGGCACGCAATGCAGGCAGCTGATCGCATACAGCATCCGGGCAAACGGATTGCCCAGGTTGTTCTCCAGGCGGTCGTCGACCGCCGGCTCCACCATCAGATAAGTTCCGCCCGGCGCCAGCGCGCTGCGGATGCGCGCGAGCACCTCACCCGGGTCGGGCAGATCGTGGATCACGTCGAAGGTGGTGATCAGGTCATAGCCAGGCTGCGGCTCGAGGGCATCGGCGCCGGCCTGGATGAACCGGACCCGGTCCTGCAGCCCCTGTTCGCGCGCATAGCCACGGGCAATCTCGATCGAGCGCGCGTCCAGGTCCAGGCCTTCGATCCGGGCATCGGGAAAGGCCTTGGCCAGGATCAGCGGCACCACCCCGGTGCCGCAGCCGACATCGATTGCCCGCCCCCCGGCCGTCAGCCGCTCGATCGCGCCAGGCACCGCCGGCAGCCACGAGCGCACCAGCCGGTTCTCGTAGACCGGCCGGTTCATCTGCTCGAGCGCCAGGGGCATGCCGGCGCCGAACTCGGCAAACGACACGCCGCCGCCGCGCTCGAACGCGGCTGCCAGCCGCGGCGCCATCGCCATCAGGCCCGGCAGCCCGTCGAACAGGCCGCCCAGGAAATACTCGGACTGCGGCTGCGCGAAGAACAGCGCATGCTCTTCGGGCAGCGTGAAGCGTTCGCCGACCGGGTCGTACTCGACATAGCCGGCGCTGGCCATCGCGGCGAGCCATTCGGCCACGTTGCGCACGCCGATGCCGGTGCATTCGGACAGTTCGGACGCGCTCAGCGCGCCAGCTCCCGCCATCGCCTTGAACAGCCCCACCCGCACGCCGACATGCACCAGTGCGGCCGCCATCGCCGTGCCGGCATCGCCAACGACCTTCTGCATGAACTGCTGGGATTTCGCCTTGTCCATCGTGCGCCGTCCGTCTGTGGAAAATCAGGCCGCCGATGATGCCGTGAACGCAGCGACTATGCCAGGCTCAGCTGCGCCGAAGCGGCCGTGCGGCCGTCTGGCGGATCCAGCCCGCCACCTCCGACAGCGGCACGATGTCGTCGTGGGCCCCCAGCTTGATCGCCTCAGCCGGCATGCCGAACACCACACAGCTTGCTTCATCCTGGGCCGCGGTGTAGGCACCGGTCTGATGCATGTCGCGCAGGCCACGGGCGCCATCGTCGCCCATTCCGGTCATGATCAGGCCGATCGCATTGCGTCCGGCACAGGCCGCCACACTGCGAAACAGCACATCGACGGAGGGCCGGTGATGATTGATCAGCGGCCCGTCGCGCACTTCGACCACGTACTGGGCGCCACTGCGCTTTAGGGTCATGTGCTTTCCACCCGGCGCGATCAGCACCCGGCCGTTGATCACCCGATCGCCATCGCGCGCCTCGAGCACCTCCATGTCGCACACGGTGTTCAGTCGCGCGGCGAACGACGCGGTGAAGCGCTCGGGCATGTGCTGCACCATCACGATGCCCGGCGCGGTTCGGTCGAGCTGGCGCAGCACGACCTCGATCGATTGCACGCCGCCGGTGGAGATGCCGATCGCCACCACGCGGTCGGTGGTCTCGGCCATCGCCCCGCTGGCGCTCGAAGGCCGCAGCGGCGCAGACGCCATCGGCCGGACGGGCGCCGGGGCCACCCGCAGGCCCGGCGCACCCGGACGGCCGGCAACCGCCCGCCCCGACAGCGCACGCAGGTTGGCCCGCGAAGCGGCACGCACCGCATCGACCAGCCCGTTGCCCCGGTCCTCGAGAAAATCCTTCAGACCCATCTTCGGTTTGGTGACGAAGCTGACCGCACCGGCGGCCAGCGCCTGCAGCGTGGTTTCGCATCCCTTTTCGGTCAGGGTCGAACACATCACAACGGGCGTGGGCCGCTCGGACATCACCTTTTTCAGAAACGTGATCCCGTCCATGCGAGGCATCTCGACATCGAGCACCAGCACGTCGGGCCAGTTCGCCTCCATCTTGGGCCAGGCGAACAGCGGATCGGACGCCGTGCCGACCACTTCGATGCCACCGGCGATCAGCGTGTCCGACAGGAACTTGCGCACCACGGCCGAATCATCGACAACAAATGCTTTGATGGACATTTCATGCCCTCCCAATCGACGCGCCGCGACGCATCAGTACCGCCCCGTCCGCCAGGCTCAATTGCACCGTGCGTGGCACCCGGTCACCGACATCGACATCCCGGAGCTGAAATCCGTAGTGTTCAATCAACGCCCAACCCTTTTCGATGTTGCGTTCGCCAATGTTCAGCTTGACCTTCGCGGCGTCCGGTATCGCATCGGCTCCGCCGTACAGATGCGCGTCGTATTCGGCCGGTCGCGTGCCGATCCGCAGCAGCGACTCGACGAGGATCTCGAGCGCTTCGTCGCCGAAGCGCCCGTCGCGCGTCGTGCCCGAATCGCGCGAGCGCTGGGGCAGCAGGAAATGGCACATGCCCCCGACCCGCCGGCGCGGGTGCCACAGCGTGATCCCGACGCAGGATCCCAGCAGCGTTCGCACCACGGTCGCCTGGTCGCCGAAGTACAGCTGACCGGCGAGCAGATTGAGATCCTGGCCTCGCTGCGCCTTCAGCAGGCCGACGGCCCGAAGCTCAGCTGTGGCCATGAATGGCGGGTCCTACAGTGCGCAGGGGAAGGCCCAGATTGCCGAGCGATTCGGCGTGCCCGGTGAACAGCAGTCCGTCGGGCTGCAGGCGTGTCAGCACCCGCCGGACGATGTCGGCCTTGCCGGCCGGATCGAAGTAGATCAGCACATTGCGCAGGAAGATCAGGTCGAACTCGCCGATCTGCGGCAGTGCCTGGGTCAGATTGGCGCACTCGAACCGGACTTTCGAGCGCAGTTCGCGTGAAATCAGCAGATGCCCTTCGTACTCGCCCTGCCCCTTCAGGCAGTAGCGGCGAAGGTAGTCCTGCGGCATGTGACGCGCCCGCTCCATCGGGTACAGCGCGCGGCGGGCGCTCTCGACCATGGCCGTGGACAGGTCGGTGCCGACCACCTGCCAGCCGTTGGGGCCCAGCTTGTCGGCCAGCAGCATGGCCAGGCTGTAGGCCTCCTCGCCCGACGAGCTCGCCGCGCTCCAGACCCGCAGTTCGCCCCGGGTGGAGCGGCGCTGGGCCAGGCGGCTGGCCAGAAAATCGAAGTGCTGAGGTTCGCGGAAGAAGTAGGTTTCGTTGGTGGTCAGCTTGTCGATCACCTTGACCATTTCATCGGGCGCCCGGCCATTCATCAGCGCGTCGATGTAGTCATCCAGCGAGGCGGCCCCGTAAGCCTGGGCGAGCTTGTTCAGGCGGCCCGTGACCAGAGCCCGCTTGGCCTCGGTCAGGCGGATGCCCGACACCCGGTGGAACAGGTTGCTGACCGCCTCGAACGAACCGCGCGAGAGCATGGCGTCCTCGATTCGGGACGCCGGTTTCGTGGTGGCAGGTGTCGTCATCAGAATCGGCTGAAACCCGCTTCATCGATTGATGCTCCGCTGGAGCGCGCGCCCTGGCCCGATCCCTGCTGGGCGTACGCGCGACGACCGGCGCCGCGCGGACCCTCGGCCGTCATCGCCTCGGCGGGGTTCCCCCGTGTCGCCGCACCCGCGCGCGAAGCGGGACGGATTGCATGGCCGGTGCGCCCCTGGCTGGCGTCCGAGAACTGGAAGAACGCCATCAGTTCCTGCAGTGCCGCGGCCTGCCCCGAGAGCTCCTCGGCGGTCGCCGACAGCTCCTCGGAGGCCGACGCGTTCTGCTGGGTTGCCGCGTTCAGGTGGTTCATCGCGCCGGTGATCTGGCCCACGCCCTGCGACTGCTCGCCCGAGGCCGCCGAGATCTCCTGCACCAGCTCGCTCGTCTTGTTGATCGTGGGCACCATCTGCTTCAACACCGCACCCGCCTGCTCGGCCATCGTCACGCTCGAGACCGCCAGCTGGCCGATCTCCTGCGCCGCCACCTGGCTGCGCTCGGCCAGCTGCGAACCTCCGCGGCCACCACCGCGAATCCCTTGCCGTGCTCGCCGGCGCGCGCCGCCTCGATCGCCGCATTCAGCGCCAGCAGGTTCGTCTGGTACGCAATGTCGTCGATGATCGAAATCTTGGTCGCGATCGACTTCATCGCCTCCACCGTCTTGCCCACCGCCTCGCCGCCTTCCAGCGCTTCCTTGGCCGCCTTCGTGGCCATGCCGTCGGTGACGTTCGCGCTGTCCGAGTTCTGCTTGACCGACGCCGCCATCTGCTGCAGCGAGGCCGTCGTCTCCTCCACGCTGGCCGCCTGCTCCGAGGCCGACTGCGACAGCGACTGCGACGTGCTCGACACCTGGTCGGCCGCGGCGGTCAGCGCATTGGCCGCCATCGCCACGTCGCCCAGCGTCTGGGCGAGCTTCTCGATGGTGTTGTTCACCGCCGTCTTCAGCTCGGCGAACGCGCCCTGATAGTCGCCGCGAATGATCTCGGTCATGTCGCCGCTCTCGATGCGGCCCATCACCGCCTGCAGTTCCTGCAACGGTGTGGCGATCGCGTCCAGCGTGCCGTTCATGCCCTCGACGATGCGCCGGAAGTCGCCGGTGTGCGAATCGATGTCCGCCCGAACCGCGAGCTCGCCCGACAAGGCGGCATCGGCCAGTCGCGCGGTGTCCGAGATCAGCGCCTGCAGATTGGCGCTGACCTGCTGGAACGACCCCGCGATCTGCGCGAATTCGTCCTTGCCCGGCACGCTGGCCACCTGCGACAGATCGCCGCGTGCCATATGCGCCGCCGCATTGACCACCGAATCGGCGGCCCGGCGGATCGACACGGCGACCGCGGCGAACAGGTACAGGCCCATCGACACGAAGCCGATCGTCAGCGCCAGGATCACCGCGCGCTCGCGGCTGATGCGCTGGACACGCGCCTCCAGCAGTTCGCCCAGGCGCTTGGTCACCAGTTCGTGCACCGAATTGATCTTGTCCAGCACGGCGCTGCCATCGCGAAAGACCGCCTGGGCATCGACCTTGATCGGGCCGACCTTGGCCAACGCCTGGACAGACGCGGCAAAGGCCGTGCTGGCCGACTGCACGTCCTTCCAGCCGGACGGCGGCGTTTCGCCGGCCCGCTGGAGCGCTTCGAAGCGCCGCTGCACGCCCAGCAGCGCCTGCTCGAGCGCGAACTGCATCGAGGCCTGGCGCGCGTTGTCATCGATCGTCCAGGCGTTGCGCAGCGCGGCGCTGGTGGCCACGCCTCGCAGATCGGCCACCGCCTCAGCCACCATCCCGATGCGTTCGACCGACACATCCATCAGCAGGAAGCTCGCCCCTTCCGGATCGAGCAGCAGGCCGGATTTTTCGGCCGCCAGGATCATCAGACCCTGCAGCCGCCCGATCACCGCCGTATGCTCCTGGAAGGACTGCGAGGCCGACGCCGGCCGCGCAGCGCTCACCAGGCGCTGCATATCGTCGCGTAAGGGACCAAAGACCGGCGCCAGTTCGAGCGCCGGGTTGGCCGCGATCATCGCCTCGAGCGCCGGGATCTCCTTGGAGATCGCGCTTCTCGACTCGTCGCTCTGCGAACGCGCAGCCTCGTTGCCGGCCAGGACCAGCGCGACCTGGCCGCGGTGACGCTGCATCTCCAGCGTCAGCGAATGGATGTGCTCGACCAGTCCGACACCCACCTGTTCCGCGCGCGTCGAGGCCAGGTCGGCACTGGAGCGCCCGAGCATGTTGATCAGCAGCGCAACCAGCGGCACGAACAGCACGATGCCGATCAGCGCGAGCTTGCCGCGCAGGGCCAAGCGGTTCAAGACCGGGCGAATCGGCGCGAACAGCCGGTCGCGGGGTATCGCCCGGGACGCAGGGGCGGACGGTGTGGACGGTTGATGCAGGGAAGTCATGGGCTTGATCCTGTTCTTCTGCTGGCGCATCGCCATCGCGCGATGCGAACGTTTCGTATGGAGGTACGGCGGATTTCAGGCTTGTACTGCGAGCGGTTCAGCCAGCGGGTCGCTGGCATGCGCCGCGATCAGCCGGGCCAGCAGCTGCTGGTCGAGAATGGCGGAAAGGTCGAGCTCGGCGGTGCTTTCGCCGCGAACCCTGACCATGCTGCGGATGAAGCCCGGATCGATCCGGGTGCCCAGCCGCGGCACGGATTCCTGATCGGCGACCGGCGCGTCGAACACTTCGTAGACGGCATCGACCAGCAGGCCCAGGGTCTGGGCCCGGCCCTCATCGGCGGCCGGCACGTCGACGATGACCACACAGGTCCGTCGGCCGACATCGGTCGCGGCCAGGGCCAGGCGGGCTCCCAGGTCGACCACCGGAACGACCGCGCCGCGCAGGTTCATCACTCCCCGCACGAAGGCCGGCATCAGTGGCAGCGGCGTGGTCGGAACCACCTGGAGGATCTCGCGCACGGCCTGGATCCGCACGGCGTACTTTTCGCTGCCCAGCGACAGGCGCAGGAACTGCACGATCTGGGAATCGACGGGCGCGACGTCCTGGATCACGCGCCCTGCGCTGGTTTTGGTTCGTTGGTGCATGGAGGGATCCTCGAGGCTAGAACCGCGTGAATTCGGATTCATCGAAGCTGGAGGCTTCCGACGCAGCGGACGGCTTGCGCGAAAAGCGCCTGGCGCCGCTCTCGGCGACAGGCACGAAGCCGGGGCGCCGGCCAGCCGGTGCCGGCGGTGATTCGTGAGCGGCGCGCGCGCCAGCCGTCCCGAACTCGCCGCCGTGCGTCGCGATCGAATCATTCAATGTGAAGAACACCATCAGTTCCTGCAGTGCCGCGGCCTGCCCCGAGAGCTCCTCGGCGGTCGCCGACAGCTCCTCGGAGGCCGACGCGTTCTGCTGGGTCGCCGCGTTCAGGTGGTTCATCGCGCCGGTGATCTGGCCCACGCCCTGCGACTGCTCGCCCGAGGCCGCCGAGATCTCCTGCACCAGCTCGCTCGTCTTGTTGATCGTGGGCACCATCTGCTTCAACACCGCACCCGCCTGCTCGGCCATCGTCACGCTCGAGCCCGCCAGCTGTCCGATCTCCTGCGCCGCCACCTGGCTGCGCTCGGCCAGCTTGCGAACCTCCGCGGCCACCACCGCGAATCCCTTGCCGTGCTCGCCGGCGCGCGCCGCCTCGATCGCCGCGTTCAGCGCCAGCAGGTTCGTCTGGTACGCGATGTCGTCGATGATCGAAATCTTCGTCGCGATCGACTTCATCGCCTCCACCGTCTTGGCCACCGCCTCGCCGCCTTCCAGCGCTTCCTTGGCCGCCTTCGTGGCCATGCCGTCGGTCACGTTCGCGCTGTCCGAGTTCTGCTTGACCGACGCCGCCATCTGCTGCAGCGACGCCGTCGTCTCCTCCACGCTGGCCGCCTGCTCCGAGGCCGACTGCGACAGCGACTGCGACGTGCTCGACACCTGGTGCGCCGCCGCCGTCAGCGCATTGGCTGCCAGACTCACGTTGCCGATGGTCGAAGACAGCCGATCGAGCGTGCTGTTCAGCGCCTGGCTCAGTTCGGCGAAGCGGCCCTCGTACTCGCCGGCCATGCCGCGAGACAGGTCGCCGTCCTGGATCCGGAGCAGCGCGTGCTGCAGTTCGGTGAGCGGCGAGACGATCGCGTCAAGGGTCTGGTTGAAGCCGGTCACGATCCGCCGGAAATCGCCAGGGTGGCGCTGCGCGTCGACCCGCTCTTCCAGGCGGCCCGCCCGACCGGCCTGGGCCAGGCGGTCGACGTCGGCCATCAGCGCCTTGAGATTGCCCCGCACGGCTTCGATCGCTTCGTTGACGAAGGCCTTCTTGCCGGGGAACTGCTCGAGCGGACGGCTGAAATCGCCCTCGCCAAATGACTTCACGCAATCGATCGCGCTGCGCTTGACCCGGATATGCCCCTCGACCATGTCGTTGATGCCCTGGGCCATGGTGCGAAACTGGGCGCTGAACTGATCCGTGTCGATGCGCACGTCGATGTCGCCCGCGTCATGCTCGGCCGACACCCGATTGATTTCACCGATGAGGCGGTTCAGCGTCTCGCGCATCCGCTCCATGGCCGCCATCAGCTGACCGATCTCGTCACGGGACCGGGCAACGATCGGCTCGCCGATCTCGCCGGCCGCGATGCGGCTGGCCACGGCCATCGCCTGCCTGACCGGTTGGGTCACCGAGCGAAGCACGAACCACGCGGCCAGCCCGGTCATCAGCACCAGAATCGCGACCCCGGCCGCAACCGTCTGGATCAGGCGCTGTTCCGAGCTGGCCAGCGCCTCTCCCGCCGCGGCGACCAGGGTATCGGTCTCTGCGCTCAAATCGCCGCCAGCGGCCAGCAGCTTGCCGTAGGCCTGTCCGGATTCCGAATCCTCGATCGAGATCGACTGGCGCGCGAGCAGCTTCTCGGCATGGACTTTGACCGTGCCCCAGGATGCCGTCAGCGCCGTTCCGCCGGCTTGCGTCGACGAGTTGCGCAGCGTCGCCAACTGCGTATCGACCCCCTTGATCGCGAGCTGGGTCGCCCTGCGCGAGTCGCTCGAACCCTCGGTGACCAGCGTCTCTCCGGCACCCCGCAGCACACGCTGCAGATTCAGTTGAACCATGCGTGCCGCATCGACCGTGGCCGTCGCTGCGCGTTCCCGCGTCACGCTGACATAGGCCAGCGAGACCACGACCGAGAAGACCAGCAGCTGAACGACGCAGGTGGCAATCAGCCGCGCGCGGATGGTGAGATTCATGCTTTCTCCTTTTCAGTGCCGGCGCGCGAGCGCGGCGTGCCGGACCATGCGTGCCCCGTCGGCACCCCTGGCGTCATGCGATGTCGTCTGGAGCTTGAAAAAACCGATCAGCTCCTGCAGCGCGGCGGCCTGCCCCGAGAGCTCCTCGGCGGTCGCCGACAGCTCCTCGGAGGCCGACGCGTTCTGCTGGGTCGCGCCATTGAGGTGGCCCATTGCCGCATTGATCTGCGCAACCCCGTCGCTCTGCTCGCCCGAGGCCGCCGAGATCTCCTGCACCAGCTCGCTCGTCTTGTTGATCGTGGGCACCATCTGCTTCAACACCGCACCCGCCTGCTCGGCCATCGTCACGCTCGAAACCGCCAGCTGTCCGATCTCCTGCGCCGCCACCTGGCTGCGCTCGGCCAGCTTGCGAACCTCCGCGGCCACCACCGCGAATCCCTTGCCGTGCTCGCCGGCGCGCGCTGCCTCGATCGCCGCGTTCAGCGCCAGCAGGTTCGTCTGGTACGCGATGTCGTCGATGATCGAAATCTTCGTCGCGATCGACTTCATCGCCTCCACCGTCTTGCCCACCGCCTCGCCACCTTCCAGCGCTTCCTTGGCCGCCTTCGTGGCCATGCCGTCGGTCACGTTCGCGCTGTCCGAGTTCTGCTTGACCGACGCCGCCATCTCTTGCAGCGACGCCGTCGTCTCCTCCACGCTGGCCGCCTGCTCGGAGGCCGACTGCGACAGCGACTGCGATGTGCTCGACACCTGGTGCGCCGCCGCCGTCAGCTGGTCGGCCGCCAGCCGGACATCGCCGATCGTGCGGCTCACCGTCTCGAGCAGCGCATTCAGGTCGGTACCGATGCGGCCGTAGAAGCCCTCGCGTCCCGCGGTCGCGATCCGGGTCGACAAGTCGCCCTTCACCGCACCGGCCACCAGATCGCTCAGTTCCTTTTCGGTCGCCAGCTGGTCATGGCGATCGCTCCATTGGCCGACAGTGCCCAGCAGTTCGCGATCGGCCGAGAAGATCGGCGTGGTGATCACATCGTAGGTCCGCCCGCCCAGGACCATCGTCGAACTCGCGCGCTCGCGCAGCAGCCGCAGTCGCGCCACGGCACCCTGCGGATCGGCATAGAACACACCGATCGAGCTGCCCACGATGCGCTCCGGATCGAAGCTGGGGTTGTCCGCGCGAAACGCCCGGACGTCCCGATTCAGGATGCCCTGCAGCGCCTGGTTCACATACACCACCGTGCCGTCCGCATCGGCGATGCGCACGGGCATCGCGGCCGCATCCAGGGCCTGGCGGATCCGCTCGGCATCGCGGTGCTCGCGCGCCAGCACTTCGGCCTGCGCCTGCTCGCGCCGGCGCTGGGCCCGCGCGGGCGAACGATCCTCACACCGGACCAGCAGGCCCAGCAGCCGTCCGCGGTCGTTCTGCAGGGGCGAGACCGTCACGCCGATGACCCGGTCGGCCACTGCCACGTCCACCGATCTTTCGCCCTGGGATCCCTCGGCCAGCAAAGCCTGCGCGCCCAGCGCCTCCAGCAGCCGGCGCACGTCGCCGCCGAGCAGGCGGGCGGCGTCGAAGCCGGCGGTCCGCTCGTGCAGCGCCGGCGCCAGCGCACCGATCAGCGCGGCCGCCGATGATCCGACCTGCAAGACCCGATGTCCGGCATCGACCAGCACGCAATCGGGCGCGGCACCGGCCAGTCCGAGACCGATCCGTGCCAGCGCGCCGGACTGGCGTCGCCAGTGCCACAGGGTAGCGCCCAGGCTGCCCAGCGCCAGGGCCAGCGCCGGCGCAAGCCAGATGGGCTCGCCCCGCAGCGCGGCCGCAGCGGCCAGCGCACTGGCGCCGACGAGTGCCGCCGACGACAGGAGCACCGGCCATGGAAACGAAGAAACCCGTCCAACTGGTTGCATCTTTGCTTGCTCGTTGATTGCGTTGTGATTCAATGCAGGCTCGCTGCTTTGACGGCATGAGCACGCGCGCCGGCCCCGCCGCTCAGGCGCGCGGTGGCCAGGTCCAGCAGCGCCGGCACATCCAGGATCAGGGCGACTTCGCCGCTGCCCAGGATCGTCGAACCGGCCAGTCCCTTGATGTCCTGGAAGACCTGTCCCAGCGGTTTGATGACCGTCTGATGTTCGCCGTGCAGGCGATCGACGATCAGGCCGACACGGGTCGCCCCGTCGCGCACCAGGACCAGGCTGCGCCGTGCGCCGCCGGCGGACGTGTGCCGATAGAAGCGGCCGATGTCCAGGTAGGGCAGCACTTCGCCGCGCAGGTCGAAGTGGCCGGCCACCCGCTCGGGGTTGTTCTGGCACTCGAGCGGCACTTCCAGGCATTCGGCGACCAGCTCCAATGGCAGCACATAACTGACACCGCCGACGCTGGTCAGAAACCCGTCGATGATCGCCAGAGTCAGCGGCAGCCGTATCTGAATCGTTGCGCCCTGCCCCTCGCGGCTGCTGACCCGGATGTGTCCGCGCAGTGCCTCGACATTGCGCTTGACCACGTCCATGCCGACCCCGCGCCCGGACAGGTTGGTGACCTGCTCCGCGGTCGAGAAACCAGGCATGAAGATCAGCTGGTACACCTGCTCTTCATCCAGCTCCGCGTCGGCTTCGACCAGGCCGCGCTCGGTGGCCTTGGCCAGGATCCGGTCGCGATTCAGTCCGCGCCCATCGTCGCTGACCTCCAGCACCACGCTGCCCGACTCATGATAGGCATTCAGGCAGATCCGTCCCTGCTCGGGCTTGCCGGCGGCCCGGCGCTCGTCGGGCGTCTCCAGGCCGTGATCGAGGCTGTTGCGCACGAGGTGCATCAGCGGATCGGCGATCGTCTCGACCATCTGCTTGTCCATCTCGGTGTCGCCACCGCTGATGGCCAGTTCGACGTCCTTGGCCAGCTGCTTGCTGACATCGCGCACGACGCGCTGGAAGCGCGAGAACGTTTCGCCGATCGGCATCATCCGCAGGCCCAGCGCGCCGTCGCGCGCCTCCTGGACCAGGTCGTTGATGCGTTGGGCCGCTTCGCCGAAGGTCGGCGAATGTTCGTTGCGCGCCACCATCTGCGCTCCCGAACTGGCGATCACGAGTTCACCGATCAGGTCGATCAGGTGATCGAGCTTGTCGGCCCGCACCCGGATGAATCGGGTCTCCTCGCCGCCGCGCCGCTCCTTGGTGCCGGTCCGCCGCTCGGGTTCATTGGCGCGGCGCTCGGGAACCTGTTCGCGCCGATCGATGAACGGCGCCGCGCCGGGTCCTGCCAGCGACTGCCAGGCCGCGAGCAGGCTGTCGCGCGCATCGCCCTCGGGCGCACGCGCATCGAGCAGCCGTTCGTAATCGGCCGACGCCGCCTCGGGCGCCAGCACCATCAGCGAACAGTCATCGAGCATGAATTCGAAGACGCCCTCGATCGTCGCGCGATCGGCCTGACTGGCCAGCCGGATCTCGAAGCCCAGAAAGCAGCTTTCCGGGTCGAGCGCCGCCAGATCGGGGATCGTCTCGGTGACCGTGTGAATCGCGCGCACCTCGCCCAGCGAGTCGAGGTAGCGGATGAATGAAATGGGATCGAGCCCGTTGCGCAGCGCATCGACCCCCATTCGCAGCGAGATGTGCCACACCCCACCCGCGGCGGACGCCGGCCTGACGTCGCTCTCGGCTTGCGCAGGCTGCGCCACGGCGCCAGGCTTGTCGGCCGGTGCGGCATCGCCTCCCGACCGGGCCCGCAGACCACGCAGCGCCTCGCCCAAGGTCAGGCTGGTCTGCGCGACGTCGGGATCGTGGCTGTCCTGTCCGATCTCCGCCAGCAGCCGCTCCATCTGGTCGCGCCCGCGCAGCAGCAGCGCCATCGCCTCGTCGGTCAGGGGCAGCTCGCCGCTGCGCATCGATTCGAGCAGGCTCTCGACCTCATGGGTGAAACTCACCACCGCGTCAAAGCCGAACAGTCCCGCGGTCCCCTTGACCGTGTGGGCCGCGCGGAACGCGCTGTTCATCGCCTCGGCATCGCCCGGATCCTGTTCCATGGCCAGCAGCGCCTGCTCGAACTGGCGCAGCATGTCGCGCGCCTCGTCGAGAAAGCCTTCTCGTGCGATTGCCAGGATGTCGTCGTCTTGACTCATCGGAGTTCCTCAGTCTGGAGTGCCGGCGGCCAGCAGGCCGTTCAGCGCATAGCGGCCGAACACTTCAAGAACGGCCGGACTGGCGCGCAGCAGCTCGAGCGACTGACCGCGCGAGGCCGCGCTGCGTCGCGCCGCCACGAGAATCTGAACACCCGAGGAGTCGCAGGCATCGACGCCCGACAGGTCGATGGCCAGCACGCCGCCATCGATCCATTCACGCATCTGCAGACACTGCGCCGCGGCGTTGTGAATCGTGAGCTCGCCGCTCAACCGGCCTTCGCCGACCGCGGCGCCACTTTCCTCATGCAGGGAGTCGTTCATGTTCGCGGCGTCCGTTCAGGGGCACAGCCGTGCCACCGCGTCCACCAGCTGCGAGGGCTGGAACGGTTTGGTGATCCATGCGCGCACGCCCGCCGCCTTGCCCTCGGCCTTCTTCGAGTCCTGCGACTCGGTCGTCAGCATGATGATCGGCGTGAACTTGTGAACCGGGCTTTCCTTGACCTTTCGGGCGAAGGCCAGGCCGTCCATGCGCGGCATATTCACGTCGCATACGATCAGATTGGGCTTGACGCTGCCGATCTTCTCCGAGGCGTCCTGCCCGTCGACCGCCTCGATCACCGCATATCCCGCCTTCTGCAGCGCCAGCTTGACGACCGTGCGAAAGCTTCCCGAATCGTCAACGACCATGATGGTCTTGCTCATTGCATCTTTCCCTTTTGCTCGAAGCGGTTCAGAAGAACTCGACGGCGGCCGTGCGTTCGACCGCCACGGTGTTGTGATGACTGCTGCGCAGCTCTTCCATCGTGTAGCTGCCCTCCATCCGCTCCAGCCAGAGCGCGGGTGAGCTGGCGGCCGAATCCGGCTCGCCCTGCTGCCAGGCGCTGAAGCGCGCCATGTCCTCGGTGACGGCATTGAGCATCTGCGTCAGGCGATCCTGCGACTGCAGGCTCATGTAGATCTTCTCGAGGTCCGCCTGGACCTGCCGGCTGGCTTCGCGCAGGCCGCGCGAGGAGCGCGAGATCTCGGTCAGGCTGCCGACCAGCGACACGATCACCTCGCGCGCGTTCTCGCGCGCCTGCAGTTCGATCTCGTCGTCATCGGTGTCGTGACGGCGCACCTCGGCGGCGATCGAGGTCATCCGTTCCTGCATCGTCTGCACATGCTTGCCGATCCGGATGCCGGTGAGCCTTGCCTGGCCGGCCAGCGCGCGCACTTCCTGCGCGACCACGCCGAACCCGCCGCCGGCCTGCCCGGCACGGGTCGCCTCGACC
This sequence comes from Burkholderiaceae bacterium, assembly GCA_016710525.1. Lineage (GTDB taxonomy): Bacteria > Pseudomonadota > Gammaproteobacteria > Burkholderiales > Burkholderiaceae_E > Quisquiliibacterium. The sequence continues at coordinate 45,374 of JADJVQ010000037.1, forward strand.
GACGCATTCAGCGCCAGCAGATGGGTCGCACGGCCGATCGACTGGACCTCCTTGCTGAGCAGCACCATGTCCTCGAGGGTCACGGCCAGCGACTGCACGCCCGCGAGCATCTCGTCCTTCATGCGGACCGCCGCCCGGGTGGTCGCCAGCAGCGTGTCGATCTGGGGCTGGTGGCGCGCAACCAGCTCGTCGCTGCCGCCCATCTCGATGTTCATGCTGACCTTGTCGGCGCCGACCGCATGATCGAGGTGGCTGGAGACCCGCACGAAGCTCTCGAGCAGGGCCTCGATGCTCTTCTCGGAATGGGTCCGGGCGGCTTCGACGTTGCGCTGCCAGACCGGCACCACCTGCTGCGACAGCAGCCCCGCCTGGCCGCTTGGCGCCTGAGACTGCAAGGAGTCGGCCCGCACCAGAGCAGGAGCGCCCGCGCCTCGCCGAGCCAGGACGACCGCGGCCGCTCCAATTGCCGCCGTCAGCAGCGCGACGGCAAGCCAGCCGCCCTCCTGGACAGCCAGGGCGCCAGCGCCCGTACAAGCTGCGCCGGCGAGCGCAAAGCGCCAGGCAGGCGATCGCCGCGGCGTGGACGCCGCAAGCCCTCGCTCGGGCGGGGAAGCGGCGTTGAGTGAATCGAACGACATGCAGGGACTCTCCGGAGCAGGCAACGAGCACAGCCGATAGACCCCGATGGTCGGCCGGCGGCGGGTGTTGCGGTGCGTCGAACAGGCCGCTTTCCCCTCCCCATTTCGCGCCTTGACCGATGCCAGGCCCGCCTATCATCGGCGAGCCGTTTGGCTGGATCTCCGTGACGGGCCTGTCATGGAACCGCCGCGTGGCACTTCCTACTTCCGGACACCCATGGACATGCACTCGGCCAGTCCCACGCAGCCGCAACCGTCAGGAACGACAGGCACCCGCTGGCACAGGGTGCGCGAGGCCCTGCGCGGCACCCGCGAAATGGCCCGCTATCACGGCATCTGGTCGCCGGGCGTTCGAGCCCTGCGCAACATGACGCTGCGTGCCAAGGCCATCCTGGTGATCGCCTGTCTGGTGATTCCCCTGTCGTTGGCCCTGGCGCCTGCCGTGCGCCACGGACTGGCGCAGGACCAGCGGATGACCGGCGAGAGCGCCGCACTGGCCCAGTACGATGCGCTGGTCCGGCTGGCACAGGTGATCGGCGCCCTGCATCGCACCTTGAACTCGGCCGATCTCGCCGATCCGGGCAGCGCGATCCCCGCGTTGCTGGAACGCGAGCGCCAGGCATACGAGACCCTTGCCTCCCGCCTTCCAGCGCCGCAGGATCGCCCCGACCAGCTCGGGCGCGCCGGGCTGGCGCTGGCCAAGGCGCGTGCCGCCTTCGTGGCCGTGCAGACCGAGGCGAGCGCCACCGCGGGTCGTCGCCCGCGCCTGATCCAGGCCCTGGCGCAGTACCGGTATGAGTCGGAGTTCCTGCGCGATCCGATCCTGCGCTCGGCCAACCTGCATCAGGGATTCGACCCGCAAAGCGCCGCGATGCTCGAAGGCGCGGTCCGCTGGCTGCCGCGGCTTCGCTCCAACCTGCAGGACCTCACGCTCGAGGGCGCGATGCTGATGGGCGACGAGGATCGCAAGGTCCGTGCCGCGCGGATCAACGATTTTGCGGTCGAAGCCCGTGTGCTCGACAGCCAGACCCGCGCCGCCCTCGACTACGCGGTCGCGCTTGGACTGCTGGACGCCCAGCACGCGGCCGACCGCCTGACGGTGGTCAAGCGTCATCTCGAAGTCACGAGCCACCTGTTGCGGCTCGCGACCAGCGACCGGCCGAACACCGAGAAGGACGCTGAACGCGGCGAAGGCGCGCTGCTGCGCAGCACCTTCATCGCCAGCGGACTGCAGGCGATCGCCGCCTGCGACGCCCTCGAAACCGACAGCATCGCCCGCCTGTCCGGTCAGGTCGTCATCCAGCACCGCGAGGTCCGGGCGGCGCTGCGCTGGAACGCGACACTGCTGCTGGTTTTCCTGGCGATCTCGACCTACCTGATGATCTGCATCTACAAGGTCGTCGGCGGCGGCCTGCAGACGCTGTGCGAACAGGTCGGTGAACTGGGCCGCGGCAATCTGGGCATCCGGCCGCGCGGCCATGGCTCCGATGAGATCGGTCAGGCGCTGTCCTCGCTGGGCGCCTCCGCCAAGCAGATGTCCGAACTGTTCGAAGCGGTGACCCAGGGCGTCGCCGCGGTCTCGCACGCCTCGCGCGAAGTGGCGATCGGCAATGCCGGGCTGTCCGGGCGGACCGGCAGCATCCGCGGTTCGATCGAAGATGTTTCCCAGAAGGCACAGTCGTTCTCGAACGCGATGGACGTCTGCGGCTACGAGGTCCAGCAGGCTGCCGAGCACGCGCGCGCCATGCGCGCCGATGCGCAGCGCAGCCGCAAGGCCATCAGCGGGCTGCGCGACCGCATGCACATGCTGCAGACCCGCAGCAACGAGATCCGCCAGGTGGTCGGCCTGGTGGAATCGGTTGCCTACCAGACCAAGCTGCTGTCGCTGAACGCCTCGATCGAGGCGGCACGGGCCGGCAGCGCCGGCAAGGGCTTCGCCGTGGTGGCCCAGGAGGTTCGGCTGCTCGCCAAGCGCAGCGAGGATGCGGCCCACCGGATCGAATCGATCGTGCGCGCGTCGGTGCAGGACATCGAAGAAGGCGGTCTGATGACCGACCGGGCGGTGGATGCCGTGCGCCAGACCGACGAGAAGGTCGATGCGGTCAATCGGATCATGGATGAGATCGTCCGCCTGACCCGCGACAGCCTGCTGGAATCGCAGGATGTGGTGCGCATCAGCCGCGACGTCGAGGAAGCGGCACAAGGCAATGCGCGTCTGGTCGATCAGCTCTCCGACGCGTCGGCGGGACTGCGCGATCAGGGCGACACCTTGAAGCGTTCGGTACAGCACTTCGTTTTCGGTTGATCCGGGAAAGCATCTGGCGATGGCAATCGATCTTCAAGCGCGGCACTCCGCCCGTTTTTCGGCGTGCCGCACGGATGATCGGCACACTGCTGCGTCCCGGCACCCGGCTGATGCGAAGCCTGCGCCTGCCGGCCAAGCTCGCGCTGATGGGTGGCGCCCTGCTGCTGCCCCTGGTCGTGCTGATGGTCCATCTCTTTTCGTCGGCCCACCACGAGTATTCGATCCTGAGCAACGAACAGAACGGCGCGCAACTGGTGCGCGGCACTCTGGAACTGACCACCGCGCTGATCGACCACCGCGGACTGACCCACCGCGCGCTGTCTGGCGAAGAAGGAATCCAAGCGGCGCTGCAGACTTCGCGCGCCAGGCTTGCCGCGTCGGTCAAGGCGCTGGACGCGCAGATCGCCACCCGGCCCGGCTACCAGCTGGCCGATCACTGGCACGGCCTGCGGGCCCGGATCGACACCCTGCTGACCGACAAGAGCCCGCGAGCGCGCGCCGCGGCGCTGGCCTTTCATGGCGAACAGATCGAACAGGCCCGGCGACTGATGCTGCTGGCCGCCGAATTCTCGGGACTGCTGCTGGATCCGACGGCGCAGAGCTACTTCCTGGTCGACCTCATGGTGAACCCGATGATCCCGTGGGTCGATCGGATGGCTCAGGTCAGCGCCGTCGGCGGCGGCCTGCTGACGCGCGGCGACGCCACCCGCCTCGAAAAGCGGGATCTGCTCGCCACGGCCGGCTCGACCCAGCGGCAGCTCGAGGCGATCCAGTCCAGGATCGCATCCCTGCTGCGCGCCGGCGTCACCCTGCCCAGCAGCTGGGACACGGCGCGCCGGGGCACGGAGCAGTTCGTCGGCCAGGTCGAGCAGGTGTTCGGCGCCGAAGCCCTGGTCGGCGAGCCCGAGCCCTATCTGCGCTCGGGCAGCGAAGCAGGGGCTTCGGCCGTCCGATTCGGGCAGGATGCGCTCGATCTGCTCGACGATCAGCTGAACAACCGGCTGGCCACGCTGCGCAACCGGGTGATCGTCCAGGCCGCCGTCGCGGCGCTCGGCGTGACTGTCATCGCCTATCTGCTGCTGGTGTTCCACTACAGCTTCCTGGGATCGCTGCGCCGGGTGACGGCCAGCATGGATGCGATGGCCGCGGGCGATCTGTCGCAGCCGATCCTGATCGAAGGCAGCGACGAACTCTCGCGGGTCGGCGCCCAGCTCGAGGCCATGGCCGCCACATGGTCGCGACTGGTGGCCGAGATCCGCAGCAGCGCGGTGCGTGTCGGCGAGGCCGGCCAGGCCGTGGCCGACCAAGGCCAGTCGCTGTCGCAGCGCACCGAACGGCAGGCTGGCAGCCTGCGCGACTCGGTCGGGACGGTCGAGCAGCTCGGTGCGGCGGTGGCCAGCACGGCGCAGGCGACGGCCTCGCTGGACGACATCACCACCACGCTGCGCCAGCATGCCGAACTGGGCACCCAGGCCATGCGCGAAACCGTCGCCTCGATCGGCGCACTCCAGGACACGACCCGCCGGGTCTCCGAAATCAACGGCGTCATCGACGAGATCGCTTTCCAGACCAACCTGCTGGCACTGAACGCGGCGGTCGAGGCCGCCCATGCCGGCGAGGCCGGCAAGGGCTTTGCGGTGGTGTCCGCCGAGGTCCGCCAGCTCGCCCAGCGCTGCGGCGAGGCGGCCGCCGAGATCCGCGATCTGATCGGGCGCACGATCGAACAGACCGACGTGTCGGCCATCCGGGTGCACGATGTCAGCATCGCCCTCGATTCGGTCGTCCACGGCATCAGCGATGTGGCCGATCGGCTGCGTGGCATTGCCGGGTCCAGCGCCCAGCAGAGCGCCGGACTGTCCGAAGTCTCGCGCGGGGTGCAGGGGCTCGACGAGATTACCCGCCAGAACGCCGACATGGTCAACGCGTCGGCCCGCTCGTCGCAGGCACTGGTGTTCCAGGCGGCCGCGCTGGGCGAATCGGTCGCCTCGATTCGACTGCGTTACGGCAGCGCCGACGAAGCACTCGCCCTCGTGCGCTGCGGCCTGGCCCGCGTGGCCGAAATCGGCTGGGAGCAGGCGTCTCGCGAGCTGAGCGATCCGCAAGGCGAATTCCACGATCGCGACATGGCGGTCTACGTGCTCGATCTCACCGGCAAGGTCCTGGCCTACAGCGCCCGCCCGCAGTGGGTCGGCAAGATGGTGCACGATCTGCCGGGCGTGAGTTCGACGATGGCCGACCGGTTCATGGATGCCGTGCTGGCGGCCTGCGGACAGGGCGAAGGCTGGGCCGAATACGACTGGTTCAACGTCGACACCGGCGAGCCGGCGCGCAAGACCGCGTACGTGGCGCGACTGGGCGACGATGCGCTGATCGGCTGCGGCGTGTTCCGCACCGGCGAGCGTGCATCGCTGGTCCGGCCCTCGCGCCCTGTCGCCTCCGGCGCAGGCGACTCGGCCGACGGCGGCACGGCCGACCGCGACGCGCTGGCCCACGCCTGACGCGCCCGCGCCCTTCACGGCGCGGACCTCACCCCCCCGGCGGGCCAGGCGGCCCCTGCGGCGCGGGCTCCCGAGCGGCCCGATCGCGCAGGGGTATTGCCCATTGAAACCATGCGCGGCCATCGTGCTGGGATCGGACCCCGACGGAATCCGCGCACTCGGTCCGCCCTGCGGATTGGGCTAAGATCGATCCGCCCCTGGAAGGCCGTGCGCGGCGATTGCCGATTCGGTGCTTCCACCGACGATCCGACGCCAGGAGATCCCGCATGACCGTCAAGACCGCACCCGCCAAGGCGGTGCCCGTCGCCACGCCCACGACCAAGCCCTATTGGGAAGGCACCAAGGCCGGCGAGCTGCGCCTGCAAAAGTGCAGCGATTGCAGCCACCACTTCCTCTACCCGCGCATCCGCTGCCCGAAGTGCGGTTCGGCCAACACGGCCTGGGTCGCGGCCAGCGGCAAGGCCAAGCTCTACTCCTATGTCATCAATCACTTCCCGGCCCCCGGCTGGGAAGGCGAAGTGCCGTATGTCATCGCGATGGTGCAGCTGGCCGAGGGCCCGCGCATGATGTCCAGCCTGGTCGGGGTGCCCGCCGATCCCGCCAAGCTGGTGCTCGACATGCCGCTGCAGGTGCGATTCGAGGCGCGTGGCGACATGATGCTGCCGGTCTTCCAGGCTGCCGGGAGTGCCGCATGAAGCCCGCCGTCATCGCCTTCGCCGGCGCCGCCGAAACCGAACTCGGCGCCCTGCCCCAGTTCTCCGAACTCGATCTGCGGGCCGATGCCGCGCACCGTGCTCTGGCCGACGCAGGCCTCACGCTGGCGGACGTCGACGGCATCACCAGCGCGGTCGAATCGCCGATCGATGTCGCCCACTACCTGGGCATCACCCCCAGCTGGTATGACGGTACGTCGGTCGGCGGCTGTTCGTTCCTCGTGCACGTGCGCCACGCCGCCGCCGCGATCCGTGCCGGCCTGTGCACCACCGTGCTGGTGCTGCATGGCGAATCCGGACGTTCGCGGGTCGGCTCCATCCCGCGCGCGCGCCCGGCCTACGGCATGCTGGGCCAGTTCGAGCTGCCCTATGGCGCGTTCGCGCCGCCCAACATGTTCACGATGCCGGTGATGCGCTACCTGCACGAGACCGGCACCACCCACGAGCAGCTCGCCGAGGTCGTGGTCGCCCAGAGCCATTGGGCCGCCGGCAACCCGCGGGCCAGCCGCAACAAGCTGCTGACCGTCAAGGACGTGATGGATTCGCCGCTGATCGCGTATCCGTTCCACAAGCTCGAATGCTGCGTGGTCACCGACGGCGGCGGCGCCATCGTCATCACCACGGCCGAGCGCGCCCGCAACCTGAAGCGCGCCGACTCGCCGGTCTACCTGCTGGGCTCGGGCGAGGCCTGCGACAGCCCGATGGTCTCGATGATGGACGACCCCACGTCGTCCAAAGGGTTCCGCCTGGCGAGCCGTGCGGCCTTCGCCGAAGCCGGCATCAAACACGCCGACGTCGATCACCTGATGATCTATGACGCCTTCGCCCACCTGCCGCTGTACGGGCTGGAGGACATGGGCTTCGTCGGGCGCGGCGAAGCCGGCGCGTTCATCCAGGCCGGCCACACCCGGCCGGGCGGCAAGCTGCCGCTGAACACCAACGGCGGCGGCATCCTGTACACCCACACCGGCATGTACGGCATGTTCGCGATCCAGGAAGCCGTGCGCCAGCTGCGCGGCGAGGCCTACAAGCAGGTGTCCGGCGTGAAGACCAGCGTGGTCCAGGGCGTGGGCGGCATGTTCACGGCCGCCGCCACCCTGGTCCTGTCCAACCAGCTGCCCTGACCGGAGCCCGGCCATGAACTTCGATTTCTCAGACGACCTGAAGCAGCTGCGCGAGCAGGCGCGACGCTTCCTGAAGGACCAGTCCTCCACCAAGGCGGTGCGCAAGATCCTCGAGGGCGGCGACACCTACGACCGCGCGCTCTGGAAGGGCATGGCCGACATGGGCTGGCTGGGCGCGGCCGTGCCCGAAGCCTACGGCGGCGCCGACCTGGGGCATGAAGGCCTGTGCGTGCTCGCCGAGGAAGTGGGCCGGGCGCTCGCGCCGGTGCCCTTCGGCTCGTCGGTCTACCTGGCCACCGAGGCGCTGCTCGCCCATGGCAGCCAGGCCCAGTGCGAGCGCTGGCTGCCGGCGATGGTCAAGGGCAGCCAGATCGGCTGCTTTGCGCTGGCCGAAGGTCTGGGCAATCCCAGCGCCCGGTCGGTGAACGCCCGGGTCGATAACGGCAAGCTGAGCGGCGAAAAATGGCCGGTCAGCGATGGCGATGCGGCCGATTTCGCCGTCGTCGCGGCCAAGGATTCGGCCGGGACGATCGGTTTGTACCTGGTCGAGCTCCAGGCGGCCGGCGTCACCCGGACGACCCTGAAGAGTGTCGATCCCTCACGCAACCAGTCGCGCATCGGGTTCGACCAGGCGCCCGCCCAGCCGCTGGGCGAAGGCGCGCAGGGCTGGGCCGGTGTCGAGCGGCTGCTCGATCGCGCCGCAGTGCTGATGGCATTCGAGCAGGTGGGCGGGGCCAGCGCATGCCTGGACATGGCGGTGGCCTACGCCAATGAACGCTTCGCCTTCGGGCGGCCGATCGGTTCGTTCCAGGCGATCAAGCACAAGCTGGCCGATGTCTACATCGCCACCGAACTGGCGCGCTCCAATGCGTATTACGGCGCCTGGGCGCTGTCCACCGATGCGCCCGAGCTCGCCGCTGGCCGCCGCCACCGCGCGGGTGGCCGGGTCCGATGCGTTCTATCTGGCCGCCAAGGAAAACATCCAGACCCACGGCGGCATGGGCTTCACCTGGGAGATGGACTGCCACCTGTTCTATCGGCGCGCCAAGCTGATGGCCGTGCAACTGGGCAGCAATCCGCACTGGAAGGACCGCCTGGTCCACCTGTGGAATGCCCAGGCCGCCTGACCGGCGCGCCTGAACCCAGCGAACGAAGGGAACGATCATGGATTTCAACGACACCCCCGAAGAAGCGGCATTCCGCGCCGAGGCGCGCGCCTTCCTGGAGGCCAACGCGACCCGCAAAAAGCCCAACGAGCCGGCTCAGCGCTCGCGCTACAACGAAGGACCCGAGGCCCTGTTGCAGTCCAAGGCCTGGCAGGGCAAGAAGGCCGCGGCGGGCTTCGCCGGCATCACCTGGGACCCGCAGTGGGGCGGCCGCGGCGGCAGCTCGATCCAGCAGGTGATCTGGAACCAGGAAGAGGCCAACTACAACGTGCCGCGCGGCCACTTCGAAATCGGCCTGGGCATGTGCATCCCGACGATGATGCACTACGCCAAACCCGAGCAGCTCAAGCGCTACGTGGGCCCGGCGCTGCGCGGCGAAGAAATCTGGTGCCAGCTGTTCTCCGAACCGTCGGCCGGTTCCGACCTGGCCGGACTGCGCACCCGCGCCGTGCGCGACGGCGACGACTGGGTGATCAACGGCCAGAAGATCTGGACTTCCGGTGCGCACTACTGCGACTACGGCATCCTGATCACCCGCACCGACCCCAGCGCCCCCAAGCACGCGGGGCTGACCATGTTCTTCCTCGACATGAAGACACCGGGCGTGGAGGTGCGGCGCATCAAGCAGATCTCGGGCACCTCCAATTTCAACGAGGTGTTCTTCACCAATGTGCGCCTGCCGGACTCGCAGCGCCTGGGCGCGGTGGGCGGCGGCTGGAAGGTCTCGCTCACCACCCTGATGAACGAGCGCCTGGCGGTGGGCCAGGCGCCCGGGCCCGACAGCGCCGACATCCTGCAACTGGTGCGCGGCCTGACCATCGATGGCGAACCGGCCCTGGCCAACGCGGCCGTGCGCGATCGCCTGGCCGACTGGTACGTGAAGACCGAGGGCCTGAAGTACACCCGCTTTCGCAGCATCACCGCGCTGTCGCGGGGCCAGACGCCCGGCCCCGAGGCCTCGATCACCAAGACGGTCAGCGCCACCAAGCTGCAGGAGATCGCCTCGTTCGGCATGGACCTGCTCGGCCAGGCGGGCGCCATCATGGAACCCGACTCGATCCCGGCACAGGGCTGGTTCCAGGAGGCACTGCTGTACGCGCCGGGCATGCGCATTGCCGGGGGCACCGACGAGATCCTGCGCAACATCATCGCCGAGCGCGTGCTGGGCCTGCCCGCCGATGTGCGGGTCGACAAGGATCTGCCATTCTCCGAGCTGCCCAGGGGCGGTGCGGCAAGCGCGTCGCCGTCCGGCCGCGCAGGCTGAGCGCGGCCAGCGCCCGATTCGACCTTTCCAAGGACCCATGACATGAAGACCTGGCAGATCGGCAATGTGAAGATCACGCAGGTGGTCGAATCGGGCGGCATCCCCACCTCGGGGCTGTTCTTCTTTCCGGTCGCCAACCCGGAGTTCGTCAAGCAGTATTCGTGGCTCAAGCCGCACTTCGCCAACGAGGAAGGCAAGCTCTTCGCCTCGGTGCACGCCTTCATCATCGAATCGCAGGGCCGGCGCATCATCGTCGACACCTGTGTGGGCAACGACAAGAACCGCCGGGTCAAGGGCTGGAACCGGCTGCAGACCCCGTTCCTGGAAAACCTTGCCAAGGCGGGTTATCCGGCCGACGCCATCGACACCGTCATCTGCACCCACCTGCATGTCGACCACGTCGGCTGGAATACCCGGCTGGTCGACGGGAAATGGGTACCGACCTTCCCGAACGCGCGCTACCTGTTCGGGCGCATCGAATGGGACCACTGGTCCAGCGAGCCACTGGCCGAAGACGCCGACGACATCGTCGGCGATTCGGTGCGGCCCATCGTCGATGCCCAGCTGGCCGACCTGGTCGACATGGACCACCGCCTGACCGACGAGGTCTGGCTCGAGCCCACGCCCGGCCATACGCCGGGTCACGTCAGCGTGCGCATCGAATCGCAGGGCGAGCACGCCGTCATCACTGGCGACCTGATGCACCACCCCATCCAGTGCACGCTGCCCGACATGCGCAACAACTTCGACAGCGACCCGGAAGCCGCGCGCCAGACCCGGCGCGAGTTCCTGACTCGCTACGCCGATCGGCCGGTGCTGGTGCTGGGCACCCACTTCGCACCGCCCACCGGCGGATGGATCGTCAAGGCCGGCGACGCCTGGGAATTCGATGTCGCGCCGAAGCGGACCGCGCCATGAGCTCGCCGGTGATCATCGAGGCGGCACTGAATGGCGCAACGCCCCGGCGGCTGAACCCGCGCGTGCCGATCAGCCCGCAGGAAGTCGCGGCCGATGCCATCGCCTGCCTGGATGCGGGCGCGGCATTCATCCACAACCACACCGGCGACCCGGTGCTGGGCGGCAGCGGCATCCACGATCCGCAGCCCTACCTGGATGCCTGGCGGATCATTCTGGCAGCCCGGCCCGGCGCCCTGCTCTACCCGACCATGGCCGGCGGCGGCCCGCACGTCACCATCGAGGCACGCTACGCGCACATCGTGGCGCTGGCCCGTGCCGGCGTGCTGGCGCAGGGCCTGGTCGATCCGGGCACCACCAATTTCGGCCGCCTGGACGAGACCGGCCGCCCGCGCCCCGACGACATCGTCTACCAGAACACCTATCGCGATTCGGTCTACATGGTCGAGACCTGCCGCGAACTCGGCGTGGGCCTGTCGGTCTCGATCTTCGAGCCGGGTTTCCTGCGCTTCATCCTGGCGTATCACGCCGCCGGCGCACTGCCGCCGGGTTCGATGATCAAGTTGTACTTCGGCGCCGGCAAGACGCTGTTCGGTCTGCCGCCTACGCGGGCCGCCCTCGAGGCCTATCTCGACATGCTCGAAGGCACCGGGCTGCCCTGGCTGGTCTCCGCACAAGGCGGCGATGTGGTGGCCTGCGGGCTGGCGCGCCTGGCGCTGGAGCGCGGCGGACACCTGCAGGTGGGCCTGGAGCCCTCGGCCGATCGCACGCGCGGCAACGTCGACCTGGTGCGCGATGCGGTGGCCCTGGCCGCCGAGGTCGGCCGGCCGGTGGCGGACTGCGCGGGCGCGGCGCGACTGCTCGGGCTGCCGGAGCGCTGAACCCGCCCGGTCCGGCGCTCCGGCAAACCGGCTGCGGCCGTCGGCCGAGTCCGTCAGCCGCCGCCGATCGGATCGCTCTGGTAGGGCGGCAGTTCCGCACCGCAGTCGCGGCAGAAGCGGGCGTCCGCCGAATGCCCTTCGCTCAGGCATTCATGGCAGACGCGGGTGGTGGTCTCGCGCGGCGCCTTCTGCGCGGTGAATTCGGCGCTGACGATGCCGGTCGGCACCGCCAGCGTGCCCCAGCCCATCAGCATCATCACCGAGGCGATCAGCCGACCCAGGTCGGTCTTGGGCGTGATGTCGCCGAAGCCCACCGTGGTCATCGTGGTGATCGCCCAATAAACACCCACCGGAATGCTGGTGAAGCCGTGTTCGGCGCCTTCGACCACATACATCAGCGTGCCCATCACCAGCACGACCATCATCACGAACGACAAGAAGACCAGGATCTTGCGGCGCGACGCGGCCAGCGCGCGTCCCAGCGCGCCGAACTCGGCCACATAGGCGCCCAGCTTGAGGATTCGGAAGATGCGCAGCAGGCGCAGCACCCGCACGTCGATCAGCGCGTGCAGACCCGGCACCAGAACCGCCAGATAGGTCGGCAGCAGCGCGATCAGGTCGATCAGCCCGTAGACGCTGAGCGCATAACGCAGCGGATGCCGAACGCACAGCAGTCGCGCGATGTATTCGACAGTGAACAGCAGGGTGAAAACCCACTCGAGCGCGCCCAGCCAATCGCCGATGACGGCGCGCACCGACACGATGCTGTCCAGCACGACGACCACGATGCTGGCCAGGATGACCCAGATCAGCGCGAGGTCGAACGCCCGGCCGGCCCGGGTGTCGGCTTCGAAGATGATGGTGTGCAGGCGCAATCGCCATCCCTGCAGCGGCCGCCCGAAACGCACTGACGGATCCGGCGACACCGGGGCGCTGCGAGGTTTTTTCGGCACGGGGGATCGAACGGAGTCGCCAGCCATGTTGGCTCTGTGGTCGGTGAGGGCGCCCGAGTATCGGCGTCGGACGCCGCCCGGGTCAACCGGCGCCGGGTCTGATGGCAAACTGCAGGCCATGCGATACCTCCGTTACCTGCTGCTCTCCCTGGCACTGCTGGTGCTGCTCCCCATCGTGCTGGTCGTGCTGGCGATCGAAGATCAGCCGGCGCAGCGGGCCGCCCCGGCGCTGACCGTCGCCGACCTCGAACGGGTCAAGCAGCTGCTGCGCAGCCATGATCCGCGTTGGCTGCCGCCCGGGCAGCGGCGCGATGTCACGCTGTCGCAGCGCGACTTGGATCTGGCGCTGCACCAGCTGCTGACCCGATTTCGCCAGGCCCCGCTGCAAAGTGCCGAGCTCGCGCTGGGCGACCAGTCCGCATGGCTGCAGCTGACGCTGGCGGTGCCGGCGAGTCCGCTGGGCAATGCGCTCAATCTGGCCGTCCAACTGGCCTCGCAGGATGGGCAGCTCTCCGTGGCGGCGGCCCGCGTCGGGCGCCTGCCCGTTCCGGGCTGGCTCGCGCGAGCGGGGCTGGACGCGCTCGAACCACGCGCCGGCCAGGCGGCTCTGTTCGCGACGATCCGCGAGTTCTATGCCACCACCAGCGCCTGGTCGATCGCACCGCAGACCGTGCGGTTCAGCTTCATCGCCCGACCGGAACTCGCCTGGCGCCTCGAGTCGCGCGGCCGCGACCTGCTGCTTCCCGCCGAGGAGCGCGAGCGCGTGGCGTATTACCTGGGCCAGGCCAGCCGGCAGGCAGGCCCGCGCCCGTCGGGGCCCAGGCCGATGGTGCCTCTGGTGCGCGACATCGTGGCCCTGGCCGCGGTGCGAAGCGGCGAAGGCCGCGATCCCCGTGCCGAAAACCGCGCCGCGATGCTGGCTCTGGCCATGCTCGCGATCGGCCGCCACGATGTGATTTCACGCGTGCTGGGGCCGGCCGCACCCCGCGCTGCGCTGGGCGCCGTGACCCTGCGCACCCGCCAGGACCTGGCACAGCACTGGCTGGTCTCGGCCGCGCTGGCGCTCGAGTCGGACGGCCGGACCGCCGACGTGATCGGCATCTTCAAGGAGGTTCTCGATTCGCGCGGCGGCACCGGATTTTCGTTCGCCGACCTGACCGCCGACCGCGCCGGGGTGCGCTTCGGAGAGGCCGCCGCCGCCGATCCGCGCGGCTGGCAGCGCCGGGTGGCGACGCTAGCGAGCGAATCCGATCTGATGCCCTCGATCGACGACATGCCCGAGGGCTTGCAGGAGCCCGAGTTCCAGAAGCGCTTCCGCGCCCGCGACAACCAGGCGTACGCCCAGGTGCTGGCACAGATCGAGCAGCGCATCGACCGCTGCCTGTTCTTCGCCCGCAAGCCCGGCTAGCGCCCGCGCTGTTTCATGTCTCGCGCCATCGCGCCGGGGCCGCGCCGATCTCGGTCTACACTCGGCGGATCAATCCCCAAGGAGACTCCATGCCCGAATATTGCAAAGTCGAACGCGACGGCCACCTGACCATCGTCACCCTGAACCGTCCGGACGTCATGAATGCGCTGCACTATCCGGCGCACCTCGAGCTCGAGCAGGTCTGGAACGCCTTCGATGCCGACCCCGAACAATGGGTGGCCATCGTGACCGGCGCCGGCCCGCGCGCCTTCAGCGCCGGCAACGACCTGAAGTTCCAGGCGGCCGGCGGCAAGAAGGGCTTCGTGGCCAGCGGCTTTGCCGGCCTCACCTCGCGCCATAACCTCAACAAGCCGGTGATCGCGGCCGTCAACGGCGTGGCGATGGGCGGAGGCTTCGAAGTCGCGCTCGCCTGCGACATCATCATCGCCGCGGCCAATGCCAGGTTCGCGCTGCCCGAACCCCGCGTCGGTCTGGCCGCGCTGGCCGGCGGCGTGCACCGGCTGCCGCGCACCATCGGCCTGAAACGGGCCATGGGCATGATGCTCACCGGTCGCCACGTCTCGGCGCAGGAGGGCTATGAGCTGGGATTCGTCACCGCACTGGCGGCTGAAGGCGAAGCCGTCAACGAGGCCAAGAAGTGGGCTGCCCAGATTCTCGAGTGCTCGCCGATGTCGATCCGGGCCACCAAGCAGGCCGCGATGCAAGGCCTGGCGATCGCCGATGTCGCCACGGCCTACAAGGTCGAGTACGACGCGGTTGCGCGCATGCGCACCAGCAGCGACTTCATCGAGGGCCCGAAAGCATTTTCCGAGAAGCGCAAGCCGAACTGGAAATCCGAGTAATGTCCGGGCCGCTGCCGGCCCTGGAGGGCATCCGGGTCGTCGAGCTCGCGCAGAACATCGCCGGCCCGTTCGCCAGCGAGATCCTCGCCACGCTGGGTGCCGACGTCCTCAAGATCGAGCGGCCCGAAGGGGGCGATGACGCGCGCGGCTGGGGCCCTCCGTTCTGGGGTGGCACCTCGACCATCTTCCAGACTGTGAACCGCAACAAGCGCGCGATCACCCTCGATCTCAAGGATCCGGCATCGATCGCCTGGCTCAAGGGATATCTGGCGCACGCCGATGTGCTGGTGCAAAACCTGCGGCCTGGCGTGATGGACGAAATCGGCCTGGATGCAGCCTCGCTGATGGCAGCCAACCCCCGGCTCATCTACTGCTCGCTGTGGGCATTCGGCGCCAGGGGGCCGATGAAGATGAACCCGGGCTACGAGCCGATGGTGCAGGCATTCGCCGGCCTGTTCAGCGTCAACGGCGCCGAGAACAGCCCGACGGCCCGGGTCGGCATGCAGGTCCTCGACATGGGCACCGGCATCTGGGCCGCGCTGGGCTGCCTGGCGGCCCTGATGCGCCGGCACACCACCGGCCAGGGCTGCGTGGTCGATACCTCGCTGTTCGAGACCGCCCTGGGCTGGCTCACCATCCACTACGCCGGCTTCAATGCCAGCGGCGAGCTGCCGACGCGCGATCGCGGCGGCAATCAGCGGGTGGTGGTCTTCCAGGCCTTCGACACCGCCGACGGCGAGGTCGTCATCGCGGCGGCCAACGACCGCCTGTTCGCCAAGCTGGCCCGCGCGCTCGGCCATCCCGAATGGGGCACCGACCCGCGCCTGGCCACCAACGCGCTCCGGGTGGCCAATCGCGGATTGGTCATCCCGCCCATCGAAGCCATCCTGCGCACGCGGTCCATGACCCACTGGGTCGATGTGCTCGAGGCCGCGGGCGTGCCCTGTGCGCCGATCAACGATCTGCGCCAGGTGGCCGCACAGCCGCAAACCGAGGCGATCGGCATCTTCCAGAACATTCCGGGCGTCGATCTGCGCGCCGTCGGGCTGCCGATCAGCTTCGACGGCGAGCGGCCTCCGACCCGTCTTCGCGCGCCGACGCTGGGCGAGCACAATGCCCAGTTCGGAGCGCCTCAGCCTGCCGCAGGCGTCACGAAGGAATCGCCATGAATCGCCGCCACTTTCAATTCACGCTCGCCGGGGCCGGCATCGCGCTGGCCCACCGCGGACTGTTCGCTCAGGCATCGCGGCGCCCGATGCAGATCATCGTGCCGTTTGCACCTGGCGGCTCGGGAGACATCACTGGCCGTCTTCTGGCTCAACATATCGAAGGCAAGACCGGCCAGAAGGTGCTGGTCGAAAACAAACCCGGGGCCAACGGCATCATCGGCGTCGAAGCGGCACGGATCGCCCCGGCCGACGGACAGACCCTGCTGCTGGCGACCACCTCGACCCATGCGGCCAACCCCAGCCTGTACAAGAAGCTGCCCTACGATCCCGATCGCGATTTCCACATCGTCGGCGTGTTCGGATCGGGCGGCAGCTACCTGCTGGTCAAGCCCGACGCGCCCTACAAGACCTTCGCCGAATTCGTCGCCTACCTGAAGGCCCGGCCGGGCGTGCTCAACTATGGCCACTTCAATGCCTCATCCCAGGTGCCGGGGCATGTCCTGAACAACCTGGCCGGCACCGATATCCGGCCGGTGCCGTACAAGCAGATCGGCGCAGCGATGACCGACCTGATCGCCGGACAGATCCAGGCCATCTTCGTCGACACCGCGGCCGGCGACACCTATGTGAACTCGGGCCAGCTGCGCGCGCTGGCCGTCACGCGTGCCGACCGGATGGCCAAGCACCCGGGCGTACCGGCCATCGCCGAAACCTACCCCGACTTCGTGATGACCGGATTCCTGGGGATTGCGGTGCCCGCGGCCACGCCGCGCGAGGCGATGCAGGCGGCCAACGACTTCGTCAACGACGCCATCACGGCCGACCCCATGCGCAGCCAGCTCGAGGGCTTCGGCTTCACGCCACGGCGCATGACGCTGGATGAGGCCGCCGCGCACGTTCGGGCCGAACGGGCGAAATGGAAGCGCTACATCGCGCTGGCGAAGATCGAACCCCAGTAATCCGCAGCGGCCCGCAGCGCATCCGTTCGGAAGCGCTGCCGGGCTGTGCCGCGGCCGTCTCAGGCCGCCTTCCTGTGCTGCCCGTACTTCATGTCGATGCCGCAGATGTGCGCTTTCAGCCAGACCTTCAGGAAGGCAAAGAAGTCATTGCTCAGCACTCCGCTGGCTTCGAACCGGAGCTTGTGATCCATGACCTGGGCCAGCAGGTTCTTGTGGATGTACTTGTGTTCGCGCAGGCCCGCAAACCCGATCGAAGCCATATAGGACTCTTCTTCGCGGAAGTGCTTGTCGGTGACCTGCACCAGTTCCTCCACCACTTTGGCGAGCTGCGCGAGCGGCGCCTTGTCCTGGTTCAGCGTGTACAGGCGGTTCATGCAGGCAATGATGGTCTGGTGGCCGAGGTCCATGTGCGGCACCTTGACGCTGAATCGGGCGCGGTCCCATTCGAAATAATCGCTCATCGAAGTTCCACCTCGGAATTCAGGCCGGCCGGCGCGCCCATCGCACCGTGCCCGGCCGTTTTTTTCCTATCGACCGATCGGCCCCGACATTGAGCCTCGTCCACGCGGCCGGGCCGCCCGCCTGCGATTGCCTT
This sequence comes from Burkholderiaceae bacterium, assembly GCA_016710525.1. GTDB lineage: Bacteria > Pseudomonadota > Gammaproteobacteria > Burkholderiales > Burkholderiaceae_E > Quisquiliibacterium. The sequence continues at coordinate 62,825 of JADJVQ010000037.1, forward strand.
GATCTGGGACAAGACGGGCCCGGCTGGCGCGTCGGGAGTTCTCAATGCTGATTCCCGTCAAGCTTTCCGCCCGCCTGCCGATATCCAGGCATCGCAATCCTCGAACAGTCGCCTGATCAGGCGTTGAGAAAAAACGGCGCCATGTTCCAGCTGACACGCTACTTTTCGATCGCGAGCCTGGCGGCCATCGTTGCGGCGGCCGGACTGCTCGGACAGGTCTACCAGCGCGCCGCCCTGGACGACCTGACCGAACTGGGCGAGCAGAACAACATCGCGCTGTCTGCGGTCCTGGCCAACTCGCTGTGGCATGACTTCGTGCCGCTGCTGCGGGCCAGCCGCGAACTGGACACGGCAGCGCTGCGCGACAGCGGGCACACCCGCCACCTGCGCGACGCCATCATTGCGCACACCCGCGGACTTTCGGTCGTCAAGGTCAAGGCCTACGACCTCGAGGGCCGCACCGTGTTCTCGACCGAGCCCGCGCAGATCGGCGAAATCAAGCAGGGCAACCGCGGCTTCCAGCAGGCCAGGGCCGGCAGCCCGGCCAGCGAAATCACGCACCGCGACAGTTTCAGCGCGTTCGAGCAGACGATCGTCGACCGCGATCTCGTCTCCAGCTACATCCCCGTGCGCCGCAGCGCGACCGGACCGATCGAAGCGGTATTCGAGGTCTACGACGACATCACCCCGCACCTCGGGCACATCGCGCAGACCCAGCGCAAGGTGATGCTGACCGTGGCCGGCGTGCTGTGCGCGCTCTATGCGGCCCTGTTCCTGATCGTCAAGCGAGCCGACCGGGTGATCCGTGGCCAGGCCAGCCAGCTCGAGGGGCATCTGGCCGCACTTCAGGACGCGCGAGAAACGCTCGAGGCACGCGTGCGCGCGAGGACCGCGGAACTCGCCGCAACCAACCATCAGCTGACCGAAGAGATGGCCGAGCGCCGGCGAACCGAGGCCGCGCTGCAGCAGGCTCGCGATGTGGCCGAGGCCGCCAGCCGCGCCAAGTCGCAATTCGTCGCCAATATGAGCCACGAGATCCGCACCCCGATGATCGGTGTGCTGGGCATGACCGAACTGCTGCTGCAATCCGGTCTCGACGCGCAGCAGCGCGAACTGGCGCGCACGGCCTACGACTCGGGCCTGCAGATGATGGACATCATCAACGACATCCTCGACTTTTCGAAGATCGAGGCCGGCAAGCTGAAGCTCGAGCTGATCGAATTCGATCCGCGCGCGCTGGTCGAAGGCGTTCGCGACATGGTTTCCCAGCAGGCGAAGGCCAAGGGTCTGGACCTGCGATGCTCGATGGCGCCCGAACTGCCGCGATCGCTGCGCGGCGATCCGACCCGGCTGCGCCAGATCCTGGTCAACCTGGCCGGCAATGCGGTCAAGTTCACCGCCGCCGGCGCAGTTTCGATCGACGCATCGCTGGTGCCGCAACCCGCGCTCGAGCCGCCAGACCTGCCCTCCGATTCGCGCGCCGTCCGCCTGCGCCTGACAGTGAGCGACACCGGTATCGGGATGTCCCGCGAGACCCAGTCGCGCCTTTTCCAGGCATTCACACAAGCGGACGAATCGATGACCAGGCGCTTCGGCGGATCCGGGCTCGGCCTGACGATCTGCCGGCAGCTTGTCGGCCAGATGCAGGGCGAAATCGGCGTGGACAGCGAGCCAGGCCAGGGAGCCCGCTTCTGGTTCACCGTCGAGCTGCAGCCCGGGCTCGAGATGGCATCGTCGTCTCGGCCAGTGGCGATGCCCGAGGCCGCGCTTGCGCTTGCGCTGGCGCCGTCACCGGCACTGGCACTGGCACCGGCACCGGCACCGGCAAACTTCGACAAGGGCGAGCGCATGCCGGATCGCGCGCCTGCCGCGGCCGCGGCCACCGTCCGCCCGTCCGTCTCCGCTGGCGCCTCCGACGGCCCCTCGCCCCCCGCTTTGCCGCCATTGCATGCGCACCTTCTGCTGGCCGAGGACAACCCGGTGAACCAGGCTGTGGCACGCCGCATCCTGACCGGATTCGGCTGCACGGTGGAAGTCGTCGACGATGGCGCGAAGGCTTTGGAAGCGGTTCAGCGCAGCCGGTTCGACGGAGTTCTGATGGACTGTCAGATGCCGGTGATGGACGGCTTCACGGCCACCGTGGCGATACGCGCGTGGGAGGCGCTCGAGGCCTCGCGCCGGCCCCTGGTGATCGTCGCACTGACCGCCAACGCGATGGCCGACGATCGCAGCGCCTGCCTTGCCGCGGGCATGGACGAACACCTGTCCAAACCGTATCGCCGCGACCAGATCCACGCGATGCTCAGCCGGCTCCTGCACAAGGCCGAGCACGCCTGAGCGCCCGCGCGGCCAGCCCAAGCCCGCACCGCCCGCTCAAGCCCGCTCAAGCCCGCTCAAGCCCGCTCAAGCCCGTGCGGCTCGCCCGCGGGCGGCACCGCGATCAGCCCAGGGACACAGCCGGAGTCAGCCGCACCAGCGCCGGCATGATGTCGGCCGTGAAACGCTCGAGCGACTCCAGCGATTCATCCAGGGCCAGGTCGCCGAACGCAAAGCGTCCCAGCAGGTAGTTGACCCCGGTGCGCTCGATCTGTCCGAGCAGCACGTCACGGACCGTGTCCGCGCTGCCCGCGACCACCAGACCCAGCTCGCAGGCCGCGCCGAAATCCTCCGGGAAGGCCGCAAACGGAGCGGTGATGCCGTTGGCGCGCCACAAGTGCATGAAGCTGCGATGCCAGCCGGCATACGCGCGTGCCGCGACCGCGCGCGCCGCCGCGTCGGTGCCCGCGACCACGAGGTGCCGGCTGGTGCCGATCAGGGGCAAGGCCGAGGGCGGCTTGGACGCCTGCGCCCAGCGCAGCCGGTAGCGGTCGGTGATCTCGCGAATGCGCGCCAGCGGCCCGTTGGCGACCGCGTTGACGCCATGAGCGGCGCACCAGTCCACGCCCTCCAGGTTGCCGACGCCATACCAGATCGGCGGATGCGGACGCTGCAGCGGATGCAGCACCATCGGCACGTCGCGGTACTGGAAATACGGGCCCTGATGGTTGAGCACCGGCTCCCGCAGTGCCTTCATCAGCACCTCGAAACTCTCGAGATAGATCGCCTGCGATCGGGCGACGTCGACGCCGAAGTACCCGACCTCGATCGGCGAAATGCCGCGGCCCACACCCAGTTCGAGCCGCCCGCCGCTCATGTGGTCGAGCATGCAGATCTCGTCGGCCAGCCGCAGCGGGTGGTACAGCGGCAATGTGTAGACCAGCGGCCCGAAGCGCAATCGCGTCGTGCGTTGCGCCACCGCCGACAGGTACACCGACGGAGAGGGCGACATGCCCAGCGGGGTCTGATGGTGCTCGGCCACGTGGTAGGCGTGAAAGCCTGACCGGTCGTACTGTTCGACCAGTGCCAGGCGGTCCGAGTAGTACTGCTGCAGGGGCACGTCCCTGCGGTCCAGGTGGTCGAAGATGCCGAGTTTCACGCGATGCCTCCGGGCGCGGGCCGCGAACCCGTCTGGCGCCGAGCCCATGCCGGGCCGGAGGGCGGCCGATCGCGCCGCGGCGCGCCTCAGTGCCGCGCCGCCATCGCCTCGCCCATCCGGATCGCCCCGCCGGGCGACCACGCCGGATTGAACCGCATCGGGCCGGCCGGGAACAGCAGCACCACGGTGGAACCCAGCAGGAATCGTCCCATTTCCTGGCCTTGCGACAGCACCACGGACTCGCCCTCGCCCTCGCCGTACCGCCATTCGCGCGCCGCCGCCGGCCGGGGCGGATTGACCACGCCGTGCCAGACCGTGGCCATGCTGCCCACGATGGTGGCGCCCACCAGCACCATCACGAACGGGCCCGCTTCGCCCTCGAACACGCAGACCACGCGCTCATTGCGCGCGAACAGTCCGGGCACGCCCTGCGCGGTGGCCGGATTGACCGAAAACAGGTCGCCCGGCACGTGAACCATGCGCGTCAGGCGTCCGGCGCAGGGCATGTGGATGCGGTGATAGTCGCGCGGGCTGAGGTACAGCGTGGCGAAGTGGCCATCCTGGAAGCGCGCGGCCAGCGAGGCATCGCCGCCCACCAGTGCGGTGGTGCTGTACCGGTGCCCCTTGGCCTGGAAGACCTGGTCACCCTCGATCGCACCGAACTGGCTGATCGCGCCATCGACAGGGCACAGCAGGTCGGCCGGCGCCAGCGGCCTCACGCCATCGCGCAGCGGGCGGGTGAAGAACTCGTTGAAACTGGCATAGGCGCCGATGTCCGGCAGCGCGGCTTCGCTCATGGCCACGCCATAGCGGGCCACGAAGCGCCCGATCAGCCAGGTCGTGGCGGCGCCCCAGCGGCGCGACGCCACGAACCCCGCCAGCCGCGTCAGCGCCTGCTTGGGCAGCAGGTACTGCAGCCAGACGCCCACCGCCTCAGGCCAGTTTCGCCTTCAGTTCGAGCCGCCGCGCATGCAGCACGGGCTCGGTATAGCCCGAGGGCTGCTCGACGCCCTTGAACACCAGGTCGCAGGCCGCCTTGAAGGCAAAACCGTCGTAGGCCGGTGCCATCGGGGTGTAAGCCGGGTCGCCTGCGTTCTGGCGATCGACCACCGCCGCCATGCGTTTCATCACGTCCATCGCCTGGGCCTGGCTCACCACCCCGTGCAGCAGCCAGTTGGCCATGTGCTGCGACGAGATCCGGCAGGTCGCGCGGTCTTCCATCAGCCCGATGTTGTTGATGTCGGGCACCTTCGAGCAGCCAACGCCCTGGTCGACCCAGCGCACGACATAGCCGAGGATGCCCTGCGCGTTGTTCTCGAGTTCGGCGGTCTTGTCGGCATCGCTCCAGACGGGCTTGTCAGCCACCGGAATGCGCAGGATGTCGTCCAGACTGGCGCGGCGTCCGCCCTTGGCGATCTCGGCCTGGCGGGCCAGCACGTCGACGCGATGATAGTGGGTGGCATGCAGCGTGGCCGCGGTCGGGCTGGGCACCCAGGCGCAATTGGCGCCGGCCTGCGGGTGGCCGATCTTCTGTTCGAGCATGGCCGCCATCAGATCGGGCATCGCCCACATGCCCTTGCCGATCTGGGCGCGCCCGGCCAGCCCGCAGGCCAGGCCGGTGTCCACGTTCCACAGCTCGTACGCGCCGATCCAGGGCTGCGACTTCATCTCGGCCTTGCGCACCATCGGACCCATGCGCATCGAGGTGTGGATTTCATCGCCGGTGCGGTCCAGGAAGCCGGTGTTGATGAACGCCACGCGCCGCTTGGCGGCCCGGATGCACTCCTTCAGGTTGACGGTGGTGCGGCGCTCTTCGTCCATGATGCCGATCTTCACCGTATCGGCCGGCAGGCCGAGTGCTTTCTCGACGCAGCTGAAGATCTCGTCCGCGAAGGCCACTTCTTCGGGGCCGTGCATCTTGGGCTTGACGACATAGATCGAGCCCTGCGTGGAGTTGCGCGAGCCCGACTGCTTGGCCAGATCGTGCATGCCGATCATCACCGTGCACATGGCGTCCAGCAGCCCTTCGCCGACTTCCAGGCCGTCGCGGTCGAGCACCGCCGGATTGGTCATCAGGTGGCCGACATTGCGCACCAGCATCAGCGAGCGGCCCTTCAAGGTGAGCGTCTGGCCATCGGGCGCGGTGTAGTCGCGATCAGCGCTGAGCTTGCGATCGAAGCGCGATCCGCCCTTGGCGACGGACTCGACCAGGTCGCCCTTCATCAGGCCCAGCCAGTTCCGGTAGGCCAGCGCCTTGTCCTCGGCATCCACGGCCGCGACCGAGTCCTCGCAGTCCATGATCGTGGTGATCGCCGCTTCCATCAGCACATCGGCGACGCCGGCCGGGTCGGTACGCCCGATCGCGTGCGCAGGATCGATCTGGATCTCGATGTGCAGGCTGTTGTGGCGCAGCAGCACCGCCGAAGGCTTGGCCGCGTCGCCGCGATAGCCGGCCAGGCTCCTGGGATCGGCCAGAGCGCTCGTGCCTTTCGCGCTCACCGCCTGCAAGGCGCCACCGGCGACCCGGTAGGCGGTCACGTCGGCATGGCTGCCCGAGGCCAGCGGGGCGACCGAGTCCAGGAACGCCTTGGCCCAGGCGATGACGCGGGCGCCGCGCACCGGGTCGTAGCCGCCGGCGCCCGGGGCATCGCCCATCGCATCGGTGCCGTACAGCGCGTCGTACAGGCTGCCCCAGCGGGCGTTGGCCGCGTTCAGCGCATAGCGGGCGTTCATCACCGGCACGACCAGCTGCGGGCCGGGGATGGTGGCGATTTCGGGATCGACGTTGCGGGTCTCGGCCTGGAAGTCGGGGCCCTCGGGCACCAGGTAGCCGATCTCCACCAGGAAGGCGCGATAGGCCGCCACATCATGGGGCTGGCCCTGGCGGGCCGCGTGCCAGGCATCGATCGTCGACTGCAGCTGGTCGCGGCGCGCGAGCAGCGCCCGGTTCTTCGGGCCCAGCGTGTGGACCAGCTCGGACAGCCCCGACCAGAACTGGTCGGGGCTCACGCCGGTGCCCGGCAGCGCCTCGGTCTCGATCATCTGCTGCAGGCTGGTGGCCACTTGCAGGCCGTGCTTTTGAATCCGGGTCGTCATCTGTCTATCCTTGTGCGGGCTGTTTTGTGGCGGCCTGGCTGCCCGCTGCGGGCGGACTGCGGCTACGCTGGGGCCAGAGGATAGTGCCTGTTCGGTTCGGCTCAAAGCCGAGCGCGGTTCAATCAGCTTTGACTTTTTTGAGGATTTCGCCCCATGGTCAGCCCGTTCCCCCCCAATCCCTTCAGGCCGACCGAAACTTTCCACGACGCCGATGCCGCGCTCGCCCGCATTGCCGAGCTCTACGACACCGCCATCGCCCACCTGCGCGAAGGGCTGCACCGCTATGTGGCGGGCGAGGATTTCGCCCACCGGGTGCGCGCCCACTACCCGTTCATCCGGATCGAAACCGACACCGCGGCGAACCCGGATTCACGCCTGGCGTACGGGTTCCTGGCCGGCCCGGGCCACTACGAGACCACCCTGACCCGCCCCGACCTGTTCGCCGACTATTACCGCGAGCAGTTGCAGCTGCTGATGGCCAACCATCCGGTGGGCATCCAGGTCGGCACCAGCCGCCAGCCGATCCCGGTGCATTTTTCGTTCAGCGAATCCGAGCACATCGAATCCGCGCTCGATCCGGCCCGCCAGCAGCGCCTGAGCGATTTTTTCGACCTGCCCGATCTGGCCGAAATGGACGACGGCATCGCCAACGGCACCTACGAACCGGCGCGCGGCCAGCCCGCGCCACTGGCGCTGTTCACCGCGCCCAGGGTCGACTACTCGCTGCATCGGCTGCGCCACTACACCGGCACCTCGCCCGAGCCGTTCCAGAACTTCGTGCTGTTCACCAACTACCAGTTCTATATCGACGAGTTCGTGCGGCTGGGCCGGGCGCTGGTCGCGGGCCCGGTCGAGGGCATCGAAGCCGGCTATACGGCGTTCGTCGAACCGGCCACCCCCAGCGGACGGCTGCCCCAGATGCCGGCCTGGCACCTGGTGCGCCCGGACCGCACCGGCATCACGATGATCAACATCGGCGTGGGGCCGGCCAACGCCAAGACCATCACCGACCACGTCGCGGTGCTGCGCCCGCACGCCTGGATCATGCTCGGGCACTGCGCCGGATTGCGCAATTCGCAGCGCCTGGGCGACTACGTGCTGGCCCACGGCTACGTGCGCGAAGACCACGTGCTGGACGAGGAGCTCCCGCTGTGGGTGCCGGTCCCGGCCCTGGCCGAGATCCAGCAGGCGCTGGAAGGCGCGGTTGCCGACGTGACGCAGCTGTCGGGCTACGAGCTCAAGCGGGTGATGCGCACCGGCACGGTGGCCTCGACCGACAACCGCAACTGGGAGCTGCTGCCGCACCGGGGCCCGAGCCGCCGGTTCAGCCAGAGCCGAGCGGTGGCGCTGGACATGGAGAGCGCAACGATCGCCGCCAACGGCTTCCGGTTCCGGGTGCCGTATGGAACCCTGCTGTGCGTTTCGGACAAGCCGCTGCACGGCGAGATCAAGTTGCCGGGCATGGCCAACCGCTTCTACCGCGAGCGGGTCGACCAGCACCTGCGCATCGGCATCCGCGCGATCGAACGCCTGCGGCTCCAGGGCATGAACCAGCTGCACAGCCGCAAGCTGCGCAGTTTCGCCGAGGTGGCCTTTCAGTAGCGCAGCCCGACCTTGGCAGTCTCACCCCACAGTCGGGCCGGATCGATGTCGACGGCGAGCTCCGCCAGCGTGATCACCCGGTCGACCGCGTAGGCCGGCTGCCCGGTCAGCCGGCGCGGCCCGTCCTCGTAGACCGCATTCAAGGCCGATCGCAGCGCTTTGACGACCCGGGACGACGGATCGCGGGTGCGGCTGAGCACGATGCCGGATTCGTTGTTGACCAGCCGGACCGGACAGCCCGGCGGATAGTCGCCCACTTCGTTGACCAGCAGTCGCACCACCACGGGATCGAGCGTGCTGCCGACCCGGTCGCGCAGCAGTTTCAAAGCCTGGTCGGTCGGTGCGCCCTGGCGGTACGC
>JADJVQ010000038.1 GCA_016710525.1 Burkholderiaceae bacterium
CTCATCGCGCGGCCAGTACCAGGTCACGCCATCCAGCGTGACCTGCGCCAGCGACGCCCGCGCCGCCTGCAGCGCAACGGCCAGTTCGCCGCCAAGGTGCGGGGCACCATGACCCAGCATCCGCACCAGATAGCCGAGGCTGGCCGCTGGCAGCGGCGCGTACTGGCGCAGCACCAGTTCAAGCAGCGCCGTCGCGCGCGCCAGCCGCGCCGGTGGATCGTCGGCAACCGTCGGATGCTCGATGGCCGCATACACCCGCACTCCGGCGTCGCGCCGCACCACCCGCACCAGACCGCGATGGTGCAGCCCGTCGAGCAACTGCGTGCTGGCGCTGCCCGAGCCGCCCCAGTAGTTGCGCACCCGGCCGTGGGCGAAATACCGGTCGACCTCGCGCGGATGCGAGGGTCCGTGCTCGAGCACAAAAGCCAGCACCTCGCCCGCACGTCGACGCGTGTCGGCGTCCCAAGGGCGTCGCGGTTCGCGCGGGTGCATCAGGGCCAGGTGTTCGCGCGGCAGAAAGCCGTAGTTGACCAGCGCGTCTTCTTCCACCGGCAGGCGCGGATAGCGCTGCTCGAGATCGCCAGCTCGGTAATCGATGACCCGATGGCGCAGGATCAGATCTTGCGCCCGGGCCGGCGCGCGAATCGGGTCGGCCTGCAGCCCAGGCGGCGGATTGCGCGCATCAGCGTGGTCGGCGGGCCCAGCGTGCGCGCCACCGTGTGGCGACGCAGGTCGTCGAGCACGACCGGCCTGGAACGCCGCGCCGCGGCTGGCACCATCGGGGGCGTCGTCATGGCCGGCCGACGGTATCAGTCGACCTTGGCTCCGCTCGCCTTCACCACCTTCTCGTAGCGCTGCAGTTCGCGCCGGATCAGCGCATCGAACTGCGTCGGCGTGGAGGGCACGGGCTCGGCCATCATCTGCGCGAAACGCGCCTTGATGTCGGGCGACTGCAAGGCGGCGACGAAGGCCGCGTTCAGGCGGGCCAGCACATCCGCCAGCGTGCCCGCCGGCGCGGTCAGGCCCCGTGTCGATCTCGAACCCGGGGTAGACCTCGCCGAAGGCCGGCACGTCAGGCAGCAGCGGCGAGCGCTGCGCGGTGGTGACCGCCAGCGCCTTGATGCGCCCGCCCCTGATGTTGGGCGCGGCGGTCGCCAGATTGTCCAGCGAGAAGTCGACCTGCCCCGACAGCAGCGCCAGCTGTGCCGGCCCGCCGCCGCCATACGGAATGTGCACCGCGAAGAAGCCGGCCCGCTGCTTGAACATCTCGCCGGCCAGGTGACCGGCACTGCCATTGCCGCCGCTGGCGTAGTTGAGCTTGGCCGGATTGGCCTTGGCATAGGCGACAAAATCGCTCAGCGACGCGATCTTCAGGCGCTGTGCGGTTTCGGTGTTGATGACCAGCACATTGGGAATGCGCACCATCTGGGTGATGGGTGCGAAGTCCTTGATCGGATCGTAGGGCAGCTTCGCGAACAGCCACGGATTGATCGCGTGCATCGCCACCGCCGCGATGCCGATGGTCTGGCCATCGGGCGCGGCCTTGGCCACTGCATTCACGCCGATTCCGCCACCGGCCCCGGGCCGGTTCTCGATGATGATCGTGCCCAGGGTGTCGCGTGCCTTGTCGGCCAGCATGCGCACGGTCAGATCGATCGGCCCGCCGGCCGCGAAGGGCACGATGATGCGCAAGGTCTTGGCGGGCTGGGATGAGGCGGCCAGCGGCGTGCCGGCCAGTGCGGCGGCGGCGCCGATCGACACGATGCGGCGGCGATTCGAATTCATGGATTCTCCTGTCGGCCGTATCCGTCGGCCGTGGCGGGGGATCATAGCGCAGCGCCACGCGGCCATTGCGTGAGGCAAACTGCCGCCTTCGAGCGCTTGCGCACCCTGCCCGAAACCGGAGCCTGCAGATGCCGCTGAACATTGCCTTCCTCGGCGCCGGCCTGATGGCCACGCCGATGATCGAACGCCTGCTGGGCGCCGGATACGCGGTCAGCGTCTGGAACCGAACGCGCGCCAAGCTCGATCCCCTGCTCGCCCGCGGCGCGACTGCGCTGGACACGCCCGCGCAGGCCGCGGGCACCGATCTGGTGCTGATGTGCCTGATGGACGCGGCCGCGGTGCGCGGCACACTCTTCGGCGAACACGGCCTGGCCAGCGCCCCGCGCGACTCGATCCGTGCCCGGTGCCTGGTCGACCACTCCAGCATCCGCCCCGACGCCACCCGCGAGATGGCCGCGCAGCTGGCTGCACGCAGCGGCATCGACTGGATCGACGCCCCCGTCTCCGGCGGCATCGCCGGTGCCGCCGCCGGCACGCTGGCCGTGATGTGCGGCGGCCCCCAGTCGGCGTTCGACATCGCCCGGCACGTGCTTGCCGCCTACGCCGCCAACATCACGCTGATGGGTCCGGTCGGGGCGGGACAGACGACCAAGCTGATCAACCAGGTGTTGGTGGGCAGCGCGATCGCCACCATCGCCGAGGCGGTGTCGCTGGCGCAGGCCGCCGGCATCGATGCCGCCGCCCTGCCCCGTGCGCTGGCCGGCGGCTGGGCCGACTCCAAGCCGCTGCAGGTGTTCGTGCCCCGCATGGTCGGGGGCTACGACACCCCGATCGGCGCCATCAGCACGATGCTCAAGGATCTCGACACGGCGCTCGACCTGGCGCGCGAGGCCAACGCACCGCTGCCGATGGCCGGCCACGCCCAGCAGCTGCTGCGCCTGATGGCCGCGCGCGGCCTGGGCGAGGACGACCCCGCGGCACTGGTCCGGCTGTATCGCCCGACTGCTTGAGCATTCGTCTATTGACACCTAAACTAAATGGCCAGACGGGCAAAAAACGACAAGCCGGCGCGCCCCGCGCCGCCGGTTGACCGCGCAAACCCTGATGGGTAAACGCCGCCAGACGTGATAAGAAGCGCGTTCGCGGATTTTCCGGCCGTGCACCCGGCGTCGGCCAACCGCCCTGTCCGAATCCGTATCGAGGAGACCACATGTTGCGTAATCTGAAGTTCACCGTGGCTGCGCTGGCCGTGTCCGCGCTGCTGCCCGCTGTCGCCACGGCCCAGACGGTCCTGACGATGTCCAGCTGGGTGCCCCCCAGCCACTCGCTCACCGTCACGCTGGCCGCCTGGGGCGCCGAGATCGAAAAAGCCACCAATGGCCGCGTCAAGTTCCAGATGCTGCCCAAGGCGCCCGCCGCCGCTCCCGGCACCTTCGACGCGGTCAAGGATGGTCTGGTCGATGTGTCGTACGTCACCGCCAGCTACCTGCCGGCCCGCCACATCCTGCCCAAGCTGCCCGAGCTGCCCGGCGGCGGCGCCACCGCCGAGATCAACTCGGTCGCCTACTGGCGCATCCACGAAAAATTTCTGGCCAAGGCCGGCGAGTACAAGGGCGTCAAGCTGATCGGCGTGTTCACCCACGGCCCGGGCCAGATGTTCAACACCAAGAAGCCCATCGACAGCGTCGATGACCTGGCCGGCATGAAGATCCGCACCGGCGGCGGCGTGGCCGAAGAAATGGCGCGCGCGCTGGGCGCCTCGGCTTTCGTCAAGCCGGCTCCCGAGTCGTACGAACTGCTCAGCTCCGGCGTGGCCGACGGCACCTTCTTCCCGCTCGAATCGATCGTGTCGTTCAAGCTCGACAAGGTCGTCAAGTACGCCACCATCTTCCCGGGCGGCTTCTACGGCTCGGCCTTCGGCTTCTTCATGAACGAGGACAAGTTCAACAAGCTGTCCAAGCAGGACCAGGACGCGATCATGTCGATCTCCGGCGAGAAGCTGGCGCGGATGTTCGGCAAGTCGTGGGACGTGGCCGATGCCAAGGGCCTGGAAGTGATGAAGGCCGCGGGCGTGCAGATCCTGCCGGCCACGCCGGCTCTCGTTGCCGGGGTCAAGCAGCGCGCGGCCGTGCTCGAGCAGGAGTGGGTCAAGGCCGCCAACGCCAAGGGCGTCGACGGCGCCAAGGTCCTGGTCGAGTTCCGCGAAGAGGTCAAGCGCGTGGCAGCCGGCAAATAAGCCGGCCCTGATCCCTGCCGGAGGCCTCGAGTGTCCAACAAGAAATCCTGGTTCGATGTGGCACTCGGGGCCGCCGCCAGCCTGCTGCTGCTGGTGATGATGCTGCTCACCTTCGCCGACGTGCTGGGCCGCTATGTGTTCAACACCCCCTTGCGGGGTGCTTTCGAAATCACCGAACTGGCGCTGCTGTCGCTGATCTTCGCCGGCCTGCCGCTGGTCTCGCGGGCCGACGAGCACGTCACGATGGATTTCATCGACAAAATCCTGGGCCGCAGTGCGCGGGCGCTGCTGCGCCGCTTCGTGCACGGCTTGTGCGGCGTGATTATCCTGGGCATGGCCTGGCTGGTGTGGCTGAAGGCCGGCAAGATCGCCGCCTACGGCGACACCACCGACGTGCTCAAGATTCCGGTCGGCCCGTTCGTGTATTTCATGACGACGATGGTCGCGGTCACCGGCCTGATCCACCTGTTCAAGATGTTCGGTCCGATCTCGGTCGAGGACGAACCCGATTTCGATCCCGACAAGACGAGCACGACATGACCGAAGCCCTGATCGGTCTGGGCCTGATGATGGCCCTGGCCCTGCTGCGCGTGCCGATTGCCGTCTCGATGGGCGTGATCGGTTTCCTGGGCGTGGCCTACCTGCGCGACTGGAACTTCGCCCCCGCCTTCGCGATGGTGCAGACCAAGGTCTACGAGACCGGCCGCAACTACACGCTGTCGGTCGTGCCGCTGTTCATCCTGATGGGCAACCTGGTCACGCGTGCCGGCATGTCGCAGGAACTGTTCCGCGCGGCTTATGTGTTCATCGGCCATCTGCGCGGCGGCCTGGCGATGGCCACCGTGGTGGCCTGTGCCGGCTTCGGCGCCATCTGCGGCTCGTCGATCGCCACCGCGGCCACGATGGCCAAGGTGGCCTACCCGGCCATGAAGCGCCTGGGCTATTCCGACGCGCTCTCCACTGGCGCGATCGCCTCCGGCGGCACGCTGGGCATCCTGATCCCGCCGTCCACGCTGATGGTCATCTACGGCGTGATGACCGAGACCAGCATCGGCAAGCTGTTCGCCGCCGGCGTGCTGCCGGGCATCCTGGCCACCTTCCTGCTGTGCATGGCGGTGCTGTGGATCACCTGGCGCGACCCGCAGGCCGGACCGCGCGGCGAACGCTCCACCTGGGGCCAGCGCTTCACCGCCCTCAAGGGCATCTGGACTGTGGCGGGCCTGTTCATCGTGGTGATGGGCGGCATCTACGGCGGCGTGTTCACCGCCACCGAGGGCGCGGGCATCGGCGCCTTCGGCGCACTATGCTTCGCGGTGGCTCGGCGGGCAATCACCTGGCGCACGCTGTTCGACGCGCTGGCCGAGTCCGGGCGCACCACGGCGATGCTGTTCACGATCCTGATCGGCGCGCTGATGTTCGCCGAGTTCGTCAACTACACCTCGATGCCCGGCGACCTGAAGCACCTGGTCACTTCGCTGAATCTGTCGCCGATCATGGTGGTGGCCGCCATCTGCGTGATCTACGTGCTGCTGGGCACCGCGATGGAGGAGCTGTCGATGATCCTGCTCACGGTGCCGGTGTTCTTCCCGCTGGTCACGCACCTGGGCTTCGATCCGATCTGGTTCGGCGTGCTGATCGTGGTGGTGGTCGAGATCGGCCTGATCAGCCCGCCGGTGGGCATGAACCTGTTCGTCCTCAATTCGCTGCTGCCCGAGGTGCCGACCAAGACGATCTTCCGCGGCGTGCTGCCTTTCATGCTGGCCGACGTGGTGCGACTGGGCATCCTGATCGCCTTCCCGGTGATCTCGCTGTACCTGCCCAGCCTGATGAAATAGCGGAGCAGACTGCCGTGACACCCGACCCGCAGCCCCTCGATCCGGCGCAGATGCGCGAGCTCGCCGAGCGCAGCGTGGACGCCCGAACCCGCGTCGTGCGCCCCGTGCGCGAGACCCTCGCCGACACCTGCCGCATCCTGGCCGCCGAAGGGCACGAGTCGGGCCTGGCCGGCCAGATTTCGGCCCGTGCCGAAACCCCCGGGCGCTTCGTCACCCTGGCCTTCGGCTGGGGCTTCGACGAAGCCAGTGCACAGCGCATGGTCGAGATCGACGACGATCTCGTCTGCACCGACGGCTCGGGCGCCATCGCCAATCCGGCCACCCGCTTCCATCTGTGGGTCTACCGAAATCGGCCCGACGTGCAGGCGATCGTGCACACCCACCCGCCGCATGCGTCCGCGCTGTCGATGATCGGCGTGCCGCTGAAGGTGTCGCACATGGATGCCACGCCCTTCGCGGACAACTGCGCCTATCTGCCGACCTGGCCGGGGCTGCCGGTGGCCGACGACGAAGGCCGGATCATCTCGGCGGCGCTGGGCAACAAGCAGACCATCCTGCTGGCCCATCACGGGTTCCTGGCTGCTGGCGAAAGTGTCGAGCAGGCCTGCTTCCTGGCGGTGTTCTTCGAGCGCGCGGCCCGCCTGCAACTGCTGGCGCAGTCCGCCGGCACGATCGGTGAAATCGACCCGGCGCTGGCGCTGCACGCAAGGTCGTTTCTGCTCAAGCCATCGATCGTCGGCGCGACCTTCGACTACTGGGCAAGGCGGCTGGGCCGGGCCGGCTAACCCCCTTATCGAAACACTGCCGGCCGCTTCTCCAGGAATGCCGCGACACCCTCGCGCGCATTGTCGGTCTTTCCCACCGCTCGGACCACGCGGTCCTCGACCGCCAGTCCGTCATCGGTGACCTCGGCACCGGCCGCCGCCACACATTCGCGAATACCGGCGATCGCGTCCGGGCTGAACTGGACGGCTTCGCGGCCCAATGCGATCGCCTCGGTCAGCACATCGGCCCCTGGAGCCGTCACGCGATTGACCAGGCCCATTGATAGCGCCTCCTGCGCCGGCACGGGACGGCCGGTCAGCATCATGTCCAGGGCCCGCGCGGAACCCACCAGCGCCGGCAGGAATTGCGTTCCCGCGTAGGCGGGCAGGATGCCCAGCTTGATCTCCGGCAGCGAGACCTTCACATGAGGGGCGGCCACCCGGAAGGTGCAGGCCATCGCCAGCTCGAGTCCTCCGCCATAGGCCAGACCGTTGATCGCGGCGACGCTCAGAACCTTCGAGCGCGACAGCCGAACCAGCAGGGCGCGCGCCATCGCACTCTTGTCCTGCCGCGCATCGGGCGGCATCTGCTGGGTCTCGGCCAGATCGGTGCCGGCGCAAAACGCGCGCTCGCCTTCGGCGGTCACCACCAGCAGACGCTGGCCCTTGCGTTCCATGTCGTCCAGGCAGGCGCTCAGCGCCATCAGGACCTGCTTGGTGATCGCATTGAGCTTGGCGGGTCGGGTGATCCGGAACACCACGGCGTCATCGCCCTGCGGTTCCAGGCGGAAGTGAGGCGGATCTTCGCGCGAAGCGCTCGCGGCTGGGCTGTCGGGGGCGGGGGACATGGACATGCTCCTGGCATTGACGATAGGGGCCGGCCGGAAAGGTCCGGGTCGATGTGAGGGTATACCCGATAGACGAACCCGCCGTTCGGACGTTGTTTCAATCTCGCCGGCAGTGAGGGATCCACGTAAGCGATTGAGCGAAACGACTTGGCGCGGCGCAGCATCGCCAATCCTTGCGTTCGCTCCTCACATCGGCGAGATTCGCAACCACAACATTTGCGCACTGCAATCATTGCCCGCGCAATCAACAAGGAGACCTGCCATGCTGACTCTTGGTACCGGATTGAAAACGGCGGCCGCCGTGGCGCTGTCGCTCGCCATGGGCAGCAGCCTGCTGCACGCGCAGACCGCGCCCCAGTTCACCTACCGCTACACCACCGGCGCACCCGCCAAGACGCCCTGGGTGACCCAGCTCGAGCGCTTCGCGAAAGACGTCGAGGAAGAAAGCGGCGGCAAGATCAAGATCGACCAGTTCATCGCCGCGCAGCTGGGCAACGAGCAGGACACCGCGCAGCAGATCGCGCGCGGGCGCATCGACATGGGCGGCTTCTCGGCCGGCGCGGTGGCGCTGCTGGCGCCCGAGATCGCGCTGTTCCAGATGCCGTTCTACTTCAAGAACTATGCGGAACTCGACTGCACGCTGGACACCGCGCTGACCAAGCCGGTCACCGATCTGCTCGCCAAGAAGGGCGTGCAGTTCCTGGGCTGGACCGAAGTGGGCACTGTCGACATCTACGGCAAGAAGCCTTTCCTGACTCCCAAGGAGGTCAATGGCCTGAAGGCCGCCGCGGCGTCGAACAAGGTCAACTCGATGATGTGGGAAGCGCTGGGCGCCAACCCCAGCTTCATCGGCATCACCGAGGTCTCGTCGGCCTTCCAGACCGGCCTGGCCGAAGTGGGCGCCACCATCATCACGTTCTACTTTCCGTCGGGCCTGGGCAAGGTCGCGCCGGTGATGACGCGGCTCGAACTGTACGACGCACCCGGCATCATCATGATGAACAAGGCCACCTACGACAAGATGCCCAAGGACATGCAGGCGGCACTGCTCAAGGCGGTCGCACGCCGGCCGGCCGACCTGCTGCGCAAGGAAATCCGCGGCTTCGAAGACGTGCTGCGCGGCATGCATGTGAAGGCGGGCGGCCAGATGATCCAGGCCACCCCGGCGCAGCGCGAAGAATGGCGCAAGGTCGTCCAGCCGGTCTGGCCGAAGATCGTCAAGGAAGTCGGCGGCGAGTCCGAGAAGTTCTTCCAGGCGATGGAAGCCGGCCGCAAGTCCTGCGAGGGCAAGTCCTGACATGACGGCCTCGCTCAGCGCGTCGCCCGGGATGCGACGCTTTCTCGACGGCTGGCATCGGGCGGAATGCCTGGTCGCCGTGGCCGCCTTCGGATTCATCGCGATTATCCTGATCGTCGACGTGCTGGGCCGGGAGTTCGTCGGCCCGGTTTCCAAGGCGCTGGGCATGAACCTGGGCGCCACCGGCGTGCCGTCCTCGCAGCGCATGTCGGTGTATGCGCTGGTGGTCGGCAGCTTCTGCGGCATCGGCATCGCCACCGCCACCGCCAGCCATCTGGTGCCGCGGGTGGCCTTCGGCTGGATCCCCAAAGCCTGGGGGCCCGGCGCCGATCGGCTGGCCGACCTGCTCTCCGGGGCATTCCTGCTCGGGGTCACCTGGTACGGGCTGGAGTTCGTGCAATCCTCGATGAGCACCGACCTTCGTGCGCCGGTGCTGAACTGGCCGGTCTGGCCGTTTCAGCTTGCCATCCCGCTGGGATTCTTTTCAGCGGCGGTGCGTTATATCTGCTTTGCGATCTGGCCCGCGGTCCGCCCGATCCCGCCGGAGTTCCAGGAATGATCGCTCTCTTGTTGGTGGCGCTGATCCTGGCGCTGCTGGTTCTGCGCCAACCGCTGCTCGTCATCCTGCTGGCCGTCGCAGCGTACGTGCAGATCTTCTGGGGCAAGGCGCAGCTCGACTACATCATCGAGGACATGTGGGTCGGGCTCGACAAAGAGGTCATCCTGTCGATCCCCCTGTTCATCCTATGCGGCAACGTGATGACCAAGGGCACGACCGCCAAACGCCTGATCCGCATCCTGTCGGCAGTCACGCGGCCGCTGCCCGGCGGCATGGCGGTGGCCTGCATCCTGAGCTGCGCCATCTTCGCGGCCATCTCGGGCTCGTCGATCGTCACGATGCTGGCGGTGGGCTCGGTCATGTACCCGGCCATGCGGGCGGCCAACTATGACGTCAAGTTCACGCTGGGCGCGATCATGTCCGGCGGCACGCTGGGCATCATCATCCCGCCGTCGATCCCGATGATCATCTACGGCCTGGTCACCGAAACTTCGGTGACCGAGCTGTTCGCCGCGGGCTTCGGCCCGGGCATCCTGCTCACCGTCGTGCTGTCGGCCTACGCCATCTTCGTCAACCGGCACATCAAGTCCGAAAAGTTCGATGGCGCCGAATTGTGGGTCGCGACCAAAGAGGGCATCTGGGCGGCGATGATGCCGGTGATCCTGCTGGGCGGCATTTACACAGGTTACTTCACCGCCACCGAGGCGGCGGCTGTTGCGCTGGTGTACGCGATGCTGGTCGAGATCTTCATCCACCGCGAACTGGCGCTGAAAGACTTCTACGGCGTGGTGCTCGACGCCTCGAAGCTGGGTGGCTCCTTGTTCCCGGTGCTGGCGATCGCGCTCAGCCTGAACATCGTGCTGACCGAACACCGCGTGCCCGCGATGATGGTGACCTTCATGCAGGGCTACATCGACAGCCCGCTGATGTTCATGGTGATGGTGAACGTGCTGCTGCTGGGCGTGGGCTGCCTGATGACCACCGGCGAAGCCATCCTGGTGCTGGCGCCGCTGCTGGCGCCGGTGGCCGAGGCCTATGGCTACAACAAGGTGATCTTCGGCCTGATCATGATCCTGAACCTGGAGATCGGTTACCTGACCCCGCCGGTGGGCCTGAACCTGCTGGTGGCCATGGGTGCCTTCAAGCAGCAGTTCAGCACGCTGGTCCAGGCGGCGCTGCCCTTCATCGTGCTGATGCTGGTCTGCCTGGGCATCGTGATCTGGCAGCCCTGGATCGGCATGTATTTCGTGAACGGCAAGCTCTGGTAAACCGGCGCGGGCCGCGTGCGGCCCGCGCCATCAACGTTCAGCGGCAACTTGCCCAAGGAGGCCCCGATGCAGATAGAAGGCGGATGCTATTGCGGCGCGGTGCGCTACGAGGCGCAGGGCGAACCGATGATGAAGGCGCAGTGCCATTGCCGCGAGTGCCAGTACATCGCCGGCGGCTCGCCCAATGTGTTCATGGCCATGCCCGTGGCCGGCTTTCGCTATACGAAGGGCGCGCCCAAGGGCTTCACCCGCACCGACCTGGCGCGCCCGGTCACCCGCGAGTTCTGTCCCGACTGCGGCACGCACATGGTCACGCGTCCGCAGCGCCCCGGCATGATCATCGTCAAGGTGGGGTCTATGGACGACCCGGGCCAGTACGGCAAGCCCGACATGGCGATCTACACGATCGACAAGCAGGCCTTCCATCACATCGACGAAGGCATGCCAACGTTCGAGCGGCTGCCGGGGCCGCCCAAGACCTAGTCCCGCCCGCCGGCTCCGGGGCGAACCCGGAGGCTAGTGCGAGCTCAGAATCTTCGACAGGAACTCCTGCGCCCGCGGCCCGCGCGGGGTGTCGAAGAATTCGCGCTTGGTGCAGTCTTCGACGATCTTGCCCTGGTCCATGAAGATCACGCGGTCGGCTACCTTGCGGGCAAAGCCCATCTCGTGGGTGACCACCATCATCGTCATGCCTTCCTTGGCCAGCTGCACCATCACGTCGAGCACCTCGTTGACCATCTCGGGGTCGAGCGCGGAGGTGGGCTCGTCGAACAGCATGGCGATCGGGTCCATCGCCAGCGCCCGCGCAATGGCCACCCGCTGCTGCTGACCGCCCGACAGCTGCCCCGGGAACTTGGCCGCATGCGCGGACAGACCCACCCGTTCCAGCAGCTTCATGCCCTTGTCCTTGGCCTCCTCGGGGCTGCGCTTGAGCACCCGGATCTGGCCCAGCGTGAGGTTCTCGGTGATGGACAGGTGCGGAAACAGCTCGAAGTGCTGGAACACCATGCCGATGCGCGAGCGCAGCTTGGGCAGGTCGGTCCCGGCGGCGCCCACCGACACGCCGTCGATGAAGATCTCGCCCTTCTGGAAGGGCTCGAGCGCGTTGGCGCACTTGATCAGCGTGGACTTGCCGGAACCCGACGGTCCGCAGACCACCACCACCTCACCCTTGTTGATGCTCGTGCTGCAGTCGGTGAGCACCTGGAAGCTGCCATACCATTTGCTGACGTTCTTGAAATCGATCATGCCCATGTCGGTTCTCTCGGGGTGCTCAGGAGGGTCAGCGGATGATGGCGATCTTCAGCTGCAGACGCTTGACGGCGAACGACAGCGCGAAGCACAGCACGAAGTAGATGACGGCCACGAACAGGTACATCTCGACCACGCGGCTGTCGCGCTGCGCGATCTTGCTGGCCGCGCCGACGAAGTCGGTCACGTTGAGCAGCGACACCAGCGAGACGTCCTGGAACAGCACGATGGTCTGGGTCAGCAGCACCGGCAGCATGTTGCGAAAGGCCTGCGGCAGCACGATCAGGCGCATCGCCTGCCAGTAGTCCAGGCCGATCGCGTAGGCCGCACCCACCTGGCCTTTGGAGATGCTCTGGATGCCGGCGCGCATGATCTCGCAGAAGTACGCGGCCTCGAACATGATGAAGGTGAAGTAGGCCGAGCGCTCGGCGCCGATCTGCGGCGGACGGTCGGACCCGGTGATGCTTTGCAGCAGCACCGGCACCAGGAAGTAGAACCAGAAGATCACCAGCAGCAGCGGCACCGAGCGCATCAGGTTCACATAGCCGGCGGCCAGCGCCGACAGCGCCTTGATCGACGACAGCCGCGCCATCGCCAGCAGCGTGCCGAAGATCGTCCCGCCAATGGCTCCGATCAGCGTCAGCTGCAGCGTGTACTGCAGGCCCTTCATCAGGTAGGGCCAGCTGCGCGCGAGCACATCGAATTCGAGGGCTTCCATCATTTGCTCCCGCTGATGTAGCCGGGCACCGCGACCCGCCGCTCGACCCAGGCCATCACGCGGTTGGCCGTCATGGCGATGGTCACGTAGACCAGCGTGGCGGCCGCGAAAGCCTCGAAATAACGGAAGGTCATCTCGCCCATTTCGCGGGTGCGAAAGAACATCTCGGTCAGGCCGATCGAGTAGGCCACCGCGGTGTTCTTGATCAGGTTCATGGTTTCCGACGTCAGCGGCGGAATGATGATCCGGTAGGCCATCGGCAGCAGCACGTAACGGTAGGTCTGCGGCTCGGTCAGGCCGACCGCGTAGCCCGCGGCGCGCTGGCCGCGCGGCAGCGACTGGATGCCCGAGCGCACCTGCTCGCTGATGCGAGAGGCGGTGAACAGCCCCAGGCAGACCACCGCGGTGACGAACTGGTGCTCGGTGGGATCCAGCGTGGTGACCCAGCGCTTGACCGCGGGGATCAGGCCCGGAATGACGAAGTACCAGAGAAAGAACTGGACGATCAGCGGGATGTTGCGAAACAGCTCGACATAGGCATTGCCCAGCCGGACCAGCCAGGGGCGGCTGGTGGTGCGCGCAACGCCCAGCACCGAGCCCAGGAAGAAGGCGATCAGCCCGGCAAAGAGCGCTGTCGACAGGGTCCAGCCCAGTCCGCTGGCCAGCGACTGCCACCAGACACTGTCACCGTCGGCGGTGATTTCGAAGAAGATGCCCAGGTTCATCGTGGCTGGCCCCGTTGGTCGCCCTGCACCCGGTCGGGCGCAGGCAAAGAAAAGCCGGTCGGCTTGACGCGCGACCGGCTCGAACCTGCATCAACGCCCTTCAAACACCCTTGTCATTGGGGGTCTTGAAGGCATCCTTCAGAGGCGCGGTCTGCTGGAACTTCAAGTTGATGCCCTTGGGCGGCACCGGGCTGGTGAACCATTTGGCATAGATCTTTTCGATCTCGCCGGACTTCATCACGCCGGAGATCGTCTTGTCGACCAGCGACTTGAACTGCGGATCGTCCTTGCGCAGCATCATGCTGTAGGGTTCCTGGCGCAGCGACTCGTTCAGGATCTTGTAGGCATCGGGCGTCTTGGAGTTGGCGATCTGGCCGGCCAGCAGGATGTCGTCCATCACGAAGGCCACCGCCCGGTCGTCGGCCATCAGCAGGAAGGACTCGGCGTGGTCCTTGCCGTAGATTTCCTTCACGTCGACGCTCTTGGTCTTTTCATAGCCCTTGAGCAGCGGGACCGCGGTGGTGCCCGAGGTGGTCGAGATGTTCTTGCCGTTCAGTTCGGCCAGGCTGTTGATGCCCGAGGTCTTCTTGACCGCGGCCGTCACGTTGATGACGAAGTACGTGGGGCCGAAGGCCACCTGCTGCTGACGGGCCACCGAATTGGTGGTCGAGCCGCATTCGAGGTCGATGGTGCCGTTTTGCAGCAGCGGGATGCGGTTGCTGGACGTGACCGGCTGCAGCGCCACTTTCAGCGCGGGCAGCTTCAGTTCGGCCTTCACCGCGTCGACGACCTTCATGCACAGGTCCATCGCATAGCCGATCGGCTGCTGCTTGTCGTCCAGGTACGAGAAGGGGATGGACGATTCGCGATGGCCGATGTTGATCGTGCCGGTTTCCTTGATCTTCTTGAGTGTGCCGGCCAGGTCTTGCGCGCTGGCTTGGCTGACCATCAGGGCGGCCGCGACCGCGGTCAGAACGACTGCTTTATACATACGGGTTTCTCCTGTTTTGTGACTTGAAGTATACGGTTTGGCCGGCCTGCGGCGGCGGTTCGCCTCGCCATGAAACGCGTGTTCACCGTTCGAGACTTACTGGGGTTTTCCCGTACCGGGGGCTTGGCGAACCGGGGCGATGCCGCTGACCCGATGCGGCCGGGTCAGCACCTCGGGCCGCAGGATCTGGTCCAATGCTTCCTGAGATAGCAATTCGCGTTCCAGGACGAGATCGGCGACCGCCCGCCCGGTTGCGACGGCCTCGCGCGCGATCAGGGTTGCGTTCTCGTAGCCGATGTAGGGGTTCAGCGCGGTGGCCAGGCCGGCCGAGTTGCGCACCCGCCGCGCCATCACCTCGCGGTTGGCGGTGATGCCGTCCACGCAATTGAGCGCCAGCGTGCGGCAGCCCGCGGCCAGGTGCTCGATGCTCTTGAAGAGGCTCCAGGCGATGATCGGCTCGAAGGCATTGAGCTGCAGCTGTCCGGCCTCGGAGGCCATGGTCACCGTCATGTCGTTGCCGATCACCTCGAAGGCGATCTGGTTGACCACTTCGGGAATGATCGGGTTGACCTTGCCCGGCATGATGCTGGAGCCCGCCGCGCGCGCCGGCAGATTGATCTCGCCCAGGCCGGCTTGCGGTCCGGAGGACAGCAGGCGCAGGTCGTTGCAGGTCTTGGACAGCTTGCACGCCACGCGCTTGAGCACGCCCGACAGCTGCACGAAGGCCCCGGTATCCTGGGTCGCCTCGATCATGTCGGGGGCGCGCAGCAGCGTCAGGCCGCTGGCCTCGCTGAGGTGCGCGCACGCCAGCGCGCAGTAGCGCGGATCGGTGTTGATGCCGGTGCCGATCGCGGTGGCCCCCAGGTTGATCTCGCGGATCAGCGCGATCGCCTCGCGCAGGCGCGCTTCGTCCTCGCCCAGCATCACCGCGTAGGTCCGGAACTCCTGGCCCAGCGTCATCGGCACCGCATCCTGAGCGGGTGCGGCCCCTTCGCACGTCGGCAAACCGGCCGCCTTGCGCTAAGGATTCGCGCGCAGGCCATCGCGGCCAGCAGCCCATGCCGAAGCAGGCGGACCGGGCGGTGGGGTACACGTCGTTGGTGCTCTGCGACGCATTGACGTCTTCGATCGGATGCAGCACCGAATACTCGCCAGGCGGGCGGCCCATCCGGCGCAGCGCGAGGTTGGCGATCACCTCGTTGGCGTTCATGTTGGTCGAGGTGCCCGCACCACCCTGGATCACATCGACCACGAAGTGCTCATGATGTGCACCAGCAGCGATCTCGGGGGGCCGGCGCGCGGGCCGGGCCGCCGCCCCCCCGGGCCGCGGCGCCGGCGCGGCCCGCCGGGCGGGCCGGGGGGGGCGGGGGCGCCGAA
The DNA here is from genome assembly GCA_016710525.1 of Burkholderiaceae bacterium. Classification (GTDB taxonomy): domain Bacteria; phylum Pseudomonadota; class Gammaproteobacteria; order Burkholderiales; family Burkholderiaceae_E; genus Quisquiliibacterium. Next base: position 15,655 of record JADJVQ010000038.1, read on the forward strand.
ACTAGCGGAACTGCTCCTCGAGAAACTCGAGCTCGGTGCGCGCTGCGCCCGCCGCGCGGCCGGACTCCTGGCCGCGCAGTTCGACCCGGCGGATCTTGCCGGAGATGGTCTTGGGCAGGTCGCTGAACTCGATCCGCCGGACCAGCTTGTAGCCCGATACCCGTTCGCGCAGGAAGCGGAAGATCGCCGCCGCAGTCTCGGCATTGGCCGCATGGCCCGGCGCCAGGATCACGTAGGCCTTGGGCACGAAGCCGCGCACCGGATCGGGCGACGGGACCACCGCGGCTTCGGCCACCGCCGGATGCTCGATCAGCGCGCTCTCGAGCTCGAAGGGGCTGATGCGATAGCCCGAGGCCTTGAACACATCGTCGGCCCGGCCGACATAGGTGATGTAGCCCTCGGCATCGCGCATGCCGACGTCGCCGGTGTGATAGAAGCCGTCGCGCATCGACTCGGCGGTTTTTTCGGCGTCGTCGGCATACCCGGTCATCAGCGCGGTCGGCCGGTGCGCCAGGTCGATGCAGATCTCGCCTTCCTCACCCGGCTTGCCATCGGGGTCGAGCAGCACCATGCGGTAGCCCGGAAGCGGACGGCCCATCGAGCCCGGCTTGAGCAGCGCGCCGGGCGGGTTGCCGATCTGCGCGGTGGTCTCGGTCTGGCCGTAGCCGTCGCGGATGGTCAGGCCCCATGCCGCGCGCACCTGCTCGATCACTTCGGGGTTCAGCGGCTCGCCGGCGGAGATCAGTTCGCGCAGCTTGACCGGCCAGGCCTTCAGATCCTCCTGGATCAGCATGCGCCACACCGTGGGCGGGGCGCACAGCGTGTTCACCTGGTGCTCGACCAGCGTGCCGAGAATGGCCGGACCGTTGAACCGGTTGTAGTTGTAGATGAACACGCAGGCCTGCGCGTTGAACGGCGCGAAGAAGCAGCTCCAGGCATGCTTGGCCCAGCCGGGCGAACTGACCGTCCAGTGCACATCGCCCTTGTTCAGGCCCAGCCAGTACATCGTCGACAGGTGCCCGACCGGATAACTCTGCTGGGTGTGCTGGACCAGCTTGGGCTTGGCGGTGGTGCCGGACGTGAAGTACTCCAGCATCGGATCGGTGACCCGCGTGGCCTGGGCCGGCGCGAAGCGCACTTCGGCGTCGCGCGAGCGGCCGAAGTCGATCCATCCGTTCGGCAGGCCGGCCGCGCCGGTGGACACGGTGATCATCGAAAGTCCCGCCAGCGCGGCCGCCGGCAGCTCCTGAAATTTGGCCATGCCGGCGGCATTGGTGACGATGTGGCGCACATTGCCGCGCTGCAGCCGGTCGGCCAGGTCGTCGCCCGACAGCAGCGTGGTGGCCGGAATGACCACTGCCCCCAGCTTGATGGCCGCCAGCATGGTCTCCCACAGCGGCACTTCGTTGCCCATCATCAGCAGGATGCGGTCGCCATGCTTCGCACCGAGCCCGACCAGGAAATTGGCCACCTGGTTGGATCGCTGCGACAGCTCCGCATAACTGAGCCGGGCCTGGCTGCCGGACTCCTCGACGATGTGCAGGGCCGGCGCCGGGTTGTCGCGCGCGATGGCGTCGAAATAGTCGAGTGCCCAGTTGAACCGGTCGAGCGCCGGCCATTGGAACGACGCGATGGCGCTGGCGTAGTCGGTCCGGTGGGTCAGCAGCAGGTCACGGCAGGCTAGGAATCGGTCGAGTTCGGTCATGGGGTCCTCGGGACGCAGGCGTGATGGCGATAGTGCCTGCATTTTATGCGCCCGCGCCCGCGATCCGGGCATCGGCCCGGGCTTGCGGCGACCGATCGACGTTCACGCGGCCCGGCGCATCGCCAGGCCCAGCGCGACCAGACTCTCGGACAGCGCATCGGCCAGCGGCGTGACCGGCAGTTCGCCCACCGCGCGCGCCAGCGCCTGCCCGTCCAGCCGATGCGGCTCGCGCCACAGGTAGGCCATCTCGGCAATCTCGCGCCACATCGGCACGATCAGTCCGCCGGCGCGGATCAGGCCCCAGGGCATGCCGCCCCGAGAGAACCCCCGCGCCGGCGCGACACCCAGCGCGCGCGCCGCGGATTCGATGGCCGCCAGCCACTGTTCGCCGGTTGCCGTGTGGCCGGCGAAATGAAAGCGCTGCAGGCCGCGCGGCGCCGCCTGCGCCTGCTGGCGCAGGGCCGCCGCCACGAAGGCGCGCGCCAGATCGGGCAAGTAGGCCCAGGCGTGAGGCCGGTCCAGCGGCCCGGGATACACCAGCTTGCCTGCGCCCAGCGACTTGGTGATCACGAGGTCCAGCCAGCTGCCGGTGCCCCCGCCGAAGAAGTCGCCGGCCCGAATCACCACGCCGTCCAGGCCGCGAGCGGCGCGCTGCGCCAACAGCGCCTCGATCTCGCAGCGGATGCGTCCCTTGCGGGTGGTCGGGTGCTGCACCGTGTCTTGCGCCAGCACCGCGGGCATCGGCTCGCCGTAGTTGTAGACATTGCCGGGCAGCATGAAGGTCGCGTTCAGGCGGCCAGCCAGGTCCATGCCCTGGCGCGCCAGCTCGAGGGCCTCGCGCTCCCAGCGGTCATACGGCGGATTGACCGCATGGACCACCGTGCGCACGCCCTGCGCCAGCGGCACCAGCATCGGGTCACCCGGGGCCATCGCCAGATGGCGGACACCGGCCGGCAGGCCGGCGGGCAGGCGGCGCGATTGCGCCAGCACCGGATGGCCGGCCGCCGCGAAGGCATGGACCGCCGCCAGGCCGAAGCGCCCGCTGGCGCCGAGCACGAGAACCGGAGGAAGAGAAGCAGGCATCGCGGGATTCCCAGATGAAGTTCGATGGCCTCATTCTGGCGTCGCGCGGGCCATTCGCCTATTGCCGGTTTTGGCATATGACCCATACACTTTCGCATGGCACATAACCCACCGCTGGACCGCACGCGCTTCGACTGGTCGCTGGTGCGCAGCTTCCTGGCGGTGGTCGACGCCGGCAGCCTCACCGGGGCGGCCCGGCGCACCGGCGCCTTGCAGCCCACCTTGAGCCGGCACATTGCCGAGCTCGAGGGACAGCTCGGTGCGCCGCTGTTCGAGCGCACCGGGCGCGGCGTCGTGCCGACCGCGGCCGCGCTCGCGATCATCGAGGCGGCGCGCACGATGCAGGACGGCGCCGACGCACTCGGCCGCTCGCTGGCCGGACAGCGGCAGGCAACCACCGGCGTGGTGCGCATCACCACCAGCCAGGTCGCGGCCAATCATCTGCTGCCTCCCGTCCTCGCCGAGCTGCAGCGGCTGGAACCCGGCATCCAGATCGAACTGGTCTCGTCCAATGCGCTGACCAACCTGCTGCGCCGCGAGGCCGACATCGCGGTGCGCATGGTGCGGCCCGTGCAGAACTCGCTGGTCGCGCGCAAGATCGGCGAGATCGGCATCGGCGCTTACGCCCACGCCTCGTACCTGGCCCGGGCCGGCGTGCCGCGCAGCCCCGACGAGCTGCTCTCGCACCGGCTGGTCGGCATGGACACCGACGACACCCTGACCCGGGGATTCGCCGGCATGGGCATCGCCATCGCGCGCGAGCGCTTCGTCGTTCGGACCGACGACCACCTCGCCTACGGAAGGCTGGTTGCCGCCGGCGCCGGCATCGGCTTTCTGGCGCACTATCACGCGGCGCAGACACCAGGGCTGCAGCGGCTGCTGCCCCAGCTGCGCATTCCCGCCCTGCCCTGCTGGCTGGCGGTGCACCGCGAAATCCGGTCCAGCCGCGTGGTTCGGCGAGTCTACGACCACCTGGCCCGGGCATTGGCGGCTCAGCTCGGATCGGATAATGGTCAGGCGCCAACAGCGCCGGCCGCGAACCTGTTGTAGTGTCCGGCTGACCAGAGACCCCGGCTCACGAGAGACCCGACATGCACTACGACGCAACCGGCCGCAACCATGGCCTGAAATTCGACCCTTTCAAAGCGCTGGCCGTGCCGCGCCCGATCGGCTGGATCGCCACGGTCGATCGCAACGGCGTGCCCAACCTCGCTCCCTACAGCTTCTTCAACGCGGTCAGCGATCGCCCGCCGGTGGTGCTGTTCGCCTCGGGCGGCCACAAGGACAGCCTGCGCAACATCGAGGACAACGGCGAGTTCACCTGCTCGCTGGCCACCTATGATCTGCGCGATCAGATGAACATGAGTTCGGCCACGGTGGCCCCGGGCGTGGACGAGTTCGCACTCGCCGGCCTGACCCCGGCAGCCTCCACCTACGTGAAGCCGCCGCGGGTCGCGCAGAGCCCTGCCGCATTCGAGTGCCGGCACTGGAAGACCCTCGAGATGCCGCGGCCGGCCGACGGCAAGGGCGAGCCCTTCATCGTGGTGTTCGGTCTGGTGGTCGGGATCTACATCGACGACGCGTTCATCAAGGACGGCATCGTCGACACCCCGTCGATGAAACCGCTGGCCCGCCTGGGCTACATGGACTATTCCGTCCTGACCCCCGAAACCGTGTTCTCGCTGAACCGCCCGATCACCACCGAGGACGGCCGCAGCGCCAAGCTCGTGTCCGGTCCCTGGGACGGCGTCTACCGGTAGGAAGCCCGTGGCGCACGACACCGCGGCCATGCCGGGCCCGATCAACATCGTGGGCGCCGGCATCGTCGGCCTGTCGGTGGCGTGGGCGCTGATCCGGCGCGGTCGCCCGGTCCGGATCTTCGATGCCCAGGCACCGGGGATGGGCGCGTCGTTCGGCAACTCCGGTTCGCTGTCCTCGGGATCGGTCGTGCCCCTGGCCACGCCAGGCGCCGCGATGTCGGGGCTGAAGATGCTGCTCGACAGCGACGCGCCGCTGGTCGTGCGCCGGCGCTATCTGCTGCGCGCGCTGCCCTGGCTGCGCCAGTTCGTGCGGGTCTCCGACGAAGCCAGCGTGCGCCAGGTGGCCGACAGCCTGCTCGAGATCCTCGCGCCGACCCTGCCGAGCTGGCAGCGCGTTCTGGAGGAAATCGGCGCCACCGACCTGCTCCATCACACCGGGCAGCTGCACCTGTACCCGTCGCGGCTCGCGCTGGCCAAGGACGACTTCGCCTGGCGCCTGCGCGACGACTATGGCGTGCGCAGCGAGCACCTCGATCGCGACGCGCTGCTGGCCCGCCAGCCCGGCATCGGCGAGGCCTATCCGCTTGGGGTCTTCCTGCCGCAGGCCGCGGCGATTTCCGATCCGCACGGCTTGTGCGTGCGTCTGGCGCAAAGCCTGCGGGCGGCGGGCGCCGAGTTCGTGCAGGCCCCGGTGCAGGCACTGCAGCCCGACGGCGCCCTCCAGGCGCAGGGGCGCAGCTGGCCGGCCGCGTCCTGCGTGCTGGCCGCTGGCGCATGGTCGATGCGGCTGCTCGAACCGCTGGGGGTGCGCGTGCCGCTGGAAACCCAGCGCGGCTACCACGTGCAGCGGCGCAGCCTCGAGGTGGCACCCGGCCAGGTGCTGCGCGGACCGGTGGTGTCGGCCGACAGCAAGGTCTTCATCGTGCCGATGCGCGAGGGCGTGCGCACCGGCGGCACGGTGGAATTCGCCGGCCTCGCCGCGCCCGAGGCGCCGCGCCGCTTCGCGCTGCTGCGCTCGAATTTCGCGCGCGTGTTCCCGCAGGCCCCGGCCTTGCCCGCCGACGACGGCGAATCCACCTGGATGGGCCATCGCCCCTGCCTGCCCGACACGCTGCCCGTGCTCGGGCCCCTGCCCGGTTACCCCAACGTGTGGGCCGCCTTCGGCCATGGCCATCTCGGCCTGACGATGTCGGCCGTCACCGGCGAGTGGCTGGCCCAGGCGCTGTGCGAATCCGCGCCGCCGGCGCTGGCCCGCTTCCGTGCCGACCGGCCCACGCTGGGCGCGCGGCTGCGCTAACCCGCCCGGCCTTCCTTCTTCCTTCCACCCTATGCCCCCCGGCCCAGGAGCCAGCCCGATGACCACCGAACCCATCACCATCGACACCGGTACCGATCAGCTGCTGTGCGAAATCCGCGACGGCGTCGCGCTGATCACGCTGAACCGCCCCGAGGCGCGCAATGCGATGTCCCCCCAGCTGACCCCGGCCCTGAGCCGGATGATCCAGGAGCGCGGCGAAGACCCGCGCGTGGGCGCGCTGCTGATAACCGGCGCGGGCACCGCGTTTTGCGCCGGCGGCGACGTCAAGGGAATGGGCGACAACAGCAGCCAGAAGTCGCTCAGTGCCGAAGAACGCGCCGCCGGCATGATCGAACGCCATCGCCGCCTCACCGGCGCGCTGGTCGGCGTGCGCAAGCCCACGATCGCCGCGCTGCCGGGCGCGGCCGCCGGCGCCGGCCTGGCGATCGCGCTGGCCTGCGACATCCGCATCGCCGCGAAGTCCGCCTTCGTCAGCGCCGGCTACTCGCGCATCGGGCTGTCGGGCGACTACGGCGTCGCCTGGCTGCTGACGCGCGCCGTCGGCTCGCCGATCGCGCGCGAGATGATGTTCACCTCAGAGCGGGTCGACTCGGCGCGGGCCGAACGCATCGGCCTGTTCAATCGCGTGGTCGACGATGCCAACCTGCGTGAGGAGGCCTTTGCGCTGGCGCGCTCGATCGCCCAGGGCCCGGCGGTCGCCCTGCGCCTGATGAAGGAAAACCTGGACGAGGCGCGCGACATCGACCACGACACCGCGGTCGTGCACGAGGCGCAGCGCCTGAGCCTGTCGGCGCAGACCGAAGACCACCGCGAGGCCGTGCGCGCATTCGTCGAGAAGCGCAAACCGGTGTTCAGCGGCCGCTGACCCTGCCGGTTGCCGCGGCACAGAGCGGCACGGAGCGGCGCAGGCCGCGAATCGCCGCCTGTCGCGGCGCCGGATCAGAACACCGTACGGTAGCGGATCGCCGCCGCGCGCTCGGACGCCGCATCGGCGAAGTGCCCGGGCTGGCTGCGATGCATCGCGGCCAGCTGCAGGCTGCCCCGGCGGCCCATCGGCACCGAGTAGTGCAGGCTCAGGCGCAGTTCGCGGCCATCGGGTTTCATGCTGACCGAGCCGCGCTCGATCATCGGCGCGCCGGCCGCATCGGTGCCCACCATCCGCTCGATGCTCATCGTGCCCCCGCTGACCCGCATCGGCTGCTCGAACGCCAGCGCCAGTCCGTCGCCGTCGACCAGCGCATTGCGCCGGGTCAGCGAGACCCGCATCGCCTGGCTCAGCGCGCTGGTCGTCGCCAGCAGGCTGCCCTGGGCGGCCGGCGTCGAGCCGAACGACACCGAGGCATCCAGCCGGGTGTGCTCGTCGATCGACGCGCGAGCGAACAAGGCCAGCGCCGTGGTCGCCGAATGCCCCAGCCCGAGCACGCCCTGGGTCGCTGCGCCCAGGAAGGTCTGCTGCTCGTTCATCTGAGTCATCGCCACGCCGAGCTCGCCGTCGCGGGGCAGCGTGCGGGTGAGCGCCAGACTGGCCGCCGTCGCCTTGTCGGTCTGCGAGGCCAGCGCCGGCACCATCGCCCAGCCCGCGCCGATCGGCAGGCGCTGCGTCAGGCTGGTGGCCTGGTCCATGAAGCCCAGATGGGCGACCGGCAGGGCCGCGAAGGCATTGCCCTGCGAGACGCGAAGCCCCTGGCTCGAGGGCGCCGCGACCGCCGGATTGAGCGCGAACAGCTCGTCGGCCAGCAGCGGGCGGGTCTTGACCAGCGCCCGGCTCATGTCGGCGGTGAAATCGCGGCCGTATTCGTCCACGCCGCTGACCATCAGCAGGCCGGCCTGCGCCGCATTCTTCATGGCGCCGGCCAGCGCGCCGCCCGCGCTGGCGCCGTACAGGGGCACGGTCTTGCCGCCATAGGCGGGCGTGGCCACCTGCCCGACCGGCTTCATGGCCCGATCGACATTGACCAGACCGCGGCCATAGATGGCGTCCACACCGGCCGCGCCCAGGTCGGTTGCCGTCACGAACAGGATGTTGGCCACGTCCTTGGCCGACAGGTAGGTCCATCGGCTGCGGATCAGCGCGGCCGCCCCGCTCACCACCGGCGTGGCCATCGAGGTCCCGCTCATCAGGGCGTAACCGGTCTTGTAGGTCGACATCAGCGACGCACCCGGTGCGGCCAGCGTGAAGTTCATCGCGTCGCCGGCGCGATTGGACCAGGCGGCGATCTTGCTGGCCGAGTCGACCGCGACCACATTGATGATCTGCCCGTTGGCCCAGGACTGGCTCGCATACCGCGCCGGCCAGCCCGGCTGCGCCAGCGCCGAATTGCCGGCCGCGGCGACGATCAGCATGCCCTTGCCGACCGCATACTTGAGGGCCGCCGGGTCGAAGGCAGCCGTCGAGCCCAGCGACATGTTGGCGATCGAGGCCTGCTGATCGGCCGCCCAGCGCAGACCGGCATTGAGCCAGGCGGTATTGCCGGCGCCGTTGTCGGCAATCACCTTCACCGGCATGATCTGCGCCGAATACGCCACGCCGAACATGCCGACACTGTTGCGGTTGGCGGCGATCAGGCCCGAGACGTGGGTGCCGTGGCCGTTGCCGTCGGCGACCGAGGTGTTGGGTGTGGCGACGGTGAAATTGCGACCGGTGACGATCCGGCCGGCCAGATCGGGGCTGGCCGCGTTCACGCCGGTGTCGAGCACGGCGATCTTCACGCCAAGCCCGGTGAACTTCAGGCCATAGGCGGTGACCGCGCCGATCTGGCTGACGAACTTCGAGTTGTTCAGTTCGGTCTGGGCGGCCTGCGCAGCCGTCTGGGCGAGCCCCGCGACGGGGTTGGCCAGCGCGGCGACACCTGCGAGGGTCAGGCCGGTGCGCAGCACTGGATTCAAGCGGAAAAACATCGATGACCTCTTTTTGCTCGGGCTGCATCCAGCCGCGGAAAAAGGGCAACGCCTGACCAGCATTGAACCGGACGCTTGCGGCTGTCCGATGCCGGCAACCCCGCTGCCTTTCGAGGCCATCGACAGATGGCACCGGGAAGGCCGGAAGCTTTGCGTCCCCGGATTTCCCCGGGTTTGCCCATGTAGACCGGCTGCAAACCGGCTCTGTGTCCCAGCGCGGCCCGACGAACGGACCGGCGCGAACGATGAAAGCGTTTTACAGACCGATCCGCGAAGCGGCTGTGAACAAGTTAACGGAAGGGCTGTCGTCCCACGCCTGCATGGGTTGGATAGACTGTGTCGGCCCCCGCAAGCATCAACTCCGACAGGCTTCGGGCGGCGCGCGAAGGACCCCGACTGCCATGGCCGACACCCCCACTCCCAATGCCGCCGCTGAAACGCGCCCCCTGCGAACCGCCGCCACCGTGGTGGTCATGCGCGACTCGCCGTCAGGCATCGAGGTGCTGCTGCTGCGCCGCGCCGAGCGGGGCGACCACAGCAGCGGCGCCTGGGTATTCCCGGGCGGCGTGCTCGACGCGCAGGATCGCGACTGTGCGGCCTTCTGCGGCACCCTGGACGATGCGGCGGCCAGCGCCTCGATGGGCCTGACCGAAGGCGGCCTGGACTACTACGTGGCCGCCATCCGCGAATGCTTCGAAGAGGCCGGCCTGCTGCTGGCCACCGGCGCCGATGGACACCTGCTGAACCTGGCGGGCGATATCGGCGCCGAGATGGGGCCCTGGCGCTCGCGGCTGCATCGGGGCGACGCCACCATGGCCCAGTTCTGCAGCCACTTCGGCCTGACGCTGGCCACCGACCGCCTCGCCTACTTCAGCCGCTGGGTCACTCCGGCGATCCGGGCCAAGCGCTGGGATACCCGGTTCTTCTTTGCGATCGCGCCCACCGAACAGGAATCCGCCCACGACGAGATCGAACTGGTCGAGCAGCTCTGGCTGACACCGGCCGATGCGATCGCACGCAGCGAATCACTGAAGCTGCTCAATCCCACCCGCTACACGCTCGAAACCTTGTCCGGGTTCGCCACGACCGCCGAGATGATGGCGCATGCCCGCACGCCGCGAACGGTCGCGCTGCCCATGCCGCGCATCGCCGACGGACCCCAGGGCATGCTGCCGGTCAGCGCCGATCAGTTCGCCTGGGCCGAGGTCGGCAAGCTCGATCCGCAAGGCCATGGCACGGCCTCCTATGCCATCGTGCCGGGGCGCGCGGTGCGCCTGTCCGATCGGGTGATCCGGGTCAGCGCCGACAACAGCGGCATGATGACCGGCCCGGGCACCAACACCTATCTGGTGGGCGGCGGGCCGCGCAACGAATGGGCGGTCATCGATCCGGGCCCCAGCCTCGCGCCGCACGTCGAGGCCATCCTGAAGGCCGCGCCGGGCCCGATCCGCTGGATCCTGGTCACGCACACGCACCAGGACCATTCGCCGGCGGCCAATGAACTGCGCGAGCGCACCGGAGCCCAGGTGCTGGGCCGCATCGCCAACTATCCCCAGAATCAGGATCCGGCCTTCAAGCCCGATCGCATCCTGGCACACGGCGAGCGCCTCGCCATCGACCAGGACACGACGCTCGCCGTGTTCCACACGCCCGGGCATGCGTCCAATCACCTGTGCTACCTGCTCGAACAGGAGCAGATGCTGTTCACCGGCGACCATGTGATGCAGACATCCACGGTCGTCATCGGCCCCCCCGATGGCGACATGGCCGCCTATCTCGAGTCGCTGCGCGCGCTGCTCAAGGTCGAGCTGAGCTGGTTCGCCCCCGGGCATGGGTTCCTGATGGCGCAGCCGCACAAGGCGCTCGAAGGCATCGTCGCGCACCGGCTGCGCCGCGAGGCCAAGGTGCTGGAGGCGGTGACCGAACTGGCCGGCGCCGATACCGACGCGCTGCTGGCGCGCGTCTACGACGACGTGAAGCCGGGCCTGCATCCGGTCGCGCGTCGCTCGCTGACCGCCCATCTGCAAAAGCTCGTGGCCGACGGACGCGTGCGCCACGACAACGACCGCTGGAGCGCGGCCGGCTGAGCCGGGCCGTCGCGGTCGGCGATCGGCGGTCGGCGGTCGGCGGTCGGCGGTCGCGACTACGAAAGCCTTGCCCGCCAGCTCAGTTCCAGCACACAGGCCGGCGCCCCGGTGGCCTCGCAGGCCGTTTCGATCACTCGGCTCTCGGGGTGCACCAGCGATCTGAACAGGTGCTCGAAGGTGGCGGCGTAATAGTCGCAAACAGGCACCTGGCTGGCCACGCCGCGGCACAGCGGGTTGCCGGTGATCGTCAGGACCACCGGCTGCCCATAGCGCGCCTCGAACCGGCCGCTGCCGGCAAAGGTCCAGGCATGGCGGCCGATCGCCCGCAGCAGCACGCGGGCGGCCAGAGCGGCCGGCATGCGCCGCAGCAGCGCCTGCAAGAGGCGCGGGATGCGGTTGGCGAGCAGGTACTCGGCCGTGCGCCTGCCGGCGTCGCGAAAGACCCGGCGGGCCGCGCCGGGCCCCAGGTTGGCCCGCACGCTGCGATGCAGGCGCGCAACCTCGAGCTCATCGACCATGCGCGCGGGCGGTGCGTCGAAGTAGCCGGCCAGCCCGGCCAGCCGGAACAGGTGGCGCGCGCTCGCTTCGCCCGGGCCCGCGACCAGGGCATGGGCCACCTGGATCAGGGCGTTGGGCCCGATCCGGGCACCCGCCAGCGCGCTCATCGCACCGGGCCGGTCGCGTCGACGGCGGTCTCCTCAGCCAGCTGCAGGTCGCCGCCGCCGCAGGCCTTGGCGGCCGCCGCCGCCGCGATCTCTTCGCCTTTTCGGCGGGCAATCTTGGGTCCATGCATCGTCACCCAGCCGTCGTCGCTGGCGATCGACTCGGTCCCGCTGCCCAGCCGTCGCGACGCATCGAAGCCGAAGTCGACGTTCTTCTTGGACTGCGGTCCCCAGTAGCCGACCCGCCCGAGGTCATAGAACTTGCGCTGAAACCCGCTCTTCACGAAGGCCTTCAGGCAGCCCAGCATGTAGCTGCGCTTGGCCTTGTCGCGGATCCACGGGTATTCCAGGAAGGTCTTGCGCATGTAGAACCGGCGGTAGTTGTTCATCACCCGGTCCAGCAGCTCGCTGCGGTCCATCGCATCGGGCTTGATGATCGGCGTGACGAAGTTGTACTTGTCGAAGTCGAAGATCTCGACCTTGTCGCCCAGCTCGCGGAACAGATCCGAGAACGGCCACGGCGTGTACATCGCCCAGTTGGCCATGTCGGGCTTCCAGTCCATCGCCATCTTGTAGGTTTCTTCGAGGGTCTCGGCGGTTTCGTTCTCGAGCCCGACGATGAACTGCGCCTCGGCCACGATGCCGGCATTGCGCAGCAGCGTGATCGCCTTCTTGTTCTGGGCGATCGTGGTCTCCTTGTTGAACCGGTCCAGCTTGAGCTGCGCGGCGGCCTCGGTGCCCAGCGACACGTGGATCAGCCCGGCCTTGCGGAACAACGGCAGCAGGGCCTCGTCGCGCAGGATGTCGGTCACGCGGGTGTTGATGCCCCAGAGCACCGGCAGCTTGCGCTCGATCAGCTCCTCGCAGAAGGCGATGAATTTCTTGCGGTGGATCGTCGGCTCTTCGTCGGCCAGGATGAAAAAGCCCACCTGGTGGTCGCGCACCAGCGATTCGATCTCGTCGACCACCTTCTTGGGATCGCGCACCCGGTAATCGCGCCAGAACTTCCACTGGCTGCAGAAGCTGCAGGTGAAGGGGCAGCCCCGCGCGAAATTGGGGATGGCCACGCGCACCCCCATCGGGATGTACTGGTAATGGGCCCATTCCAGGATGCCCCAGTTGGGCTTGATCTTGTCCAGGTCTTCGATCGGCGGTTCGGCCGGCGTGGCCACCACCGTGTCATCGGCCAGATAGGCAATGCCGCGCACCTGCGAACGGTCGGCGGCCCAGCGGCCCTCGTCGATCGCCCTGACCAGGTTCAGGAAGACCTGTTCGCCCTCGCCGCGCACGACCACGTCGATCCATGGCGCCTCCTTGAGCACCTGCGGATACATGAACGTGCCATGGATGCCGCCCAGCACCGTCACCGCGTTCGGCGCCACTTCCTTGGCGATCTTCAGCAGGTTCTCGGCCGTGTAGATGGCCGGCGTGATGGCGGTGGCGCCGATGATGTCCGGGCCGAAGGCGACGATACGCTCGCGCACCTGGTCGTCGCTCAGATGGTGGGTCATCGCATCGACGAAGAGCACCTCGGAGTACCCGCCCGCCTTCAGGTACCCGGTCAGGTACGCAACCCAGGCCGGAGGCCAGTTGCCGGCGATTTCAGCGCCCCCGGAGTGGTAGTTCGGGTGGATCAGCAGAATGCGCATCGTTTGCCCCCGGTGTATCTGTTTGTTGTGTCCAGTTATCGTTACTCACGACATGTCACTTTGCATTGACATTTGTCGATCCAAGTTCCGACACCGGCAGGCTCGCCCGCCTTGCGCCACAATCCGCGATCGCCGTCCGCCCGGCCGCGGGTACTGCCGGGGCGGGCAGTTTCGTCCCGCACCCTTTCCTGGAGCTTCGATGACCCGTCCCCTGGTGCTGCTGACCAATCCGATCGAGCCGCTCGAGCGGCTCCGCCTGGCCGAACACTGCGAGGTGATCGAGTTGGCCGCTGTCGACGCCGCCAGCGTGCTGGCGGGGGCTCGCGAGGCGCAGGCGATCATCGTCCGTGCGAACCTTCCCGAGGACATCTTCGAACGCTGTCCGGGCGTGCTGGCCGCGGTGCGCCACGGCGCCGGCACCGACATGATTCCGGTGGAGCGGGCCACGGCAGCCGGCGTGATGGTCGCCAATGCGCCGGGCGCCAATGCGGTGACGGTGGCCGAGTACGCGGCCAGCCAGATGCTGCAGCTGTCGCGGCAGCTCGCCCGGATCGACCGGACCTTGCGCGAACAGGACTGGGCGCGCGCGCGGCTGATCTCCGATGGCGGCAGCGACCTGGCCGGACGCACGCTCGGGGTGATCGGTACCGGTGCGATCGGCAGTGCGCTGGGGCGCATTGCCGGGTTGGGCCTGTCGATGAACGTGCTCGGCCACCGCCGCAGTCCCGGCGCCCTGCCCGAGCCGATGCAGCGGGCCGGCCTGGAAGAACTGCTGGAGCGCTCCGACTACGTCGCGCTGACCTGCCCGCTGACCGAACAGACGCGGGGTCTGATCGGCGCGGCGCAACTGGCGCGCATGAAGCCCGGTGCACGCCTGATCAATGTGTCACGGGGGCCGGTCGTCGACCAGGCTGCACTGGTCGAGGCGCTGCGCCGCGGCCATCTGGGCGGCGCGGCGCTCGATGTGTTCGAGACCCAGCCGCTGCCGGCGGACTCGCCGCTCTGGCACTTTCCCAACGTGCTGCTGTCGCCGCACATGGCGGGCATCACCGCCGACAGCATGCGCCGGATGAGCCGCATGGTGGTCGACCAGACCCTGGAGATGCTGGCAGGACGTCCGCCCCGCCACTTCGTCAACCCCCTGGTCTGGCCGGACCGGCGGCCCAATCCGTTCGCGGCGCCGGGACCGGCCTGATCAGGCCGCGGCGCTGCCCGAGCCCACCGGCAGGGCCTGCACGCATTCGGGACGGCCCGACCATTCCCAGGCCAGGCTGGTTCGGGACACGCCGAGCAGCAGGCCGTGCAGGTTCTTGGGATGGACCCACAGGCCTTCGCGTTCGGAGGCGATATCGCCACTGCGCGGGGTCAGGGTGGCCCCCGCGTCGAGCATGCGCGCCTTCAGGCCGTCGAAATCGTGGGTCTCGAGGTAGCACATGTACAGCGAGTCGCCGCCGCGCCGCTCGACGAAGCGGCGCATCGCGCCGGGCCGGTCGGCGAAGGTCTGGGAGAGTTCGATGCGATCCAGGCGCGCCGGCGGATCGAACAGCGTGAGCGTGCCCTCGTAGCCGAAGCGCTTGCTGGAAATCGGCGAGAACCGGCTGGCATCGAGCTTGAACATCGTCGCGTAACGCTGCGCCACCACCTGCCAGTCGGTGTCCAGGGTGTTGGTCGCCTCGTAGAAAAAGCTGACCGGACCGATCCGCGGCCGCTCGACGAGCGGCGAGATCACCATCGGAAACCCGAAGGTGCTGGTGCCCGGCAGGTGCAGGCGGCCATCCTCGCGCGCCAGCGGCACGCCGAGCTCATCCAGATGGGCGGCCAGCGCATCGAAGCGTGACGAGGCATACCCGGCCGCCAGCAGGCCTTCGCCCCAGCGGTCGATGAATTCCTGCACCGGCCCGGGACCGGCCGGTTCGCACAATTCGAGTTCGCTCTCGCCCAGGCGCATCACGAGGCGGTGGGCATTCAGGCAGGCGCTGCGGCTGTCGCGATCGGGCTGCGCGCCGAGCATCGAGGCGAAGGTGGCGGCGGCAAGGTTGCGGCTGCGAACCGCGATCAGCATTCGGTCGACACGATCGAGCATGGCGGATCTCCGGAAAAGACAGTGAAATGCTCCTGCCCTCAGGGCAGGAGGTCGGACGAAGGCAGGCCGTCGCGCAGCAGCGAGGCCAGATCGGCATCGGCACCCAGCCCCAGCGCAGCGGCCCGATCGAAGGTGCAGGCCAGTGGCCAGGCACCGAACTGGGCGACGAGCCCGGGCGCCGGTGCGTCGGCGAACCGGACGCGCGCCGGCGCGCGGGCGTCCGATTGCGCCAGCGCCGCCACGATCTGCGCCACGCTGACGGCCAGCGCCGGCGCATTGACGGTGCGCACCGCGCCGATCGCCTCGCCAGGAAGATCGCCGAGGCGCAGCAGATTGTCGATCACCCGCGGCAGCGAACACAGCCAG
Source organism: Burkholderiaceae bacterium (assembly GCA_016710525.1). GTDB lineage: Bacteria > Pseudomonadota > Gammaproteobacteria > Burkholderiales > Burkholderiaceae_E > Quisquiliibacterium. Next base: position 31,266 of record JADJVQ010000038.1, read on the forward strand.
GTGGTCGCCTGCGGGCCAACCGGACAGGTGTAGGACCGGCCGGCCAGCGGCTCGCGGATGAGATCGCTGTTGAATCCCGACAGCGCGCCATTGGGCAGCGGCGGGCGCACCACCACGCCGGGCAGGCGCAGCGCGCGCCCGTCGATGAAACCGCGGCGCGTGTAGTCGTCGATCAGCAGTTCGATCACCCGCTTGTGTGCGCCGTAGCTCAGGGTCGGCAAGGCCGGCGTGTGATCGTCGATGCGCGCCGGCAGGGGCACACCGAACACCGCAATCGAGCTGGCGTAGACGAAGCGCACCCGCGGCCCGCCCGCCTGCGCCTGACGCCGGCAGCACTCGAGCAGGGCGAGCGTGGCTTCGAGATTGACCCGAAGACCGGCCTCGAAATCGGATTCCGCGGCACCGCTGACGATGCCGGCCAGATGAAAAAGGCGACCGACCGGGCGCGCGAACAGGCGCTGCTGGTGGCTCGCATCGGCCACGTTCCCGGCCAGGCTGCCCGGCCCGTCGATGACCTGGTCGGTGAGCAGCAGGCCGTCGGGTCCCAGGCGCGGATCGGCCCGCAGGGCCCGGGCCAGGGCGCGGCCGATGAAGCCGGCCGCTCCGGTGATTAGCACAAGGGTATCGGGCGCTGCCAGGCTCATGTCCGGGCGTCTTTACGCACGCGAGGCAGAGCGGCCTCGGCCATCCGGCAGGCCCCAGGCGATGATCACGCCCAGCACGTTGCCGGCAGCGGCGATCAGCACCGCGGTGCCGTACCCCTGCGTGCGATCGTAGAGCCATCCGGCCAGCACCGGCAGACTGACCGCGGCGATGCACCAGGCGATGTACAGCTGACTGGCCACGCGGCCGAACGAGTTCTTGTGCCAGTACTGGGCGATCGCACCAGCGGTGGTGCCGGAGATGAAACCGTAGCCCATGCCGATCATCGTCAGCGCGGGAATGGCCACCCAGGGACCCGGCCACACGCTGAGCAGGATTGCCCCGGCCAGCGAAAACAGGTGCGCGAACACCGCCACGCGCGGCACCGCGAACCGGTCGACCATCCAGCCGCCGCCGATGCGCGCCGCGGCGATCGCACCGGTGATGAAGGTGGTCGCGCCGAGGGCCAGCATCGTCTGGCCGCCATAGGCCTGCACGATGCCGGCGGCCTGGCTCATCACCGTGAGGCCGGCCGCGGCGGCCAGGAAAAAGACCGAAAACAGGCGGGCGAAGATTGCCCAGCGGGGATTGTCGTCGACCGCCACGCCCGGCGTGCTGTCCTGCATGCGGATATCGGCCAGGCGCAGCAGCGCGGCGCTCAGCAGCGAGGCGCCCAGCACCGTGGCCGCCAGCCCCGCCAGCGTGGGACGAAGTCCGTAGGCCACGATCGCCCAGCCGAACAGCGGCGCGCCGATCATCGCCCCCAGCGGGTACAGGCCGATCACATAGCCGTTGACCAGCCCGGTTTTGGTCTGCACGGTCTGGTTGACCCCCTGCTGCACGACGATGAAGGCCACGCCTCCACCCAGCCCGAACAGCAGCCCGTAGCCCACCATCAGCTCGAACAGACCGCTGGCGCGGGCCGTCAGCGCCAGTCCGACCGCGCTGAACGCGCCGGCCATTGCGATCAGCGTAAACGGCGACAGGCGGCGGAACAGAAACGGCGCGAGGTTCATGCCCGCCGTCAGGCTGCAGGCGGCCAGCCCGAAGATCAGGGTCATGTCGGCACGGCTGATGCCCAGCATGGACTCCATCGGCTTCAGGAAAACACTGAATGCGTAGATGGTCCCGAACGGCAGGTTGATGGCGGTCGCGGCCGCGATCGCGGCAGCCGAACGCTGACCCGGCGTGAGGGCGCTCAAGCGGAGTAGGGGCGCGACGGCATCGCCCGATTATCGTCGATGTGCCGCATACGCGGACGGATCGGGCGGCCGGATCGAAACAGCCCGCCTCACGGCGGGCCCTTCGGCTTATTCGGGCTGGATGCCCGCGTCCTTGATGCTGCGGCCCCACTGGCCATGCTGTTCGACAGCGAACTTCCTGAACTCCTCGACCGTGGACGGGAACGGCTCCAGCCCCAGGCCCATCATCCGCTCGCGGATCGCCGGCGTGGCCAGCACCTTGTTGACCGCCGCATTGAGCGTATTGACGATGGCCGGCGCGATCAGGCCGCCACACACGGCAAAGTTGTAACCTGGCACGGTCTCGCCCACGGGCGGCAGATCGGGCAGCAGCGCGAATACGGCTTTGCGCAACAACTTCATGTGTGTCTCCTGAGAGGGTCGCTCGCCGGGTCGCCACGATGGCGCCCGTTGAATCGCCCCGTAGTCTACTCAGGATGCGCGTTCGACCACCACGCCGCGCTCGATCAGTGCCGTCAGATCGGACTGCGCCAGGCCCCAGTCCACGGCGGCAGCGACCCCGCTGGGACCGGGCGCAACCGGCGCGGCCGGCGTGCCCGCCGGCGTGCGGCTGAAGCGCGGCGCCGGGGCGGGCTGGAGCACTCCGTCGACTTCGATGAACGTGCCGCGAGCCTTGTTGTGGGGATGGGCCTGCGCCGCACCGGGGGCCAGCACCGGCGCGAAGCAGGCATCGGTCCCTTCGAGCAGCGCGCACCAGTGCGCCGACGGCTTGGACTTGAAGATCTCGGCAAATCGCCGCTTGTAGGCCGGCCAATGGCGCCGGTCATCGAGCTCGGCAACCCGCTCGACCGGCAGCCCGAGGCGCTCGAACAGCACCTCGCGAAACTTCATTTCGATCGGCGCGATGGTGACGAACTCGCCGTCGGCGCACTCGTACACCTCGTAGTGCGGCGCGCCGCTGTCCAGCAGGTTGTCGCCGCGCACGCCATTGTGCTGGCCGGCGCCCAGGCTGCCGAAGAACGAGGCCATCAGCGTCGCGGCGCCATCGACCATCGCGGTATCGACCACCTGCCCCTTGCCCGAGCGGGAGGCCTCGAGCAGTGCGCTGACGATGCCGAAAGCGAGCATCAGGCCGCCGCCGCCAAAATCGCCGACCAGGTTCAGGGGCGGTGTGGGCGCCGCGCCGGCACGGCCGATCGCATGCAGCGCGCCCGACATCGCGATGTAGTTCAGGTCGTGACCGGCCGCCAGGCTGAGCGGCCCTTCCTGGCCGAAACCGGTCACCCGGCCATAGACCAGCCGGGATTGATGGCCAGGCAGTCCTGCGGCCCCAGGCCCAGGCGCTCCATCGCGCCGGGACGCAGGCCCTCGATCGTGGCATCGGCCTTGGCCACCAGACGACGCGCCAGCGCGATGCCCTCGGGATGCTTCAAGTCGACCGCCAGCACCCGCTTGCCGCGGTTGAGCAGGTCGAAGCGGGTTGGCTTTTGCACGCCCAGGCCGGTGGGCACGGCCCGATCCAGGCGCAGCACATCGGCGCCCAGATCGGCCAGCAGCATGCCGCACATCGGGCCGGGGCCGATGCCCGCGAACTCGAGGATCTTGAATCCGGCCAACGGGCCTTGTTTCATGGTCTGTCCTTCCACGCGAAGCGTTGATTCGATGTGCCGGGTCAATGCGGCCAGGTCAATACGATTTCGGCAGGCCGAGCACGCGCTCGGCGATGTAGCAGAGGATCAGATGCGGGGTGATCGGGGCAAGGCGGGGCACCATCACTTCGCGCAGGTAGCGCTCGACGTGGAACTCCTTGGCGTAGCCATAGCCGCCGTGCGTCATCACCGCCTGCTGGCAGGCGTTGAAACCGGCCTCGCCGGCCAGGTACTTGGCGGCATTGGCGGCCGCGCCGCAGGGCAGGTTGTTGTCGTACTGCCAGGCCGCCGACATCGTCATCAGCCAGGCCGCTTCGAGTTCCATCCAGTTCTGCGCCAGCGGATGCTGGATCGCCTGGTTCTGGCCGATCGGGCGATTGAAGACGATGCGCTCCTTGGCATAGGCAGTGGCCCGGCGCAGGGCGGCATGACCGAGGCCGACGGCTTCGGCGGCGATCATCACCCGCTCGGGGTTCATGCCGTGCAGGATGTACTCGAAGCCCTTGCCCTCTTCGCCGATACGGTCTTCGACCGGGATCTGGAAGTTCTCGATGAACAGCTCGTTGGAGTCGATCGCCTTGCGGCCCATCTTGTCGATCTCGCGCGCGGTGATGCGGCTGCGGTCGAAGTCGGTGTAAAAAAGGCTCAGGCCCTCGGTGGGCCGCTTGACCTCTTCGAGCGGCGTGGTGCGCGCCAGCAGCAGGATCTTGTCGGCCACCTGCGCCGTCGAGATCCAGACCTTGTGGCCGTCGACCACATACACGTCGCCCTTGCGCACGGCGCGGGTTTTCAGCTGCGTGGTGTTCAGGCCGGTATTGGGTTCGGTCACCGCGAAGCAGGCCTTCTGTTTGCCCTGCACCATCGGCGGCAGCATGCGCAGCTTCTGCTCGTGCGTGCCGAACACCACCACCGGGTTCAGGCCGAAGATGTTGATGTGCACCGCGGACGCGCCCGACATGCCGGCACCGGACTCGCTGATGGCGCGCGCGACGATGGTCGCTTCCATCACGCCCAGGCCCGAGCCGCCGTACGCCTCGGGCGTGCACACGCCCAGCCAGCCGTCGGCCGCCAGGGCGTCGTACAGTTCGTACGGAAAGCCGCCTTCCTTGTCCTTGACCATCCAGTAGTGGTCGTCGAAGTTGCGGCAGATGCGGGCAACCGATTCGCGAATCGATTCCTGCTCGGGGGTCAGTGCGAAGTCCATGGTGGTGGCCGGCCTATTGAAACGGGATCCCGGCACACGCCGGGCAGCAATTGTCGACCGCATCGCCCGTTCCGGCCAAATGAGCGCGAGAGTTTCGAGACGAAGGCGTTCCGCGACTGGCGTGCGGAACGCCCCAGGGTGCGCTTCAGGCAGCCCACCGAGTCCGGTAGACACTCGTGATGATCATCACGCCATAGATGAAGATGCCCGAGGCCGCCAGCGCGCAGATCGCCCACAGCGGCGCTCCCAGCAGGGTCAGCAGCGAACCGCCCACGAGAATGACCAGCAGCCGCGCACTGGCCGACAGCACCGGCCAGAGCACGCGACCGGCCCCCTGCGAGGCGAAATACAGTGCCGCCCCCATCGCCAGCAGGACATACATCGGCCCCACCCAGTGCAGGTACAGCCCTCCGGTGGCCAGCACCGCGGCATCGGTGCTGAACATGGTTGTCCACCAGGCCGGATACACACTGGCTGTCAGACCCAGCAGGCCGCAGGGCAGCGCACCCATCGCCGCGCCGGTGAAGGCAGCCCGCTTGGCGCGCCGCTCGTTGCCCGCGCCCACCGCGATGCCCACCATCGGCACCAGCGCCTGCCCGAACGCGAAGACCACCGACATCATCAGCAGTTCCAGCCGGACGCTCACTCCGTAGCCGGCCAGCGCGGCCGTGCCGTAGCGGCCGATGATTCCGGTGAGCAGCAGAGCGCCCAGCACCTGCTGCAGTGCCGACAAGGCCGACAGCCCGCCGACCCGCAGGATCCGCACGAATCCTTCGCGGTGCAGCCGCAGGTCGCTGCGCCGCGGCCGCAGGCGGCTGCCCGGGCGAAAGACCGCGATCGCACCCAGCAGAGTGGAGGTGCCCGCGGCGCAAAGGTAGGCGATCGCCGCGCCGCGAATGCCCATCGCCGGAAAACCCGCCCAGCCCAGCACGAGCGCCCCCGAGATCGGGATGTGGACGAAATAGGCGACCACCTGCACCAGCGCCGGCAGCACGGTGTTGCCGGTGCCGCGCAGCAGGCTGGAGAAGGTGTTGGTCAGCCAGACGAACAAGGCGCCCGCGAACAGCAGGTTGGAGTAAGCCAGCGCCAGCGACAACGGCCGCCCGGTTCCGCCCAGCAGGCGAAAGATCGCCTGTCCCAGGCCCAGCATCAGCGCCGTGTAGGCCAGCCCGGCGACGATGGCGATCAGGCAGGCATGGATGACCACGGAACGCGCCCCCGCTTCATCGCCCGCGCCGAGGGATCGGGCCACCGCCGAGGACACGCCACCGCCCATCGCGCCGCCCGACAGCATCTGCAGCAGTTGCACCATCGGGAACACCAGCGAAAACCCGGCCAGCGACTCGGTGCCCAGCCTGCCGATGTAGTAGGTGTCGGCCACCGACACCGAGACCTGGAACAGCACCAGCACCAGGGCCGGGCCGGCGAGTTTCAGGATCGTGGGGACGATGGGGGCGTCGAGCAGCGGATGGGCGCGACGGCCGGCACTGGTGTGCGCCGCGGCGACAGGTGAAGGGGCCGCCGCCGCATGGGCTGGGGCGGCCCCACCCGGCGTGGCGGGCGGTTCAGTGGTACGACTCATCGGCGCAGTGTAGTGGCGCCCCGCCCCCCTTGCTTATACTCGGCCCACGGCTGATTCCGATTCACCCCAGTCAGCCGATTCCATCCCCGGACCTGCATTCGGAAAGCCATCATGTTCGAACCCACACTGGCCGGCAGCCTGCCCAAACCGGCCTGGCTGGCCGAGACCCACAAGCTCTGGCCGCAATGGAAGAGCGCGGGCGACGAGCTGCGCGATGCCAAGGCCGACGCCACGCTGCTGTGGCTCAAGCTCCAGGAGGACGCCGGCCTTGCGATCGTCAGCGATGGCGAACAGTCGCGACAGCACTTCGTGCACGGGTTTCTCGAAGCGGTCGAAGGAATCGACTTCGAGCACAAGGTCAAGATGGGCATCCGCAACAACCGCTACGACGCCATGGTGCCGCAGGTGGTGGGCGAGCTGCGGCTCAAGGGCCGGGTGCATCAGGCCGAAGCGCGCCTGGCCCGCGCCCACACCGAGCGCAAGCTGAAGATCACGCTGCCCGGCCCGATGACCATCGTCGACACCGTGGCCGACCGCTTCTACGGCGACAAGGCCAAAATGGCGATGGCGTTCGCGGGCTTGCTGAACCAGGAGGCCCATGCCCTGCAGGCCGATGGCGTGGACGTCATTCAGTTCGACGAGCCGGCCTTCAACGTGTTCATGGACGAGGTCACGGTCTGGGGCATCGACGCCCTGCACCGGGCCATCGACGGCCTCACCTGCACCACCGCGGTCCACATCTGCTACGGCTACGGCATCGCCGCCAATGTCGACTGGAAGAAAACGCTCGGGCAGGAGTGGCGCCAGTACGAAAAGATCTTCCCGGCGCTGGCCGCCAGCCGCATCGATCAGGTTTCGCTGGAATGCGCCGGCTCGCAGGTGCCGGCCGAACTGATGGCCCTGCTGGCCGGCAAGGATGTGCTGGTCGGTGTGATCGACGTCGCCTCGGATCGCGTCGAGACACCTGAAGAGGTCGCCGACACGATCGGACGGGCCTTGCAGTTCGTTGCGCGCGAACGCCTGTTTCCGTGCACCAACTGCGGCATGGCCCCGATGGACCAGAGCATCGCGCGCCGCAAGCTCGAGGCCCTGGCCAAGGGCGCGCAGCTCGCCCGCCAGCGCTACGGCGGCTGAGGCCGCGAGGGCTGGCGGGTCACGACCGCGCCAGCCAATCCCGAGGGCGCAGCAACGGATATCCGAGCGCACCCGCCACCACCGGGTGCACCACCTCGCCGCGCGCCACATTCAGTCCGGCCAGCAGATGCGCGTCGTCGGCCATCGCCTGGCGCCAGCCTTTGTCGGCCAGCGCGAGCACGAAGGGCAGCGTGGCGTGATTGAGCGCGTGAGCCGAAGTGCGCGGCACTGCGCCCGGCATGTTGGCCACGCAATAGTGGATGACGCCGTCGACCTCGAAGGTGGGCTCGGCATGGGTCGTGACGCGCGAGGTCTCGAAGCACCCGCCCTGGTCGATGGCGACGTCGACCAGCACCGCCCCTTTGCGCATCCGGGCGACATGCTCGCGCGTGACCAGCCGCGGCGCCACACCGCCGGGCACCAGCACCGCGCCGATCACCAGATCAGCCTGGCGCAGCTGGGAGGCGAGCGTTTCGCGATCTGAGTACGCGGTGATCACGCGCGCGCCGAAGCGGGCCTCGATCCGGCGCAGGGCGTCCAGCGAACGGTCCAGCACCGTCACGATCGCGCCCGACCCGACCGCCATGATGGCGGCATTGGTGCCGACCATGCCGGCGCCCAGCACCAGCACCCGCGCGGGCTCGACTCCCGGCACGCCGCCCAGCAGGATGCCCATGCCCCCGCGGCTGCGCTCCAGGCTGGCGGCACCGACCTGGATCGACAGCCGCCCGGCCACTTCGGACATCGGCGCGAGCAGCGGCAGGCCGCCGCCGCTGGCGGTGACGGTCTCGTAGGCGACGCACACCGCGCCGCTGGCCAGCAGATCGCGGCACTGCCCGGGGTCGGGCGCAAGATGCAGGTAGGTGAACAGCACCTGTCCGGCCCGCAGCCGCGCCCGCTCGGCCGCCTGCGGCTCCTTGACCTTGACGATGAGGTCGCTGAGGGCGAACACCTCCGCCCCCGACGCAACCAGGCTGGCGCCGGCCTCGCGGTAGTCGGCATCGCCGGCGCCGATGCCGGCCCCGGCGCCGGTCTCGACCACGACGCGGTGGCCGTGCGCGACGACTTCACGGACCGAAGCGGGCGTCAGGCCCACCCGATACTCGTGGACCTTGATCTCCCTTGGCACGCCGACGAGCATCGATCGTCCTCCTGGTGCTGCGCGCCCCCAGGCAGGCGTGGTGATACGCCCTGCGGCGCGGGGCCCGCGGGCCGAGCACCTCACGCAGCTTGCCGCTGACCGGATCGGACTGCGGGGCGCGCGCATCACGCCGGATCGTGACATGGCCCAGTCCGTGCCGCGACAGGTAAGCGCGCAAACAGGCCACCAGCCGCTGCCAGACCACCTCGGGCTGTTCGCCCGACGGCGGGTCGAAGCGGATCCGCAGCGCCCGCCGCCCGGTCTGGATCACCTGGAACCGGTGCACACCCGAGCCCTCCTCGATGACGGTCGCCAGCGCCAGGGGCACCAGTCTGACCGATTGTCCGTTCAGCGTCTGGAGCACGACGATGTCGTCCCGGCGTCCGTCGACATCGATCATCGGAAACGGCGAACCGCATGCGCAGACGCCCGGGCGCAGCGTGATGCTGTCGCCCAGGTCGTAGCGCACCAGCGGCTGCACATGGTTCGCGAGATTGGTCAGCAGCACGCTGGCCGACGCCTGACCGGGTTCGGTCGGCCGGCCCTCGGAGTCGATCGGCTCCAGGATCACCCAGTCGCTGTTCAGATGGAGCGCGCCATGCCCGCAGTCGAACGCCATCTGCATGCACTCCGAGGCGCCGTACCCGTTGACCACCTGGCAGCCGAGCGCCCGTTCGATTTCGGTGCGCTCGGCGTCGGCCAGGGTCTCGCCGCCGCTCCAGGCGACCCGCGGTGCGATGCGCAGGCGCCCGGCCTCGCGTTCGGCCGCGAGCAGCAGCAGGGTGGTGGGATAACTGGCGATCACCTGCGGATCCCAGGCGTTGAGGGCGTCGACCAGCGAGTCGATCGGCTCCAGCACCGAGAACGAACGGGTCAGCGACCGAACCCATGGATTGGCGGATCGCAACCGCTCCCAGGACACGACACCGGCAAAGTGCCCGCCCAGCGCCACGATCATCGCGAACCGGTGACCCGCGGCCAGGCTGCGCAGCGGCGAAGCCGCCATCGCCCGTGCGGGACAGCGCAGTGTCGACAAGGCATCGTAGATCGACAACGCGCGCGCATCCTGCACGAAGACGCCGGGGCTGCCGGTGCTGCCGGAACTCGTCCAGACGGTGTATCGGCCCAGGTACTGCTCGCCGATCCGTTGCGGATCGGCGATGAACGGCAGGACCTCGTCGAGGCGGATCTCGGGATCGGTGACCCACTCGTCGAAATGCCCCATCAGTTCGACCTTGCCGATCGGGGCGAGGCGCGCAAAGCCGGCCACTCCGGCCGGTGCGTCGGCAAAACGGGTGCGATAGACGGGTGACCGGGCCGCCGCAGCCTCGAGCAGGGCCTGCAGCCGCGCCTCGCGCTGACGGGCGATGGCGCGGGCATCGCCCATGGCGCTCATCCACACTTCCTGGGTCGCCGCGCCCCAGCGCAACCAGTCCGAGAGCGCGCCAACCGGGTCGAACGGCCACGTCATCTCGCTCTCCAAAGCCGGACTGCCAGGGATCGGCCCGGCGCCGTCGGCAACGGCCTCAGGCCCGCAGCCGTCCGCCCTGGCCTGGATCCAGCGCGGCGCAGGGCCCGGGGCCGCGCACGGCCGCATCGGCCATGCCCCGGTCCGCGGCTTGCGACTGCGCCATTTGCCCGGCAGGCGCCGCCTCCGGCATCAGAAGCAACGCACCGAGAGCGAACATCAGCGCCAATGCCGTCTTCAGCCAATCCGATCCTGCCATCATCACGATCTCCTGCTTGGGCAGATGCCCGGTTGCGCGAGCGGTCGCGTCACGCGAGGGCTGTGTCGACCACCACGTGGTCGCCCCTTTTCATGATCCGCCTGGCGCCGAGGCAGCTCATTGAGCATGCGCAATCAGTCGAAGCGCCGCAAGGACTCGAAGTTGTGCCGAGCAAGGTCCGAGCGTCAGGAAGACCTGCTCCGTCGCGACCCAGGAGCCGATATCAATGCGTCCCGGAGACCGCCATGCCCGCCAGCCGCCTGCTTCGCGACCGCACCGCCCGATGGATCGGGGTCGTGGCGGCCGCCCTCCTGACCGGCGGTGTCGCCGCGGCAAAACCCTATGGCCCCGGCACCGGCAGCGCGGCTGCGCACATGGCCTCGAGTGCCGCCATGACCTGCGAAGCCCGAAGCCCCGAACACACCGTGGCCCTGCTGGAGCTGTTCACCTCGGAGGGCTGCAGCAGCTGCCCGCCCGCCGACCGCTGGCTGCAGGGCCTGAAGGGCCAGGGCTTGGGCCTGGACAAAGTGGTGCCCCTGTCGCTGCATGTCGGGTACTGGGACGCGATCGGCTGGAAGGATCCATATGCCCAGGCACGCTTCACCGATCGCCAGCGCGATTACGCCCGCCAGCAGCGCGCCGCTTCGGTCTACACGCCCCAGGTCGTTCTGGCGGGCCAGGATTTCCGCCGCTGGGGCGACGCCGAACTGCGCAGCGCGCTGGCCAAGCTTGCCGGCAAGCCGGCCGGTGCGCGGATCACGCTCGAGGGCTCGACGGTGGGACGTGCGGTGCGCATCCGGGCCGATGCGCAGCTGCAGGCCGCCGCATCCGCGTCGGGTGTCCCGGCCCCGTCATCGCAGCTGCACCTGGTGGTGTTCGAATCCGGACTGCAAAACCAGGTCACCCGAGGCGAAAACCGTGGCGCGACACTGACCCATGACGCCGTGGTCCGCCACTGGCAGGGCCCGATCGCGCTCAGCCAGGGCAAGGCTGCAGCAAGCGAGATCGTCGGCCTGGCCGAACCGGGCGATCGGCGCACGCTGGGGGTCGCGGCCTTCGTGCAGAACGACCGCGGCGAGGTGCTGCAGGCAACGGCCTGCGTGATGCAGTGACGACCGGTCAGGCCGCGCCCGCCCGATTGCGCCTGCGCGCCGGCAGCCCGCTCACGCGCCGCGACGGGTGTCCGCTTCGCGCTCGCGCAGCTTGAAGCGCTGGATCTTGCCGGTCGCGGTCTTGGGCAGCTCTGGCACGAATTCGATCAGCCGCGGGTACTTGTAGGGCGCCAGCCGCTCCTTGACGAAGGCCTTGAGTTCGTCGTCATCGGCCGCCGCACCCGGCTTGAGCACGACGAAGGCCTTGGTGCGGGTCAGGCCATCGGGGTCCGGCACGCCGATCACGGCGGCCTCGAGCACCGCCGGATGCTGCACCAGCGTGGCCTCGACCTCGAACGGCGAGACGTAGATGCCGCTCACCTTGAGCATGTCGTCGCTGCGCCCGCTGTAGGTGTAGCTGCCGTCGGCATTGCGCACGTATTTGTCGCCGCTGCGGGTCCATTCGCCCTGGAAGGTCTCGCGCGACTTGACCCGGTTGCCCCAGTACATCACCGCGGCACTGGGGCCCCGGATGTACAGGTCGCCGGTATCGCCATCGGGCACCGCCCGCCCGTCATCGCCGCGCAGTTCGATGTCGTAGCCGGGCACCGGCCAGCCGGTCGTGCCATACCGCACCCGGCCGGGCTGGTTCGACAGAAAGATGTGCAGCATTTCGGTGGAGCCGATGCCATCGATGATCTCGACGCCGAAATGCGCGGTGAATCGCTCGCCCAGATCGGCAGGCAGCGCTTCGCCGGCCGAAGATGCCAGACGCAGTGCCACCCGCGAACGCGCCGGCAGCGCGGGCGAGGCCAGCATGCCCGCGAAGCCGGTGGGCGCGCCAAAAAAGACGGTCGGGCGATGGTCGATCCAGCGCCGGAACACCGCATCGGGCGTGGCCCGTTCGGCCATCAGCACCACGGTGGCGCCCACGCTGAGCGGGAAGCTCAGCGAGTTGCCCAGGCCGTAGGCGAAAAACAGCTTCGCCGCCGAGAACAGCACATCGGATTCCTTCAGGCCCAGGACGGGCGTGCCGTACAGCTCGGCGGTCCAGTACGCATTGGCGTGCGTGTGCAGCGCCCCTTTGGGCCGGCCGGTGGACCCTGACGAATAGAGCCAGAAGCCGGGATCGTCCGGACCGGTGCCGGCGGGCGCGGGCATCGGCGCCTGCTGCGCCAGCAGCGGGCCCAGCGCGAGCGTGGCCGGCGAGGATGGCGCGCCGGCCGGCTCGCCCGCACCGCCGGACACGATCACCGTGCCCACCTCATGGCCGCCCTGCCCCTCGGCCAGCGCCATCGCGGCCTGCAGCATCGGCAGCAGCGAGGCCGACACCAGCGCGGCCTGGGCACGGCTGTTGCGCAGCATGTACGCATAGTCGTCGGCGGTCAGCAGCGTATTGACCGCCACCGGCACGATGCCCGCGTACAGGGCGCCCAGGAAACTGACGGGCCAGTCGATGCCATCGGTCATCAGCAGCAGCACACGCTCCTCGCGGCGCACGCCGCAGGCCCGCAGTGCGGCCGCCATCCGGCGGACCTGGTCGGCCAGATCGCCATAACTCAGCTGCCCATGGTCATCGATGAAGGCCGTCTTCGCCGGCCGTTGGGCGTTGCGCTCGATGAGATGCTGCGCAAAGTTGAATCGCTCACCGGGTGGCGGCACGTGTCGGTCGGTCATGCGGGTTGTCTCCTGGTGGCGGTTCAGGTTGACCGCTGTCGATGGGCAGGCTGACGGCTTGCCTTGAAGTGCAAGAGGCATTATTGTGCCTAGAAGCAGAATAAAACCTCGAAGACATCATGTCAAGCACTATAATGCATCCCATCGCGCGAATGCCTCGATCGCCCGCCCCGGCGCTCGAGGCCGTATCGCCCTCGGCCGCGCAAGCCGGCGCCGAGGAGAAGAATCCCTTCCTGGTCGCGCTGGGCGATCGTGTGCGTGCCCTGCGCGCTCGCCGCGGCATGACCCGCAAGGCGGTCGCCCAGTCCGCGGAGGTTTCGGAACGCCACCTCGCCAACCTCGAGTACGGCATCGGCAATGCGTCGATCCTGGTGCTGCTGCAGGTCGCCGGCGCGCTGCATTGTTCGCTGGCGGAGCTGCTGGGCGACGTCACCACCAGTTCCCCCGAATGGCTGCTGATCCGCGAACTGCTGGGTGATCGCGACGAAGCCACGCTGCACCGGGTGCGGGTTGCCGTGGGCGAGATGCTGGGCACCGGTGGGGACAATGCCGCGCGCAGCCCGCGCGTGGCGCTGATCGGGCTGCGCGGCGCCGGCAAGTCAACGCTCGGTCAGATGCTGGCCCAGGACCTCGGTTTTCCTTACGTCGAACTGAGCCGCGAGATCGAGAAGTTTGCCGGCTGCAGCATTGCCGAGATCCAGGCACTGTATGGCGCCAACGCCTATCGCCGCTACGAGCGCCGGGCGCTGGAAGAAACGATCCAGCTCTACCCGGAGGCCGTGATCGCCACCCCGGGCGGCCTGGTCTCGGATCCGGCCACCTTCAACCTGCTGCTGGCCCATTGCACCACGGTCTGGCTGCAGGCCGACCCCGAAGACCACATGAAACGGGTCGCGGCTCAAGGCGACATGCGTCCGATGGCCGCCAGTACCGAGGCCATGCAGGACCTCAAGGGCATCCTGGCCGGACGGGCCGCGTTCTATTCGAAGGCCGACCTGCGCCTGGACACCAGCGCCCAGCCGCTGGCCGCCACTTTCCGGATGCTGCGCGACCAGGTCCGCCAGTCGCTCGACCTGCCGATCTGAAAATCGTGATGCAACAAAATGCTTGTTGACCTCATTCGAATGCACTATGCTGCGCCTCCTGACAGCTGCGATGCAGGCGACTGCGTCTTCATGAGGAGCCCCGAGTGACCACCACCCTTCGCGTGAACTACCAGACCGAGCCCGCGCTGTACCGGCACTGGAAGCTCGAGTTCGACGGTCCGATCGCCACCTTGCGTGCCGACTTCGACGAAAACGCCGGGCTGCGTCCCGGCTACAAGCTCAAGCTCAACAGCTACGACCTGGGCGTGGACATCGAACTGAACGACGCGATCAACCGCATCCGCTTCGAGCATCCCGAGGTGCGCACCGTGGTGGTCACCAGCGCCAAGGAGAAGGTGTTCTGTTCGGGCGCCAACATCTTCATGCTCGGGGTCTCCAGTCATGCCTGGAAGGTCAACTTCTGCAAGTTCACCAACGAGACGCGCAATGGCCTGGAGGACTCCTCGACCCACAGCGGCCTGAAGTTCCTGGCGGCCGTCAACGGTGCCTGCGCCGGCGGCGGCTACGAACTCGCGCTCGCCTGCGACCAGATCGTGCTGGTGGACGACCGCTCGTCCTCGGTCAGCCTGCCCGAAGTGCCCCTGCTGGGCGTGCTGCCCGGCACCGGCGGCCTGACCCGGGTGACCGACAAGCGCCACGTCCGCCACGACCTGGCCGATATCTTCTGCACCACCTCGGAGGGGGTGCGCGGCCAGAAGGCCAAAGACTGGCGCCTGGTCGATGACATCGCCAAGCCCGCGGTGTTCGCCCAGAAAGTGCGCGAACGTGCCCTCGCGCTGGCCGCCGCCAGCGACCGGCCGGCCGATGCCCGGGGCATCGCGCTGACCCCGATCGCGTGCACCATCGAAGCCGATGCCCTGCACTATCCCCACCTCAGCGTGAACATCGACCGGGTCAAGCGCACTGCCACCTTCGTGGTCCGCGGACCCGAGGGCGCCCAGCCCGACACCCCCCAGGCCATCGAAGCCGCCGGCGCCGCCTGGTACCCGCTGGCGCTGGCGCGCGAACTCGACGACGCCATCCTGTCGATGCGCACCAACGAGCTGGACATCGGCACCTGGCTGATCCGGACCGAAGGCGACGCCGCCCAGGTGCTGGCCATGGACGCCACGCTGGTGGCCCACCGGAACCATTGGCTGGTGCGCGAGACCATCGGCCTGCTGCGGCGCACCTTCAGCCGCTTCGATGTGTCCTCGCGCAGCCTGTTCGCGCTGATCGAATCCGGCTCGTGCTTTGCCGGCAGCTTCCTCGAGCTGGCCCTGGCCTGCGACCGCAGCTATCACCTGGCGCTGCCCGACGACGAGGCGCGCGCCCCGACGATCACCGTGGCCGACACCAACTTCGGCCTGTACCCGATGGTCACCGGCCAGAGCCGGCTGGGCCGCCGCTTCTACGACGAACAGCCGGCGCTCGAGGCCGTGCGCGCGCGCGCCGGACAGCCGCTGGACGCCGATGCCGCGTTCGCGCTCGGTCTGGTCACCAGCAATCCGGACGACATCGACTGGGCCGACGAGGTGCGCATCGCGATCGAGGAGCGCGTGTCGATGTCGCCCGATGCCCTCACCGGCCTGGAAGCCAACCTGCGCTTCAACGGACCCGAGAACATGTTCACCCGGATCTTCGGGCGCCTCACCGCCTGGCAGAACTGGATCTTCCAGCGGCCCAACGCCGTCGGCGAAAAGGGGGCCCTGAAAGTCTATGGCAAGGGCGACAAGGCGGCCTTCGACTGGAATCGCGTGTGAGACCCCGGGGCATTTGCCCTATCCTGAACCCGCTACGGAGACCCCAATGTCGAGCATCAACTACAGCGAAAAGATTCCCAACAACGTCAACCTGAGCGAGGACCGCACGCTGGCCCGCGCGCTCGAGCAGTGGCAGCCCAACTACCTGAGCTGGTGGAACGACATGGGCCCGGACGGCTCGCAGAACTTCGACGTCTACCTGCGCACGGCTGTCAGCGTCGATCCGCAGGGCTGGGCCCAGTTCGGCCACGTCAAGATGCCCGACTACCGCTGGGGCATCTTCCTGAATCCGGCCGAACAGGACCGCAAGATCCACTTCGGCGACCACAAGGGCGAGGCCGCCTGGCAGGACGTGCCCGGCGAATACCGCGCCAACCTGCGCCGCATCATCGTCACCCAGGGCGACACCGAACCCGCCTCGGTCGAGCAGCAGCGCCACCTCGGCCTGACCGCGCCGAGCCAGTACGACCTGCGCAACCTGTTCCAGGTCAACGTGGAAGAAGGCCGCCACCTGTGGGCGATGGTCTATCTGCTGCACAAGCACTTCGGGCGCGATGGCCGCGAAGAGGGCGAAGCGCTGCTGGAGCGGCGCAGCGGCCAGCAGGACAACCCGCGCATCCTGCAGGCCTTCAACGAGCCCACGCCCGACTGGCTGAGCTTCTTCATGTTCACCTACTTCACCGACCGCGACGGCAAGTTCCAGCTGTGCGCGCTGGCCGAAAGCAGCTTCGATCCGCTGGCCCGCACCACCAAGTTCATGCTGACCGAAGAAGCGCACCACATGTTCGTGGGCGAGAGCGGCATCTCGCGCATCATCCAGCGCACCTGCCAGATGATGAACGAGCTGAAGACCGACGATCCGGTCAAGCTGCGCGCCGCCGGCGTGATCGACCTGCCCACGCTGCAGCGCTACCTGAACTTCCACTTCAGCGTGACGATCGACCTGTTCGGCGCCGACGAATCGAGCAATGCGGCAACGTTCTACTCGACGGGCCTGAAAGGCCGCTTCGAAGAAGGCAAGCGCACCGACGATCACGTGCTCAAGGGCCAGACCTACAAGGTGCTGGCGGTCCAGGGCGACCAGCTCGTCGAGCGCGAAGTGCCGATGCTCAACGCGCTGAACGAAGTGCTGCGCGACGACTACATCAAGGACTCGGTGGGCGGCGTGGAGCGCTGGAACAAGGTCATCGAAAAGGCCGGCATTCCGTTCCGCCTCAAGGTGCCGCACAAGGCATTCCATCGCAACATCGGCACGCTCAAGGGCGTGAAGGTGGCGCCCGAGGGCCGGGTGGTCAGCGAGGCCGAATGGAGCGCCAAGGTCGGCCAGTGGCTGCCCACCGCCGAGGACCGTGCCTTCGTGGGCAGCCTGATGGGCCGGGTGGTCGAGCCGGGCAAGTTCGCCAACTGGATCGCGCCGCCGATGATGGGCATCAACCGCCAGCCGGTGAACTTCGAATACGTTCGCTTCAGCTGATCTTGTCGTCGCGTAGGCTCGGGGGACTCTGTCAATGAGTGCAGTGGCTGACGGCGCCGTCGTGCGCCAGCATCTGATCGATCCGGAAATCTGCATCCGGTGCAATACCTGCGAGGCCACCTGCCCCGTGGGCGCGATCACGCACGACTCGCGCAACTACGTGGTCGACCCCGCCAAGTGCGACCAGTGCATGGCCTGCGTCCCGCCCTGCCCGACCGGCTCGATCGACAACTGGCGCACGATGCCCCGGGTCAAGGCCTACACCATCGAAGCGCAGCTCGTGTGGGACGAGCTGCCCGCCGAACTGAGCCCCGAGCAGCTCGCCGCCGACGGTGTCGCCGCCGACGCCGCCGTGGAGCAAGAACCGGTGGCAACGCCCGCGACCGGACCGGGCCAGACGGGCACGGCGGCGCCTTTCGACAGCGCCCGCTTCGGCGCCACCCTGCCCCCCTGGTCGGCCGCCCACGCCTACACCAACCTGTACGGTCCGAAGGCCGCCGAGCATTCCATCGTCGCCACCGTGGCCGGCAATGTGCGCGTCACCGAGGTGGGCCGCGAGTACGACACCCACCACATCGTGCTCGACTTCGGCGCCATGCCCTTCCCGGTGCTCGAAGGCCAGTCGATCGGCATCATCCCGCCGGGCACCGATGCCTCGGGACGGGCGCACCATGCGCGGCAGTACTCGATCTCCAGTCCGCGCAACGGCGAGCGCCCCGGCTACAACAACGCCTCGCTGACCGTGAAACGGGTCCTGCAGGATCACCAGGGACAAGCTGTGCGCGGGGTGGCCAGCAACTACCTGTGCGACCTGCAGGTGGGCGACAAGCTGCAGGTGATCGGCCCGTTCGGCGCCAGCTTCCTGATGCCCAACCACCCGCGCAGCCACATCGTGATGATCTGCACCGGCACCGGCAGCGCACCGATGCGCGCGATGACCGAATGGCGCCGCCGCCTGCGCCAGTCGGGCAAGTTCGAGGGCGGCAAGCTGATGCTGTTCTTCGGCGCGCGCACCCAGGAAGAACTGCCGTACTTCGGGCCGCTGCAGAACCTGCCCAAGGATTTCATCGACATCAACTTCGCCTTCTCGCGCACCACCGGGCAGCCCAAGCGCTACGTGCAGGACCTGATGCGCGAACGCGCCGCCGACCTGGCGCCGCTGCTCGCCGATGCCAATGCGTATTTCTACGTGTGCGGCCTGAAGAGCATGGAGGAAGGCGTGGTGCTGGCGCTGCGCGATGTGGCCCGACAGGCCGGACTCGATTGGGAGGCCGTTGCCGCGTCACTGAAACGCGAAGGCCGGCT
>JADJVQ010000039.1 GCA_016710525.1 Burkholderiaceae bacterium
TCGGCCAGACGCTGCGCGACCGATCCGCACCTCGCGGTGCGGGTCGGCTACCTCTGCGAACAACCGCTGGGAACTCGCAGCGCGAAGCTACGAAGCGCACCGTTTCGTCGGGGTCGTTCGCCAGCGCAGGCAGCCGGTTTTGCAGATCGACATGGCGCGCGGCGATCGCGCGCACACTGAATACGGATGCTGCAGATGTGAGGCGGCCAGATGGGCATGGCGGCGGAAGAACCGGTCGATCCACGCCGCGCCAGGCATCCTGCATGCAGCTGTGCCGGAAGCTGGCGGTCGCCCTGGGTTGCCATTTCGCGGTGCGGGCAGGCGCACGAGAGTCGTCTCGCCGCCCCACTGGATTGAGCAATGGCGTGGGCACGGGCAAAGGCCGGAGGGAACAGCGCGGAGGATCCATGATCGGCACCGGGTCAGTCAGACTCGAGCCGCTGGCGCGTGCCCAGGCGGCCGCGCCGAAGGCGAAGCATGCGGTTGGCATCGAGGTCCCAGGACGCCTTCGTCGTCGGAAATGCGTCGCCGACCAGGGCGCACCCGCACGGCTTCGATCAGGGCACCGCCGACGCGGTCCTCCGGATCCAGCTCGCGCAGCTTTGACCACCACGTCGCGCGCCTCGATCAGATCATTGAGGCGCAGGCTCAGGTAAGCTGTAGCCCTTGAGAAAGCACGAGGCTGGGTAGAAACGCACGTGCGGATCGGTCTTCACTCGCCAGGCAGCGCGCACGCGGGCACGCTGCGCCATGGGAGGGCAACCCAGAGCATGCGCGCCCACGACCAACGCCTGGCGCGCGATCTCGCCGGGCCGCCACCAGCCGGTGGCCATAGAAAATGGTGGCGGTACAGTGCAATCCCAGCACCGCCGGGTGGTCGGGCGCGCAGCGACTGCGCACGCTTCAAAGGTGAGCCATGGCGGCCGCGGGGTCGCTGCCGCGCAGCTGCCGGCTTCCTGGCGCAGCGCGCCTCGATCCCGGCCTGCCAGGCCCCAGGCCGAGTACCGCGTCCGTCGAAGTCGACCGCGGGCGTCCATGGGAAGTGTCGCGACCCGTGCGACCCGCTTGATCGACGAGACGGACACGCCGACTTCGGCGGGCACCGACATGGCGCGTCG
Source organism: Burkholderiaceae bacterium (assembly GCA_016710525.1). Lineage (GTDB taxonomy): Bacteria > Pseudomonadota > Gammaproteobacteria > Burkholderiales > Burkholderiaceae_E > Quisquiliibacterium. The sequence continues at coordinate 1,119 of JADJVQ010000039.1, forward strand.
TCGAAACTAGAACGGCACCAGGCGGCCTGGTTCGGATTGAAGAAGGTCAGACCGCTCTGGGGTGGGGGTGTCGGCGAAGTCCACCGCCGTCACGCCGTCGAGCATCACACGGCTTAAAAGCAGGCACAAACTGTCGGGAATCAGCTGACCGGGAGTTCGGAGTCCCCCGGCCCGGGTGCCGCCTCGACGCATTTTGAGGCCGCTCGCGTAGCCCGAGCATCCGCCCGGCGAGACGGTCAGGCGAAATCCGCCGGTGGGGTGCTCGGAGAATCGCACCATGCGCTGCATGAACTTGGCGGCGCTGGCGGTGACGGTGACCTGGGGTTGCAGCATGACGTGTCTCCTGTGGTTGGCGTTGGTGTTCAGACGCTCTTGATGCAGCCATCGACCGGGCAGACCGCGATGCATTTTGCGGCGCGTCGAAGTGGCCTTCGCACTCGGTGCATTGGCCGGGTCGATGATGAAAGTGCCGCCCTTCTCGCCCGGATAGCGACGTTGGGACACTCGGGCTCGCAGGCGGAATAACCGGTGCACCAGGGAGGCGATGATCTTCAGGGCCATGGTGTTCTCCGGTGGCGTGGTGGTGGTGGGTTGGGGCAGATGCGGCGGGTCGTGGGCTCGGGCGGGCCAGGGGCGCCGGCGGATGGGCCGGCGCCTCGTGCTCAGGCGGCCGCTTCGGCGCCGCTGGTGAACGCGCCCTGGCGGATGCGCGCGTCGCCGCGGGCCTCGTGGATCTGCTCGCCGCGGGCGATGCGTGCCCGGTAGTCCGAGAACCACGACAGCGCCGCCTTCTCGATGAATTCGTGGGCGTACTCGTCGACCGGTTCGATGCCGGCGGCCTTCAGTTCGTCGCGCGGGCAGGCGCCGATCTTGGCGACCAGAACCGCATGGCAGTCGTTGATCGCGCCGACGATCGAAGGCAGCTGCTCGTCTTCGCCGTAGCCGCCCTGGCAATACAGGTCGACCCGGCGATGGCCGACGAACAGCGCCTCGTCGCGGCTCAGTTCGTAGATCTGGAATTCGGTGGCGTGGCCGAAGTGCTGATTGACGCCTTGCCGTAGCCCTCGGTGGCCACGGCCGCAGCGCATGCCTAGAGGTCGGAGTCGACCCCGTCGGCGCTACCGGGCTGGCCTGCAGGACGCCGTCTCAACACCTCGGGCTGCTGTGCCTGGCGTTCGGCCTCGACCGCGACCTGGTAGGTGCGCCGCTTGTCCAGGTCGTAGACCACTGCCATCGCATCGATCTTGTCCTGCGTGAACTCGTCGCTGCGGTCCACGCCGAGCGGGCCGAGCCGCGTCGGCTCGGCACTAGCGACAAGGGCATCAGATTCGCGCCGCCCATGCAGGCGTCCTGCACGGCCTTCAGTTCCTGGGCGCTCACGTGATCGATGTTGTACTTGCAGATCTCGTCGACCATCTCGGGCAAGGCAAGGCCATTGGTCGACAGGCACAGTTTGATGTCGGGCGCCTGCTCTTGAAGCATGCGGAAGGTATCGAAGGTCTTCTTCGGATTGGCCAGCGCATCGCCCGGTCCGGCGATGCCCAGCACCGTCATCTGGGGTATCTCGCTGGCTACCGCCACCACCTTGCGCACGGCCTGGTCGGGCGTGAGCTTCGCGCTGACCACACCCGGGCGCGACTCGTTGGAGCAGTCGTACTTGCGGTTGCAGTAGTTGCACTGGATGTTGCAGGCCGGGGCCACAGCCACGTGCATGCGGGCGTAGTGGTGATGCGCCTCTTGCAACGGGGATGGTTCTTGACCTTGTCCCAGATCTCGGCGGGCATGTCGTCCGGGCCGCCCGACGAGCCGCAGCTCGCCTTGCCTTCGCCGCCGGTGGTGCCGCAGCCGCCGGCGGTCTCGATGACCTGGCTGACCACCTGGCGGCCTTTGCGCAGTCGCTGATCGATACGAACTTTGCATTGGAACTGGACATGGGCGGTGCCTCGTTGCGCGGGTGGAAGTTCCCTTCACCATTGCGAGAGAAGCGTGCCGAGTCTGGTCTTAGGGAAAAGTGCTGATGGATCAGGAGGGTTACGGATCGGAGGTGCGGATTCGGCGGGTGTTTGAATGGCGACAACGTGCGACGGGGGCGCGGGCGAAGCCGGGGGTGAGTCCTCTACGACGAGCTGGCGAGGCGGTCGGCGCTACGCGACGACTTCCCGCGATGCTCGGTCGGGGCGGGTGGCCCCGGAACTCGCCCGGTACCGGGCGGGCATTCGGAGCTCAGACGGTCCTCGCCACCGTCGCTGCGCCGGAACCCGCCACGACCTGCGCTTCTCGGCGCCGCGCGAGCCTCGTCACAAGGGACCCACCCCGGCTTCGCTCGTTGCAGCGAGGTGTCCGAAGAAACCACCCCCGCGATGGTGTTTGCGTACCCGTGCGTTGGCGCCCACCGTTGAGTGCTGATCTTAAGCGCCGTGGTCAGCGTCAGTTCAGCAACTGCGGATCAAACTTACAACCATACCAGTGAATGCGGTATGTTGCGCTACCAGCTCCTCAGTATGGTTGCCATGGAAGCCCCTTGCCCAACAGGCTCGTTTGGAAGATGAAGCTGCTCGATGCCGCCTTGCAGGTGATCCGCACCAAGGGCTACACCGCATTCCACGGTGGATGACATCTACGCGGCGGCGGGGGCTGACCAAGACGGCTCCTTTCATCACTTCCAAGGGGCAAGGGCGAGCTGGCGCTGGGCGGTGCGGCTCTGGAACGACCACCACAGGCGGGCTGTTCGCCGGGGCGCCATATCAGCAGGTGGTCGATCCGCGGGCGCGGCTGCTGGCGTACATCGATTTTCAAGCGCAACGGCTGCAAGGGCAGCCGGTGCTCGGGCTACTTGCCAGGCAGGATGGCTGGGGGGGACCTACGTCCACGCATCCGGTGCATCCAGCAGGCCTGACGACGGGGAATCAAGAGATCATGCCAAGACAGATTGCCCAGATCGCAGCGCAGGCCAAGGCGCGTTATGCGCCCGATGCGCACTGGACGCCCGAGAGCCTCGCGCTCTATACCCGGGCCGCGCTGCAGGGTGCGTTCATCCTGGCCAAGGCCAAGGGCGGGCCGGAGGTGGCCGCGTCATGCGTGGAGCACCTGAAGCGGTATGTCGAATGCCTGCTTGGGTCCGCGCCCGACAAACCTGTTTCCAAGCGGCGCGCTCATTGACGCGCCGCTGTTTGTCCCACCCCAACACCGAGGTGAACCGCGAGCATCAGCCCCTATCTGTTCTTCAATGGCCGCTGTGAAGGGAGGCGATCCTCGCGTTCTATGGCGGGCGCTGGGCGCCAAGCTCGTCATGAAGTGCGCTGGATGAGAACCCCAGCCGCAGCCATGCCGCTGCCCGGGGCTGGGGCAGCAGATCACGCATTGCTCGCTGCAGATCGATGACGCGACGGTGATGGCGTCCGGACGCGATGAGCGGCGAGGCACGCGTTTCGACGGCTTCACCTTGTCGCTGAGCGCGGCCGACGCGGCGCAGGCCGAGCAGCGGGTCAATGCGCTGTCGGCGGGCGGTCAGGTCCGCATGTCGCTGGGCAAAACGTTCTGGTCGCCCACCTGCGCGGCATGCTGACCGACCGCTTCGGGGTGGGCTGGATGATCAGCGTGAACGACGACGCACAGGCTGTCGCGCACAAGCCCGACGAGAGCCGCGAACTCGTATTGCAGCGGGTGATCGACGTGCCGCGCGAAAAACTCTATCGAGCGTGGACTGAACCCGAACTGATGAAGCAGTGGTTCGCGCCCAAGCCCTGGACCACGCCGCGTGTCGAAAGCGACCTCCGTCCGGGCGGCTCGAGCCTGATCGTGATGCGCGGGCCCGACGGCCAGGAGTTCCCCAACCCCGGCGTCTACCTGGATGTCGTGAAGAACGAGCGCATCGTCTTCACCGATGCCTACGTGAGCGCCTGGGAGCCCGCGGCCAAGCCGTTCATGACCGGCACCATCACCTTCGAAGACCTGGGCGGCGGCAAGACCCGCTATACCGCCCGCGTCACCCACTGGAGTGCCGCCGATCGCGAGGCCCACGAGAAGATGGGCTTTCACGAAGGCTGGGGTAAGTGCACCGACCAGCTCGAAGCGCTGGCCGCCACGCTCTGAGCGCAAAGCACGGAGCTCACCATGCAAAGATAACGCCCTGCCTGTGGTTCGACTTCAAAGGCCGAGAAGCCGTTCATCACTACCCGGGTATCTTCAGGTTACGGCGGTATCCGTCGGAAACCTCGCGCTACGGCGATGCCATGCCCAAGCTCAAGGGGGAGGTGCTGGTCATGCGCTTCGAGATCGAGGGGCGCAGTTCATGGCCCTGAACGGCGGGCCGCAGTACCCGTCCAGCGAAGCCATCTCGCTGAGCGTGGACTGCGCCGACCAGGCCGAAGTCGACCAGCGGAGGATCGCCTGTGAGAAGGCGGCAGCCCGGCCGCTGCGGCTGGCTGAAGGACAAGTTCGGACTGTCCTGGCAGATCGTGCCGCGCGCTCTGGTGAGCCTGCTCAGCGACCCTGATCCGGTCAAAGCCAGCCGGGTGATGCAGGCCATGCTGCCGATGAGCCGGATCGACATCGCCGCGCTGGAACGGGCGTACGCCGGCTGAGGAGTGGGCCGGTGCGGGCGCAAGTCCGCCCTGCATGCCACCGGCCCCGATGCAGCGCGGCCGGCGCGCCGCGGCCGAACCCAGCAACCGCAGCCGGTGGCCCTCAGAACTTGCGCACCTCGATCCGGTGCTTCTGCAGCGCATACCGGGCTGGCGCGGCGTGACCCAGAGGCAACCGCGCGACCCGGCCTGCCCAGCGGCACTGCTCCATCGCCCCGTCCAGCCGGTCGCGTTCGCTGTCGGGCGGCTCGTTGCCGAAGTGGCGGGTGCTGGCGACGTGTTCGGTCGGGCCGATGCGGATCACGTCGTCCTCGTCGGACTCCACGATCGACTCTCCGTCTTCGCCCTCGAAGCCGTCGTTCGGGTCCGGCGGCGGGCTGGCGCGAGATACCGTGGGCATGGGCAGCGCGACCGGCGGCGCCACCGCTGCCACCGCATCGGCCTTGTCCAGGAAATGCAGCGTCTGGGTCAGGCAGCGGTTCTGCTTGCACGGGAAGGCCAGCTCGCGGATCTGATCGCCCTGGATCATCGTGGCCGTGCGCTCGATCACGTTCTCCAGCTCGCGCACGTTGCCGGGCCAGTAGTAGCCAGCCAGCACCTCCATGGCCTCGGGCGTGACCCCCGGAGTGGCGCCGGTTCTCGCTGTTGAAGCGGTCCAGGAAGTGCGCCACCAGCGGCGGGATGTCGGCGCGCCGTTCGCGCAGCGGCGGCAGGAAGATCGAGACCACGTTGATCCGGTAGTACAGGTCGGCGCGGTACTCGCCGCGCTGGACCATCTTCTCCAGGTCGCGGTTGGTCGCCGCCAGATCAGCCGCACGTCGACCGCCGCGCGGTTTCGTGCCGCCCACCCCGCTCGAACTCGCGCTCCTCCAGCACGCGCAGCAGCTTCGCCTGGAAGGCGGGCGAGATGTCGCCGATCTCGTCCAGGAACAGCGTGCCGCCGTGGGCCAGCTCGAAGCGGCCCTTGCGTCTCGCCGATGGCGCCGGTGAAGGCGCCCTTCTCGTGGCCGAAGAGTTCGCTCTCGAGCAGCGTCTCCGGCAGCGCGGCGCAGTTCACCTTGATGAACGGCGAGTCCTTGCGCGGCGACAGGAAGTGGATGGCGCGGGCGATCGCCTCCTTGCCGGTACCGGACTCGCCGCGCAGCAGCACGGTGGCGCGCGAGGGCGCGGCCTGGTGCACCTCGTTGAACACCTGCTGCATGGGCTTGGATTCGCCGATCACGTTGTCCAGCGTGTGGCGCGCACCCGGTCCTCGCGGGCCAGCGCCTTCTGCAGCCGGGTGGACTCCAGCTGCAGGCGCTGGTGTTCGTCGCGCACGGCGCTTTGCAGCGCCACGGCCTGGGCGAGCAGGGTGGCGACTATGGTCAGGATGCGCTGATCGTCGGACAGTCGCGCCACCCTGGACCTCGCGCTGCGCGGCCAGCACGCCGACGACCGCCCGGTCTGTCTTCAGGGGCACCACCACGAAAGCCATCATGCGGTCCGCCTTCGGGCCGAAGGCGCCGGTGCGGTCGATGAAATCGCCGTCCTGGGCGACGTCGGGAATGACGGCGGGCATGCCGGAGGCGAACACATGCCCGATCACGCCTTCGCCATAGTGCCAGCGCCCGCGGCCTTCCTGTTCGTGATCGAGCCCGACCGAACTGTGCACATGCAATTCGGAGTCCGCATCGTCACCGGTCATCACGATCATTGCGCGCGGCAGGCCCAGGTGGGCGGCCAGCACGTTCAGCGATGCGCGAAACGTCCGTTCGATGTCCAGCGAGGCGCCCAGGATGCGGCATATCTCGTAGATCGTGATCAGTTCGACGTGGGGCGCTCGGTCATCGACGTTCGCCTGTCATCTCGCACCTCCTCGGTCGAACGGTGGGAACACCGGTGCGCTGCGCCACTGGGCTGTGCACGCCGTGCATCGTTACCGGGCACCGAGCGGTTCCCGGTTTGTCCTGTTCAATTCCCCCTCGCTGACATCGCGCCGGGTCGGCCCGGATTAGCAGGGCCGGCGAGGCCCGGGAAGCATGGGGCCGCTCGAACCTTCCGCGCCTTCGATGAGCGCGCCGGCCTGCTGCGCCAGGACCCACCTCGGCCTGAATCGCGCGCCACCGATTGGCCAGGCTCACGGGCGAGGATGCCGGGCTCATGGCAAGGCTGCTCCGGCTACGCCGCGGTGCGGCTGGCGATGATCCGTTCAGCTCCAGCCACGTGCAGCGCCTCTTCGGCGGCGAACTCGCCGGCCAGGGCGCACAGCTCCGCGTCCTCCGTGGTGGCGGCAATCGCCGCGTAGTAGCCGTGCCCGCGGTGCTCGCTGTCCAGGGCCAGTTGCAGCGCGTCGCCGGCATCCATCTGTGCATCGACGCCCACCCAGTCGGCGGTTTCGGGCGCAGTGCCATCGGGCCATTCGTAGTCTTCCGCGCCGTATCACGGGCAGCTCGCGAAAGCCGCCGCGCGCCACCGCGTCGGCCAGGGTGCAGGCGCGAGAAATGCGCCATGCGCGAGAAGAAGGCCTTCAGCTCGGCGTTGCCGTCGGTCTGCATGGCCGCGGCCAGTTCTTCGTAGCGGCGTGCGGCGTCGCGTTCGAGCTGGATGGCATGGGCGAGGAATCGCTCGACGTCGTTCATCGCATCAGCCGAACTTGAAGAGAATGCCATGGCCGCCCCGTGGATAGTCCCAGGCCACATTGCTGTGCTCCGAACAGATGACCCGGCAGCTGCCGCACTCGAGGCAGCCGTCGGTGATCAGCGTGACGGTGCGATTGCCCTCGGCCTTGTAGCAGCCGGCCGGGCAGATGAAGGTGCAGGACTGCGAAGCGCACTCGTTGGAGCACAGCGCCGCGTCCTTGATCTTGATGTGCGGGCGGCCGTGATCGACCTTGTAGCGGTTCTGGAACAGCTTCTCTTCGACATTGACTCGGATCGCGGTGCTCATCGGAAGGCCCTCCAAAGCTTGAGTGCGTCACCGACCAGGCCGCTGACGCGCCGGGCGGTCCTGAAACTGCCGAAGATCTGCTTCTCCTTGGACTTCTTGTCCACACCATCGACCGTGAACATCGTCTTGGCGGCGCCGGTGACCAGCGACGGATAGGTGGAGAAGAACTGCGGGCTGGTGTGCAGCACCTTGGGCATGTCGCGGTACTTGTGCAGATCCTTCATCACGAAGCTCTCGTCCAGCCGGTCCTTGTAGGCACGCAGCGTCTTGGCGGTCATGGGCTGGGCGGCGGCCTTGGCGGCGATGACCGTTTCGGCGGCCAGCCGGCCGGTGGTCATCGCCAGGTTCGAGCCCTCGCGATGCACGGCATTCACGAAGCCGCCGGAATCACCGACGATCATCCAGCCATCGCCGTAGACCTGGGGCACCGCATGGAATCCGCCTTCGGGAATCAGGTGGGCGCAGTACTCCTTCATCTCGCCGCCCTCGATCAGCGGCGCGATGCGGGATGGCGCTTCATGGCTTCTCGAGCAGCAGCGCCTGGGCGCGGTGCGCTTCGGGTTGGCCTTGAAGTCGCTGAGCATGCAGCCCACGCCGATGGTGAGCGAGTCCTTGTTGGTGTACAGGAAGCCGGTGCTCACCATGCCCTCGGTGACCGTGCCGATGATCTCGATGACCACCCCTCGTCTTCCTTGATGTTGAAGCGCGCCTGGATCGGCTTCCTCGGGCAGGAACAGGAGCTCGCTTGACGCCAGCGCCACGTTGCCGGCCTGGAGTTCGCCTTGGAAGCCGCCGCTTCATGGCCAGCATCGAGTTGACGCCGTCGGCCAGGATCACCACGTCGGCGAAGACGTCGCCGCCGACGCGGTCGCAGCGCACGCCGACGACGGCGTCGTGGTCGACCAGCAGCGAGTCGACCGTCGTCTCGCAGATCTGCAGCACGCCGGCCTCGCGGACCTTGCCGGCGAACCACTTGTCGAACTGCGCGCGGATGATGGTGTAGCGGTTGTAGGGTGGCTTGTTGTAGTCGTCGCTGCGGTATATGCGTGCCCACGAAGCTGGTGTCGTCGAGCACCCAGATGCGCTGTTCGATGATGTGCCGTTCCAGCGGCGCGTCGTCGCGAAAGTCGGGAATCACCTTCTCCAGCGCGTCGGCGTACAGGATCGCGCCCTGGACGTTCTTGCTGCCGGGGTATTCGCCGCGCTCGATCTGCAGCACCTTCAGGCCCGCCTTTGGCCAGCATGCACGCCGCGGTGTTGCCCGAAGGGCCGGCGCCGACGACGATGGCATCGAACTTTTCTCGGCTGGGATTCTCCTATCGTTGGCCGGGGGATGCTCGCGCCGCCTTGCGGATGCGCTTGTCGAGGTGGGAGCGCAACGCCGCGGTCAGCTCGGGCAGCACCTGCATGGCGTTGCCGACGATGCCGTAGTGCGCGAAGTCGAAGATCGGCGCGTTCGGGTCGTTGTTGATCGCGACGATGCAGTCGGCAGCCTCCATCCCGACGCGGTGCTGGATCGCGCCCGAGATGCCGGCGGCGATGTAGAGCTTAGGCCGCACCGTCTTGCCGGTCTGGCCCACCCGGCGCTCGGCCTCGGTCCAGCCGGCCTGCACCACGGCGCGGGTGGCGCCCACCTCGGCGCCGAGCACCCGGGCCAGCTCCCACACCAGCTTGAAGTTCTCGGCGTTCTTCAGGCCCTTGCCGCCGGCGATGACGATGTCGGCATAGGCCAGGTTGACCGTGTTGCGGTTGGCGTCGGGAATGAAGTCGAGCAGCTTGGTGACGATGTCGGTCTCGACCATCCCCAGCGTGTCCTCGACGATCTCGCCGCTCTTCCCGGGCTGCAGCGCCGGCATTGCCATCACCCGCGGCCGCACGCTGGCCATCTGCGGCCGGTAGGCGAGCGTCATGATCGTGCACAGCAGCGAGCCGCCGAAGGTCGGCCGTGTCGCCGCGAGCGCCCGCGTCGCCGGGTCGATCCGCAGTTCGGTGCAGTCGGCGGTGAGGCCCGTCTGCAGCGTCGTCGCCACCGTGCCGGCGAGGTCGCGGCCCATCGTGGTGGCGCCGAGCAGGACGATCTCGGGCTGGTACTTGTTGACGAGGTCGGTCAGCGCCTTGGTGAACGGCTCGTTGCGATAGCCCTTGAGCACCGGGTCGCGGACGACGTGGCAGCGGTCGGCGCCGTAGCCGAAGGCCGCGCTGGCGAACGATCCAGCGGTTCGTCGAGGCCGCCAGCAGCACGCCGGCCAGCGCGCACCTGCAGCTTGTCGGCGAGTTTGCGGCCTCGCCCAGCAGTTCCCACGTCACCTGGTGCGCGGTGCCGCGGTCGTGCTCGATGAACACCCACACACCTTTGTAGGTCTTCAGGTGCTCCGGCAGTTCGGTGTTGCGGCCGGCACGGCCGGCGGCTGGGCGCGGCTGGTTTCACGGGTTCCAGGTCGTTGGCGTGGGCTCCTTTAGGCGCTCAGACGCTCGACGGTCTCGGCTTCGAGCGTCGGGTGCCGGGTGAAGATCTTTTGCAGCAGGTTCAGGCAGACGTCGTTGACGCTGCTGTCGGCCAGGACCGAGATGTCGGCCTTCTCGGTGCGCGGCGTCGGGCCGAAAACCTTGCTGACGATCGTGGGCGACCCCTTCAGGCCGATCTTGGTCAGGTCCTCGATCCCGGCGTCTTCCTTGTTCCAGCGCCGCACGGCGCAGCGCCCGGCACGCAGCATGTCGTCCAGGCTGGCGAAGCGCATCTCGTTGGTGCCCTCGAGCATCGTCACCAGCGAGGGCAGCGTGGTGTCGAGCAGTTGCGCGCCGCCCTCGGCCCGACGCTCGACGGTCAGGCGCTGCCCGGCCAGATCCAGCTCGACGATCCGCGACACTGTAGGTCAGGAGGTGCGTCCCAGGCGCTTGGCCACACCCGGCCCGACCTGCGCCGTGTCGCCATCGATGGTCTGCTTGCCGGTGAACACCAGGTCGACCGTCTGCTCCTGGCTGATCTTGCGGATGGCGGCGGCCAGCGCGTAGGAGGTCGCCAGCGTGTCGGCGCCGGCGAAGGCGCGATCGGTGACCAGGATCGCGTCGGTGGCGCCGAAGCTCAGGCACTTGCGCAGGGCGTCTTCCGCCTGCGGCGGGCCCATGCACAGCATCGTCACCCGTCCGCCGAACTGATCCTTCAGGCGCAGTGCCTCTTCCAGTGCGAACAGGTCGTAGGGGTTGACGATGGCGGGAACCCCCTGACGCATGATCGTGTTGGTGACCGGGTGGACCCGGATCTGGGCCGAATCGGGCACTTGCTTGATGCAGACGACGATGTGCATGGTGCTGTTCCTCAGGACGGATGCGCCGGCGACAGCGCGGCGAGGGAGGGCGTGGCGGGTGGCGGAGTGGAGCGCGGACGTCGATCGGCAAGGCTGTCGCGCAGCGACGTGAGCGCGACGCTCTGCTGGCCCTGCGCGTCCTGGAACACCTTAAAAACCTTCTCGCGGGCCGGCGTCGAGGTGACGAAGTCGCCGTAGGCACGGGTCAGCAGTTCGCGCTGGCAGCGGAACAGCGCGACATCGTCCAGCGTCGAGGTGCCCGGCGTTTGATGAAGGTACTGGTAGAAGCGCTTCAGGATGTGCAGACGGTTGACCTGGACGACACGCTCGTCGAAGGGCACGCCGAAGAAAGCGAGGAAGTCCTCGGCACTCGACAAGGTCTTCAGGCGTTGGATCAGGCTTTCCATGGGGGTCCTTTCGGTGGGGGGTCAGGCGTGGCGCGGTTCAGCGCGGCGGTGGCGACCCGGGTGTCGAAAGACGGGCCAGGTCGGTCGCGGAAGGTTCTGAGCCTGCACCGCGCCCGCACGTGGGCGCGGATCAGTGCCAGCAGCGCCGGCACCTGGCCGGGCTCGATGGCCATGCCCAGACGGGCGAATCGGTCCAGCACGGCGGCCGAGCCGGAATGCTTGCCCAGCACCAGCCGGTGGCTGCGGCCAAGCTCTTCCGGTGCGAAGGCTTCGTAGTTGCGCCGATCCTTCAGCAGGCCGTCGACATGGATGCCCGATTCGTGGCTGAAGACGGCGGCACCAACGATGCTCTTGCCCGCCGCGACCGGCCGGCCCGAGGCGTGTGCCACCCGTGCGCTGAGCGAGACCAGACTGCGGGTGTCGATGCCGCATTCGATGCGGTGCAGGTGGCGCAGGCCCATCACCACCTCTTCCATGGCGGCATTGCCGGCGCGTTCGCCCAGCCCGTTGATGGTGGTGCTGGCGTGTGTGGCGCCCGCCTGAACGGCGGCCAGGGTGTTGGCGGTCGCCAGGCCCAGGTCGTTGTGGGCGTGGATTTCGATATCGAGATCGATCGCCCGGCGCAGCGCGCCGATCCGGCGACGGGTCTGGAAGGGATCCAGCATGCCGAGGGTGTCGGCATAGCGCACCCGGGCCGCGCCACAGCGTTACGCCATCTCGGCCGCACGCAGCAGGAAGCGAGGGTCGGCGCGCGAAGCGTCTTCGAAGCCCACGCTGGCGCTCGCGCCGGCGTCGGTGACCGTGCCCACCCAGTGGGCGATCTGCCCGAGCGCCCAGTCGCGGTCGCGGCCCAGCTTGTGCGTCAGCTGGATATCCGACACCGGCACCGAGACGTGCACGATGTGGGCGCCGCAGCGCAGCGCCGAGGCGACGTCGAGCGGGGCCATGCGGGCCCAGACCATCGTGCGGGCATGGCGCACCGACTGCGTGATGGCGCGCAGCAGTTCGACTTCCTGCTCGCCCATGGCCGGACTGCCGATCTCCATCTCGGGAACCCCGGCCAGATCGAGCGCCCGCGCAATCGCCAGCTTCTCGTCGTCGGTAAACGCGACGCCGGCCGTCTGTTCGCCGTCACGCAAGGTGGTGTCGTTGATGGTGACGCGAGTCGGGCCTGGCCGGGGTGTCGTCATGGTGTGCTCCTGGCATTCACAGGAAGGCACTACCGCAAGCTGCGTGCCACCCGCCGGGAGCTTTCCAAGTGGTTGTTTTATAAGGAGTTCGACGCAAGCGTCGTGGATGTGTCGGCCCTGTCGTCTTTGTTGGGTTGCCGACAGCGGGTGGCGCACCCGCCTCGCCGCGATCGCCGAACCCGGCTCATTTCAACTGTTGTTGTGTCGCAGCAAACTTTCTGGGCTTGGCAAGTCTTATATAAGACATAAAATAGCGTAGTGATCCCGGGTCTCACCGGCTGGCCAGCTCGCGGCCGGGGTGGAGCCGACCCTGGAGTCCGTCTGTCCGTCCTCCGCCCGTCCAACAGGAGTCCTCACGATGCTGCAAGCCTATCGCCAACACTCGGCCGAACGCGCCGCCCTCGGCATTCCCCCGCTGCCGCTGTCCGCGCAGCAGGTGGACGAGCTGATCGCCCTGATCAAGAACCCGCCGGCCGGCGAGGAGAAGGTGCTGCTCGAGCTGCTCACGCATCGCGTGCCGCCGGGCGTGGACGACGCCGCCAAGGTCAAGGCCAGCTTCCTGGCGGCCGTGGCCCATGGCGAAGTGACGGTGAGCCTGATCAGCAAGGCCAAGGCCACCGAGCTGCTGGGCACCATGGTGGGCGGCTACAACGTGCACCCGCTGATCGAATTGCTCGACGACGCCGAGGTGGCCGGGCAGGCCGCCGAGAGCCTGAAAAAAACCCTGCTGATGTTCGACTTCTTCAACGACGTCGCGGCCAAGGCCCAGGCCGGCAATGCCAGGGCGAAGGAAGTGATGCAGTCGTGGGCGGATGCCGAATGGTTCACCTCGCGTCCGGAAGTGCCGAAGTCGATCACCGTCAGCGTGTTCAAGGTGCCCGGCGAGACCAACACCGACGACCTGTCGCCCGCGCCGGATGCCTGGAGCCGCCCGGACATCCCGCTGCACTACCTGGCGATGCTGAAGAACACCCGTCCGGATGCGGCCTTCAAGCCCGAGGAAGACGGCAAGCGCGGCCCGATGCAGTTCATCGAGGACCTGAAGCGCAAAGGCCACCTGGTTGCCTACGTGGGCGACGTGGTGGGCACCGGCTCCAGCCGCAAGAGCGCGACCAACAGCGTCGTCTGGGCCACCGGGCAGGACATTCCCTTCGTGCCGAACAAGCGCTTCGGCGGTGTGACGCTGGGCGGCAAGATCGCTCCCATCTTCTTCAACACCCAGGAAGACTCGGGCTCGCTGCCGATCGAGGTGGATGTGAGCAAGCTGGAAATGGGCGACGTGATCGAGGTGCAGCCGTACGACGGCAAGATCACCCGCAACGGCGCCGTCGTGGCCGAGTTCGAACTCAGGAGTCCGGTGCTGCTCGACGAAGTGCGTGCCGGCGGGCGAATCAACCTGATCATCGGCCGCTCGCTCACCGCCCGCGCGCGCGAAGCGCTGGGCCTGCCCGCATCCACGGTGTTTCGTCTGCCGGTGGCGCCGAAGGACTCGGGTCGTGGTTTCACCCTGGCGCAGAAGATGGTTGGGCGCGCCTGTGGATTGCCGGAAGGCCAGGGGGTCCGCCCGGGCACCTATTGCGAGCCGCGCATGACCACCGTGGGCAGCCAGGACACCACCGGTCCGATGACCCGCGACGAACTGAAAGACCTGGCCTGCCTAGGCTTCAGTGCCGACCTGGTGATGCAGAGCTTCTGCCACACTGCGGCGTACCCGAAGCCGGTGGATGCGAAGATGCATCGCGAACTGCCGCCCTTCATGTCCAGCCGCGGCGGCGTGTCGCTGCGTCCGGGTGACGGCGTGATCCACAGCTGGCTGAACCGCCTGCTGCTGCCCGACACCGTGGGCACCGGCGGCGACAGCCACACGCGATTTCCGATCGGCATCAGCTTCCCGGCCGGCTCGGGTCTGGTGGCCTTCGGCGCGGCCACCGGGGTGATGCCGCTGGACATGCCGGAATCGGTGCTGGTGCGCTTCAAGGGCAAGATGCAGCCGGGCGTCACGCTGCGCGACCTGGTGCATGCCATTCCGCTGTATGCGATCAAGCAGGGCCTGCTGACGGTGGCCAAGGCCGGCAAGAAGAACATCTTCTCCGGCCGGGTCCTGGAGATCGAAGGCCTGCCCGAACTGAAGGTCGAACAGGCCTTCGAGCTGTCGGATGCCAGCGCCGAGCGCTCCGCCGCCGGCTGCACGATCAAGCTGAACCAGGCGCCGATCATCGAGTACCTGAACTCGAACATCGTGCTGATGAAGAACATGATCGCCAATGGCTACCAGGATGCGAAAACGCTCGCGCGCCGCATCGAGAAGGTGCAGGCCTGGCTGGCCGAGCCGCAGTTGCTGCAGGCCGATGCCGATGCCGAATACGCCGCGGTGATCGAGATCGACCTGGCCGACATCAAGGAGCCGATCGTCTGCTGCCCGAACGATCCGGACGACGCCAAGTTCATGTCCGAGGTCGCCGGCACCCCGATCGACGAGGCCTTCATCGGTTCGTGCATGACCAACATCGGGCATTTCCGCGCGGCAGCCAAGCTGCTGGAGGGCGCACGCGACATCCCGGTGAAGCTGTGGGTGGCGCCGCCCACCAAGATGGACGAGTCCGAGCTGATGAAGGAAGGCCACTACGCGAACTTCGGCGCGGCCGGCGCGCGCACCGAGATGCCCGGCTGCAGTCTGTGCATGGGCAACCAGGCGCAGGTGAAGGAGGGCGCCACGGTCATTTCCACCAGCACCCGCAACTTCCCGAACCGGCTGGGCAAGAACACCAACGTGTATCTGGGTTCGGCCGAACTGGCGGCAGTGTGCTCGAAGCTGGGCCGCATTCCATCGGTGGCGCAGTACCACGAGGCCATGGGCATCATCAACCAGGATGCCGCCAGCGTGTACAAGTACCTGAACTTCGATCAGATCGAGGAATACGCGCAAACCGCCAAGGGCGTGGCGGTGTAAACTCCGCCCGGGTGCTGCAGGCCGCCCGCGCGGCCCGCAGCACCCGGACGAGGTTATTTTTCGCCGGGCGTGGTTGCGCGAGAACCGCGGCAGTTCGATCACCAGCGCCGGGCCTCGAACCCGCACGCAACACGACAGGCGCGACTGGCTGTCC
>JADJVQ010000040.1 GCA_016710525.1 Burkholderiaceae bacterium
GAAGCGCAGAAAGATAAGCTAGACGCGCTTGAAAGATTTAAACAAAACTATAACTCCATGCCTGTCGGTCTCTTCAGCATGGATTTATCAGGCCAAATTCTTCTTTGCAACCCGGCTTTTGCCTCAATGTTTGAGGCGGTCTCTGATATCGATGGTAGGTTCTCTTCCAATATAGATACGATGCTCGGAGACGGAACTGCAGATCGACTCAGAATAGCAGCCATTCAATCATCGCCTGATATCGAGATTTCTTCGAAGGACTCGACATCCGAATCTCAGAGATGGTTCCTAGCACGCGTAACCTCCAAAGGCGATTCGATCGAAGGATCCATCCAGGAAATCACGCAACGCAAGCATGCTGAAGCAAAGCTGTGGCACTTGGTTGATCATGACTCGTTGACAGGCCTGCGCAATCGTCGCGGTTTGGAACAAGCTGTCAGCGAAGCGAGCGGACTGGTCGATACCGGGGTACCGTGCGCCGTCGCGCATGTCGCGATGGATCGATTCAAGCTCATCAACGATCTTTATGGTCACGCCACCGGCGACGCCATGCTTCAGCAGGCGGCCAATCGCCTGCTCCAGTCGGTTCGGAGCCGGGACCATATTGCCCGCCTGGCAGATTCCTTTGTCGTAGTCTTTCTCGACTGCCCTGACTTTGCCGTGATGGGCCTGAGCGAACGTCTGCGCGAGTCGATCAATGACACCCCCTTCGAACTCGATGGCAAACGGCTCGACATGACGGTTAGCGTGGGCGTTGTCAGTTTCGACCCCAAGATGGGCGCGGTCGACACCATGGCGGCCGCCGGCCGGGCCTGTGCGGAGGCCAAGGCCCGAGGGCGCAATTGCGTGGTGCGGCTCGACGATCGGGACACCCGTCTGCGCAGCCACCTGGAAGAACTGAAAGTCGTTGCGGATCTGCAGCGCAAGATCACCACCGACAGGTATTTCCTGGATTTCCAGCCGATCGTGGCGCTGCAATCGCCACATGGCTCTTTGAGTTACGAAGTCCTGCTGCGGATGCGCGATGAAAACGGTGGGGTTATTCCTCCTGGCCGATTCATCGGAGCCGCTGAACGCAATGGTCTGATGTCCGATATTGATCGCTGGGTGCTGCGGAGCACCTTGGAATGGATGGATGCCCATCCGCAACATCGTAATCGACTGAGCTTTGCGACCATCAATATCAGCGGCGCGTCGCTGAACGACGCTCGTTTTGTCGATGATGCATTCTCAATGATCGCCGATCACCCGTTGGCCATGCCCAAACTGTGTTTCGAGATCACGGAGAGCGTCGCTCTTAACGACATCGGGTCCACCCGACGGTTTATCGATCGAGTGCGCATGTATGGCAGCAAACTGGCGCTCGACGACTTCGGCGCCGGATATACCTCCTTCAACTACTTGAAGGAGATTCCCGCCGATTTCATCAAGATCGATGGATCGTTCGTGCGCGACATCAATTCGGACCCGGCAAACTATGCCATCACCCGGACCATTGTCGATCTCACGCATGAACTGGGCATGCAAAGCATCGCCGAATGGGCCGAGACCCCTGACACGGTGGCGTCTCTGATTGAACTCAAAGTCGACTACGGCCAAGGCTTTGGCCTGGCGCGTCCGATGGACAAACGGATCGTCACCAACGCCCAATCGTGCGGCGAACTGGTCAAGGACGAGCAGGTGCTGCGCCTCCTGACGGCGACTGAAAGCATGTCCCTCGCATTGCACGGGGACACCCCCTTCCGCCTCCAGTAGCGGGACGCGTTCCAATCGACGTCCCGACGCTGCCTCCGTAGGGCATGACCGGCGGCGTCCATCCCTTATCATTGGCCTCCCCCAAGACTTGACCCGTCGCCACGGGTCGGGTCGACATCGTCTGGTTGGAGATCCGATGAGCAGTATTGGCTATCACCGAGATGCGGATGGCATCGTCACGTTGACGCTCGACGCCCCGGGCGAACCGGTCAACACGATGAATGCCGCGTTCCAGGCTGACCTCGCGGTCGCCGTCGCCCGTCTTGAAGCCGAGCGCGAACAGGTGGCCGGCGTGATGGTGTCCTCCGCAAAATCCAGCTTCTTCGCTGGAGGCGACCTCAGGTCGTTGATTGCCGTGGGACCGGAAGACGCAGAGTCATTCTTCGCGGGCATCGAACACCTCAAGAGTCTGTTGAGACGCATCGAGAAGTTCGGCCGCCCAGTGGTTGCGATGATCAATGGTCATGCTCTGGGTGGCGGGTTGGAACTTGCTCTGTCATGCCACCACCGGATCGCCGTCGACTCCCCGGCCATTCAGATTGGCATGCCCGAGGCGACTCTGGGCCTGTTGCCCGGTGCCGGAGGTGTCGTCAAGTCCGTGCGACTGATGGGGCTGCAGAAAGCCCTGCCCTACCTGACCGAGGGACGCCGGATCGCGCCGCGAGAGGCCCTCGACGCCGGCTTCATCCACGCATTGGCACCGGACGTGGCGGCTATGACGTCGATGGCGAAAGCGTGGATTGCGGACAATCCTTTGCCAGTGCAACCGTGGGATGAACCCAAGTACCGAATCCCCGGTGGCAATCCATCAAGCCCCGGCGTCGCCGGACTCCTGGCCATCGCCCCCGCAATGCTGATCGACAAGACCCAGGGCAACCTGCCAGCGCCCGAGGCCATCATGGCCGCAGCCGTCGAGGGCGCACAGGTCGATTTCGAAACCGCGATGCGCATCGAATCCCGGTACCTGACGAAGCTTGCGACGGGCCAGGTCGCCAAGAACATGATCGGAACCTTCTTTTTCCAGATGAACGAAATCAAGGCTGGCAAGAGCAGGCCACCTATTGCCGGCAAGACCCGCGTTTCTCGGGTCGGCGTGTTGGGCGCGGGAATGATGGGCTCGGGAATTGCGTGGGCATGTGCGTCGCGCGGGATCCCGTGTGTGCTGAAAGATGTCAATCAGGAAGCGGCGGACAAGGGGAAAGCGTACAGCGCGGCCCTGCTGAACAAGCGATTGTCACGCGGCAGCCTGACTGCCGCCCAAGCGGACGCGACACTGGCGCTGATTCATCCCACCAGCGAAACAGCCCCGCTTTCGGATTGCGACCTGATCATCGAAGCCGTCTATGAGAATCGCGAGTTGAAGGCGGCGGTCACAAAAGAAGTCGAAGCGGTGATCTCAAGCGATGCCGTTTTTGCCTCCAACACCTCGACCCTGCCGATCTCAAGACTCGCCCAAGCATCGTCCCGACCGAATAAATTCGTCGGCCTTCACTTCTTCTCACCAGTTGACCGCATGCAGCTGGTCGAAATCATCCGCGGACGAGAAACGTCCGATATCACCCTCGCGCAGGCCTACGACTTCGTCCTGCAGATCGGCAAGACGCCGATTGTCGTCAACGATTCGCGCGGATTTTATACAAGCAGGGTCTTTGGCACGTTCGTGAACGAAGGCATGGCATTGCTCGGCGAAGGCGTCCCGGCGGCAACGATCGAGAATATCGGGGTCCAGATCGGCATGCCAGTGGGGCCGCTCGCCGTACTGGACGAAGTTTCCCTCAAACTCGCCGATGACGTGCTGCACCAGGAGCTCGCCGATCTCGAGCGAGCCGCTGCTCCGAATCAGCCCGCGCCTGCACAGGCTTCTTGTGCCGGCCATGACCATGACCATGACCATGACCATGACCATGACCATGAGCATGAGCATGAGCATGAGCACGGACACGGACACGGACACGGACACGGACACGCCGAAACGAAGAAGCACGAACACAAGTCTGATTCGCACGACGATCACGAGCACACGCACAAGCATGACTCGACATGTGGCCATGATCATGACCACGACCACGACCACGACCATGGTCATGGGCACGAGCACGAGCACGAGCACGAGCACGAGCACGAGCACGGTCACGAACACGGCCACGAGCACGAGCACGGCCACGAACACGGCCACGGCCACGGCCACGAACACGGCCACGATCACCAACCCAAGCCCGCGACCGTGGCGGCCGCGATTGCCAAGCCGCACAAGCATGCGCACAAGGTCAAGTCGCGCCGGATGGCGGAGTCCGCGGTGTATGTGCTCGAAAAAATGGCGCACGGCTACCGCCGGATGGGCCGTGCCTACGGAGCCGGTTTCTACGACTATGACGCGGACGGGACCAAGCACCTGTGGCCAGGGCTGAGTGCCTTCGCCAAGGGAGGCAGATCGGTACCGATCGAGGACATCCGTGACAGGCTCCTGTACGCCCAGGCGATCGAGACGGTGCGCTGTCTCCAGGAAGGTGTGCTGACCTCGACACGCGACGCCAACATCGGCTCGATCTTCGGCTGGGGATTTCCCGCCTACACCGGTGGCACGGCCCAGTTCGTGAATCACGTCGGTGTTCGGGCGTTCGTCGATCGGTCCCGGGAGCTGGCGCAACGCTATGGCGAGCGTTTCACGCCCCCTGCCCTGCTGGTCCAGCTGGCCGCGGACGGCAAACCCCTATGACGGCGGTGACGTCGCGGCGAGAAGGTCCGGTCACCATCATCACGCTGTCGCGGCCGCAAGCCCGCAATGCGGTCGATGGGCCGACCGCCCGAGTGCTGGCCGAGGCATTCGAAGCCTTCGACGCCGACCCCGACGCGCGGGTTGCCGTCTTCCACGGCGCCAATGGGACCTTCTGCGCCGGCGCCGACCTGAAGGCAATCGCCAGTGAAGCCCATCGCAATCGCCTGTCTCCCGCCGGCCGCGGCCCGATGGGTCCGTCGCGCCTGCTGCTCGACAAACCGGTCATCGCCGCGGTCGCCGGATTCGCGGTTGCCGGCGGCCTGGAGCTCGCGCTGTGGTGCGACCTGCGGATCGCAGAACAGTCGGCAGTCTTCGGCGTGTACTGCCGGCGCTGGGGCGTGCCGCTGATCGATGGCGGCACCGTGCGCCTGCCCCGGCTGATCGGGCTGTCGCGCGCGCTCGATCTGATCTTGACCGGTCGCCCGGTGTCTGCTGACGAGGCGCTGGCCATGGGCCTGGCCAATCGGGTAGTCCCCGATGGCGACGCGCTGCAAGCAGCCATCGAGATGGCCAATCAACTTTCCGAATTGCCCCAGACCTGCCTGCGCAATGACCGTCGCTCGGCTTACGAACAATTCGGCATGTCCTTGCCGATGGCCATGGCCCGCGAATTCGAACTGGGCATGCAGACCATTGAAACCGGAGAACACATCCGCGGCGCCGCCCGATTCTCGGCTGGCGCCGGACGACATGGCGCTCGCGCCGATGGAGACCTTTGATGCCCCGCCAAGACTATCGAATCCACGAATACAAGCCGCCGGTCGTTCCACGGCCGGCCGCCACCATCTTGCTGCTGCGCGACACCGAGCGTGGCCTCGAGGTGCTGATGACCCGCCGATCGATGCAGGCGAGTTTCGCGCCCGGCGCCTTCGTATTCCCGGGCGGCGCGCTCGACGCGGCAGACCAGGGCGATGCCGCGCGCGGCTTGTCTCGCGCTCGCCCGAGCCAATCTCACGAACAGCAGGCCTTTACCGTTGCGGCCATCCGCGAGGCATTCGAGGAGCTCGGAGTGCTGCTGGCGCGACGGCCCGATGGCACGCCGGCGGGGCAAGGGCATCTCGATCGACTCTCTCGCGATCGGGACGCCGACTTCCTGGAGCAGATGACGGAGCACGGCCTGAGCCTGGCAGTCGACGATGTGTGGTGGCTCTGCCATTGGATCACCGACCCCGACCTGCCCAAGCGCTTCGATGCGCGCTTCTTCGTGGCCCGCATGCCTGAGGACCAGGAGCCGGTTGCCGATGAAGGCGAAACCTTCGAGCCCGTCTGGATTTCGCCAGGCGATGCCCTGAAGCGCCACGAAGAGGGCAGCTTCTCGATGATCTTTCCGACCATTCGCACCCTGCGGCGGCTGGCGGCCTTCGAGCATGCACAGGCGGTCCTGGATGCCTGCGCCAGTGAGAAGCCGTTGTGGGTCTCGTCACCGCGCGGGGGCAAGCTTCGCGGCGAGGTCGCGCGCTTCTCCGAGCACGAACCGCCGTATGGCGAACTCGAGCTGATCGTTCCCGACGGCCGCGTGCTGCATTCGCTGGACTGGCAACATGAGAAGCCCGTTGCGCTGCTGCGCAATGTGCAGCGGCTCACTGCGCCCAACCCGGGACGCATGACGGGCCCGGGCACCAATACCTACATCGTCGGTGAACCGGGAGCCGGTTACCTGGTCATCGATCCCGGACCCGATCTGTCGATCCATGTTCAGCGCATCGCGCAGATCGTCGGCACGGAACTGAAGGCCATCCTGTGCACCCATGCGCACCCGGATCATTCGCCGGGTGCTGCCGAGCTCAAGGCGCTGACCGGCGCGCCGATCATCGGCGCCCCCTCGGGCCCCAACTTCCGCAGCGAATGGCAGTTCACTCCCGACCGGACATTGCAGGACGGCGATGTGATCGGCGTGCCGGGCTCGACGCTTCGTGTGCTGCACACGCCGGGCCATGCGTCCAACCACTTGTGCTTCCTGCTGGAGGAAGACGGTCTGCTGTTCTCGGGCGATCACATCAACAACGGCTCGACCGTAGTGATCGATCCTCCGGACGGCAACATGCGCGACTACCTGATCGCCTTGGAGCGCCTGCTGAAACTGCCTTTCGACTACATCCTGCCAGCCCATGGCTGGGTGCTGGGCTTCGCGCACGATGCGATCCAACAATTGATCGCCCACCGCCTCAAGCGCGAGGCCAAGGTGATGGCCGCGGTGCGCAGCACCGGTGGTGGCACGATGGATGAATTGGTCAAGGTGGTCTACGACGATGTCGACAAGATCATGCACCCGGTGGCCAAGCGCTCGCTGTATGCGCATCTGGACAAGCTCGCCCAGGACGGCATGATCACCGGGTCTGCCGAAGGTCGCTGGGAGGCCAAGGGCTGACTCACGCGTGGAGGCACGCCACCCGGCGTGCCGACCAAGCTGCGAGCACCCTGCGCCGTGAGGCGCACCAGGCCCCAAAAGAAAGGGCCCGGCGCAGCGACTGCGACGGGCCCTTTTCCGGACGGGCGCCAGCGGCGCCCGTCAGCGAGTTACTCGGCCTTGGCGGCTTCATCCGCCGCAGCAGCCTTCATCGACAGACGCAGGCGCCCCTTGTCGTCGGCCTCGATGGCCTTGACGCGCACCAGCTGGCCTTCCTTCAGGTAGTCGGACACCTGATTGACGCGCTCGTTGGCGATCTGCGAGACGTGCAGCAGACCGTCGCGGCCCGGCAGGATCTGGACGATCGCGCCGAAGTCGAGGATCTTCAGGACCGTGCCTTCGTAGGTGCGGCCGATCTCGACCTCAGCCGTCAGGCCTTCGATGATGCCCTGAGCCTTCTTGGCAGCGCCTGAATCGACAGCGGCGATGGTGATCGTGCCGTCGTCCTTGATGTCGATCGTGGTGCCGGTCTGTTCGGTGATCTGGCGGATGGTCGCGCCGCCCTTGCCGATCACGTCACGGATGCGCTCCGGGTTGATCTTCATCGTGTACATGCGCGGCGCGAAATCGGACAGTTCCTGACGAGCCCCGCCCACCGCATTCTTCATGTGGTTCAGGATGTGCAGCCGGCCCTCGCGGGCCTGCGCCATCGCCACCTGCATGATCTCCTTGGTGATGCCCTGGATCTTGATGTCCATCTGCAGCGCCGTGATGCCCTGCTCGGTGCCGGCCACCTTGAAGTCCATGTCGCCCAGGTGATCTTCGTCGCCCAGGATGTCGGTCAGCACCGCAAAGCGGTTGCCGTCCTTGATCAGGCCCATCGCCACACCGGCCACGTGCGCCTTCATCGGCACGCCGGCATCCATCAGCGCCAGACAGCCGCCGCACACCGAGGCCATCGATGAGGAGCCATTGGATTCGGTGATCTCGGACACCACGCGCAGCGAATAGGCGAACTCGCCGATCGTGGGCAGCAGCGGGCGCAGCGCGCGCTTGGCCAGCGCGCCATGGCCGACCTCGCGCCGCTTGGGCGAACCGAAGCGGCCGGTTTCGCCGGTGGCGAACGGCGGCATGTTGTAGTTGAACATGAAGCGCTCACGGTACTCGCCGTTGATCGCATCGATGATCTGTTCGTCGCGGGCCGTGCCCAGCGTGGCGGCCACCAGCGCCTGGGTTTCACCGCGGGTGAACAAGGCCGAACCGTGGGCGCGCGGCAGCACGCTGGAGCGGATCGCGATGGGGCGCACGGTGCGGGTGTCGCGGCCATCGATACGAGCCTCGCCCGACAGGATCTGGTTGCGCACGATGCGCGACTGGATGTCGAACAGGACGTTGTTGATGTCGTTGTTGTCGGGCACCGGCTGGCCGGCGGCCTTCGCCTCTTCGACGACCTTCGCCGCGGTCGATTTTTCGACGTTGCGGATCAGGGTGGTGCGTTCCTGCTTGTTGCGGGTGCCGTACGCGGCACGCATCTCGGTCTCGGCCAGCGCATTGATGCGGGCGATCAGCGCTTCGTTCTTCGGCGCCGGTTTCCAGTCCCATTCGGGCTTGCCGCCCAGGGTGACCAGTTCGTCGATGGCGGCGATGGCTGTCTGCATCTGTTCGTGGCCGAACACCACGGCGCCCAGCATCACTTCTTCCGACAACTGATGCGCTTCGGATTCGACCATCAGCACGGCCGCATCGGTACCCGCGACGACCAGATCCAGCTTGCTGGAGGACATCTGGGAGATGCTGGGATTGAGCACGTACTGGCCGTCGATGTAGCCCACGCGCGCAGCGCCGATCGGGCCGCTGAACGGGATGCCCGAAATAGCCAGCGCGGCCGAAGCACCGATCATCGCGGGGATGTCGCTGTCGACTTCGGGGTTGCTGGACATCACCTGAATGATGACCTGAACTTCGTTGTAGAAGCCGTCGGGGAACAGCGGGCGCAACGGACGGTCGATCAGGCGGCAGATGAGGATTTCACGCTCGGTGGGACGGCCCTCGCGCTTGAAGAAACCGCCGGGGATGCGGCCGGCGGCATAGAACTTTTCGACGTAGTCGACGGTGAGAGGGAAAAAATCCTGCCCGGGCTTGGCGCTCTTGGCGGCCACGACGGTGCACAGGAGGACGGTGTCGTCCATGGTGACCAGCACCGCGCCCGACGCCTGGCGAGAGATTTCGCCGGTCTCGAGCGTGACGGTGTTTTGGCCCCATTTGAAGGTCTTGCGTGCGATATCGAACACTGATGTTTTCCTTTTCGGACATTTCCCGCGCTGTCGGCCGGCGGCGCGGTTCGCCTTCGATCGGTTAAATGCAGAAAGCCCGCAAGCAGTTCACTTGCGGGCCTTCACGCGCTGGCATGAAGTAGCGCTGTCATGAAGCCGCGCTGTCATAAACCCTGCATACCAGCGCGGTAAGGGGTATCAACCCCGCAATCCGAGCTTCTCGATCAGGGCCTTGTAGCTGGCCACATTGGTGGACTTCAGATAGTCGAGCAGCTTGCGGCGGCGGCTGACCATCTTGAGCAGACCACGGCGCGAGTGGTGATCTTTGGTGTGGGTCTTGAAGTGACCGGTGAGGTCGTTGATGCGTGCGGTGAGCAGGGCGACTTGGACTTCCGGAGAACCGGTATCGTTCTTGGCGCGCTGGAAATCGGCAACGATCTTCGATTTGTCGAGAGTAGCGACAGTCATGTTTTCCCTTTGAGAACTTGCGGCGCCGCAGGGGAAGCGGGCCGTGCAGTTGAGGCGATATCCGCTGTTGGCGGATGCGTTGCTGGTGCGTTTTCTGATGCCGTCTTCTGATGCCTTTAGGGCAGCTTGCTCATCTTCCGGCTGACCAGGTCGAGCAAAGCCTTTGAATTATATGCGAAAAACTGCCCCCATGGCAACCCGCGACTCAGGTGCGGGGCAGCGTGACGCCGCGCTGGCCCTGGTATTTGCCGCCCCGGTCCTTGTAGGAGGTCTCGCAGACTTCGTCCGACTCGAGGAACAGCACCTGGGCGCAGCCCTCTCGCGCGTAGATCTTGGCCGGCAGCGGGGTGGTATTGCTGAACTCCAGGGTGACGTGCCCTTCCCACTCCGGCTCCAGGGGCGTCACGTTGACGATGATGCCGCATCGCGCGTACGTCGACTTGCCCAGGCAGATGGTGAGCACGCTGCGGGGGATCCGGAAGTACTCGACCGTGCGCGCCAGTGCGAACGAATTGGGCGGAATGATGCAGACCTCGCCCTTGAAGTCGACGAAGGACCCCTCGTCGAAATCCTTGGGGTCGACGATCGTGCTGTTGATGTTCGTGAAGATCTTGAACTCGTCGGCGCAGCGGATGTCGTAGCCGTAACTGGACGTGCCATAGGACACGATCCGGCGCCCGTTCACCTCGCGCACCTGGCCCGGCTCGAAGGGCTCGATCATGCCGCCGGCGGCCATGCGGCGTATCCATTTGTCGGACTTGATGGTCATGGTGTGGCCTGCTTCAGGCAAGGGAGGAAAGGTCCGGGATTCTAGCCTGTCGGCGCCCCCGCAGACCGGTCGTGCGGCACCGCAACATCAGGACCCAAGCATAATCGCGCCAGGTTCGCCGAAGCCAGGTCGAGAGGGGTCTGTCGCAGGGAAGGATTCCCTGCGCGGGCGCTGCACAATCCCGGTGCGCGGCGGCCCTCGCCACGGTTGCCGGGCGCTGCGATGGCCACCACTTCACAAAAACCTCCGCTCACCGCATATTTCGAGCGCACCGAGAAATTCTCGTTGGCACACCCAAAAAGGAGACGACTCATGGATCAAACCGTCAACCTGACGGTCAATGGCAAGCGCGTGTCACTGACGGTCGACGCGCGCACTCTGCTCGTGCAACTCATCCGCGAGCAGCTCAAATTGACCGGCACCCATGTGGGATGCGACACCGCCCAGTGCGGCGCCTGCACCGTTCACCTGAATGGCCGTGCCGTGAAAGCGTGCTCGATGCTGGCCGTGCAGGCCGAAGGCGCCGAGATCACCACGATCGAGGGTCTGGCCAGTGGCGACAAACTGCATCCCATGCAGGAAGCCTTCCGCGAATGCCACGCGCTGCAGTGCGGCTTCTGCACGCCCGGAATGGTGATGTCGGCGGTTCAATTGCTCAAGGACAACCCCAAGCCCACCGAAAAAGAGATCCGCGAAGGACTCGAGGGCAACATCTGCCGCTGCACCGGCTATCACAACATCGTCCGCGCGATCGAATCGGTCGCCGCCAGCAATTGATCATCGGCTCAGGAGAGTCAGCATGACCGATATGTCCAACTCACCGATCGGCAAGTCGCTGCGCCGACGTGAAGATCACCGTTTTCTGACCGGCGTCGGCCAGTACACCGACGACGTGACCCTGAATGGCCAGACCTTTGGCGTCTTCGTCCGATCGCCGCATGCCCATGCGCGAATCAAGGGCATCGACAAGGCGGCCGCGCTGGCGGCACCCGGCGTGCTGTCGGTGCTCGATGGCGCCGACCTGGCCGAAGCCAAGGTGGGCGGCCTGCCCTGCGGCTGGCTGATCCACAGCAAGGACGGCTCGCCGATGAAAGAGCCGCCGCACCCGGTGCTGGCGCAGGGCAAGGCGCGCTTCGTCGGCGACGCGGTGGCGCTGGTCGTGGCCGAGACCTACCTGCAGGCACGCGATGCGGCCGAACTGGTGGCGGTCGACTATGACGTGCTGCCGGCCGTTGTCGACCTGGCCACCGCCGATCAGCAGGCCTCGCTGGTGCACGACGACGTGCCCAACAACGTGTGCTACGACTGGGGCCACGGCACCGACAAGGCGGTCGTCGACGCCGCGTTCGCGAGCGCTGCCCACGTCACGCGGCTGGACATCGTCAACAACCGCCTGATTCCCAATGCGATGGAGCCGCGCGCGGCCAACGCGGTCTATACCCGGCACGACGACGCCTACACGCTGTATGTGGCCAACCAGAATCCGCACGTCGAGCGCCTGCTGATGAGCGCCTTCGTGCTGGGCCTGCCCGAATCCAAGGTGCGCGTGATCGCACCCGACGTCGGTGGCGGATTCGGATCGAAAATCTTCCTGTACGCCGAAGAGACCGCGCTGGTCTGGGCAAGCAAGAAGGTCGGCCGGCCGATCAAATGGACCGCCGAACGCAGCGAATCGTTCCTGACCGACGCCCATGGCCGCGACCACGTCACCGTGGCCGAACTGGCCATGGACAAGGACGGACAGTTCCTGGCGATGCGGGTCAAGACCATCGCCAACATGGGTGCCTATCTGTCGACCTTCGCCTCGTCGGTGCCGACCATCCTGTACGCCACGCTGCTGTCGGGCCAGTACAAGACGCCGGCCATCTACTGCGAAGTCAAATCGGTGTTCACCAACACCGCGCCGGTCGACGCCTACCGCGGCGCCGGACGCCCGGAGGCCACCTACGTCGTCGAGCGCCTGGTCGAGCAGGCCGCGCGCGAGATGAAGATCGATCCGGTCGAAATCCGCCGGCGCAACTTCGTCACGACGTTCCCGTTCGCCTCGCCAGTCGGCTTGACCTACGACATCGGCGACTACGACGCCACGCTGCGCCGGGCGATCGCGGCTGCGGACGTGGCCGGTTTCCCGGCCCGCAAGGCCGAAGCCGCCAAGCGCGGCAAGCTGCGTGGCCTGGGCTACTCGTGCTACATCGAGGCCTGCGGTCTGGCCCCGTCGAACATCGCTGGCGCACTGGGCGCACGCGCGGGACTGTTCGAGGCGGGCGAGGTCCGTGTCCACCCCACCGGCACCGTCACCGTGTTCACCGGCTCGCACAGCCATGGCCAGGGCCACGAGACCACCTTTGCCCAGGTCGTCGCGGGCAAGCTGGGGATCCCGGTCGAGAACGTCGAGATCGTGCACGGCGATACCGGTCGCATTCCGTTCGGCATGGGCACCTACGGCAGCCGCTCGCTGTCGGTGGGCGGCACCGCCATCGTGAAGGCGGTCGACAAGGTGATCGCCAAGGGCAAGAAGATTGCCGCCCACCTGCTCGAGGCGTCCGATACCGACATCGAGTTCGAGAACGGCGAGTTCAAGGTGGCAGGCACGGACCGCAAGGTGCCGTTCGCGCAGGTTTCACTGACCGCCTACGTGCCGCACAACTACCCGCTGGACAAGCTCGAGCCCGGCCTGAACGAGAACGCCTTCTACGATCCGACCAATTTCACCTATCCGGCCGGCTCGTATGTGTGCGAGGTCGAGGTCGATCCCGAAACCGGCAAGACCATCGTCGTCCAGTTCGTCGCGGTCGACGACTTCGGCAACATCGTCAATCCGATGATCGTCGAAGGCCAGGTGCACGGCGGCATCGCCCAGGGTCTGGGCCAGGCGCTGCTCGAAGGCGCCGTGTACGACAACGAGTCGGGCCAGCTGCTGACCGGCTCGTACATGGACTACACGATGCCGCGTGCCGACGACCTGCCCAATTTCACCGTCAGCACCCATGGCACACCCTGCACGCACAACCCGCTGGGCGTGAAGGGCTGCGGCGAAGCCGGCGCGATCGGATCGCCCCCCGCCTTCATCAATGCCCTGACCGATGCCCTCGGCGTGAAAGACGTGCCGATGCCCGCCACCCCGGAACGAGTCTGGCGCCTGGCCCAGAGCCGCGCCTGATAGACGCGAAAGGACACTATCCATGTACGCATTCGATTATCAACGGCCGGCATCGGTCGATGCCGCGGTCGGAGCCACTCAAGGCGCCGACGCCCGCTACCTGGCCGGCGGCCAGAGCCTGGTGCAGGCAATGAAGCTTCGCCTGTCCAGCGCCGAGCGCCTGATCGACCTGGGGGCCATTCCCGCGCTGCGGGCGATCTCGGTGTCGGCCACCCACGTCACCGTGGGGGCGATGGCCCGCCACGCGGAAGTGGCGTCTTCGGCTGACGTCCGGCGCGCCATTCCGGCGCTGGCCGAACTGGCCGGCGGAATCGGCGACCAGATGGTCCGCAACCTGGGAACCATCGGCGGCGCGCTGGCCAATGCCGACCCGGCGGCCTGCTATCCGGCCGCGGTCCTGGGCCTGGGCGCGACGATCCGCACCAACAAGCGCGAAATCGCTGGCGACGACTTCTTCAAGGGCTTGTACGAAACCGCGCTGGAGCCGGGTGAAATGATCACCGCGGTGAGCTTCCCGATTCCCCAGCGCGCTGCCTACGTGAAGTTCAAGCAGCCGGCGTCGCGTTTCGCGCTGGTCGGCGTGATGGTCAGCCAGTCCGCCCAGGGCGTTCGGGTGGGGGTCACCGGGGCACGCGCCTGCGCCTTCCGGGTGCCCGAGCTCGAGAAAGCGCTCGCCGCCAGCTTCACCGGCGCCGCCACGGCCGCAGTCAAACTTGCGCCCGCCGGCATGGCCTGGCAACGGCCGTCTTCCTGGCTTTGAAGCTGAACCGCCCGCTGCTGCTCGAAGGTGAAGCCGGCGTGGGCAAGACCGAACTGGCCAAGGCGCTGTCGGCCGCGCTGGCCACGCCACTGATCCGCCTGCAGTGCTACGAAGGGCTGGATGTGGCTCAAGCCGCTTACGAATGGAACGTGCAGCGGCAGATGCTCGAGATCCGCCTGGCCGAAGCGGTGCACGAGACCGACCGCAGCCGCGTCGCGCAATCCCTGTATCGGCGAGAAATGCTGATCGAGCGTCCGCTGCTGGCCGCGCTCACCCAGCCGCGCTCGCCGGTTCTGCTGATCGACGAACTCGATCGCGCCGATGAGCCTTTCGAGGCTTTCCTGCTCGAGACCCTGGCGGAACGCCAGATCACGATTCCCGAATTCGGCACCATTCGCGCCGAACACGCGCCGATCGTGCTGCTGACCTCCAACCGCACCCGCGAAATCCACGATGCGCTGCGCCGGCGCTGCCTGTATGCCTGGGTCGACTACCCGGATGCGGCGCGCGAACTGGAAATCCTGCGCCTGAAGGCGCCGGGCGCCTCCGAGCGCCTGTCCAACCAGGTCGTGGCCTTCGTCCAGAAGATGCGCACGATGGATCTGTTCAAGGCGCCCGGCGTCGCCGAGGCGATCGACTGGACCAACGCGCTGCTGGCGCTCGATGCCATGGCACTGGACCCTCAGTCGGTCGAGTCCACGCTCGGCGTGCTGCTCAAGTACCAGGACGACATCGCGCGCCTGCAGGGGGGCCGTGAAATCGTGGCCTGCCCGATGAACCGGTCCAGGCGCCTGCCCGCCTGACGGGCCCCGCTGTCACGCCATGCCGCAACGCCTCGCCGACAACATCCTGCATTTCGCGCGCGTGCTGCGCGCGGCTGGCCTGCCCGTGGGCACCGATCGCGCGCTGTGCGCGGTGCAGGCCATCGAAGTGCTGGGCGTGGCGCGGCGCGACGACCTGCACGCGGCGCTGTCGGCCGTCATGCTCGAATCGCACGAGCAGCAGGTGATTTTCGACGCTGCGTTCGCCGCTTTCTGGCGCGACCCTAAGCTGCTCGAACGGCTGATGTACCTGATGCTGCCGAAAGTGAGCGGCCGGGGCACGCGCGACGAAGAAGCGCAGCGCCCGCGGCGCGTCGACGAGGCTCTGGCACCACAGCGGGCGGCCGTGCCGCCCAAGCCGCCAGCCGCCGAAGGTGACGACGAAGAGCAGACTTTCGACGCCATCATGACCCACTCCGAACGCGAGCGGCTGCAGGTCACCGACTTCGAATCGATGAGCGCGGACGAATTTCCGCGCGCGCGCCGACTGGCCGAATCCACGAACTGCCGCTCGTGCGGCCGATCACCAGCCGGCGCCAGGCATCGGCCAGCCGCGGCCAGATCGACCTGCGCGCGTCGCTGCGCACCATGGCGCGCAATCCGGACGCCCCCCGCCTCGCCTTCGACCACCGCAAGCGCCTGCGCCCGCCCCTGGTGATCCTGATCGACATCTCCGGATCGATGGAACGGTATTCGCGCGCGTTCCTGCACTTCGCGCACGGCCTGTCGCGACGCCATCGGGGAACCCACACGTTCGTGTTCGGGACCCGGCTGACCGACATTTCCCGCTGCCTGCGCCACCGCGACCCCGACCAGGCGCTGGCCCTGGCCGGCAAAGCCGCACAGGACTGGCGCGGAGGCACCCGTATCGCGAGCAGCCTGGACGACTTCAACCGCCGCTGGGCGCGCCGGCTGCTGACCGGCAACGCGGCGTTGCTGCTGGTCACCGACGGGCTCGACCGCGACGACGCGGCGAGCTTGGGCAGGCGGCGGCCGAACTGATTCTGGCCCGCGAAATCGTCTGGCTCAATCCGCTGCTGCGCTACGAGGGTTTCGAGCCCAAGGCCGCCGGCATCCGGCCCTGCTGCCACACGCAAGGCGATGATTCCGGTGCATGCTGCACGGCCGACATCGCCAGGCCTGGACGCCAGCGCTCGGCGACAATCGCTGAAACTGGCCGCGCTGCTAAACGGGCGCGCAAACCGTACGACTCACTCCACAAGGAAACGAGCAACATGAATCTCGAGGGAGAACGCCGCCTGCCGGCGGCTATCGACCAGGCCTGGGCCGCACTGAACGACCCTGCCGTGCTGAAAGCCTGCATCACCGGCTGCGAATCGCTCGACCTGACCGGCGAGGACGAGTACACCGCGGTCATGGCCGTTCGCATCGGCCCGGTCAATGCGAAGTTCAAGGGTCGTCTGCGTTTGCTCAATGTGCAGCCGCCCAACTCCTATACGATCGAATTCGACGGCCAGGGCGGAGTCGCCGGCTTCGGCAAGGGCGCCGCGGATGTGGCCCTGACCGCCGACGGCACGGAGACCATCCTGAAGTACACGGCCAAGGCGCAGGTCGGCGGCAAGATCGCCCAGATCGGATCCCGCCTGGTGGATTCCGCCGCGGAAAAGGTCTCCGGCGAGTTCTTCAATGCGTTCGAAAAATACCTGCTCGATCTGCGCACGGCCGGCCAGGCACCCCGGAAGCGGCCGCCGAGACGGCCCAGGGCGCGGCGGCTGGTGCGGGCGCTGTCGCGACGGCGCCTGTTCGTGTGGCCCCACCTGCCCCGGCCAGTGCGCCGGCGGCTGGAGTACCGTGGGGCTGGGTAGCCGTGGGTGCGGTGGTCGGCGCGCTGATCACCTGGCTTCTCATCAAGTAGCAGCAGTCGATACCCGTCGGCGCACCGACGGTTTTTTTCGGAGAACGCACATGGATAGCCTCGATCTTCAAGTTCTGCAGCAGGCATACGACTGGCAGCAGTCGGGCCGCCGCGTCTGGCTGGTCACGGTCGTCGAAACCTGGGGGTCAGCCCCTCGCCCGCCCGGTGCCCTGCTGGCGCTGCGCGACGACGGCCTGGTCGTGGGCTCTGTCTCAGGAGGCTGCGTCGAAGACGACCTGATCGAGCGCGTGCGCACCGGCGAACGCGTCGCCAAACCCTCCGAGATCCGCTATGGCGTGAGCAAGGAGGAAGCGGCGCGCTTCGGGCTGCCTTGCGGGGGCACGCTGCGCCTGGTTCAGGAGCCGCTGCTCTCGTCGGAATGGATCAGCGAACTGATGGCCCGCACGGCGAGGCATGAACTGGTCGCCCGGCGGCTCGACCTGGATACCGGCGAGGTCACGCTCGAGTCGGCCCACCGCGGCGAAAGCTTCACCTTCGATGGCAAGGTCATGCGCGCCATCTTCGGGCCACGCTGGCGGCTGCTGATGATCGGCGCCGGACAGCTGTCGCGGGCTCTGGCGCAGATGGCGATGACGCTCGACTTCGAGGTGATCTGCTGCGACCCGCGCGAAGAGTTCCATCTCACCTGGGAGGTGCCGGGGACCCGCTTCGCCACCGGCATGCCCGACGACGTGGCCATCGAGATGCAGCTCGATCCGCACAGCGCGGTGGTTGCGCTGACGCACGACCCGAAGCTCGACGACCTGGTGCTGCTCGAAGCACTTAAGTCGCCGGCCTTTTACATCGGCGCGCTCGGCTCGAGGGCGAACACAGCCAAACGCAAGGAACGCCTGGCGCTGTTCGACTTGTCGGAAGCCGAGATCAACCGGCTCCACGGGCCGATCGGGCTGGACATCGGCAGCCGCACGCCGGGTGAGATCGCGGTGTCGATCCTGGCCGAGATCATTGCCGTGCGCAATTCGGTCGAACTTCGCCAGAAGAAGCCGATCCAGGTGACCGGCCCCGCCTGCGCAACCTGAGACGCGCGCGGCGCACCGCACGGGCGGTTCGCCGCGATGAACCCGCGCAGGGCCGGTTAGCTTACTCCGGCTTGATGTTGCGTTCCTTGATCAGCCGCGTCCAGCGCACCTCTTCCTTACCCAGGTAGTCCTTGAACTCCGCCTGCGTGGAGGCGCGGATTTCCACCCCTTGCGGCTTGAAGCGTTCGATCATCTCGGGATCGGCCGCCACCTTGGCGATCGCCTTTTCCAGCTTGTCGACGATCGCCCTGGGGGTGCCGGCCGGCACGACCATGCCCTGCCAGAACACGACCACGAAATCCTTCATTCCGGTCGCTTCACCCACCGTCGGGATGTCGGGGAAGGCAGGCACGCGCCCTGCACTGGTGATCGCGATGGCCCGTGTCTTGCCCGTCGCGATGACCGGCTTCGCCTCGAGCGCAGCCGAGAACATCATCTGAGCCTGACCGCTGGCCACGTCCTGGCCGGCCTGGGCGCCACCCTTGTAGGGCACATGGGTCATGTTGAGGCCGGCCTGCATCTTGAGCAGTTCGGCGATCAGGTGGTTGGTGGCGCCAATGCCCGAGCTGGCGATATTGAACTTGCCGGGATTGGCTTTGACGTGCGCGATCAGCTCGGCCATGTTGCGCGCCGGGAATTCGGAGTTCACATGCAGGATGAACGGCGTGAACGACATCAGCGACACGAGATCGAAACTCTTGTGCGGGTCGTACTGCACCTGGCCGGTGAGTGTCGGATTGATCACCAGCGACGTCCCGCCTGCATAGATGATGTAACCATCGGCAGGGGCTTTGGCGACGTAGTTGGAAGCGATGGTCGTGCCCGCGCCCGCGCGATTGTCGATCAGGATCGGCTTGCCCAGTTCGACCGCCAATTTGTTGGCGTAGGCACGGGCGACCGCATCGTTCACGCCTCCCGGCGGGTAGGGAACAACCAACGTGACGGGTTTCTGCGGCCAGTCAGTCTGTGCGACGGTACTGAGCGGCAATCCGAAAACGGCGAGACACGCCGCGATGATCAGGGAACGCTTCATGATGTCTTCTCACTTGTTGGCATGATGAGTCCGGCGCCGGATCGGCAGCGGCCAGTGTGCGCAAGCGCGGGCAAGCGTGCTTGGATCGCCACCGTTTCCCGGAACAGGGTTCGCGTCGGCGCTCCGCGGTCAATACAAACGGATGGCCATGTCGATGTGCCATGTGCGGCGGATTTCCACGACATCGAACTCGCTGGCCAGGCCAGGCGGAAACACCTGGTACGGCAGCTGGCTCTGCACGACTCGCCGTATGGCTTCGTCGATCTCCGGCACACCACTGGAGGTCACAAACGTCACGGACTCGACGGACCCGTCGCTTCGAACGGCCACTGTCACGAGAGGATGCGTGTGCGGCCGCTTCGCCGCTTCGCGAACCATCTCGAAAGTCATGTTCAATTCGATCTTTCGGGCCCAGGCTTCCGCGTAACGGACGAGCTCCTGATTGGCGTCGGTTCGCCCGAACAGCCTGCCTCGTCGAGTGCCGAACGACGACGCGGGCCGTGATGGCAGATTCATGGCAGCCGAAGCCGCCTTGCGCCGGGCCGCTTCCTCATCGAGTTGGCGACCAATCGCGCGCAATGCGGCTTCCCGTCTGGCAGCCTCAGTCTGCGCCGCTTCCTTTTGCGCCGCTTCCTTTTGCGCAGCTTCCCTCTGCGCGGCTTCCCTTTGCGCAGCTTCCCTTTGCGCAGCTTCCCTAGCGCCGCTTCCCTTTGCGCCGCTGCATGCGCGGCTTCCCTTTGCGCAGCTACCCTTTGCGCCGCTTCCCTTTGCGCGGCTTCCCTTTGCGCAGCTTCCCTTTGCGCAGCTTCCCTTTGCGCAGCTTCCCTTTGCGCAGCTTCCCTTTGCGCAGCTTCCCTTTGCGCAGCTTCCCTTTGCGCGGCTTCCCTTTGCGCGGCTTCCCTTTGCGCGGCTTCCCTTTGCGCGGCTTCCCTTTGCGCGGCTTCCCTTTGCGCGGCTTCCCTTTGCGCGGCTTCCCTTTGCGCGGCTTCCCTTTGCGCGGCTTCCCTTTGCGCGGCTTCCCTTTGCGCGGCTTCCCTTTGCGCGGCTTCCCTTTGCGCGGCTTCCCTTTGCGCGGCTTCCCTTTGCGCGGCTTCCCTTTGCGCGGCTTCCCTTTGCGCCGCTTGCTGCCGCGCGGCGGCCTGGCGCTCCGCATCACTTCGCTCGGCATTCTTTCGCTCAGTCTCCGCACGCTCCGCTGCGATGCGGACGCTCTCCTGGCGCTCGGCCTCGAGCCTAGCCGCCTCGGCCTGCGCGGCCTGTTGCTGCGCGGCCTGTTGCTGCGCCGCCTTTCTCCAAGCGATCGAGCCTGGCCAGCTCGTCGGCTTTCTGCCGTGCCTCCGTATCCCTTCGCTCCCGTGCCGCCTCGTCGGCATCTCGAGACAGCTGCGCCGTCGTCAGCGGACTCGGAACGTCCGGCGCTACCGCGATGACCGGGGTCGCCGACGAGGGTCCAGCGGTATCGGCCTCAATCGATTCGGCCGGCTTCTGCGCCACGACCCTTGGCGGCGCAGCCGTCGGCGCGGGCGCCCCGTCATCGGATGCGCTGGCGCGCTCAAGCGACTTCTCGGAAACTGCGGCACTGGAGGACTCGGACTCGGTCTTGGAGTTCTGCGCCGGTTCCGGCTCGTTCGCGGGTTTCGCTTGCGCCTCCGGGAGGCTCTGCGCCTTGGGCCTGACCCGCACCGCACGCTTTTTCGGAGGCACGACCGCGTCTGCTTGTGCCTGCGCCGGCGGCTCGGCGCTCGGAGGGCGCGGGGCGGCCAGCGTCAAGGCGAAACCACTGGCGAGGGCCTGCCCAGCCGATCCCTGGGGCAGCGGTTCTTCTGGCGCCTTGTCCGCAGGCTCGGTGCCGGTCGCCTGAGCCGACAGGATCACGAGACGAAGATCGGGCACCTCGGCGCGCCTTTCTTGCCATGGGAAGCCGATACCTGGAAACCCGGGCCCCTGGCCGTCGAAGGTCAGACTCAGCAGGACGGCGTGAAAAAGCAGGGAGAGCAGAACCGAGAGAGTCAGCCGCCTGCGGTCAGCGCTCATGAACCGGCCTGGCGTGCTGTCCGGCTCCCGGACCCGCCGTGATCTGGCAGGCAGCGGCTCGGAAAACGACGGCCCGGGGCCGGGTCTATCGTGGGCAACCGAAGGTCGTTTGCCAGCCCGGCATGCGCCCGGCCAAGCGCACGGCGCAGAGCGATCCGCCCTGAGCGGGAGTCAAGCTGGCAGGCCCCTTCGGCATCGCCGAGCCTGCGCACCTTGGAGACAATCGTGAACCGCATCCCTTATATCGTCCAATCCAGGCCCGACGGACCAGGGAGTCGATT
Organism: Burkholderiaceae bacterium; assembly: GCA_016710525.1. Taxonomy (GTDB): domain Bacteria; phylum Pseudomonadota; class Gammaproteobacteria; order Burkholderiales; family Burkholderiaceae_E; genus Quisquiliibacterium. The sequence continues at coordinate 21,394 of JADJVQ010000040.1, forward strand.
ATCGCCTCTCACCCGCGCGCGCACCCGGCCGTTGCACAGCGGGGCCGCGATGGCGGGATCTTCGCAACGAATGGGCGCACCCTTTTCGATGTCCATACGATCCCAGAAGGGGCCCGCCCGCGCTTCACGAATCGGGCGAATGACGGAAAATCAATGGCCGCTCTGACGAACCCGGTCGGCCCGGGGTCCGGCTTCGTGGCTCTGGCCAGACGCGAACAGGCGGCCTGCTGTGCCGATCGCACGACGACTTGACGAAGCTCAATTCCTTGTTCGGGCGGGCATGATCCACTGGTCACGATCCGGCCGATTCGATCGGATGTTGGTCGCCACCCTTCCCATACCCCAGCCTGGAGCCACGATGCATCGGAACCTGTTTGCGATTTGGTTCAGTGTCGCGCTGATCGGCCCATCGACGGCATTCGCCCAAGCGAATCAGTCCGACGCGGACGCGATCGTCGATGCCTGGGCAGCCGCGTTCAACGAGTGCAGCGCAGACAAGCTGGCGGCGCTCTACGACCCGGCCGCCACGCTCTGGGGCACCAATTCGCCGACCCTGGCCACCACTCAGGAAAGCGTGCGCTCCTACTTCGCCGCCGCCTGCGCACAGCAGCCGCCGATCAAGGTCAGCTTGGGCGCAAGAACGACCAGGGGATTCGGCAGCGGCGCTGTCAGCGCGGGCACCTATTCGTTCGTGCGCGACGGAAAACCTTTTCCTGCCCGTTTCAGCTTCACGCTGATCAGCAAGGACGGCAAATGGGTCATCGTCCAGCATCATTCGTCGCCGATGCCAGTGCGGCCATAGCCTGACGCGCCTGCGCGTGCCGGCAGTGAGCGGCACTTTGCGCAAACCCGTCCGTACTGGCGATCTTGCCGCGCGGCGCCAGTCTGCCGGCGGAGTGCTAGCTGTCGATCCCCAGCAGATCCAGTATCCCGCACACGAAAGTGAGCGGGTGTGGCGGACAGCCAGGCACGTACAGCGCAGGCGAGAAGCGATCGAGGAACTCGCGCTCCAGTGCGTCCGCACCCTCGAACGGACTGCCGGAGATCGCACAGGCACCCACCGCGATCACGAACTTCGGATCGGGCATGCCCTGCCAGCACAGGCTCAGCGCCTGGGCCATGTTGCGGGTGATCGGGCCCGAAAGCACCAGGGCATCGGCGTGGCGGGGAGAGGCAACGATATCGATGCCATAGCGGCCAATGTCGAAATTGACATTGGTGAGCGCATTGATCTCGAGTTCGCAGCCATTGCAGCCGCCCGCCGACACCGAACGCATCTTCAGCGAACGCCCGAAGCGCTTTCGAAGTGACTGCGACACCCGCACCGGCTCGAGTTCGGGTCGCGAACGGCTGATCACCAGATCAGCTCTATCGGCCGCCGCCAGCTTGTACTGGCCACTGATGTCGAGCACCCCTGCCGGACACGCGGGCACGCAGTCTGCGCATTGGATGCAGCGGCCCAGGTCGATTCGCAGCGGATCGATCTCGATGGCACGCACGGAACAGGATTGCAGGCACGCGCTGCACCCCGGCGCGCAGTCGGCATCGGCGATCTGCGGCCGGCCCCGAAACCCCTTCGGGCTGGCTTGGCGCGGATCCTTGATGGTCTGCGATCCCTGCGAGTATCGGACCGCGATCGATTTGAACACCGTTGAATTCCTGGATGGTGCCGCAACTAGAGATCGTTCCCGCAATAGGACAGATCGAAGCTCTTGTTGCACAGTGGGAAGTCGGAGATCTGGTTGTCGCGCAATGCGAGCGCCAGACCGAACCAGTTGTTCAGCGACGGATCTTGGATCTTGACGTGGCACAGGCTGGCATCCGCGGCGGTCTCATACACCTGGAGCACCGGGCCACGCCAGCCTTCGCGCAGCGAAACGCACAGCCGGTCGGGCAACAGCGGCCCCGAGACCATCGCGGGCGCGAGCGGCCGGTCCAGATCAGTGGCGGAAAGGACACGACCGAGCCAGGCCAGCGATTCGTCGATTTCGGTCATGCGCAGGCGCAATCTCGCCCAGCAGTCGCCAGCGGGTTCGGTGCGCAGCGCGAGCGGCCAGTCGCGATGCAGCCGGCCGGGCCGATCGACCCGCAGATCGCGCGCCACGCCGCTGGCGCGGGCCGCGAATCCCACCATGCCGATGTCGGCGGCCGTTGCCGCACTGATCGAACCGACGCCCTGAAATCGGCTGCGCACACTGCGTGCGCTCAGCGTCAGGTCGTTGACCTGGTGAAGATCGCGGCTGAACGCGGTGAGCGTCTCGATCAGGTCGCCGCGCCTGGCCTCGTCCAGGCCGAACCGCACACCGCCCGGGCGCAGCCAGCCGCGCCCGAAGCGGCTGCCGCAGGCTCGCATCGACGCGTTGATGATCGCCGTGCGCAGCCTCCCATAGGTGGCCCCGCCCTGCAGGAACGCGATGTCGGTGGCCAGTCCTGTCAGGCCGACCAGATGCATCGCAATCCGTTCGAGCTCGAGCGCCACACCACGCACCAGGTCGACCTCGGGCGAGACCGACGTGCCGGTGAGCGACTCGAGGGCCGCGCAATAGGCCCAGGCGTACGCGACACTGGTGTCGCCCGCAATCGTCTCGACCAGCGGAGTCAGCGTCAGCGCAGGCCGCGCCAGCAGCAGCGACTCGACACCCCGATGCTGGTAGCCGAGTTGAATCTCGAGATGATGGACCGTCTCGCCCAGGCACATGAAACGAAAGTGCCCTGGCTCGATGACGCTGGCATGGATCGGCCCGACGCCCACCTCGTGCACATCCTGCCCGCGAACGCTGAAGAAAGCGTGCTGATCCATGCGCTGTTGGCGTTCGCCTTCGTATCGCACCGGCTTGAGCCATGGATGGCCGTCCGGCAGGACGCCGGTCTGCTCCCACAATTCGCGCTCGAAAAGATGCGCGGACGGGTGATCGAGAGTCAGGGATGGGTACGACTGGCCCTGCACCGCATCGGCCCGGACGATGTCGAGCTTGCCATCGACCGTGTGCATCACGGCGGTCACCCTCACCTGTCCGGCTGCCAGCGCTCGGCCGAACAGCGCCAGCAGGCGCTCGCCGGCCGTCAGCCTGGCCGCGCAGGTCTCGCGCAGCGCGCCAAGGCTGCTCAGCCGGCCGTGGTCGGCCGCCACATTGAGCAGCGGCTCGGTCGCGCCCATCAGTTGCCTCCGATCGACTGAGCGACCAGCTGCAGCAGGTCACTGACCGACTTGGGCGTGTAGATGCCCAAACCCACCAGGATGAAGACGAAACCCAGCTTCGGGATGGCGGTGATCCGCGGCTCGCGGATCGGCGGCCCGCTGCGCTCCGAAGGCCCCCACAACATCGGAAAGATCGACCGTCCGGTCGCCACGAACCCCACCGTGAGCAGCACGCACATCAGGGTGAAGGCCATCAGATTGCCGGCCTGCACGATGCCCGACAGGATCAGCATCTCGGCGGTGAAGCTGGCAAATGGCGGAAAGCCGAGCAGCGCGAATACGCCGACGGCGAACAGCAGCCCTGAGAATGGCAGCACGCGGATCACGCCGCTCAGCGCCGAGACTTCGTTGGTGCCATACACGGCCCGCAGACGGCCCGCCGTCAGGAACAGGATGGCTTTGACGAAGGCGTTGGTGACCACGTACAGGACCACACCATAGGCTGCCGCCTTGCCCACCGACAGGCCGATCGCGATGATGCCCGAGGAACTCACGCAGGCGTAGGCAATCAGCCGCTTGTAGTTCTTGGCGGCCATGATCTGAACCGAGGCCACAGTCAGCGACAGACAACCCATGATCAGCAGCTCGTAGGCGATGAAGCTGGTGTCCATGCCCCGAAACACCTGAAGAATGCGAAACACCGCGACCACGCTGATGTTGAACTGCACGGCAGCCAGCAGTGCGCTGGTGCTGGTCGGGGCGGCCTCGTAGGTCTTGGGCAGCCAGCCGTACAAGGGAGCCAGACCGAGCTTGCTGCCCAGTCCGAACAGCATCAGCGCCAATCCCAGGCGTCGCCAGCTGTCTCCGCCCGCCGGCAGGCTCGCGGCCAACTGATCCAGTGCGAAGCTGATCGCGCCTCCCTGCAGCGCGGCCGAACGCGTCAGGCACAGGAAGCCGAGGAAGGTCAGCGCGAGCGACAAGCTGGAGTAAAGCAGGTACTGCCATCCGATCAGTCGCGGATCGTTGGCATTGCCCTGGGCGACCAGCGGTGCAAGACACAACGTGGTGAGTTCGACAAAGGCCCACAGCATCAGCAGGTTGTTCGACATCAGGCCGAGATTCATCGCCACCATGAAGCCCGCCGTCAGGCTTGCCCGAGAAACCAGGTTGCGGGCCAGCACGCGCGAGGTTCGCACTCGCGAGTACATGTACACGCTGATGCCCAGGAACACCGCGTTGACCACCATCAGGAACAGCATCGAGGTGGGGTCGAGCACGAAGTAGCGTTGCCCGAAATAGATGGGCAGGCTGGCCAATGGCGTGGAGAAGAACACGGCAAGACTGGCCGCCAGCGAGGCGGCGGCCATGATCACCAGCGCGCTGGCGATCCAATGGTGCTTCACCGGCTGCGTCGCATCCGCCAGGCCGGCGGATACCGAAGCGGCGGCGGGCGCCCCGATCACAGAACCTCCCGCGGCTCAACCGCGCCCGCCTCGTCGACCACAGCGGGCTCGGGCGCGGGAATGCGCGTCCCCGGGCTGGGTGTCAGCAGGAAGGCGCCGACACCCAGCGTGAGCAGATAGACCAGGCTCAGGCTGCCATGAACCGGCAGCGCCCAAGGGTCGGGCAAGAGGGACTCGAACAGGGCCAGCGCGTTTTCCATGAACAGAAGGGCGACCCACTGAGCCGGGGGCGACTCGTTGGTCGAGAGCACCAGAAACGCGATGGCCACGGTGGCGCCGACCACACCCATCGTGAACGTCCCGGTCTCGGAGACCGCCGCCCCGCCGAACTCGAACGCCAGCACGATCAGTGCCACGGCGATCGCCCAGGCAAACAGATTCGAGGGCATGAGGTCGAGATCGGCTTCACCGCGCCGTTCGATCACGCGCCGCAGCAGCCATGGCGCCAGCGCACCGCGCACCAGCAGTACCTCGATCACCCCGATCAGCGAGTGCATCGTGACCTCGGGATGGCGCGCCGACAAAGCCCATGCCAATGCCAGCGCCTGCACGCTCACCCAGAACGGCGCCGATCGAAGCCGCCCGAAGAACACCGGCAGCACCGCGCTCAGCAGAAAGACCACCACAGGAAGCAGCATCAGCGGGCACCTCCCCAGCCGACGGCCACCATGCACAACAGGGCTGCGCCCGAAGCCATCCAAAGATACGGCGGTACCCAGCGCATGCGCAGCCGCGCAACCAGGGATTCGACACAGCCCACCGCAATCGCCACCGCGGCGATGATCGCCCAGGCACAGGCGATGGCGCCCAGCGGATTGGCCGCCGGGTCGATCGGGTTGAGCAGCGCCGCGATCAGGCCGGCATAGAGGGTCATCTTGATGGCGGCCGCATACTGCATCGCGGCCAGTTCCGGCCCGCTGTGATCGAGGATCATGACCTCGTGGATCATGGTCAGTTCGAGGTGGGTCAGCGGATCGTCCACCGGGACCCTGGCGGCTTCGGCCTGCAGCAGGATGAACAGGGCCAGCACCGCGGGCGGCGCCGCCCAGGCGAATCGACCGGATTCGTGCAGATGGCCTATCAGCCCCGCAAAACTGACGTGGCCGGTGGCAACGGCCCCCGCACCGATCAGCAGGAACAGCGCCGGCTCGGCGTAAGTGGCGAAGGCTGCCTCCCGGGCCGCGCCCATACCCTCGAAGGAACTGCCGACATCCATGGCCGAGAGCATCAGGAACAGGCGCGCCAGGCCGATCACATAGGCGAACACGATGAAGTCGTGGTCGAAGCGCAACGGCGCATAGGCACCGAGCGCCGGAGCGATCATCGCCGCGAACACCGACGCGCCCAGCACCACCCAGGCGCCGGCGCGAAACAGCGGCGATGCCACTTCGCTGACGACCGGCTGCTTGCCCGCCAGACGGAACAGGTCATACGCGCTTTGCAGCAGCCGCGGTCCGCGACGCCCGCCCCACCAGGCCTTGGTGCGATTGACGAGTCCGACCACCAGCACCGGCAGGACCAGCACCGTCAGAACATGAGCCACGAGCAGTATCAGCGTCACGGCAACGGCCCGCTCGACAGCACGACCAGGCCCGCGATCACACCCAAGGCAATGAGCGCGCCGGCAAAGGCGACGCGCGGATCGTCCTCGCGAAGCCGCTCGGACAGCCGGCCTGCTGACGCATCTCCGTGGCCGATGACCGAATACAGCCGCCGCTCGACCGCATCGACGCAACTGGTCGCGACGTAACTGTCGGCCGGGAAATAACCGACTGGCGCCTTCTGGCGGCGCAGCAGCGCCAGGACCGATCGGAACCGCGCGTTGAAGTCGACCGCGAAACCCGCGCCGGTGTACTGCATGCGCACGTTGGGCACGCCGTATCCGCAGCCCCAGGTGACGTGACTGGGGCCTGGACGGGGCCCGAAGGCACGCCGCAGAACCAGCAGGCCGCCCACCATCACCACCAGCGCTGCGCCGATGTAGCCGATCAGGGTCAGAGTGCCGGCCAGGGCGTCCAGACTGGCCATGCCGGCAGGCGACATCGATCCCAGGGCCAGTTCGACCGGGCCCCGAACAAGGCGCAGTCCGAGCATCGGGAAAAGACCCAGCAGCACGACGCCCAGCGCGTGGACGGCCATCGGCAGACGCATCCAGAGACTGACCTCGTGAGCCGGCGTCGGGTGGTCGGTTCGCGGCGAGCCCAGAAACACGACACCGAACGCCCGCGTGATGCTCATGGCCGATACCGCGCCAACGAAGGCCAGGACCGCGGCCACCCCGCACAACGCGAACTTGGCCCAAACGGTGGGCGCGGATTGCCCGAACAGCCCGCCGTAAATCAGGAACTCACTCGCGAAACCGTTCAGCGGCGGCAGCGCGGAGATGGCGACTCCGCCGATCAGGAAGCACACGGCCGTCCATGGCATCAGTCGCGACAAGCCGCCGAGTTTTTCCATGTCGACGGTATGCGTGGACTGGTAGACCGCGCCCGCCGCATAGAAGAGCTGGCACTTGAAGAACGCGTGGTTCAGCACATGCAGCAGGCCTCCCGCCAGCCCGAGCGCCACGAGCGCGGGCGCGTTCCAGCTCAGGCCCAGGCAGGCCACCCCCAGCCCGATGCCGGCGATGCCGACGTTTTCTGTCGACGAATACCCCAAGAGCCGCTTGAGGTCGCGCTGCCCGACCGTGTACAGCGCGCCGACCACCGCCGAACAGGCGGAAAACACGATCAGGAACCAGCCCATCCATTCGTCCGGCTTGCCGATGAGCAGGATGAACCGCAGCAGCGCATACAGGCCGGCCTTGTGGATGACCCCCGACATCAGCGCCGAGACGTGCGCGGGCGCAGCCGCATGCGCGCGCGGCAGCCATGAATGAAACGGGAAAAACGCCGACTTCAGTCCGAAGCTGGTCACGACCAGCAGGAAGACCAGGTTGCGCTCGGTGCCCGGGCTGCGGGCAAGCCATTGACCGTAACTCTCGAGGAACCAGGATCCGGCGTGCGTGTACAGAATCATGAACGCGGCCACCAGGAAGATCAGGCCGATGTGCGTCGAAACCAGGTAATTGAAGCCGGCGAACCGCACCTTGCGATCGGTGTAGTCCCAGATGACCAGCAGCCAGGCCGACAGTGCCGCGATCTCCCAGCCGACCAGGAAGATCAGCGCGTGCTCGCCGGTGTAGACCAGCACGAAGGAGATGGCCGTGAGGTTGAGCAGCGCATAGTGCACGCCCACATGGCGCCGGGTGGCGAAGAACGGTCGCAGGTAGCCGGCCGCATACACGCCCAGAAACGCCCGCAAGCCGTTGCGCAAGGGCAGCAGGCTTGCGCCGGCCCCCAGGAGCAGGACGACAACGGCGGCAATCAGGGCAGTCATGGATTGGTTTTGTCAGCCATTGAAGTATGATGTTCTTGTTGCAATCGAACGCATATTCAATGTCACTTGCATGATAACAAAATCCAACGTTCGAGACCCCGTGGAACTCAAGACTGCCCGGCTGACCGTGCTGGTGGATCCGGCCAAGAAGAAGGCCTTCGAAGCGCTGTGCGCGCGCCAGGACGTCACCCCCTCGCAGGTGGTGAGGCGGCTGATTCGCGAGTATCTGGCCCAGAACGGGGTCGTATTCGAGCCCAGCGGCGGCGACGACGAATCGCCACGGCCGGCTCGGCGCTGAGCGCGAACGGCGTGCGGGCTTGCTGACAGGCGCTGCGGCGGGGCGCAGGCGCGGCCGTCTGGCGATCGGCCCGGCGGGCGCCGGGCCGCCAGTTCAGGTGTTCTGAACCACGATGCTCGGGAACTTCGAGCTCATGTCGCGGGTCTGATCGGCGATCTTGACCGCCACCTTGCGGGCGATGCTGCGATACATCTCGGCAATGGGCCCGTCCGGGTCGGAGACCACCGTCGGCCGACCCGAATCGGCCTGCTCCCGGATCTTGATGTCCAGCGGCAGCCCGCCCAGGTAATCGACGTCGTACTCGCGCGCCATCCGCTCGCCGCCGCCCTGCCCGAAAATGTGTTCGGCATGGCCGCAGCTGGAGCACACATGGATGGCCATGTTCTCGACGATGCCGAGGATCGGCACGCCCACCTTCTCGAACATCTTCAGTCCCTTGCGGGCATCGAGCAGTGCGATGTCCTGGGGCGTGGTGACGATGACCACGCCGGTGACCGGAATCTTTTGCGACAGCGTCAGGTGGATGTCGCCGGTGCCCGGGGGCATGTCGACGATCAGATAGTCGAGATCGCGCCAGTTGGTCTCGCGCAGCAGCTGCTCGAGCGCCTGCGTGACCATCGGTCCGCGCCAGACCATGGGGGTGTCCATGTCGATCATGAAGCCGATCGAGCTGGCCTGGATGCCGTGACCCTCCATCGGCTCGAGCGATTTGCCGTCTCGTGACTCGGGCCGCCCGGAAATGCCCAGCATCATCGGCTGCGACGGGCCGTAGATGTCGGCGTCGAGCATGCCCACCGCGGCGCCCTCGGAGGCCAGTGCCAGCGCCAGGTTGACGGCCGTGGTGCTCTTGCCCACGCCGCCCTTGCCGGAAGCCACCGCGATGATGTTCTTGACATTGGGCATCAGCTTGACGCCGCGCTGCACCGCGTGCGCGATGATGCGCTGATAGACGTTGGCGCTGACGTTGCCCGCGCCGGGCAGCGCGCGCAGCGCGGCGATCACCTGGCGGCGGATCGGTTCGATCTGGGATCGCGCCGGATAGCCCAGTTCGACATCGACGCTGATCGCGCCCGCCTCGACCCGGATGTTCTTGGCCGATTTGCCCGCGATCAGGTCCTTGCCGGTATTGGGATCGACAACGGCGGAAAGTGCCGAGCGGACGTCGGCTTCGGAGAGGGCCATGCGAGAAACTCCTGGAATGGCATCGGACCGCCGTCGGCCGATGTACTGACAGCCCGCAGTTTAGCAAGGGGCTTTGTTACCATGGCGGGTTCTCCACACTGTCTTCCTTGACTGGGATCCGCGCATGGCCCCACGCCGTCTGTTCGTCACGACCGCCCTGCCCTATGCCAATGGCTCGTTCCATATCGGCCATTTCATGGAGTACATCCAGGCCGATATCTGGGTGCGGTTTCAGCGGATGCAGGGTCACGAGGTGCATTTCGTGTGTGCTGACGATGCCCATGGCGCGCCCATCATGCTCAAGGCCGAATCGGAAGGCCTCACGCCCGAAGGCCTGGTGGCCCGGATCGCCGCCGAACGGCCGCGCTATCTGAACGGCTTTCACATCTCGTTCGATCACTGGCATTCGACGCACTCGCCCGAAAACACCGAGCTGTCTCAGTCCATCTACCGGGCCCTGAAGGCCGAGGGCCTGATCGACACCCGGGTCATCGAGCAGTTCTTCGATCCGGTCAAGGGCATGTTCCTGCCCGACCGCTACATCAAGGGCGAATGCCCCAAGTGCGGCGCCAAGGATCAATACGGCGACGCCTGTGAGGCGTGCGGCGCGGTCTATTCTCCGACCGAACTGCGCAATCCCTATTCGACGCTGTCGGGCGCGACGCCGGTGCTCCGATCCTCCGAACACTTCTTCTTCCGGCTGTCGGACCCGCGCTGCGTCGATTTCCTGCGCGAGTGGACCCAAAGCGGGCGTCTGCAGCCCGAAGTGGCCAACAAGGCCCGCGAATGGGTCGAGGGCGAGCAGGGGCTGGGCGACTGGGACATCTCCCGCGACGAGCCGTACTTCGGCATCCCCATTCCGGACGCACCCGGCAAGTACTTCTACGTCTGGCTCGATGCCCCCATCGGCTATCTGGCCAGCCTGAAGCATCATTTCGACACCGGCGGCGCGGCGCACCTCACGAGTCAATCCTTCGACCAGTTCGTCGCCGACCCGGGCGTGGAGCAGTTCCACTTCATCGGCAAGGACATCATCTACTTCCACACGCTGTTCTGGCCGGCCATGCTCAAGTTTTCGGGCCGCAAGGTGCCCGACAACATCTACGTGCACGGGTTCATCACGGTCAGCGGCGACAAGATGAGCAAGAGCCGCGGCACCGGCATCTCGCCGCTGCGCTACCTCGACATCGGCATGAACCCCGAATGGCTGCGCTACTACATCGCCGCCAAGCTGAATCCGCACGTCGAAGACATCGACTTCAATCCGGACGATTTCATCGCGCGGGTCAACTCCGACCTGGTCGGCAAGTACGTGAACATCGCCAGCCGCGCGTCCAATTTCATCTCCCGCCTGTTCGAGGGCGAACTGGTGGACGTGACCCGGCAGCCGACCTGGCTGGCGCTCGATGCCGCCGCCGCCAGCGCCGACATCGCGCACTGCTACGAAACCCGTGACTTCGGACGGGCGCTGCGTCACGCGATGGAGTTCGCCGATCGCGTCAACCAGGCATTCGACGCCGCCAAGCCCTGGGAACTTGCCAAGGATCCGGCACGGCGCGACGACCTGCAGGCGATCTGCTCGGTCTGCCTGGCCGGCTTTCATGCGCTCACGGTCTGGCTCAAGCCCGTGCTGCCGGCGCTGGCCGAAAAGGCCGAGGCCTTCCTGGGCAGCGGCCCCCTGAACTGGCAGGATGCGCTGCGCCTGCCGGCGCGAGTCGCGCGCTACGAGCACCTGATGACTCGGGTCGATCCCAAACTGCTCGAATCGCTGTTCGAGCCCGCCGCCGGCACCGCAGTGGCCGCGACCGACGCGCCGCCCGCCAAGGCAGCGAAAACCGGCGCATCCAAGCCAGCCGCGCCCGAGGCGCCGCCTGCCGGTTCCGGCGTCGTTTCGATCGACGACTTTAACCGCCTCGACCTGCGCATCGCCCGCATCGCCAATGCCGAACTCGTCGCCGGCTCCGACAAGCTGTTGCGCCTGACTCTCGAGTGCGGCGAAGACAGGCCGCGCACGGTTTTCTCGGGTATCCGCTCGGCGTATGCTCCCGAACAACTCATCGGACGGCATACCGTGATGATTGCCAATCTGGCGGCTCGCAAGATGAAGTTCGGTGTCTCCGAAGGCATGGTCCTGTCGGCCTCGTGGGACGATCCGACGCGCCCCGAGGGCATTTACCTGCTCGAGGTCGACACGGGCGCCCAGCCCGGCATGAAAGTGCGGTAGTGCGGCTCGCCTGAACGCCGGGGCCAGCCCGGCGACCCGGTCGCCGAACAGCTCGAGCTGAAGGTGCTGGCCCGCCTGTACGGCGAGCCGATGATGCAGTTGCCGCTGGATCTGTACATCCCGCCCGACGCCCTCGAGATCTTCCTCGATTCGTTCGAGGGGCCGCTGGACCTGCTGCTCTACCTGATCCGCAAGCAGAACTTCAACATCCTCGACATCCCGATGGCCGAGGTGACGCGCCAGTATCTGGTCTACGTCGACCAGATCCGCGAACACCACCTCGAGCTGGCGGCCGAGTACCTGCTGATGGCGGCGCTGCTGATCTCGATCAAGTCGCGCATGCTGCTGCCGATGAAGAAGGCCGACAGCGGCGAAGAGGTCGAAGACCCGCGCGCCGAACTGGCGCGGCGACTGGTCGAGTACGAGCGGATCAAGTCGGCGCGCAGCAGATCGACGCGGTCCCGCAACTCGGCCGTGACTTCGTCGCGCGACCATCTGGCTGGACCAGCCGATCACGCTGCCGCTGCCCGAAGTGCACGCGGCCGACCTGCGCAGCGCCTGGGCCGACATCCTGCGCCGCGCGCGACTGACGCAGCATCATCGCATCAGCCGCGAGGAGCTGTCGGTGCGCGAATACATGACTTTCGTGCTGCGCAAGCTGCAGGACCGGCGCTTCGCCGAGTTCGACGAACTGTTCGGGGTCGAACACGGCGTGCCGGTGGTGGTGGTGACGTTCATCGCGCTGCTGGAGCTGGCGCGGGAATCGCTGGTCGAGATCACCCAGGCGGAGGCCTACGCACCCATCTACGTGCGGCTGGCCTACCAGCCCAGTTGAACCCCGCGCCGCACGGCGCCGGCCCGGCGCCGTTCACCGTGCCACCGCCCCTGCGCATCATCGAGAATGCGCCGCTGCAGCGCCTGAATACATTCGGTGTTTCGGCGCGCGCGCGGCGCCTGGTGGTGCTCGAGGACGAGCGCCAGCTGCCCGAGGCCATCGAGGCGACACGCGGCTTTCACGCCCGCTGCATCCTGGGCGGGGGCAGCAATGTGCTGTTCGCCAGCGACTTCGACGGCGCAATCCTGCTGGTGCGCACCCGCGGGCGCGCTCGGATCGAAGACCCCTCCCCGCAGGCCGATGGCTGCTCCCTGGTTCGGGTGCAGGCCGGCGAACCCTGGGACGACACGGTGCAATGGTCGCTCGCCCAGGGGCTGGCAGGCCTCGAGAACCTCGCGATGATCCCGGGCAGCACTGGCGCGGCCGTGATCCAGAACATCGGCGCCTATGGACTGGAGATCTGCGAGCGCTTCGACTCGCTGCGCGCGATCGACCTGGACAGTGGCGAAATCCGCCATTTCACGCAGGCCGATTGCGGCTTCGGCTACCGCGACAGCGTGTTCAAGCGGCCCGGCGGCGAGCGCTGGCTGGTGCTGGAACTGGTCCTTCGCGTCGGCGTCGGCCTGGGCCCGGTCTTGAGCTACGGCGAACTGAGGGCGCGGTTCGCCGACCAGGCCGCCTCGCCCAGCGCGATCGAAATCGACCGGGCCGTTCGTGAGATCCGCAGCAGCAAGCTGCCCGACCCTGCGGTGCTCGGCAATGCCGGGAGCTTCTTCAAGAACCCGGTCGTCGGCCGCGCGCAGGCGGAGGAGCTGGCCCTGCGCGAACCCGGACTGCCCATCTATCCTGCGGGCAGCGGCAGCGGCACGGACCAGGCGAAGCTGTCGGCCGGCTGGCTCATCGATCGCTGCGGCTGGAAGGGGGTGCGGAATGGCGACGCAGGCGTTCACGCAGCCCATGCGCTGGTGCTGGTCAATCACGGCTCGGCCAGCGGGCGCGAGCTGCTCGATCTTGCGGGACTGATCCGCGACAGCGTGCACGGGCGTTTCGGCATCTGGCTCGAACCGGAGCCCGTCATCGTCGGCAGACTATAATCGGCGGTTCGAATCTTTCAGCGGCGTTCGCCGCCCCCAAAAGCCATGGATGACGACCAACAAAACGAACCCGGCCTGCTGCTCGCGTGGATCCTCGGCATCGCCGTCACGATCGCCATCGTTGTCGCGGTTCTGACCGGCGTGCTCGGCGCATTGAACAGCGCCAGCGGGTCGAGCCCGGCACCGGCCGCCGCGGCCCCGGCTCCCGCCGACAAGCCGGCCGGCGGCACTGCCGCCCCGGCCGATGCCGGCGTGAAGCTCTACTTCGCCTCCGGCAAGGCCGAGTTGCCGGCAGACTCGCCGGCCACCCTGGCTCCGCTGATCGACGCGTTGAAGTCAGGCAAGGCCAAGAAGCTGGTGATCTCGGGCTATCACGATGCCACCGGCGATCCGGCCCAGAACGCCGAACTGGCCAAGCAGCGCGCCTTTGCCGTGCGCGATGCGCTGACCGGCGCCGGCCTGACGGCCGAGCAGATCGAGCTGTCCAAGCCCCAGGAAACCACCGGCGGCGGCGACGAGCGTGAAGCGCGCCGCGTGGAAGTCAGCGCCCAGCAGTAAGGGTTCCGCCAGCGCCCGCGGTTGGCTGCTCACGCCGGAAGTACCAGACTTGAGCCGTCGACGCCTGCGCATCGTAGCGGTATCCGTCCTGATCGAACGCCTGCAGGCCCGCCGGCCGGGTGATCCGATGCTCGATCGCGAATCGGGTCATCAGGCCACGCGCGCGCTTTGCCGAAAAGCTCACCACCTGGTAGCCCGCGGCGCGCCGCTCCTGAAAAACCGGCTGCACCACCGGGCAGCCCAGCAGCCGGGTGTCGACCGCGCGGAAATACTCCTGCGAGGCCAGATTGACCAGCACCGGCTTGCGCTGGCCGGCCAACACCGGCAGCAGCTGCCGGGTGATCCGGTCGCCCCAGAACTCGTACAGATCATGGCCACGCGGGGTGTCGAGCCGGGTCCCCATCTCCAGCCGATAGGCCTGCATCAGGTCCAGCGGGCGCAAGACGCCGTACAGGCCCGACAGGATGCGCACGTGCTTCTGAGCCCATTTCAGCTGGCTGGTGTCGAGCGTGCGCGCCTGCAGCCCGTCATACACGTCGCCGTCGAAGGCCAGCATCGCCTGCTTGGCATTGCGCGCGGTAAAGGGCGTGCGCCACTGCCGGAAACGCGCGGCATTCAAGTCGGCCAGCTCTGCCGAAATGTGCATCAAGTCGCCCACCGCCGGCGCATCGAGCGCGACCAGGCGTTCGATGAGCCGCGCCGACTCGTCGAGCAACTCGGGCTGCGTGTGAACCCGGGTCGTGGGGGCCGTCGCGAAGTCGAGCGTCTTGGCGGGCGAGAGAACGATGAGCATCGGATGTCCGTCGGGGTTGAATGCTGCGCGCCGGCAACGTGCCTGTCGCCTGGCCTGCCGCGCTGATGCCCGGCGGCCCCGATTATAGGGAGCCTTGCCCGATGCCCGACACGGCGGTGCTGGATACCAATGTCTGGCTCGACTGGCTGGTCTTCGACGATCCGGGCATCGCGCTGCTGCGCGGCGCGGTCGCGCAGGGCGCCCTCGTGCTGCTGGCCACGCCATGGATGCGCGCCGAGCTGCTGTCGGTGCTCGAGCGGCCGCTGATCCTGGCGCGCAGGCCCGATGCGCCGCGCGGGATCGATCAGTTCGACCGGCTGATCCGGCTGTGCGAGCCAGCCCCGCGCGCTCATCTGGTGTGCACCGACCCGGCCGATCAATCGTTCATCGATCTGGCGTCGCATCAGCGCTCGCGCTGGCTGCTGACCAAGGATCGCGCACTGCTGCGTCTGGCGCGCGGTGCCCGCGCCCGCCATGCCCTGATGGTGCTGACGCCCCTGGCGTTTCAGTCCGCCTACAATCGACCCGTTCAAGCGCCGAGCGCCTCATGACCTTGCCTTCCAGCCCCTACCCCACGCCCGCCATCGTCAGCAAGCTGCCCAAGGTCGGCACGACCATCTTCACGGTGATGTCGGCGCTGGCCAATCAGTACCGCTCGGTCAACCTGGGCCAGGGCTTTCCCGACTTCGACTGCGACCCGCGGCTGCTCGATGCGGTCGACCAGGCCATGCGCGGCGGCCACAATCAGTATCCGCCGATGTCCGGTGTGGCCGAATTGCGCCAGGCCATCGCGGCCAAAGTCCGGACGCTGTATGGCGCCAGCTACAACCCCGATACCGAGATCACCGTCACCGCGGGCGCCACGCAGGCGATCTTCACCGCGATCATGGCCGTGGTCCGGCCGGGCGACGACGTCATCGTGATCGAGCCGATGTACGACAGTTACCTGCCCAACATCGTGCTGGCCGGCGCCAACCCGGTGTGCGTGCCGATGACGGACGAATTCACGATCGACTGGACGCGCGTCGAAGCGGCTGTCACGCCGCGCACCCGGGCCATCCTGGTCAATACCCCGCACAACCCGAGCGGGCGCATCCTGCGCGATGACGACCTGCGCGCGCTCGAGGCCATCGCGCAGGCGCACGACCTGTTCGTGATCGCCGACGAGGTCTACGAGCACATGGTCTTCGATGGCCAGGTCCATGCCTCGGCCAGCCGCTATCCGGGTCTGGTGGCGCGCAGCTTCGTGATTTCGTCGTTCGGCAAGACCTACCATGTCACCGGCTGGAAGGTGGCCTACTGCGCCGCACCGGCGGCAATGACGGCCGAGTTCCGCAAGGTCCATCAGTATCTGGTGTTCACGGTCAACACGCCGGCGCAGGCCGGCCTGGCCCGCTACATGGCCGACCCGGCGCCCTACCTTCAGCTGCCCGCCTTCTACCAGCGCAAGCGCGATCTGTTCCGCGAGGGTCTGGGCAAGACCCGCTTCAGGCTGCTGCCCTGCGAGGGCACCTATTTCCAGGTGGTCGAGTACTCGGCCATCTCCGAGCAGCCGGAGGCCGAGTTCGCGCAGTGGCTGACGCGCGAGATCGGAGTCACCGCCATCCCGATGTCGGCGTTCTACGATGCGCCGATCGAACGCCGGAAAGTCCGGTTCTGCTTCGCGAAGAAAGACGAGACGCTCGCCGATGCCCTTGCCCGCCTGTCCCGGATCTGAGCGACACAAGTCCACCCCCCCGCGATCCATGGTCCGGGCCGCTCATCGGCTGCGTCGCTGGCTGACGCTGGCGCCTGTGCTGCTGGCGCTCGGCTGCGGCGTGCTGCCACCGCCCAATCTGAAGGCGCCGGAGCTGACGTTTCGCAATCTCGACGTGCGCGAGGTCGGCCTGGAAAGCATCCGCTTCGACCTGATCGTCGATGTGCGCAATCCCAACGAGATCGATGTGCCGGTCTCGGGCTTGCGCGTCGTGCTCGAATTGAACGGCCAGGAAACCGCGCGCGGGGTGGCCACCGAATCGTCCTTCGTGCTGCCCGGCAACACGACACGGCAGGTGCCACTGGCGTTCAGCGCACGCACCTCTGACCTGCTCGATGCGGTTCGCCGCCTGCCGGGCAGCCTTCAGAGCGGACTGTCCTATCGCCTGAAGGGCTCGGCCAGCTGGGGCTCATCGGGCTTCGCGATTCCGTTCGATCGCAGCGGCAGTCTCGACCTGCGGGCCGCGCTGCGCCGCCTGCTCCCGCCAGGGCGCCTCGAGACACCGCCTGCCGCGCCCCAAGGCGGACGGACCTGATCGGTCCGCGACCGCTACTACGACCGCTACCGACCGCTACTACGACCACGACCACGACCCGCCCAGGATCGGCCGCGCGCTGTTCCGCCGCGCGGCAAACCCGGAAAATCGATTGCTGGCTGGCCCGTCACACACCCAACGCCCGAGACCCTGACATGACAACGTGGCCCTTCGACACCGTGCTGATCGCCAACCGGGGCGAGATCGCCCTGCGCATCCTGCGCAGCGTGCAGGCGCAAGGGCTGCGTGCCGTGGTGGTTCATCATGCGCTGGACCGCCTGTCGCCGGCCGTGGCGCAGGCCGATCAGGCGATCGAGCTGCGCGGCAGCGCTCCGGTCGCGGCCTACCTCGACGGCGACGCCATTCTCGACGCCGCGCTTGCGTCGCGGGCCGGTGCGATCCATCCGGGTTATGGATTCCTGTCCGAGAACGCCGCATTCGCCCGCAAGGTCCAGGCCGCCGGCATCCGCTTCATCGGACCAAGCCCCGAGGCCATCGACCTGATGGGCGACAAGGTACGGGCGCGCGCCTTCGTCGCCCAGGCCGGCTTTCCAGTGGCGCCCTCGGCCATCGAGGACGACGATCCGTCCAGTTTCAGCGAGCGGGCCCTGCAGGTGGGGTTTCCGCTGCTGATCAAGCCGGCCGCCGGCGGCGGCGGCAAGGGGATGCGCATCGTCAGGCAGGCGGAACAGCTCGCCGGCGAGATCGAGCGCGCGCGCAGCGAGGCGCAGCGCTACTTCGGCGATGGCCGCCTCTACGTCGAGCGTTACATCGAGAACCCCCGGCACATCGAGGTGCAGGTGCTGGGCGACGACACCGGCCAGGTGGTGCATCTGTTCGAGCGCGAGTGTTCGGTGCAGCGCCGCTTCCAGAAGATCGTCGAAGAGTCGCCCTCGCCGGCGCTGGACGCCGCCACCCGAGATCGCATCTGCTCGGTGGCCGCCGGCATCGCCCGGCGTGCCGGCTATCGCAACGCGGGCACAGTCGAATTCATTTTCGGCCAGGGCGAGTTCTACTTCCTCGAAATGAACACCCGCCTGCAGGTCGAACACCCGGTGACCGAGCTGATCACCGGCATCGATCTCGTGCGCGAACAGCTGCGCATCGCGGCCGGCGAGCCGCTCGGCTACACCCAGGACGATGTGCGTGTCAGCGGTCATGCGATCGAATACCGGATCTATGCCGAAGACCCGGCGCGCGGCT
This sequence comes from Burkholderiaceae bacterium, assembly GCA_016710525.1. GTDB lineage: Bacteria > Pseudomonadota > Gammaproteobacteria > Burkholderiales > Burkholderiaceae_E > Quisquiliibacterium. The sequence continues at coordinate 39,852 of JADJVQ010000040.1, forward strand.
ACACCCCCACGACCGGCCCGGTGTTGAGCCTGAGGGCGCCTGGCGGCGAGGGCATTCGCGTCGACCTGGGCATCGTCCAAGGGCAGGACATCAGCGCCGCCTTCGACCCGATGCTGGCCAAGCTGATCGTCAGTGGCCGCGATCGTCAGCAGGCGCTCGAACGCGCCGACGCCGCGCTGGCGCAATTCGTGCTGCTCGGCTGCCGCACCAATATCGACTTTCTGCGCCGTCTCAGCCGCCATCCCGTCTTCGTCGCGGGCGACATCCACACGGGCTTTCTGGACGCGCATCCCGAGGTGGCGGCCGACGTTTCCCCTTCGCCCGCCACGCTGCGGCGGCTGCTGGGCGCCGCGGCGCTGCAGACGCGCCCCCTGCGCGACGCCGCCGAGGCGATCCCTGCCCTGCATGCCGCCATCGGCGGCTGGAGAAACTGATGCGGCATGCCTTCGAGATCGATGCGACTCCCCATGAGGTCTGGCTGGGGCGCGAATCCGGCGAATACATCCTGCACCTGGACAACGAGCGCCTGCCGGTCAGCCTGAACCTCGACGACCAAGGCCACGGCAGCCTGCGAATCGACGGCGAAACTGTTCCGATCACCCTTGCCCGGCGCGGCGACGACTGCTTCATCCACCTCGATGGCTCGACCTGGCAGCTGCGCTATCGCGATCCGCTGGAACGCGCGAGCGCCCTGGCCCACGGCTCGCACGACGACGACATCCGCGCGCCGATGCCCGGCACCACGATCAGCGTGCGGGTCGCACCCGGCGACGCGGTGCTCAAAGGGGCAACACTGCTGGTCATGGAAAGCATGAAGCTCGAGACCGCGATCATCGCGCCGCGCGACGCTGTCGTCGTCAGCGTGCGTGTTGCGGTCGGGCAAGCGTTCGAGCGCGACGCCCTGCTGGTGGAATTCGACGAGCGGCCCGCAGCGCAACCCACGGCGACCCCCACATGAAACGCATCGAATCCCGGATCGACGTCCACGGCGCCGAGTTTCTCGCCAACCAGGCGCACAACCAGGCGCTGGCCGCCGATCTGCGCGCCCGCCAGCATCGCGCCCGCCACGAACGCCCCGAGCGCGACATGGATCGACTGGCGCGCCAGAACAAGCTGTTCGTGCGCGAACGCATCGAGCGCCTGCTCGATCCCGGCACGCCCTTCCTGGAGCTGTCCACGCTGGCGGCCAACATGGCCTGGGACGGCGAAGTGCCCGGCGCGGCCATCGTCAGCGGCATCGGCATCGTCAGCGGTCGCGAAGTCATCCTGCATGCCGATGACGCGAGCGTCAAAGGCGGCGCCTGGTATCCGCATTCGGTCAAGAAGATCGTCCGAACGCTGGACATCGCGATCGAGAACCGCCTGCCCGTCATCCATCTGTGCGACAGCGCAGGCGGCTTCCTGCCGGCGCAATCGCAACTGTTTGCCGACCGCTATTTTGCCGGGCGCATCTTCCGCAATCAGTCGACGCTCTCGAAGATGGGCGTGCCGCAGGTCGCGATCGTGCTCGGACATTGCACCGCGGGCGGCGCCTACGTGCCGGCACTGTCCGACTACAGTGTCATCACCCGCGGCACTGGCGCCATCTTCCTGGGCGGCCCGCCGCTGGTGAAGGCCGCCACCGGCGAAGAAGTTTCGGTCGAGGAGCTGGGCGGCGCCGACATGCACACCCGCGTCTCGGGTGTTGCCGACTATCCGGCCGGCAGCGAAATCGAAGCGATCGCGATCGCTCGCGACATCGTCGCGCAATGGCACCGCCCGGCCAAGACCCAGATCGACCGCCAGGAACCGGAGGCGCCGCTGTACGACCCCCGGGAGCTCTACGGCATCATCCCGCGCGACATCAAGGTGCAGTTCGACATGCGCGAAGTCATCGCCCGCATGGTCGATGGCAGCCGGTTTCACGAGTACCAGCCGGCCTACGGTACGACCCTGGTATGCGGCTTCGCCCATCTGTGGGGATTCCGGATCGGCATCCTGGCCAACAACGGCGTGCTGTTCAACGACAGCACCTTGAAGGGCGCCCATTTCATCGAGCTGTGCAACCAGAACCGCACGCCGATCCTGTTCCTGCAGAACATCACCGGCTTCATGGTCGGGCGCGAGTACGAGCGCAATGGCATCACCAAGGATGGCGCCAAGATGATCATGGCCGTCTCGAACTCCGAGGTGCCCAAGTTCACCGTGATCGTCAACGGATCGTACGGCGCCGGCAACTACGGCATGTCCGGACGCGCCTTCGACCCGCGCTTCCTGTTCATGTGGCCGCAAAGCCAGATCTCGGTGATGGGTGCCGAACAGGCCGCCAATGTCTTGTCCGAGGTCAAGATCCGGCAGCTGCAGCGCAGCGGCCAGAGCCTGTCGGCCGAGCAGATCGCGGCCATCCGCGACCCGGTGCTGGCCGACTACAACCGCGAGTCGAGCGCCTATTACTCCACGTCCGAGCTGTGGGACGACGGCATCCTCGATCCGCCCGATACCCGCAATGCGCTGGGCATCGCACTATCGGCGTCCCTGGGCGCGCCGATCGCCGAGCCGAGATACGGCGTGTTTCGCCTGTAGCGTTGGATGACGGACCCGGCTCGGGTTCGCTGCCGATGCTGATCGGCCCGCGACGGCGCGCGCGCCGCGGTTTCGCGTCATCGCGCGGACGCTCAGATCGCCGAGTTCAGGTCATTGCCGGGCAACGGAATCAGACCTTGTTGGACCACAGTCTCGTCGTGTAGGCGCCCTGCACCGATTCGTCGATCGCCGAGGCCACCTCGGGTCCCTGCGCCAGCCCTTCGGCGATGATCTTGCCGAACGAGACCTGCTGGGACGATGCCCAGGTCTGCGGATTCCACAAGCCAGCCCGCAGCACCGAGCGCGCGCAATGGAAATAGCAGCGCTCCACATGCACGCGGATCGCCAGCAGCGCCGGCTTGTCGGCACCGCCCAGCATCGCCAGCAGGTCTGCGTCGTCGTGGATTTCGGCCCGGCCGGTGATGCGCAGGGTTTCGCCCGTGCCCGGACGGAACGCGATGATCCCGATCCGGCCGTTGGCCAGGATGTTCTGCAGCCCGAAGGCCAGATTGTTCCCGGCACGTTCGGGAAGCAGCAGGGTGCGCTCGTCCTCCAGGCGGATGAAGCCCGCAAGGTCACCCTTGGGTGAGGACTCGACCACGCCCTGGGCGTCGACCGTGCTGATCACCGCAAACGGGCTGACCCGCAGAAACTCGGCTCCCTGGGGCTCGACGCGCGGCAGGATCTTGGCGAACGTGGTCGGCTTGCTTGGGCCCAACACCTCGCGCAGCGCTTGAACGGATTCGATTTTCGCCATGGTTCACTCCATCACTACGGAAGCACCCCGCGAAGACCGCGGCGTGCCCCTGCCGCAAGGCAAAGGCACGATTGCCAGGCGATCAACGGGCCGGCGACCGCCGGCCCGCGGCGTCAGCCGTTCTTGACGTCCTGCAGCCGCTTGCCTTCGGCCGCGAGCCGTTCGAGCAGCGGCGAGAGCACGAACTCCGGTCCGAGCCGCGGCGCGAGTTCCTTCAGCTTGGCCACGACCTTCGCCAGCCCGACCGTATCGCCGTAGAACATCGGGCCGCCGCGATACACCGGCCAGCCGTAGCCGTTGATCCAGACGATGTCGATGTCCGAGGCACGGATCGCGATCTTCTCTTCGAGGATGCGCGCCCCTTCGTTGATCATCGGATACACGCAGCGCTCGAGGATGTCCTGTTCGGTGAAGGTCTGCTGCTTGTTGCCCGACTTGGCGGCGAACTCGCGGATCAGCTTCTCGGTGACCGGCGACGGCTTGGCATTGCGCTGCTCGTCGTAGTCGTAATACCCGGCGCCGGTCTTCTGGCCGCGGCGGTCCATCTCGCACAGCACTTCGCGGATCGTGGAGCTCTTGGAGGTTTCCTTGGCCCAGCCGATATCGAGGCCGGCCAGATCGGACATCGCGAACGGACCCATCGGCAGCCCGAAGTCGTACAGCACCTTGTCGATGTCCCAGGGCATCGCGCCCTCATTGAGCATCGCGTTGGCCTGCAGCGAACGCGCCCGCAGGATGCGGTTGCCGATGAAGCCCGGGCACACGCCCGACACCGCGCCGATCTTGCCGATCTTCTTGCCGATCTGCATGGCCGTGGCCAGCACCGCGTCGGAGGTCTTGTCGCCGCGCACCACTTCCAGCAGGCGCATCACGTTGGCCGGCGAGAAGAAGTGCATGCCGACGACCGCCTCGGGGCGCTTGACCGCGGTCGCGATTTCGTTGACGTTCAGCGCCGAGGTGTTGGTGGCCAGGATGGCGCCCGGCTTGCAGATGGCGTCGAGCTTGGCGAACACCTGTTTCTTGATCTCCATGTTCTCGAACACCGCCTCGATGACCAGGTCGCAGTCGGCCAGGACGTTCATGTCGAGCGAGCCGGTCAGCAGCGCCATGCGCTTCTCGACGTCTTCCATCTTCAGGCGACCGCGCTTGGCGGTGTTCTCATAGTTGCGGCGGACCACGCCCAGGCCGCGATCGAGCGCTTCCTGCTTGGTCTCGACCAGCACCACCGGAATGCCGACATTGGCGAAGTTCATCGCGATGCCGCCGCCCATGGTGCCGGCGCCGATCATGCCGACCTTCTTGACCGGGATCAGCGGCATGTCGTCGGCAATGCCGGGGATCTTCCAGACCTGGCGCTCGGCGAAGAACACGTAGCGCTGGGCAGCCGACTGCGTGCCCTGCATCAGTTCCATGAACAGTTCGCGCTCGCGCTTCAAGCCCTCGTCGAACGGCAGGTTCACGGCCGCTTCGATGCAGCGGATGTTGTACTCGGGCGCCAGGAAGCCGCGGAACTTGCGGGCATTGGCCTTGCGAAAATCGGCGAACAACGCGGTGTCGCCGCGCGCGGCGGCCATCTTGTCGTTGAGATCCCGGACTTTCTTCAAGGGGCGATTCTCGGCCACGATGCGCCGAGCCAGCGCGATTGCGCCGGCGCGCAACTCGCCCTCAGGCACGATCTCGTCGACCAGGCCCATCTCGAGGCACTGCTTGGCACCGACGTGCTGGCCCGAGGTCATCATCTCGAGCGCCTTGGCGGCGCCAACGATGCGCGGCAGGCGCTGCGTGCCGCCGGCCCCGGGCAGCAGGCCCAGGTTCACTTCCGGCAGGCCGCATTTGGCCGAAGGGACCGCCACGCGGTAGTGGCAGCACAAGGCGACCTCGAGCCCGCCGCCCAGTGCGGTGCCATGGATGGCGGCGATGACCGGCTTGGATGCGTTCTCGATCGTGTCCTGCGCTTCTTTCAGGCCGGGCGCGCGCGGCGGCTTGCCGAACTCGGTGATGTCCGCGCCGGCGATGAACGTCTTGCCGTCACAGATCAGCACCACCGCCTTGACGGCGGGATTCTCGACTGCGCTCTTGACGCCGTTCAGGATGCCCTCGCGAACCGCTTGCGACAGGGCATTGACCGGCGGCGAGTTCAGGGTCAGGACCGCGACGTCGCCCTCGATCGTCAGGTTGGCCACGGGTTGATCGGCTGCCATCGTGAATCTCCTCGTTAGTAGTCTGAAGGTATCGGGTGCTCGCGCGCCGGCTGGCCCGCGGGCATCGGGAATGGGGCGCTGATCGGGCCTTGTTCGTGCCGGCAGGCGCCCCGAGGGGCTCAGCCGCGGCTGGCGCCCTTGCTGGTGAACGCCGCGATGCGGGCCTGCATGTCGGGGCCGCGGCCTTCGCTGCGGTGGCTTTCGTAGGCCAGGCCCGCCGGCAGCGGCAGTGCCTCGGTTTCGCGCATCAGGCGCTTGTTGGCGCGGTGACTGAACCATGAATTGGCCAGAATCTGGTCGGCCAGGGCCTGCAGATGGGCATCGAACACGTCGTCGGGCACGCAGTCGTTGACCAGACCCATCGCTAGCGCCTGCTCGCCGGTATAGGTGCGGGCCGTGAAGCTCATCTCGCTGGCCTTGGCGCGGCCGACACGGCGCGGCAGCCTCTGGCTCATGCCCCAGCGCGGCGTCAGGGCCCATTTGGAGTGGGTGTCGCCGAATCGGGCCGATTGCGCCGCGATGATCAGGTCGCCAGCCAGGGCGAGTTCGAGCGCGCCGGTGTAGCAGTGCCCGTGCACCGCGCTCACGACCGGCTGCGGCAGGTTGGCCAGCAGCTCGATGGTTTCGGACTGAAACGACGGCTTGGGCGCTTCGGCCCCCCCGGCGATGCCGGCCAGGTCATTGCCGGCCGAAAAACACTTGCCGGCGCCCCTCACGATGACCAGTCCGACTGTATCGGTCTGTTCCGCGATGCGGTCGATGTGCGCCCGCAATTCGAGGAACATCGGCACGGTCAGTGCGTTCAGTTTGTCGGGCCGATTCAGCGTCAGCGTGGCCAGCCCGCCGCGGTCGGTCCGCAGCACAAGTTCGGACATCGTCGTGTTCTCCTCCAGGTCCCTGCCTCGCCGCCTTGCTGGCCTCATCCTGCCGGCGCACCGGGTTACCGGAGAGCCGCGGCCATCGCACGGTCAATCCCAGAGTATCGCGACTTTGCCACCGACCTGTCGAGAATCGATCATCCGCCGCCCGCGTCGCGGCGCACCGGCAGCGCACATTCGGAACCGGGCTCGGGCGATCGGGATTGCAGGGCGGAACGACCTGATCGCGGCGCGAATTGCCTGCGAGGCGCCGGCGCTTCAACATGCAGGCATGGACCGATTCAAGCAGATCGAAACCTTCGTCGCCGTCGCGCATCGCGGCAGTCTGTCGGCCGCGGCGGCACTCGAGGGCGTCGCGCCCGCTGTCATCGGGCGCCGCCTGGACGCGCTCGAGGCCCGCCTGGGCGTCAAGCTGCTGGTGCGCACGACGCGCCGGGTCAGCCTGACCTTCGAGGGCAGCGCTTTCCTGGAAGACTGCCAGCGCATCCTCGACGACTTCCACAACGCCGAAACCTCGGTGTCGCTGGGCGGGGTCCGGGCCAGCGGCCACGTCCGCCTGACCGCGCCGGCCGGATTCGGACGGCGGCATGTCGCGCCGCTGGTGGCCGCCTTCCTGGCGGCCAACCCCGAGGTGTCGATCTCGCTCGAACTGTCCGACCGGCTGGCCGATATCGTCAACGAAGGCATCGATGTGGCGATCCGGATCGGCCATCTCGAAGATTCGTCTCTGGTAGGGGTGAAGCTCGCCGACAACCGCAGGGTGGTCGTCGCCAGCCCGGCCTACCTGGCGCGCCACGGCAGCCCGCGCACCCCGGCGGAACTCGAGTCACACCAATGCCTGACCTTCGGCCGCTACGGCAACCAGGCCCGTGGCTGGCTGTTCGCAATCGACGGCCGCATCGAAGCGGTCCGTGTCGCAGGCACGATGGAGTGCAATGACGGCGCGGTGTTGCATGACTGGGCATTGTCTGGCCATGGCCTGGCCTGGCGATCGATGTGGGAGGTGGCCGACGATCTGCGGGCCGGCAGGCTCGTCAGCGTCCTCGACGCCTGGTGCGCGCCGGACAATGCGATCTACGCGGTCTTCGCGCAACGCCGCCACCTCGCGCTGCGGGTGCGGCTGTTCATCGAGTTCCTGAAGGAACGATACGGCAGCGTCGAATACTGGCGCAACGATTCGGCTGGCTCGCCGCCGGGCTGAGCGCTCGCAGAAGCGCCAAAAGAAAAGCGGCCCGCAGGCCGCTTTTCGGGTACCGCCAGCCGCCGATGTGCTACTTCAGGTGCTTGCCGACCAGGCCGGTCATCTCGAACATGCTCACCTGCGCCTTGCCGAAGATTTCTTTCAGCTTGGCATCGGCATTGATCATGCGCTTGTTGACCGCGTCCTGCAGCTTGCCCTTCTTGATGTACTCCCACATCTTCTTGACCACCTCGGTACGCGGCAGCGGCTTGTCCCCGACGATCGAGGCAAGCGCAGCGCTCGGGGTCAGCGGTTTCATGAAAGCCGCGTTGGGTTTGCGCGCGGGTTTCTTGGCAGCCTTCGCGGCGACTTTCTTGGCCGGCGCGGCGGCTTTGGTTGCGGGCGCTTTGGCCGGAGCCTTTGCAGGAGCCTTCGCGGGCGCCTTCGCCGCGGCTTTCTTGGCAGCGGGTTTCTTCGCCGCTGGTGCCTTTGCGGGTTTCTTGGCAGCGGGCTTCTTCGCGCCAGCCTTGGCAGTTGCCATATGAATGCCTCCGTCAGTAGGTTGAGACGATCGCGGATTGTCTGTGTGTGACGGGGAAATGAACAAGCCGCCACGCAGACGCAAGAATGACGCGTCTTAGGCCGCTCGCCAATAGGCGCGAGGCAAATTTTCCTCGCGCGCGCAAGCGGTTGTTGTATCGGAGACTCAGACGCTCTCGGTCTCGCGCTGTGCGCGCTTGCGATCGTGCTCCTTCAGAAAACGCTTGCGCAGACGGATGCTCTTGGGGGTGAGTTCGACGAGCTCGTCATCGGCGATGAATTCGACCGCCTTCTCGAGGGTCAGTTCGATCGGTGTCGTCAGCACGATGTGCTCGTCCTTGCCCGACGAGCGAACGTTGGTCAGCTTCTTTTCCTTGACCGGATTGACGACCAGATCGTTGTCGCGGGTGTGGATGCCGATGATCATGCCTTCGTAGAGGGATCGCCGGGTTTGACGAACATGCGGCCGCGCTCCTGCAGCTTCCACAGCGCATAGGCCACCGCGCCACCATCGTCCTGCGAGATCAGCACACCGTTGCGTCGATCTTCGATGTCGCCCGCCCAGGGCCCATAGTCGTCGAAGACATGGCTCATGACACCGGTGCCGCGCGTCAGGTTCTGGAACTCATTGTGAAAGCCGATCAGGCCGCGTGCCGGCACCCGGTAATCGAGCCGCGTGCGGCCCTTGCCGTCGGACTCCATGTTCTGCAGTTCGGCCTTGCGCTGTCCCAGGGCTTCCATCACGGCGCCCTGGTGGTTGTCCTCGCAGTCCATCGTCAGCAGCTCATAGGGCTCCTGGCGCTCGCCGTCGACCATGCGCAGCCGCGGCTTGGGACGCGAGACAGCCATTTCGTAACCCTCACGGCGCATGTTCTCGAGCAGGATCGTCAGGTGCAGTTCGCCGCGGCCCGACACGATGAAGGTGTCGCTGTCGGTCGGGAACTCGACGCGCAGCGCCACGTTGCTCTTGAGTTCGCGCTCGAGGCGCTCGCGGATCTGGCGGCTGGTGACGTACTTGCCCTCGCGCCCGGCCATCGGCGACGCGTTGACCAGGAATTCCATGGTCATGGTCGGCTCGTCGACGGTGAGCATCGGGAACGATTGCGGCTGCTGCGGATCACACACCGTGCAGCCGATGTCGAGTTCGTCGATGCCGTTGATGGCGATGATGTCGCCGGCGTGCGCTTCCTCGACCACGACCCGCTCCAGCCCCTTGAATCGCAGCACCTGGTTGACCTTGCCGGTGACCGGCTGGCGACCGGTCACCGCCGGATCGCCGTACATGACGGTGACGGTCTGGCCGGTGCGCACACGACCTCGCGCCACCCGGCCGATGCCGATCTTGCCGACGTAGCTCGAATAATCGAGTGCCGAGATCTGGAACTGCAGAGCACCTTCGACATCGTCGGCACGGGCCGGCACGTGAGCCAGGATGGCATCGAACAAGGGGGCCATCGTCAGTCCCTCGGAGGCCGCATCACCCGGACCGTCGACACCGTCCTCGGGAAGGTCTTCCATGCGGGCCAGCGCGAACCCATTGACCGCCGACGCATAGACCACCGGAAAATCGAGCTGCTCTTCGGTGGCCCCGAGCTTGTCGAACAGGTCGAAGGTCTGGCTCACGACCCAGTCGGGACGCGCGCCCGGCCGATCGATCTTGTTGATCACGACGATCGGGTGCAGGCCCAGGGCCAGCGCCTTGCGGGTGACGAAGCGCGTCTGGGGCATCGGCCCTTCGACCGCGTCGACCAGCAGCAGCACGCCATCGACCATCGACAGCGCGCGCTCGACCTCACCGCCGAAGTCGGCGTGCCCGGGGGTGTCGACGATGTTGATCCGCGTGCCCTGGTATTCGACCGCGCAGTTCTTGGCCAGGATCGTGATGCCGCGTTCGCGCTCCAGATCGTTGCTGTCCATCACGCGTTCGGTCATCTTCTCGTTGGCGCGGAAGGTGCCCGACTGGCGCAGCAGCTGGTCGACCAGGGTGGTCTTGCCATGATCGACGTGAGCGATGATCGCGATATTGCGGATCGGGGTGTTCATGAAAGGCTCGATTCGAAGAGAGGGTCGGTAAAGAAGTTCTGGTGTGGGTTCAGGCGGCGCGGTGACGGGTCATCCGCTCATGCGCCCTGGGCGATCAGCCGCAGCGGCGCGAGCAGCCCGTCGTCGTAAGTGCCTGTGCCGATCAGATCGGACCCGGCATACACGCGCACGCGGCGAGCGGCTGCCGTGTCGGGCGATTCGCACTGGGCCGCCAGCCGCAGGCGCTGGCCATGCAGAAAGCGGCGTGCGTGCGGCTCATCGAGCACGACCGCGGGCAGCGCAGAGATCAGGACCTCGGCCGGCATCAGGCGAGCCATCCGTGCGTCGGGCTCGAGCGCTTCGAGCTCGGCAATGGTGACCGCCTTGTCGACCGACAGCGCGCCGATGCGCTCACGCCGCAACGCAATCAGATGTGCGCCGCAGCCAAGGCCGGCGCCGATGTCTTCGGCCAGCGTGCGGATGTAGGTGCCCTTGGTGCAGGTCACCCGGATGTCGGCCTGCAGCGAACCCGGATCGCCCGTCGGCACGCCCGGCACCGCATCGAGCGCCAGCAGGTCCAGCGACACGATGCGCACCCGTCGCGCTTCGCGCTCGACGGTTTCGCCGGCGCGCGCGTACTCGTAGAGCGGTTTGCCGTCGCGCTTGAGCGCTGAGAACATCGGCGGCACCTGGTCCAGGTCGCCGATGAAGGTGGCCAGCACCCGCCGCAGCGCGGCTTCATCGAACGACACCGGCAGGCTGGCCAGCGGCCGGCCGTCGGCATCGGCACTGTCGGTCGTCATGCCGAACAGGATGCGCGCCGAATATGTCTTCTGGGCTTCAAGGCTTTCGTGCGAAAAGCGCGTGGCCAGTCCGAACGCGAGCGGCAGCAGCCCGGTGGCCATCGGGTCGAGCGTTCCGCCGTGGCCCGCTTTGCGCGCGCCCAGCAGCCGCTTGACGCGATTCAGCGCGTCGGTGGAACCCCATCCGGAGGGTTTGTCCAGGAGAAGGACGCCGTGGATATCCTGCAAAGCCTGCTTGTTCATGCTGCAGCGGTGAGCGCCGCCCGTTCGCGCACCCGCCAGGGCGCGCTTGAATTGGATCGTGTCCGCCGACTCGAGGCGCGGCGACTTGAAGGGAAACTGCCGGCCAACCGCCGGGTCAGGTCGAAAGCGGCCGGCTCGGCCGGTCGCAGCAGCGATTCCTTGGCGGTGAATCAGTCCTTGCCTTGCACGGCAATGGCTTCGTCGATCAGCGCGGACATCGATGCGCCGCGTTCGACCGAGCGGTCGTGCACGAAGCGCAATTGTGGGGTGGTGTGGATGCGCACCCGCCGACCGAGCTGCCCGCGCAGGAAGCCGGCCGCGCGCTGCAAACCCTGCAGGGTCGAGGCGAGTGTGTCGGGATCGTCGGGAAACACGCTGAACCAGACGGTCGCGTACGCGTAATCGGCTGTCAGGTCGACGCCCGTGAGCGTGACCAGACCGATGCGCGGATCCTTGACCTCGCCGCGGATCATTTCGGCGAGTTCCTTGTGGATCTGATCGGCGACGCGGACTCCACGCCCGCTGCCGCCCGGCTTGTGCCTGGTCATAGCGTCCGCGCGACTTCCCTGACTTCGAAGGCTTCGAGCTGGTCGCCTTCCTTGATGTCGTCGTATCCACGCAGCGACAGACCGCACTCGAAGCCTTCCTTGGCCTCGCGCACGTCGTCCTTGAAGCGCTTGAGCGATTCGAGTTCGCCGGTCCAGATGACGGCATTCTCGCGCAGCAGGCGCACCCTGGAGCTGCGTCGGATGACCCCTTCGAGCACCATGCAGCCGGCGATCGAGCCGAGCTTGGAGATCCGGAAGATCTGGCGGATCTCGACCAGGCCCACGATCTCTTCCTTCTGCTCCGGAGCCAGCATGCCCGACATGGCCGCCTTCACATCATCGACCGCTTCGTAGATGACGCTGTAGTAGCGGATGTCGATGCCATTGGACTCGGCCAGACGCTTGGCCTGCTGGTCGGCGCGCACATTGAAGCCGATCACGACCGCCTTGGAGGCCGTCGCCAGGTTGATGTCGCTCTCGGTGATACCGCCCACCGCGGAGTGCACCACCTGAACCTTGACCTCCTCGGTCGACAGCTTGGCCATCGCGTGCATCAGGGCTTCCTGAGAGCCCTGGACATCGGACTTGATGATCAGCGACAAGGTGGCAGTCGCGCCCTCGGCCATCTGCTCGAACACATTCTCGAGCTTGGCAGCCTGCTGGCGCGCCAGCTTCACATCGCGGAACTTGCCCTGGCGGAACAGCGCGATTTCGCGCGCCTTGCGTTCGTCACCCAGCACCAGCACGTCTTCGCCCGCCTGGGGAACTTCCTGCAGGCCTTGGATTTCGACGGGAATCGAAGGGCCCGCCTCGAGCACGGACTTGCCGGTCTCGTCGGTCATCGCCCGGACCCGGCCGAACACACTGCCGGCCAGCAGCACGTCGCCGCGCTTGAGCGTGCCCGACTGAACCAGCACCGTGGCCACAGGACCCCGGCCCTTGTCCAATCGCGCCTCGATGACCAGGCCCTTGGCGGCGCCCTCGCGAGGTGCTTTCAGCTCGAGCACCTCGGCCTGCAGCAGCACGTTTTCGAGCAGGGTATCGATGCCGGCACCGGTCCGCGCCGAGACTTCGACGAACGGCACGTCGCCGCCGTACTCTTCAGGCACGACTTCCTGAGCGACCAGTTCCTGCTTGACGCGATCGGGGTTGGCTTCGGGCTTGTCGATCTTGTTGATCGCCACCACCAGTTGCACACCGGCCGCCTTGGCGTGGTGAATGGCCTCGATGGTCTGGGGCATGACGCCGTCATCGGCCGCCACCACCAGGATGACCAGGTCGGTCGCCTTGGCGCCACGCGCTCGCATCGCGGTGAAGGCCTCGTGGCCCGGGGTGTCGAGGAAAGTGATGACCCCGCGCGGCGTTTCGACGTGATAGGCGCCGATGTGCTGCGTGATACCGCCCGCTTCGCCTGCCGCGACTTTGGCGCGCCGGATGTAATCCAGCAGCGACGTCTTGCCGTGGTCCACGTGGCCCATCACGGTAACCACCGGCGGCCGGGACATCAGCTCGGCCGTGGAGGTGGGCACGTCCTCGAGGAAGGTTTCGGGATCGTCCAGCCTCGAGGCGACGGCCTTGTGGCCCATCTCCTCGACGAGGATCATCGCGGTTTCCTGGTCCAGCACCTGGTTGATGGTGACCATCTGGCCCAGCTTCATCAGGTGCTTGATGACCTCGGCCGCCTTGACCGACATCTTGTGGGCCAGGTCGGCGACGGTGATGGTCTCGGCGACGTGCACTTCACGCACCACCGGCTCGCTCGATCCGGCTCCCTGCGCTTCTTCGCGGTGGTCGCGGTGGCGTCCCCCGCCTCGCGGACCGCCGCGCCAGCCGCTGGCGCCGCCCGTGTCGCCACGGGTCTTGAGCGCGCGCCGCTTGGCGCCTTCTTCATGCCACGAAGAAGACAGCTTCTCGGACTTGACGTGCTTCTTGTCTTTGCCGTCGGCCGCGGGTGCGGGAGCACCGGGCTTGGGCTCCGGCTTGCCGGTGGCCGGGCGGTGCAGCGTGCCCGTGGTTGCGGCGCCCTTGGCGCCAGGCGCACCGGGTTTGCCCGGGGCGACCGGAGCCTTGGCCACGACCGGCGGCGCGACCACCGGCGGCGGGGCTTCGACCACCTTGGGCTGCGGACGGCGCTGTGCGCTCATCAGCCGGTTGATCTCGGCGACCTCGGCCTCGGCCTTGCGGCGGGCCTCGGCGCGCACGAGCGCCTCCTGCTGAGCCTTCTGGGCGGCCGCCGCCGCCGTGGCGGCGGCTTCGGCCGCCGCACGCGACTGGGCTTCGGCCTTCACCTGATCGGCGTCGGCTTGTTTTTGTTCGGCGGCGCTGACCGGCGCGGGCTCTCCGACAACGGAGGCGGCCGCTTCGGCCTTGGCTCGCTCGGCAGCGGCCAGTTCAGCCATGCGTTCGCGCTCCTGACGGGCATTTTCTTCACGGCGAGCGGCCTCGGCAGCCGCCTCACGTTCGCGCTGGCGCTCGAGCTCGAGCGCCTCTTCCTTGGCACGCAATTCGGCAGCCTGCTGCTCGAGCAGGAGCCGCTGTCGCGCGTCGTCTTCAGCACTGTGCTGTTCTTCCTCGACGGCACCGGGCGCTTCGGCGGGAACTGCCCCTTCGGATGCCGGCGCTTCGACGGCCATTTCGACGCCGTCGCGCTGCACGAACACCCGCTTCTTGCGAACCTCGACCTGGATGGTCCGTGCCTTGCCCGTGCCGTCTGCCTGCTTGATCTCGGAAGTCTGCTTGCGAGTCAGGGTGATCTTTTTCTTCTTGAGCGGATCGTCGGCACCGTGCGACCGACGCAAAGCCGTGAGCAGCTGCTCCTTGTCGGCTTCGGTCAGGCTGTCGTCCGGCGAGGACTTGGTCACGCCGGCCGCCTTGAGCTGCTCGAGCAGCACATCGGCGGGCATCTTCAACTCGGCAGCGAACTTCGCTACGTTGGTCATCACCATCGTCATCCTTTGGGTCGCTCCCGCTCAGTCAAGCCGATTCGTTCTCGAACCAGTGAGCTCGCGCCTTCAGGATCAGGTCCCTGGCACGCTGCTCGTCGATGCCGGTGGCATCGACCAATTCATCCACCGCCAGCTCGGCCAGCTCTTCACGGGTGTGCACACCGCTATCCGCCAGTTTCGCCGCCAGTTCGTGATCCATTCCCTCGAGCGACAGCAGGTCTTCGGCTGTCTGTTCGATCTTCTCTTCGGTGGCGATCGCTTCGGTCAGCAGGATGTTGCGCGCCCGATTGCGCAACTCGTTGACCGTGTCCTCGTCGAACGCGGCGATCTCGAGCATTTCGTTGATCGGCACGTAAGCCACTTCCTCGACGCTGGTGAAGCCTTCGTCGATCAGGATGTCGGCCACTTCCTGGTCGACATCGAGCTTGTGCATGAACAGCTCGCGAACGCCGGTGCGTTCGCTGGCGGCCTTCTGCTGCGACTCCTCGGCGGTCATGATGTTGATCTGCCAGCCGGTGAGCTCCGAGGCCAGGCGCACGTTGCGCCCGCCGGTGCCGATCGCCAGCGCCAGATTGTCTTCGTCGACCACCACGTCCATGCTGTGCTTGTCTTCGTCGACCACGATCGAGGACACGTTGGCCGGCGCCAGCGCGCCGATCACGAACTGCGCCGGATCTTCCGACCACAGCACGATGTCGACCCGCTCGCCGGCCAGTTCGCCGGTCACCGCCTGCACGCGCGAACCGCGCACGCCGACGCAGGTGCCGATCGGATCGACGCGGCGGTCGTTCGTGTGCACGGCGATCTTGGCGCGCACGCCCGGATCGCGCGCCGCCGCCTTGATTTCGAGCAGCCCCTGCTCGATCTCCGGCACCTCGAGGGAAAAGAGATAGCGGATGAAATCGGGCGAGGTGCGCGACAAGATGAGCTGCGGCCCCCTGCCTTCGCGGTTGACCTTCAGGGCAACGGCCCGGACCCGGTCGCTGACACGAAGATTCTCTTTGGGGATCATCTGGTCGCGCGGCAGGCGAGCCTCGAGCTTGCCGGATTCGACGATCGCGCCCTCGCGGTCGATGCGCTTCACGGTGCCCGAGAAGATCCGGTTCGCCGCGCGCCAGGAAATCGTTGATGATCTGGTCGCGTTCGGCGTCGCGGATTTTTTGCAGGATCACCTGCTTGGCCGCCTGCGCACCGATCCGGCCGAGGTCGATGGAATCGAGTTCTTCCTCGATGAAGTCGCCCACCTGGACATCGGCAATCTGCTTCTGCGCTTCGGACACGATGATCTGGAGATCGTGGTCTTCGAGTTCGCCGTCCGGCACGACCTGCCAGCGGCGAAACGCCTCGTAATCGCCGCTCATGCGATCGATGGCGACACGCGCGTCGATGTCTTCCTTGAAACGCTTCTTGGTGGCGGACGCCAGCGCGCTTTCCAGCGCCTGGAACACCACTTCGCGTGCCACGTTCTTTTCGCGTGCCAGCGCGTCGACCAGCAACAGGACTTCACGGCTCATCGCCAGGCCTCCTAAAACTCTACCTTGGGCACCAGACGCGCCCGATCGATCTCGTCGAGCGCGAAGACCAGTTTTCTGGCCGCCGGCGCATCTTTATCCGTACCCTCTCGGGCTTTTTCGCTTGCCGCCTTCTTGCTCGCCACCCGGGGCTCGACACGCTTGGCCGCTTACCCGGCTTAGGCGTTACCGCGCCTTGCGGCTCGGCTCGGCAGGCGGTGCCTCGATCAGGACCAGTCCGAATCGGCCGTCGTCCTCGAGTTCGAGCACCCCTTCGAAATTGCGACGCCCTTCGAGGGGCCGTTTCAACTTCACCGACACTTCGAAACCGGCGAACCG
>JADJVQ010000041.1 GCA_016710525.1 Burkholderiaceae bacterium
GGCGACCGGGGTCCGGCTGCATGCGGTCTATGTGCATCACGGCCCGCAGGCGCTGGCCGAGCTGGCCGGCGCACTGCGAGGCCGTCGCGGCCAGCCTGGGCGTGTCGTCCAGCTGCGTGCGCCTGGACCTCGGGGCGCAGGCCCGCGAGGGGCTGGAGACCTGGGCGCGCCGCGCGCGCTACGAGGCGCTGGCGCGCGAGGCGCAGCGCCTGGGCTGCGAGCTCGCCTTCACCGCCCATCATGCCGACGACCAGGCCGAGACCGTGCTGATGCGCCTGGCACGCGGCACCGGCGTGCTCGGGCTGGGCGCGATGCCGGTGGTGCGCGCCTGGGGCCGGCGGCGCCTGGTGCGCCCGCTGCTGGGCGTGCCGCGCGAGGCCCTGGCGGCCTACGCCGCGGACCATGCGCTGGCCTGGATCGAAGACCCGAGCAATCGCGAGTCCATCAGCGCGCGCAACAGCCTCCGCCTGACGGTATTGCCGGCGCTGGAGGCCGCCGTGCCGGGCGCGCGCGACAACCTGGTGCGTGCCGCCGCGCTGGCGCGCGATGCGCAGCAGGTGCTCGATGACGTGGCGCGCGAGGACCTGGCGGGGGCGCGATCGATGGCCGCTTCGCGGCTGCCCGCCGAGCCCGCGCCGCTGGTGGCGCTGCTGAGCGCGCCAGGCCGTCCGCCGGCGCTGCATCGCCAGGCGCTGATGGCCCTGGGCGGCGCCCGCCAGCGGCTGGCGCTGCGGACCTGGCTCGCGCAATCCGGGGTGGGCGTGCCCAGTCACGCGGTGCTTGCCGAACTGCACAAGCAGCTGCTGGCCTCGCAGGCCACGTACGGCGAGGTCATCCGTGCCGGGGCGGTGCTGCGCCGATATCGCGACTGGTTGTGGGTGGACCGGGACGATGCGGTGCCCGCGCTGCCCGCCCAGTCGGCGCCGCTGCCCTGGCGGGGCGAGAACGAACTGCGGCTGCCTGATGCGCGCTTGGTGCTGACTCCGCTGGCCGGTGGCGTGTCGAGCGCGATGCTGCGCAACGAGCCGGTGAGCGTGCGCGCAATGCCCTCGAGCGCGCGTGCCCGGCTGCGCCCGGGCGGCTCGTCGCGATCGCTGAAGCACTGGCATCAGCAGCTGGGCATTCCGGCTCGTCTGCGGGCCAGCCTGCCTGGTGTTTTCGTCGGCGACCGGCTCGTCTACCTGGCCGGCCTGGGTGCGCATCATGCACCGGGCGACTCGGCGGAACCGACCCAGGGCTGGACCCTTGCCTGGCGGCCCCTCAGCCCGGATGATCCGCGCTGGCCGGTCTGTGCGCTGGACCCGGCGCCCGCCGCCCGATGATCTGAAGGAGTGCCCTCACGATGACCGAGTCCGGCGGCCACACGCGATCCGAGGCGGTGTATCTGGATGCCGTCAGCGGCGATGGCGAGGTGGCGATGGTCGCGCGCCTGTGCCGCTATCCGCAGCGCGGGGTGCAGTGGGCCTGGCTGCACGTGTTCGTCGGCGCACGGGTGTACAGCTTCACCGACCACGGCCTCGCCTGCGGCGCGGGCTTCACCGACCTCGACGCGGCGGATGCCCTGTACGAGGCCTGCGCCGCTGAACTGCAGATCCGATTCGAGCGTCGTGGTGCGGTGGCCGCGCCCAGCGCCGCGACCCTGTTCGCACAGGTCCGCGCGCATGCGCAGGACGGCGCCTCGTTCGTCGTGCCGGCCGATGGTCCGGGGTCGGTGGCGGTGAGCGTGAAGGCCAGCTTCGTGCCCGATGCGGTGCCGGTCAGCAACCGCCAGGGGCGCCATGAGATGCAGGGCCGGGTGAGTGCCGAACTGATCGTCGCGGGTCAGCCGTGTCAGCTGCAGGCGCGTGGCCATTTCCACGAGCAGGAGCAGAGCGACCCCCGATTCACCGTGCCCTTCACCTACGCGACCCTGCGCGGCGAAGATTTCGGCCTGATCTTCATCCGCGGCGCGCGCGGGGTCCGCGGCCAGTTCACCGAAGGCGGGCGCAGCGTGGGGTTGACCCGGGTCGACATGAGCGGGCCGGGCAGCCGGCGCGACATCGACCTGCTGCTGGCCGATGGGCGCCGTCTGCACGGCACGCTGCAGGCCCGCCACCGGTACGACGTGCGGGTGCAGGGCGAGTCGCGCCCGGCGTCCATCGTCGCCGGTTCGATCGGCGGGCGGGCCTGCTCCGGATGCGTGAACGATTTCCGGGTTGACGCCTTGCCCTTCCTGCCGGCCTGATGGCCGGGTGTCGAATGGCTTGTGCGTTGCAGCAACCCACACGATCCCGCGTATAATCGAGGGCTTTGCCCCGACTCCCGGAATCCCAAGTCATGGCCCTGATCGTTCACAAGTACGGCGGCACGTCGATGGGCTCGAGCGAGCGCATCAAGAACGTGGCGCAGCGGGTCGCCAAATGGCAGGCGGCCGGCCACCAGATGGTGGTGGTGCCCTCGGCCATGTCGGGCGAGACCAATCGCCTGATCGCCCTGGCCAAGGAAATCCAGCCGCAGCCCGACGGGCGCGAGCTCGACATGATCTGCGCCACCGGTGAACAGGTCTCGGTCGGCCTGCTGGCGATGGCCCTGAAGGCGCAGGGCGTCGATGCGGTCAGCTACGCGGGCTGGCAGGTGCCGGTGCGCACCGACAACGCGTTCACCAAGGCGCGCATCCAGTCGATCGACGATGAGCGCGTGCGCCGCGATCTCGATGCCGGCCGGGTGGTCATCATCACCGGCTTTCAGGGCATCGACGGCGACGGCAACATCACCACGCTGGGCCGCGGCGGATCCGACACCTCGGCCGTGGCAGTGGCCGCGGCGCTGAAGGCCGAAGAGTGCCTGATCTACACCGACGTCGACGGGGTCTACACCACCGACCCGCGCGTGGTGCCCGAGGCGCGCCGCCTGGAAAAAGTCACCTTCGAAGAAATGCTCGAAATGGCCAGCCTGGGCTCGAAGGTGCTGCAGATCCGCTCGGTGGAATTCGCCGGCAAGTACAAGGTGAAGACCCGGGTGCTCTCGAGTCTCACCCCTCCCGACATCCCTTTGGCACAAGAGGCCGCCTCCGGCACGCTGATCACGTTCGAGGAAGACAACAGCATGGAACAGGCCGTCATTTCCGGTATCGCCTTCAATCGCGACGAAGCCAAGATCACCGTGCTCAATGTGCCGGACCGGCCGGGCATCGCGTACCAGATCCTGGGGCCGGTGGCCGAGGCGAACATCGACGTCGACATGATCATCCAGAACGCCAGCTCGAAGGGCATGACCGACTTCTCGTTCACCGTGCACCGCAACGAGTACCAGGCGGCGCTGGCGGTGCTGAACGAGCAGGTCAAGGAAGTGATCAAGGCCGGCGAGATCGCCGGCGATCCCAAGATCGCCAAGGTCTCGGTGGTCGGCATCGGCATGCGCTCGCATGTGGGCATCGCCAGTCTGATGTTCCGCACGCTCTCGGAAGAGCGCATCAACATCCAGATGATCTCGACCAGCGAGATCAAGATCTCGGTGGTGATCGAAGACAAGTACATGGAGCTTGCGGTGCGGGCCCTGCACAAGGCGTTCGGCCTCGATCAGCCGGCCGTGTGAGGCGGGTCGAGAGGTTTGGCGCGAAGGACGCCCTGAACTTAGGGTAGAATTCGCGCCGAGCCGGCATCGAGCGCAAGTTGCACTTGAAGCCAGGAGACGTGACCGAGAGGCCGAAGGTGCTCCCCTGCTAAGGGAGTATGCGGGCTAAAACCTGCATCGTGGGTTCGAATCCCACCGTCTCCGCCAATATTCAATCGCAGCACAGGTTCACAAGGCCCCAAGCTGATCGCGTTAAGCCCCGTCCGACGGGGTTTTTTCGTTTCTGGGCAGGGGCACGTCTTGACGGGTCAGATCAGCGCCGTCGCGGCCGTCGGCAATCGGGCCGGGGGGCAGGGTCGACCAGTGCCAGGTGCCCGTCGAACAGAACCGGAATACGTCCCCGGTCTTGCCGCGCCCATACTCGAGCATGGCCTCTTGGCGAGTGTCACCGGACAGGGCAATGGGTCAGCGGCCGCGCCGAAGGGCGCGCCAATCCCGCCAGAGCACACCGGCGGCCAGCAGCAGGGCGGGCGGCAGTCCGACAATCCATCGCCGCCATGTCGGCGTGAGCCAGTTCTGCATCCACCCGTATCCGGCCGGTGCGAATGTCTCGAGGATCGACATCAGCAGCGGCTCGGCGAGTACCAGCACCAGCACCGCACAGGCGACCAGGATGGAAAGCTCGGTGCGCGGGTCGCGCAGATGGTTGAGGTAGGCACGCAAACCGGGCGGCATGATGCGGTGGAGTCCGTTCGGAGGGCTGACACGGGATCGGTCGATCGCTGACGGGAAGTGTAGTTCGGCCGGCCGGCGCGCCGATCGTGCTGCCGAAGATCGGCGATTCACCCCGCGAGGGCGCGCATGACCTTTTGGGCGTGGGCACGGTGAGATAATCGGCACAGCGCCACGCGGGCCCTGCCGGCTCGCGGTCGATCGCCCCGCCTCGGGGGCCTGGCGCAGGGTGCCGGCGCTGTCCGTCAGTGCCGGCCGGGAGATCTGCCGATGAGCACAGCCAACTCGTTGTTCGAGACACCGCCAGGGGCTGGGCTTCTTCGCGGCATCGGCGTCCGGTTCGGCCGATTCGAAGCCTTGTCTTCGCGCCCCTTGTGGCCAGCCGTCGCGCTGTGCGCCCTGCTGGGCGCCGGCTGCAGCACGCCGCAGCCCGTCGCGCCGCCGGCAGCGCCCGCGCCGGCGCCCGCGGCAGCGGAGCCGGTGTGCGAACCGTGCATTCCCCTGAGGGCCCAGATCGCCCGCCAGCAGCGCGAACTGGCCGTGCGGGAGGCGGAACTGAGCGACCTGCGCACGCAGCGTGCCGAACAATCGCGGGCGCTCGAGGAACTGGCCAGGCAGAGCGCGCGTTCTCAGGCCCGCCCGAAGCGTCTGGCGACACGGGTCATTGCCGCGTCCTACCTGGCCGAAGTCGAGGTCGCGCTGACCGGTGCACGGTCGGTGCCGCGCGCCCAAGCGGCGCAGGGAAGGCTGGCTCAGGCTCAGGAACTGCTCGACTCTGCCAAGGAGCCGTTCGCCCAGGGCGACTACGACGGCGCGATCGATCGCGCGAGCCAGGCCGCCGACCTGATCGCGAAGGCTTTGGAGGTGACTGCCCGCCCCGTGCCCAATTCCCAGGTCGGTGCACCGGCGGTCTCGCACTTCGCCAAGCCGGCGCCCCTGCGGGTCAGGGCCAACAGCAACCTGCGTGAACGGGCCCAGCCTGAAGGCCGGGGTGCGCAGCGTGCTGAAAGCGGGCACGCCCGCCACGGGCCATGCGCGCCGCGGCGACTGGATTCGTATCCTGAGCGCCGATGGCCGTTCGGGCTGGGTCTACGGGGTGCTGCTGGCGCCGCGCTGACCTGGGTCAGGCGGGTCGGTCCGCGGGCGGCATGGCGCCGGCCGGACTGGCAGTTTCGTCCGCGCAGTGGACCCGGTTGCGGCCGGCGCGCTTGGCTTCATAGAGCGCCGCATCGGCCCGGGCGATCACGTCCTCGGGACCAGTGTCGGTGTCCCGGCAGCGGGTCACGCCCACGCTGACCGTGGCCGACACCGGCCGGTCGTTGAACACGAGCTCCGAGGACGCAATCGACGTGCGGATCCGCTGCGCGGTGTCCAGGGCCCCTTCGAGGGTCGCCTCGACCAGCACGATCGCGAACTCCTCGCCGCCGTATCGCGCGACCTGATCGACGCTGCGGATGCATCGCCTCAGGACACCGGCGACCTTGACCAGCATCTGGTCGCCGCCCAGGTGGCCATGGTTGTCGTTCAATGCCTTGAAGTGATCGATGTCGAGCATCAGCAGGGCGAACGGGCGGCGATGGCGCAGATAGAGCCCGAATTGTTCGACCAGGATCGCATCGAGCTTCTTGCGGTTGTAGAGCCCGGTCAACCCGTCGGTGACCGACAGCGCCTCGAGCATTCGATTCTGCTGCTCCAGCGCGCGCTTGGCGCTCTCGACTTCCTCGTGGCTCCGGTTCAGCCTGCCGACCATCGTGTTGACCGCCCGGGTCAGCCTTCCGACTTCGGCCGTGCCGGCCGGACTCAGCCGAACGGCCAGGTCGCCATCGGCGATCCGGTCGACGGCGCGGACCAGCTCATCGAGCGGGGATACGATCGAACGGCCGATCCAGTAGGCCAGCACGCCGACCAGCACGGTCAGGGCGGCGGTCAGGCGCGCGAACAGCTCGAGCAATTGCCGGCGTTCGCGAAACACGTCCGAGCTGTCGCGCTCGGCCACGACCCACAGCGGCGAAGGCCCGGGCCGGGCGGTCAGCCCGACGACTTCGCGGCCGCGGTGGCCCCGATAGGAAACCGTTTCACCGGGGCGGGACTGCAGGTCCTGCAGCGACTCGGGGTCGAGGCGTTTCAGTTCGGGCGTCGTGCCATGGCTGCCCAGCAGCGGGGCGCCGGAGGGCGCGATCAGCACGACCTCGGCCGCCGAGGACGTGGCGATCGCGTCCAGGCGGCCCCGCAGGGCGCCCAGATCGATGATGCCGACGAGCGCGCCCAGAAAAGCGTCGGTGCCCGACCCGATCGGCACGATCACGGTCAGCGTTGCGCTCGCGCGGGCGCTGTCCCATTGCGGCATCAGCTGGACGGGGCTGCCGATCGCCTCGCGATCGGACCAGGCGGCGGGCAGCACCGCCGGCGCCGGCGAGGCCACGCTGCTGGCCACCAGCCTGGCACTCGCGTCCAGCACGCTCAGTTCCACGATCGAATCCAGGTTCGCCTGCACCGATCGCAGGAACACCTCGATCTCGCGGGCCCCGATCCGCGCCGGACTTTGCCCTGCCGCCGGAGTGCGCGACAGCGCGGCCTGGATCGTGTTCGCGTTGGACAGGGCGCGCAGATCGTCGACGTGCTTGGCGATCCACAGACCCAGTTCGCTGCGCGCGTAGTTGTTCAGCGTGCGCAGCTCGACGGCGACTTTCGCGCCGACCAGCGCCTGGTATCGCCAATAGGTCAGCAGCCCCAGGCCCAGTGAGGGCACCACGGTCGCCAGCACGGCGAACGCCAGGATCCTGCTCCTGATGCTCCTGAATCCGATCACGGTCGTCTCGCTGCGTCGGGTGCGCGAAGGCGACCCGTCGGGAGAGCATGAGGGGGCCGTGCGCCGGCGGTCAAATGAACGCCACTGAGCGTCGCCAATCGACCGTCAGGCGGTCGGCGCGGGCGTTTCGTCGGCTGCGGGGCCCGCGCGACGAATGGTCGTTGGCCAGGGTCGGTCCGGGCGTCGGGGCATTGGCGCGGCTCAGACCGCGGATCGGATCCGTTCCGCGCGGAAGGCGGCCGCAGCCGCGCTCGGGCGCTGCGCCTGCAGCAGCGACTCGGCGATCTCCCCGACGCGGCCCAGGGCGCGCACCTGGGCGTCGTCCCAGCGTCCGCCCACGCCCAGGCGCACGCAGTGGCGATAGCGGTCGGTGGCGCTGAACAGCGCGCCCGGCGCGATGCAGATGCGCTCGGCCAGGCAGGCTTCGAACAGCGCCCGGGTGTCCAGGGCCGCCGGCAGCTCGACCCACAGGATGAATCCGCCCGGCGGATCGGTGACCCGGGTGCCTTTCGGAAAGCTTCGCGCGATCACGCCGCGCGCCTGGTCGACCCGGGCCGCGATGACGCTGCGCAGATGGCGATGACCGGACTCGTAGCCGGGCTGCGAGAGCAGGTCGGCCAGCGCCAGTTCCATCACCGGTGTCTGGCCGCCGCTGGTGGCCGCCTTCAGGCGGGCGACCTTGTCGTGCCAGCGTCCGCCTTCGATCCAGCCCAGCCGGATGCCGGGCGACACAGTCTTGGAGAACGATCCGCACAGCATCACATGCCCGGTCTCGTCGAAGGACTTGACCGCGCGCCGCTTGTCGTCCTGTTCGGCGAGCTCGTTGTAGATCACATCCTCGATCAGCGGGATGCCATGCGCGCTCATCATCTGCGCGAGCCGCCGGCGTTCGGTCTGCGGCATGCACGAGCCCAGCGGGTTCGACAGCGTCGGCACTGCGAGCACCGCGCGCACGGGCTGGGTGTCCAGCGCCAGCTGCAGCGCGTCCAGCGACAGGCCGGTGCGCGGATGGGTCGGAATCTCGAGCGCGCGCAGGCGCAGGTTTTCGAGAATCTCCAGGAAGCCGAAATACGTGGGCGATTCCAGGGCGACGATGTCGCCCGGTTCGGTCGCGGCACGCAGGGCCAGCGTGATCGATTCCAGGCAGCCATTGCTGACGAGGATGCGCGAGGGGTCCAGCGGGCAGCCCAGGCGCAGCGCCTGGCGCGCGATCACCCGGCGAAGGGCTTCCTGACCCGGCCCGACCGGATAGTGGGTCAGCAGCGCCCGATTGCGCTGAATCGCGCGGCTCACGGTGCGCCGCACCCGGTCGTTGTCGAACAGGTCGGCACTCGGGCAGGCCGCACCGAACGAGATGTACTGCGGATCGTGACCCACCCGGATCATGTGTGCGGCCACCTCGCCCAGGTCGACCGGCAGCGACCGCTCGGGCGGGCGCGACACTTCCGGCTCGGGCAGGCGCGGTGGACGGGCCGCCACGAAATACCCGGATCGCGGGCGCGCCTCGATCAGCTGGGCGTCTTCCAGCGAACGGTAGGCCTGGACCGCGGTCGAAACCGATACGCCGTGACGGCGGGCCAGGTCGCGCACCGAGGGCATCCGCTCGCCCCGCGCGAGCGTCCCGGCGCGAATCGACTGGGCGAGCGTGTCGGCAATTTGCAGGTAAAGGGCGCCGTGCGGATCCATCGCGCCATTCTGTATCGGATCGCGCTTGCGCGGCCAGTACAGAAGCGATCGGGCCCGACCCGTACAGCGCGGCGCCGGCGGCCGCTGTCCCTGGCGGGTTGGTGCCCGGCTGTGGCTGTGCGAGCCGCGGCGGGCCGCCTAGGCTGGGTGTCGTCAAACCAACTGAAAGTCCGATCATGAGCGCCACCGATCGATGGGCCCTGTCTTCCGGCATGCGCATGCCGGTCCCGCTGCCGGCTGGCCGGCGTACCGGCGCGCTGTCGGCTGCAAGCGCGGCACCTCGGTCGAAATCCGCCGCGCGCGCCGCGGGTCCGTATCGGCTCGCGCCGGGCGCCGTGCGCCGTCTGCCAGGCCGGCCGGCTGCCCGGCTCACCGTTCTGGCTGGCTGCGTCTGGCTGACCGAATCCGGCATCGCGGTCGACCGCTTCATCGGACCCGGGCAGAGTGTGCCGATCGGCCGCAGCGGGCGCGTGGTCATCGAATGCGTCAGCGCCCAGGCGGCATGGGTCGATGTGCGGCCCACCGCCCGGCCCGCGGCAGGGCGGCGGTTCGCGGAGCGGATCACTCGCGCCTCGGTCCGATCCCTTTCGATGCTGCGGCGCCTCGCGCAGGCGCTGGCCGCATCCCTGATGCCCTCGCGCCAGGGCGCAGACCTGGGAGTGGGTGCCCTGTCCGAGTGGCAGCTCAGGGACATCGGTGCTTCAGAGCGCACGATCCAGGCCGCCCGCGAGCGGGAATGGGCCGAGCAGCGCTGGCGCCGCAACGTGCTGGGCGGCTGGCCCGGCAGCTGGTGACGCGCAGGGTGGCGGCACAATCCGGGACGCCGGCGCAGGCGGCGCGGCGATTCGCGGAATGTGCCGCTGACAGCGGACGGTTGGCAAAGACCGGATTGGGCGTCAAGCTGTCGGCCTGCTCCAGCCCATCTGTGCTGGAGAGACTGCCCAGGTAACCCATCGTGGATTGGATTCCCCTCCGACTTCGGCAAGACACCGTGTGCCGCTGGCACGAATGCCGCGGCTGCGAACACGTCGACAGCGAACAGAGCATCGATGCCGCGCTGCGCGCCTTGCGCGAGCGCAAGTTCGACCTGGCCGCGATGGACGACCTGCGTCATGTCGCCCTGCGCTACGACGACGAGCGCCTGCTGGTGCGCGCCACCGACGACGAGGTCTGCACGCGCGTCGCCGTGCTGATTGCCTCGGGGCGGCTGCGCCTGTGCGGCGAGCGGCCCGATGTCTACCAGGACGAAGGCGTCCCGCTGGTCAAGGCGCCTCCGCAGCCCAAGCCGGCGCGGCGCTGGGTCGAGCCGCCGCCGCCCGCGCCGCCCGCGCCGAGCGAAGACGCGACGTTCACCCCGAACCTGGATGCCGCCGCCTTGGCAAAAGTCCTGCGCGACGCCGCGCAGGCCGGCGTGCCGTTTTGCGAAGAGTGCGAAAAAGCGCGGCAGGCCCAGTCGCGCACTGCAGCGCCCGTGGTCTGATGGCCGGCATTTCGCGCGACCTGATCATGGCCAGGCTCTGGCCTGCCTTCCGCCTGAAGACGACCTCCGTCTGGGCGATCCTGGACGGTGCCCGCAACGACCAGATTTTCCCCAGCGTGCGCGATTCGGGCCTGGACTATGCCTGCCTGTACAGCGGCACGCTGCCGCGCGAATTGCGGGTGGTGGCGCCGTATCTGGTGGAGCTCGACCCCGAGAACCCGATCACCGGGCGGCTGCTCGAACGGGCCTGGGGCAACAGCTGGGGAGTGTTCATGCAGGTCGGGAATGCCGCGCGCCTGCGTCACCACCTGAAGGGTTTCCTGCGGGTGCGCGGCGAGTCCGGCCAGAAGATGATGTTCCGGTACTACGACCCCAGGGTGCTGCGGGTCTACCTGCCCACCTGCAATCCCGTCGAACTGCGGACGATATTCGGTCCGATCCAAAGCATCCTGCTCGAAGCGCCGGATCCTGCCGAGATGATCGAGTTCACCTTCGACGGTACCCGCCTGGACATCCGCCAGCGTGCGCTCTAGTGCCTGGCCCGAGAGGAATCCCGATGGCAGCTGAACACCCGGCCGAGCGCCCCGTGGGGACCGAGGCCGTCTTCGACCTGGCCGACTTCCGGCTCGAGTCCGGCCAGACGCTGGTGCGTCTGCGAATCGCCCACGTCGTCTATGGCCGCATGAATGCGGCGCGCGACAACGTGATCCTGATCATGCCGGGCACGAGCAACACGCGCCTGAGCGTCTACGAGTCGATCGGCCCGGGGCGCGCCTTCGACACCGATCGGTTCTGCGTGGTCAGTTCGGACGCGATCGGGGGCGGCGCGTCCACGCAGCCCGGCGATGGCCTGGGCGCTGCGTTTCCCGAGTACGGGATTCGCGACATGGTGCGTGCGCAGGTGGCCCTGGTTCGCGACGGGCTGGGCCTGGGCGCAACGCCGCTGGCGGCGCTCGCCGGCGCCTCGATGGGGGCCTTCCAGGCGCTCGAGTGGGCGATCCATCACCCGGCCACGCTGCGCGCCGCGATCCTGCAGGTGCCGGCGGTGCGCGCCGGGCAGGTGATCCGCCAGACCACCCGGCGCATGCGCGAGATGATCGAGCTCGATCCCAAATGGCAGGGTGGCCGCTACACCGAACAGCCCCTGGATGGCCTGCGCCTGGCCGGTCGCCACTATCACGCCTGGACGGTGACCGACGCCTATCTCGAAGCCCAGGGCGAGGCCGTCGAAGCGGAGGCAATCGGTGTGGGCGAGCGCTTTGCCCAATGGGATGCCTGGAGTCTGATCCGGCGCTACCAGGCCTCGAGCCGGCACGATGTCGCGTTGCCCTTCGGCGGCGATCTCAGGCAGGCGCTGGCGCGGATCACGGCCCCGCTGCTGGTGCTGCCTTGCCTGCAGGACCGCCTGCTCGGGCTGGAGGGCGCTCGCCAGATCGCCGAAGGGGTGCCGGGGGCGCGCTGCGAAGTGATCGACTCGCTGCGCGGCCACATGGCCTGGCGGCCGGTGCCGGGCTCGCCCGAGACGCAGTTCATGACCCGGCACATCCGCGATTTCATCGGATGAGGCCCGTGCGGCGGATGGCCGCGCGGCGGGGGTAGCATCGAGGGCGATCGGCGGGGCGCCGCTTCGCCGCGATGGAGCTCACCATGACCGCACTGACGCCGGAAAGGCTCGCCGAACTCACCCGTCCCGACGAAGACCGTGCCCTCGAGGCCCTGCGCGAAGGCGACCTGGACGCCGTGCGCGCGCTGCTGCCGGTGCTGGCGGCGGGCAAGGCCGGCCTGGATGCGCTGACGCTGCATGCGCTGGCGCGCAAGATCGGCAAGCTGCGCCAGGACCTGGGCGAGGAAAGAACACGCGCGGTGCTCGAGCGCATCGGTGCGCAGCTGATGAAGACCTGGGCCGCCCAGGTGCGCCGCGGCGACGTGCGCGGCGCGATCGTCGACCTGGTGGCGGTGTTCAAGCAGCAGGGGGCCGCCCGCCTCGATCCCCTCGCCGAGTCCGCTGCCGAGGTCGTGCTGTCGATGCCGGCCTGCGGCAGCGGCGGCCAGCTCGAGCGCCAGAAGGCCACCGAGAAGCATCCGCAGTGGTATGCCGGCTGGCGCGATGGCGTCAGTGGCCTGTGCCAGGGCTGCAAGGCCAATCAGCGCGCGCTGAACGAGGCGCTCGGCTACGCATTCTGGACCACCGAGAAGCAGCCCGACGGCGGCTGCCGGATGCGCTTCTCCAAGGAAGGCGTCCAGGGGCCCGCGCTGTTCGACGAGCAGGAACGCAGCGAGCTCGTGCGCACGCGCGTGCAGCGGGCGCAGCAGCGCCTGGACGAGGGCCGCACCGACCTCGAAGACCTGCTGCGCGGCCAGCGCAAGGACTGGATGCCCTGGCACGATGTGGCCATCGTCTGGCTCGAGTACTTCTACGCCAGCGCGCTGGAGATCGGCGGCGCGGCGTATCTGGATGAATTGCTGGCGCAGACCTACGAGCCGGCGTTTCATGCGGGCTTTCCGCGCTATGCGGCCCTGAGCGACGAGCAGCTGGTGGCCGAAGTGGCACGCACCTGGAACTACCACATGGCCGACTTCACGGTGCACGAGGAGGCCGACCGCTTCGTGTTCCGGCTCGACCCCTGCGGCAGCGGCGGACGCCTGTTTCGAGGCCAGGTCTGGCGCGACCTGTTTCATTACGGCGAGCCGCTGGCGCCGCTGATGCAGCCACCGCACCCGATCAATTTCATGCGCCAGGATGCGCCAACCTACTGCACCCACTGCGCGGCATCCAACCGCGCGCAGCTCTCGGGTGCGGGCGATGGCCATACGCCGATGTTCTTCGTGATCGATGGCCATGCGCAGATGCGCCCCGGCGAGCCCTGCCGGCAGATCAGCTTCAAGAAAGGGGCGCTGCCCGATGCCCGGCTGTTCGGGCAGATCGGGCTCGCGCCGCCGGGGGCGCCCGGGTCGGGCGCTTAGCGCAGCATCCGGAAGTAGGTGCGGATGTCGTCGATGTACAGCGCCGGCTGCTCGAACGCCGCGAAGTGGCCGCCCTTGGGCATGGTCGCGAAATGGCGGATGTCCGGGTAGTCGCTCGCCAGCCAGTGGCGAACCGGCACGATGATCTCGCGCGGGTAGGCGGCCACCCCGACCGGCACGCCGACCGGGCCGATCTTGCCCAGCGCCTTGCCGAAGCTTTCCCAGTAGATGCGGGCCGATGAGGTGGCGCTGTTGGTGGCCCAGTAGAGCATCACGTTGTCGAGCAGTTCGTCGCGGTTCAGCACGTTCTCCGGGTGGCCGTCGCAGTCGGTCCAGGCCCAGAATTTCTCGAGGATCCAGGCGGCCTGGCCGGCCGGCGAATCGGCCAGGCCATAGCCCAGGGTCTGCGGGCGCGTGGCCTGCTGCTTGGAATAGCCGGAGTCCCAGTCGGCGTAGTACTTGGCGCCGGCCAGCGCTTTCTGTTCCTCGGGCGTGGGCTCGCCCTCGACCTTGGGGCGGGTGCCCATCGCCAGCGTCACGTGGATGCCCTCGCAATGCGCCACGTCCTGGGCGCCGATGGCCCGCGTGACCGCCGAGCCCCAGTCGCCGCCCTGGGCGAAATAGCGCGCATAGCCAAGCCGCGCCATCAGCGCGGCCCAGACCTGCGCGATGCGCGGCACGCCCCAGCCGGTGGCGGTGGGCTTGCCCGAAAAGCCGAAGCCGGGCAGCGACGGGCAGATCACATGGAACGCGTCGTCGGCGCTGCCACCGTGCGCGGTGGGATCGACCAGCGGCCCGATGACCTTGTGGAATTCGACGATCGAGCCCGGCCAGCCGTGGGTGATCAGCAGCGGGCGCGCCTGCGGGTGCGGCGAGCGCTGGTGGATGAAGTGCACGTCGAGCCCGTCCAGCGAGGTGATGAACTGGTCGAAGCGGTTCAGCAGCGCCTCGCGGGCGCGCCAGTCGTAGGTATCGGCCCAGTATCGGCACATGTCCTGGATCCAGGCCAGCGGCGCACCCTGCGACCAGTCGTCGACCAGTTCGGCGTCCGGCCATCGGGTGGCGTGCAGGCGCTGGCGCAGGTCGGTGAGCACCGCGTCGGGGACGGCGATGCGAAAGGGGCGGACGGAGTCGGACATCGGGCCTCGGGCAATGGGGGGTGGCGGGCCGGCCAGAATACGCCCGCCCGATAGCCGCAACCAGCCGGAGCGGCCAGTGCGCGGTTTGATTTCCGGCGACCGTGCGGACCGGCTCTAGCCAGGCGGGGGCGCCGGCGCCAGGTGGGCGATCGCATTGGCGTAGTAGGCAATGACCTCCAAGGCGTCCGGCGCGATGCCGAACTGCCCGTCTTGCTCGAGGACCAGATGGCGCAGCACCAGCATGCGCAGGCCCACCCCGAACGCGTAGTCCTCGTCCTGGCGCGGGATGTACTGGTGGGCGCCGCGCGCCTGCAGCTGCGCCATGCGCAGATGCATGGCGGCCTTCAGTTCGAGTTCGGACCAGCGCCGCGCGGGATCCTCGAGGAAGATCGATGCCACCAGCGATACCGGCAGCACCGGCACGACCTGGCCGATCGCCTCCATCAGGTGATCGGCGACACGGGCCACCTCGCGCTTGCGCTCGTCTTCGCTCAGGTCGCCAAAGCGCAGCCGGTTGTCGCGGCACCAGGCGCGCATCGACACCGGCGTGCCGAAATTGACGCAGGCGTAGCCGAAGCGGTGCCAGTCACCGCGCACGGCGCGGCGCAGCTGGGTCGCGCAGAACGACAGCAGCGTGGTGATGGCCTGCGTGCGGCCGCGGCGCGGCAGTTCAGGGTGGAGCTTGCGCAGCTGCGTGCGGTCCTCGAGCACGCGATCGTAGTTCAGGCCCACCGGCAGGAAGACCAGGTCGCGGCGCCCTTCGCCTTCGCGCTCGTCGAATTCCTTGAGCATGTAGGCCAGCAGCCCGAAGCGCGGCGCGCGCAGCCGGCCGTCCAGGGTCAGCCCGCCTTCGGGGAACATCGCCTGGGTCACACCGCCCTCGGTGGCCATCTGGACGTAGCGTGCCAGCACGACCCGATACAGGGGGTCGCCGGAGTTGCGCCGCACGAAGAAGGCGCCCATGGCACGGATCAGCTGCTGCAGGCCCCAGACCCGAGCCCATTCGCCGACCGCGTAGGACAGGGTCACCCGCTCGGCTGCCAGGAAGGACACCAGGATGTAATCCATGTTGCTGCGGTGATTGATCACGAACACCAGCGTCGAGCGCGGTGCGATGGCCCGCAGCGCGGGCTCGTCGGCGAAGCCGATCCGCACCCGGTACAGCAGCCGGGCGATCGCCCGCGACACCGTGTAGCCGACCCGGAAGTAGATGTAGGCGTTGAACGAAGGCACGATCTCGCGCACATAGCGGTGAACCCGCGCCCAGACGGCGGCGATCGGCTCTTGGGTGGACTGCGCATGCTCGGCGACCGCGGCCTGGATGCGCGGATCGTGGAACAGCCGGTCGATCAGCGCCTGGCGCCGGGTCAGCTTGAACGAGGGCAGTTCGATCGACAGCCGGCTGTTCAGCCGCTCGATCATGCGGTTGATGCGCCGACGCAGGAACCAGCGCATGCCCGGGGCCAGCATCAGCACCAGCACCGCCCAGGCCGCCAGGAAGGCCATCAGCAGAAACAGCCAGCGGGGCAGGGTGACCAGCTCGGTCATGGCGGATCGGCCATCGGGGGCTCGTGCGCTCGGTCGGCAGGCCCCATGAATGGGGATTCAATGTCCAAACAACGGCGGCGGCACCGCGCCAGCAGGCTGGTTCAGGCCGAACGGGCACTTCTGCAATGATTACAGCATGAATCCACGTCGACGTCGCTGGCTGGCCGGTGCCGCTGCCGCATCCGGCCTGGCCGGTGCCGGCGCCGCCCTGGCCTGGCCCGACGAGGGGGTGTTCAACCCGTGCCTGGCGCCCGACACCGATCGCTGGCTGGCGCATCCGCTGGTGCGCGAGGCGCTGGCCGGTCTGGACATGGCTGCGCTCTGGGACTGCCATGTCCATCTGATGCCGGGCCGCGGCGGCTCTTCGAGCAATGTCGCCGGCGATGCGCACGCGGGCGATGCGGACGGCGGCGCCCACGGCGGTCCGTGGCCGGCGCCCCTGATGCGCATCCAGGAATGGTTCATCGCCGAATCGGCCTGCGCCGGCGAACCTGAAAACCGGCCGCAGCCGGGCGCCGCGTCGGGCTATCTGACGGCGCTGCTGGCCCGGCTGCAAGGTCTGCCGCCAGGCTGCAAGCTGGTCCTGCTGGCGATGGACCGGTATCACGACAGCGCGGGCAGGGTGCGCCCGGAGCGCACCCACTTCAGCGTGCCCGATGCGTTGTGCGAGCGCGCGTTTCGCCGCTGGCCGGAGCGTTTCGAATGGGCGGCGTCGGTGCATCCGTATCGTGGCGATGCGGTCGAAACAATCGCCGAGGTCGTGCGCCGCGGGGCTGTGGCGGTCAAGTGGATTCCGGCCGCCCAGGGCATCGATCCGGCCAGCGCGCGCTGCGAGCCCATGTATCGCGAACTGGCCCGTCACGGGCTCGCGCTGATCACGCATGCCGGGCAGGAACGGGCCACCGCCGGCGACGACGCACTGGGCAACCCGCTGCGCCTGCGACGCGCGCTGGACGCGGGCGTGCGGGTGATCGTGGCGCATTGCGCGACCATGGGCGATGCCGTCGATCTGGACCGCGGCGCGAACGGGCCGCTGGTGTCCAGTTTCAGCCTGTTCGAGCGGCTGATGGACGAGCCCCGCCACCAGGCACGGCTGATGGGCGATCTGTCGGCGATCGGGCAGCTCGCGCGCGCCGGTCCGGCACTGGCCACGCTGTTGCGAAACGCCGCGACCGGCGCCCCGTGGAGCACCCGACTCCTGTACGGCAGCGACTATCCTATCCCGGCCATGATGCCGCTGTATTCCGTCAGACGGCTGGCCGCCCTGGGATTCCTGGACGAGCGCTGGGTGCAGCCGCTGCGCGAATTGCGTCGGCACAATGCGTGGCTGTTCGACCTGGTGCTCAAACGGCGGCTGCGCTGGCAGGGAACGGGCTTCGCCGACTCGGTGTTCGAAACCCGTCCGCGCCTGGCCGCGCCGCCGCGCCTTTCGTGACGCCCGCATTCGCCCGACTGATTGCCATGCCCGCGCAACCGCTCACCCACCACGAAATCCTGGCGCTGGTCGAGCCGTTCGCACGCCGTGGCCGGCAGGTCGACCTGGCGGCCAGCGACCGGATCGGGCGCTGCCTCGTCTTCAAGCCGATCGATCATCCCGACCTGCTGCCGACACTGCCCGCGCCGCGCGAAACGCTGCGCCTGGAAAATGGCGCTCCGGGCGTGTTCCGGCTGACCCGTCTGCTGGCGTTCGGCGACGGACTCGAAGCAAGCCTGTCGACCGATGGCCCGGACCCGGGGGAACTGTTCGCCCGGATCGAATCCATCGACCCCAAGCGGCAGTTCGCGCGAGTCGCCGGCTGCACGATCGCCCATGTCCAGCGGCTGCTGCCGGAGCCGGTTCAGGCGCAGTCCCGATGGCCGGCGCTCGTGGCGCGCGTTCGCCCTTCCGGCACGGTGCCGGGGGCGGGTGGCGGATCGGTGTCGAGCGGTCTGGTGCTGCTGCAGGGCGTGGCGCGGATCTCGGGCCTCACCCTGAAGCTGCGGGTGCCGGCGGTGCGTGGCATTCCCGTCGACATCGACCTGCTGGCCAGCCCTGGCGACAGCCTGGAGCTGCCCCAGGACCTGCTCGCGGTCCAGGGTTGGAACTGGGCGCCGCTGCGCCGCTCGGGCAACGGCTGGAGCAGCAAACTGAGATTGCGCGCCCGCGAGCCGCGGCGCAGCGAACTGGCCGGACTGGCGCTCGAACGTCTGGTTCGCCACCTGGCCACCACGCTGGCGGAACCGCCCGCGCGATTCCATGAACGGCATCGCCGTGCCCGGTGGGCGGTGGTCTTTCGGCGCGCGATTCCCCTGCTCACGTTCATCGCGCTGATGGTGACCGCGGCCACTGCCTCGGACTGGCTGCGCGAGCAGAGCCCGATGGTGCGCACCCTGATGATGCATGCGCCGCTGCTGCTGCTGGCGGTGAGCTTCTGCCTGCAGGAAATGGCGCGGTTCGAGATCCCACCGCTGCCGCGCCGCAGTACCGCGTCGGCGTGGCGATATTCCGCGCACGTGCCCGCATCTGGCCGCAGCCAGGGCGGTCAGGGCGGCCAGGGCGGTCAGGCGACCGGGCTGGGCGCCTGACTGGCGGCGGGCGCCGGAGCGCGGGTCGGGACAGGGTCGGCGGCCTGTGGGGGCTTGGCGAGGTCAGCGGCCTGCGGTCCGCCGCCTGATGGCAGCCAGGCGGAGATCAGCGTGCCGCTGCCAGGCCGCGATTCCACCCGCAGCATGCCGCCCGCAGCCTCGACCCGGTAGCGCATGCCGACCAGTCCATGGGTGCTGCGCTGCACGAGCCTGGCATCGAATCCCTTGCCGTTGTCGCGCACCGAAGCCCACACCCGTTCTGCTTCGGTGCGAAGGCTGACGATGACCGCGGTCGCGCCGGCGTACTTGGCGATGTTGGTGAGCGCCTCCTGGACCAGGCGATAGACGGTGATTTGCCCGTCGGCCGACAACTCGACCGGATTCAGATCGACGTCGACCGACAGGCCACTGCGTTCGGCGAACTCGCGGGCGAGAATCTCCAGCGCCGCCTGCAGGCCGAGATTGCCGAGCGAAGAGGGCCGCAGGTCCTCGATGATGCGCCGCTTCAGGGCGATCCCCTGATTGATTGTCGAGTCGAGGTGCTTCAGGCGTTCGGCAATCTCCGGGGTCAGCGACCCGATGCTGCGCTTCAGGCGGGCCGAATCGAATTTGGCGGCGGTGAGCAGCGCGCCGAGCTCGTCGTGCAGTTCGCGGGCCAGGTGGCTGCGCTCCTGCTCCTGCGCGGTCTGCAGGTGACGTGCCAGCTCGGTGAGCTCGGCGGTGCGATTGACCACCTGCGACTCGAGCAGGTCGCGTTCGGCCTGCAGCGCGCGGGCCGCCTCCCGCTGCTGGGCATCGAGCACCGAGATCTGGCGCACGAAGATCAGGAACGCCAGCAGGCAGAGCGCGGTCAGCGTATTCACCCCGATGCGGCTCAGTCGCAAAGTACTGAAGATGGCCTCGCGGCCCTGCACCACCCGCGCCGACTCGAGCTCGAGCAGCTTCTCGGAGGACTCGCGCAGGGCGTTCATCTGCACCCTTCCTTCGTCCGTCTCCAGGCGCGCCACCCAACGCTCGATGCGCCCCTGTTCGTGGTCGGTGATGGTCGCGGCCAGCTCGTCCTGCTTGACGCGGGTGCGCACCGCGATCTCGTCGATCATCGGACCGGCCTGCGGATCGTCGCGGTAGTAGCGGCGCAGCCACGCCATCGATTCGGCGATGGCGCCCTGCGCGTCCTCGTAGGGCTTCAGGTACTCGCGCCGGCCGGTGAGCAGGTAGCCGCGCTGGCCGGTCTCGGCATCGACGAGCACCCGCCAGAGTGTCTGGATGTGGGCACGGGCGGTCGCGCGCTGCCCGAGGCTTTCCAGCGATGCGGTGGAATCGCGATGGGCGGACTCGGTGACCCAGAAGACCAGGAGCGCGGCGATGGCCGCCAGCGGCAGCGTGAGCACGCTGCGCCCGATTCGTGAAGAAACCCGCCTAAGCATCTTGAGTGTTCCCGGAAATCGCGGCGCCGCATGCGGACCGCGAGGTCTTGCTGCGCACTCAGGCCGGCGGAGCGCTTCGTGCGCCCGCGTCGCGATCGGCCAGCCGTGCGCAGTAGTCGATCAGGTCGTCGAGCTCGCTGGATTTGTCGAAGACCCGGTCGGCGCCGAGCGCCTGGCAGCGCTCGCGCACGTCCCGGGTGGCGTAGTTGGTGAACACCACCTTCTTGCCGCGGACGTTGGCGCGTGCCGACGACGCGAGCACGCCCAGGCCGGAGCCCGACTTCAGGAACACGTCGACGATGGCCAGGTCCCAGGCATTGGCGGGTTCGAGCAGCCATCGGACGGCGCTCGTTTCATCGGCCGCCGAGCCGACCACCACGACCGGTGCCAGTTCTTCCAGCGCCGCTCGAAGGCTCTCCAGGATCAGGGCGCTGTCTTCGACGATGAAAAGTTTCAGTGGTGGCATGGGGAACACGTCGGGTCCGGTCGGGCAATTGGCGGGCATGTCCGTCGGGGATCGGGCTGAAGTCGCCGGGAATACTAGCGGGTGATCAGGTCGGTGGCCGTTTCAACGCCTTGGGTGAGCACCGCCCCGGCGTTGCGCACGGTGGCGGCGACCCAGGTGTTCTCGGCACCGTCGCGTTCGGCGCAGACATCGCGCGACCCGACGAGATCGCAATACGCCCAGGGCGCCACCGCCAGCAGGGCCGCGACCATGGCCGCCAATGCCCATCTGAGCGCCGGGCGGTGCGGCGCGCCCAGGCCGCGGCGCGGAAGCAGGGGAGGCAGAGCGAAAGGCATGGAGGGCTCCTGCGTGGTGGGGCGGTTACTGGATCAGGCCGTTCTTCAGGGCGTAATAGGTGAGGTCGCTGTTGGACTGCAGCTTGAGCTTTTCCATCACCCGGGTGCGGTAGGTGCTGACGGTCTTGATGCTCAGGAACATGCTTTCGGCGATATTGCCGACCGTTTCTCCTTTGGCCAGCCGCAGGAACACCTGGAGTTCGCGCTCCGAGAGCGATTCGTGCAGCGCACGGTCGCTGGTGCCGGCGGCGTTGTCGGCCAGGATCTCGGCAACCGCGCTCGAGATGTAACGCCGGCCGCGGGCGACCACCCGGATCGCGGTGACGATCTCGTCGGGCTCGCATTCCTTGTTCAGGTAACCGCTGGCGCCCTGGCGTAACAGCGCGGCCGCATAGTGGGCTTCGGGAAATCCGCTCAGGATCAGAATGGGCAGATCCGGGAATCGCGCCTTGATCGAACCCAGCGCATCGACCCCGCTTTCGTCCGGCATCGACAGATCGAGCAGCAGCACGTCGACCTCGCCGGCGCGCGCCAGCGCCATGGCTTCACGGCCATTGCGGGCTTCACCGGTGACGCTCAGGTCGCTCTGTTCGGACAGGAACTGTCGCAGCCCGGTTCTGACGATCGCATGATCGTCGACGATTCCGATGCGGATCATGAGCGCTCTCCCACGAGCGGGCGGGAATTTTCCGGGTGGCAGTACATGTCCGATCATGGCGGATTTCCCGGCCTCGCGGTATCGGCAGGCGGGTCGTCGCCGCGTAGGACTGGGACTACATGCGCCGGGGGTCTCGCGCGTCCGGTCGAGGGATCGGCCGGCCTCTCGTCGGCGCAGTCCGACAGCCGGATGCCATGGCGGCCGATGGTTCAGGCGCGTCGGCCCGGCTATGGTCTTGACGGGCCGGCGGTGCAGCGGCGCCGGCGCTCACCCTTCGCCCAGGAGATCTTGCATGTCAGCTGCGCACGATGCCGCCCACGAGGCTGCCCGGCCAATGGGGAGGATGGGACTTCGGCTCGCGGGCCTGCTCGGGCTGGCGGCCCTGCTGGCGGGCTGCGCCTTCGTGACCCCGGTCGATCGCGCCGATCTGCCGGCGCCGCCGCAGCCCCGGGACTCCACGAGCAGTGCGCTGGCGACCCAGGTTTGGGTCGTCGGGCGATCCGGTCGGCTCGGGGCTGCGCAGCGAGCCCAACTGTTCGCACGCCTGGCCCGGCAGGGCGAGGCGTCCGCCTTGAACCGGCATCTCGCCGTGGCCGGCGCGATCGACGAGCGAGACCTGTATGTCCAGACCGATGCGCGCCTGCTGATCGACGGCCCGGCCGCGTTCACGGCCATGTTCGATGCCATTGCCGCCGCCCGCCAGACGATCCTGCTGCAGAGCTATTCGATCGACGACAGCGCGATCGCCGATCGCCTGGTCGCCGCGCTGCTCGCCCGGCGCGCGGCGGGCGTGCAGGTGCTGGTGCTGTACGACGCGCTGGGCTCGCTGGGCATCGGGCCGGGTTTCGCCGACGCATTGAACGCGGCCGGTATTCCCACCTGCGCCATCAATCCGGTGAATCCGCTGGAACGCCCGGGCTATTGGGGCATCAGCCATCGCGATCACCGCAAGATCCTCAGCGTGGATCGTGGCGTCGGCTTTACCGGGGGAATCAATGTCACCGCGGTCTATTCGTCGGGCTCGTTCGGGCGGAGCCGGCGCGCCGCCGTCGGGACCGAGAGCGGCTGGCGGGACACGCAGATCCGCCTGCGCGGGCCGGCGGTGGCGGCGCTCGATGACCTGGTGCGCGAGACCTGGATCCGCCAGGGCTGCCAGGGTGCCTTGCCGGCCTTGCCTGCGGCGGGGGCCGGCCCCGGCGCCACTGGCGCCACCGGCAGCGGGCCGCAGCTGGTGCGGATCGTGGCGAGCGATCCGCACGACGATGCGAACCGGATCTACACGATGCTGCTGAGCGCGCTGGACGCCGCGCAGCACAGCGTCTACCTGACCATGGCCTATTTCGCGCCGGGGCCGGACATGATCGACGCGTTGTGCGAGGCGGCCGGGCGCGGCGTCGATGTGCAGCTGGTGCTGCCTTCGCTCAGCGATTTCAGGCCGGTGCTGTATGCCGGGCGCAGCCACTACGACCGCCTGCTGGCGGCCGGCGTGAAGATCCACGAACTGCGCGATGCCGTGCTGCATGCCAAGACCGCGGTGATCGATGGCGTGGTGTCGACCGTCGGCTCGAGCAACATGGACTGGCGCAGTCTCGTGCAGAACAGCGAGGTCAACGCGATGGTCTATGGCGAATCCTTCGGCAGCGCGATGACGCAGATGTTTCGCGCGGATGTCGCGGCATCCACCGCGATCACCCTGGCCGCATGGCGCGAGCGCCCGCTGGCCCAGCGTGCGCTGGAAGGGGCGGCCCGGCTGTTCGAGGGTTTCTGGTAGCGGTACCGGCTCAGGCGCTCACCGAGCCCCTGACCGGGGACACCGGCAGGTCGGTCTGGCGGGTGAGGAATTCGGCGAGCGGCGCGCCGGCTTCCAGGCGCCGCAGCCAGTCGTCGGGATCGTATTCGACGCCAATCGGGTTGGCGCTGAAGTGCGGGCCATGCATGTAGGCATTGGCCTCGTCGTTGGCCGCGAAGCAGTCGACCTGGAATTCCATCTGGTTGCCGTCGGGGTCGGCGTAGTACATCGACACGGTGATGCCATGGTGCACGCACCAGTAGGGCCGGATGTCCATTTCCTTGAGCTGCCTGTAGTGGGCCAGCAGATCCGGCAGCGACGGGTAGGTGTAGGCCACGTGATCGACGCCGATCGCGCCGCGCCGATCGAGGTCGCTGCCCTCGGGCTGCAGCACCGCCAGGTTGGCGAACGCGAAGCGGTGGTGTTCGTCGTCGTAGGTCAGGAATGCCAGCGCCGGATTCTGGTACTGGACGCGGGCGTCGAAAACCGCCTGGTACCAGGCGATCATCGGCTCGAAGCGGCGGGTGCGGTACACGACGTGGACGAACTTGGCGGGCCGGACTCTGGGCATGGGAATTCCTTGTGGGCTGCCGGGATGACGGTCGAGCGGATCGCCATGGCGACACCGCTGACGTCAGGACGGCCGCGCGGTTGTCGTACCAGTCGATGGGCGAGGGCAAGCCTCTCCCGGGCAGGAAAGGGCATGATGGCCAGACGCCATGGGCGCGTCAATCCGGCGCCGCCCGAAAATTCGCCTTCCCTGGCCCGGTCGCTTCGTTCACTTCCCGAGACACGCCATGACCCGTGATTCCCTGCAAGACATCGTCGTCGCCATCACCGGCGCTGGCCAAGGCATCGGCCGCGGGCTGGCACAGGCGTTCGCGCAGCGAAGACGCGCGCGTGGTGATCGGCGACATCGATGGCGCGGCGGCACAAGCCACAGCCGCCGCCTTGCGCGCCGCGGGCGCACGGGCTGTCGCGTTGCGGGTCGATGTGCGCCGTGCCGAGGACAATGCGGCGCTGGTCGAGGCGGCTGTCCAGGCCTTCGGGCGACTGGACGTGATGATCGGCAATGCCGGCGTCATGCAGCTCAAGCCGCTGCTCGAACTCGATGCGGCCGACTGGGACGGCCTATTGAGCGTCAACGTCACCGGGGTATTCCTGTCGCTGCAGGCTGCGGCCCGGCGCATGCTGCAGCAAGAGCCGCTGGCGCCGGGGCGCCCGCGGGGCAAGATCATCAACCTGGCCTCGGTCGCGGGCCGGCCCGGCGCGGGTCCGATCGCCAGCGTCATGGCCCACTACCGGGCCAGCAAGGCCGCCGTGATCAGCCTGACCCAGTCGGCGGCATTTACCCTGGCGCCCCAGCTGACCGTCAACGCGATCTGCCCCGGCGTCGTCGACACCGACATGTGGGCGCACATCGATCGCGAGTGGACCGCGCTGCAGGGGCTGCCGCGCGGCGAAGCCTGGCGCCAGCGGGTGGCGGGCGTGCCGATGGGCCGCGCCCAGACGCCCGCCGACGTGGCGGGGCTGGCCCTGTTTCTCGCGTCGCCAGCGTCGGATTACATGACCGGTCAGTCGATCAACATCGACGGCGGACTGGTGATGAGCTGAGGACCCGGTCCCTCGAAGACCGAGACCGTGCCGGGCGCCGACGCATCTTGCAGCCACTGGCGCGAAGCGTCCCGATCCGCAGTACCGCGTTCGCCCTCGTCGAGCAGCAGCAGGCGCACCGGATGCCGCCATGGGGTGCGACGGGCGGCCAGTTCCGCGATCGCGCTGGCCAGCGCCGCCGTTCGTTCGCCCGGATTGCCGACCTGTACTGCCTCGCGCACCACGATCAGCGTCGCCCGACGCGGCGCGAAGCGCGCCAGCTGCGCCACCGCCGCGGCATCCCAGCCGCCCCAGCCGCAGTCCCAGGGATCGGCGCGGCGGCGGACCCGCCACCAGCACAGATCCTGCGCCTTGACCTGCAGGCGATAGGCCAGTCGTGCCGCCTGGCCCGGGAGTCCGGCCAGCGCGACGCTGCCGTCCAGGTGCAGGCACAAGGCGGTGGCGAACGCGTCCAGAGCCGCCCGGTCCGGCCCGCCGAGCAGTGCCGCGGCGAAGGGGGTGGCGAGGTCCGGAGTGGCGCGTGGCGCGAACCAGGGGCAGGCCCCGGTTCCGGTGCCCTCGAAGCACCAGTCCAGCAGCGCTTGCCAGGCAGGCTGTGCGGCCGCGGAGCGCACCGCGAGGGCTGCCGACCCGCCGGGGGCAGCGGCTGGCGGGCGCAAGGCCTGCGTGTCGTAACGGGCGAGCAGCCCGGCGCGCGCGGGCGCGGGTGAGGGCGCGGGCAGCTGCGAGGGCCGGAACGCGGGGTCGGCCATTCAGCGCCGCTCCCGCCGGGCAACGAGAGCATCGATCAGCGCGTCGACCTGGGCGGGGTCGTCCAGCGCCCTGACCAGTTCGTCCACGATCAGGGCCAGCGTGGCCGGCACGCCATGGTCCCGTTCGGCGGCCAGCAGCAGTTCGCGAAGCAGGTCTCGATAGCCGCCGATCGGGTCGCTGGAGTCGGTTCGCGCCGCCGCGGCCAGCAGGGCGCTCGTGGCACGGGTGCGCTGCGCGAGTTCGTCGTCGCTCAGCGCACCGATCGGTGTGCGTGTCGCTAGCATCAGGGGCTCCAGGTCTGTGTTCTGGCGGATTCAATCACACCTGGTCCGGTTGGCCGGGTATCTGGGAAAATCGTCCGATGCACGACAGGCCGTCGGGCGGCGCGAAGGAGTGGGCATGCGGTGGGTTCATCGAGGGATTCTGATCACGGCCCTGGTGTTGCTGGCCGGTGCGCTGCAGGCGGCTCCGCTGAGCCGTGCCCGGGCCCTGCAGTCGCTGGGCCAGGCCGAACCCGCACAACGTCTGGCGGGTCTCGATCGTCTGGCCGAGATCGGGCGCGGGCCGGACGCCGATCGGGTGGCCGTGCTGCTGGCCGATGCCGATCCGCAGGTGCGCGAGGCCGCCGCGGCCGCGATGTGGCTGATCTGGAGCCGCTCGGGCGATGCCTCGATCGATGCGCGATTCAGGGAGGGGGTCGGGCAGATGCAGGCCGGTGCACTGGACGACGCGCTGGCCACCTTCGATGAGATCGTGCGGCGCCGTCCGGCCTTTGCCGAAGGCTGGAACAAGCGTGCCACGATCCTGTTCATGCTGGGTCGGGATGAAGAGTCGCTGCGCGACTGCAACGAGGTGTTCAAGCGCAATCGCCTGCACTTCGGGGCGCTGTCGGGCGCCGGGCAGATCCACATGCGGCTGGGCAACTGGCAGCAGGCCATGGACTTTTTCCAGCGCGCCTTGCAGGTCAATCCGAACCTGATCGGCCTCGAGCAGGTGATCACGATGCTCGAGCGCCGCCTGCGCGAGAAAGCGCGACAGTCGGTCTGACCCGGCCGCGATGATGAAAGGCGGGCCGTCGCAAAGTGCGCGTGCGGCGACGGTGAGAGAGTACCGCGCGCGCCGGGTCCGGCAGTTTCCCCGCCGGCAGGAACGCGCGCGCGAAAAGGAGTAGCCTCTCGCGACATTCAGGCTTTCAAAATTTGTTAGCTTGGCGGACTCGAACCACCTGTTTCCCTTCCCCACTTCAATTGGAGCCATTCCTCATGACCAGCCGTCGCGAATTCATTGTCAAAGTCAGCCTGGGCGGTGCCGTTCTGGCCGGTGCCGGTCACGCGCACGCGCAAGGCGCGATGGTCGCCGAGAGCGACCCCCAGGCCACGGGCCTGGGCTACAAGGCGGACGCGAGCAAGGTCGACAAAGCCAAGTTCCCGAAGTACGCCGCCGGGCAGACCTGTGCCAACTGCGCGCTCTACCAGGGCAAGGCCGCCGATGCCGCGGGCGGATGCCCGATCTTCCCCGGCAAGCAGGTCGCCGGCAAAGGCTGGTGCAGCGCGTGGGCCAAGAAGGCCTGATGCGCGGGCCCAGCGGGCTCGCGCGCCGGCCATGACGGCGCTCAATGTGCTGGGCACGGATCTCGTGCCCTGCTCCTACGACCCGCTGACCGGCTTTTATCGCGACGGCTGCTGCCAGACCGATGAACTCGACCACGGCACCCATGTGGTCTGCGCCCGGATGAACGCGGTCTTCCTGGCGTTTTCGATGCATCGTGGCAATGATCTGGTCACGCCGCGACCCGAATACCGGTTCGCCGGGCTCAAGCCCGGCGATCGCTGGTGCCTGTGCGTGCTGCGCTGGAAGGAAGCCTTCGAATCCGGCGTCGCGCCGCAGGTGTTTCTCGAATGCACGCATGCCAGGGCGCTCGAGTACGTGACGCTGGCGCAACTGCGGGCGCATGTTTGAAACCCGTCGATCAACCACGGAAGCCTGACTCATGAAGACTCGCATCACTGAACTGTTCGGCATCGAACACCCGATCATCCAGGGCGGCATGCATTTTGTCGGCTTCGCGGAGCTGGCCTCCGCGGTGTCCAACGCGGGCGGCCTGGGCGTGATCACCGGGCTGACCCAGCAGACACCGGAGCGGCTGGCCCGTGAAATCGCCCGTTGCCGGGAAATGACCGACAAGCCGTTCGGCGTGAACCTCACCTTCCTGCCCACGTTCGCCAAGCCGCCGTACCCGGAATACATCCGCGCGATCATCGAAGGCGGCGTACGGGTCGTCGAGACCGCTGGCCGCAACCCCGAGCCCTAC
Source organism: Burkholderiaceae bacterium (assembly GCA_016710525.1). Lineage (GTDB taxonomy): Bacteria > Pseudomonadota > Gammaproteobacteria > Burkholderiales > Burkholderiaceae_E > Quisquiliibacterium. The sequence continues at coordinate 27,829 of JADJVQ010000041.1, forward strand.
ATGCAGGAGATGAAGGCGGCCGGCATCAAGGTCATCCACAAGTGCACGTCGGTGCGCCACTCGCTCAAGGCCGAAGCCATCGGCTGCGATGCGGTCAGTGTCGACGGCTTCGAGTGCGGCGGACATCCGGGCGAAGACGACGTGCCGAACATGATCCTGCTGCCGCGGGCCGCCGAAGAGCTGAAGATCCCGTTCGTGGCCTCGGGCGGCATGGCGGATGCACGCAGCCTGGTGGCCGCGCTGGCGCTGGGCGCCGAGGGCATGAACATGGGCACCCGGTTCATGGCGACCAAGGAAGCGCCGATCCACCAGAACGTCAAGCAGGCGATCGTGGCGGCCTCCGAACTCGACACCCGGCTGATCATGCGCAAGCTGCGCAATACCGAGCGGGTGCTGAACAACAGCGGGGTTTCGCGCCTGATCGACATCGAACGCGAGAAGGGCGATGCGCTGACGATCGCGGACATCCACGACCAGGTCGCGGGCATCTATCCGAAGGTGATGATCGATGGCGACATGGAAGCCGGCGCGTGGAGCTGCGGCATGGTGGCGGGCCTGATCCACGACATCCCCAGCTGCCAGGAGCTGCTCGGCCGGATCATGAGCGAGGCCGATGCGCTGATCAACAAACGCCTGGCGCCGGCGCCGGCGAGCCGCGGCTACGCCGGCCGGGCGCCGAGCCCGCGTCAGCCGCCATGTAGCCTGGCGTCTGATGCGGATGCCGGCCGCTTCGCGGTCCCAGGTGTCGGCCGTGATGCCCTCGCTGCGCAGCAGGTGCTTCTGCACCTTCTGCGTGGGGGTCTTGGGCAGCGCCTCGACCGTGCGCACATAGCGCGGAATCATGAAGTGCGCAAGGCGCGGCACCAGGAATTCGATCAGCGCGGCCGGGTCGAACGCGGTGCCCGGCACGGCGGCCACCGCGCACATCACCTCGTCTTCGGCGATCTCGCTGGGCACGGCGTACACCGCCACTTCGGCCACCGCCGGGAACGCCGCCACCTCAGCCTCGACCTCGAACGACGAGATGTTTTCGCCGCGCCGCCGGATCGCGTCCTTCATCCGGTCGACGAAAAAGTACGTGCCGTCCGGATCGACCCGGAACGCGTCGCCGGTGTGGAACCAGCCGTTGCGCCAGGCGCGCACGGTGGCCTCCGGGTTCTTGTAGTAGCCGCTGTTCAGCGCCCAGGGCTGCGCGGTGCGCACGATCAGTTCGCCCACGGCGCCGGGCTCGACCTCGCGGTCGAAGTCGTCGACCACGCGCAGTTCGACCCCTTCGCGCGGCTGCCCGCACGACCCGGCCTTCTCGGGGTTCAGCCCCGACATCAGCGGCGTGGAGATTTCGGTCATGTTGTACAGCGTGTAGACATCGACCCCGAAACGTTCGGCGAAGATCCGGGCGTCTTCGGCCAGCGGCACGATGATCACCTTGCGCAGCGGATGCTCGCGATCCCCCGGGGCGGGCGCGCGCTTGGCGATGAAGCCCGCCATCACGCCCAGCAGCAGCGTCACGGTGGTCTGGGTCTCGCGGATCGTGGGCCAGAAATCGTCGGTCGTGAACGAGGGCACCATCGAGATCGAGGCCCCGCGGGCCAGCATCGCCATGGCCGGAAGGGTGCCGCCGACGTGGAACAGCGGCAGATTGCACATGTAGCGGTCGTTTTCACCGAGCATGTGGAAGGCCTCCCGGCCGCCCATCGCATGCAGATGGGCGTAGGAGGACATCACGCCCTTGGACGGCCCGGTGGTGCCCGAGGTGTAAATGATCGATTGCAGGTGCCAGGGTTCGATCGGCGCCGCCAGCGGGGGCAGCATCGACTCGGGCGCATCGAGCGTCGCGGCAGACTCGACCCGCAGATCGCCCAGCGCCATCGGATCGCCGCCCACGATCACCGCGGTGCGCAGCGTGGCGGTGTCGACCTCGGTCAGCCGCGCGGCCAGGTCGGCGTGCACGACGATCAGGTCGGCCCCCGCGTTGTCCAGCACGTGTTCGAGCAGGCGGCCCTTGTAGGCGGTGTTGATCGGCACATAGGTGGCGCCCAGCCAGTTGATGCCGAACCACACGCGCAGGCAGTCCAGGCCGTTGGGCAGCCACACCACCACGGTCTGGCCCTGGCGCACGCCCAGCCGGTGCAGGCCGGCCGCGGTGCGTGCGCTCAGGTCGCGCATTTGGCGGTAGGTCACCTCGCGCCCCGCGCCCTGGCTCAGGTAGACCTTGTCGGGCTGGCGGGCGGCCCACTTTTCTAGAACCGGGCGCAGCACGCATTCGTCGGAGGAAGGGATCCGGTGGCGCGAATCGAGGGTCATCGGGATCTTTCGTATCAGGGCATCACGCCGTAGCGCGCCGTCGGCCCGGGCTGCTGGCTGCGCCGGCTGCGCGAGAGCTCCAGCGCGCGCTGGATGCGCCGACGCGTCTCGTTGGGTTCGATCACATCATGCACCGTGAAGCGCGCCGCCGCATTGAAGGGATCGGTGCCGTCCTTGAACTGCGCTTCGATTTCCCGCTGTTTGGCCACCGGGTCGTCGGCGCGCTGGATTTCGTCATCGAACGCACCAGCGTGCGCGGCGCCGCCGCTCATTTTCTGGTGACGAAGGGGCAGCCGCCATCGACCATCGGCCATCACGGTTTTCGAATCGTCGGATTTGTTCTCCGCCCCCGGCGCCCATCGCGCGGGCGCCTTCGCCGCGAGTCTGATCCATCGCTCATGCAGATCCCCGCCATTCCCACCCGCGCGTCGCGCCCGAACCAGCGCGGGTCCGTTTTCATCCGCCCGCCGGCTGGTCGCGCAGCGCATCGCCTTCCGGCCTTTTCACCCTGATCGGGCCGATCGCCCGGGTGACCGGCATCCTGCAGCGTGATCGGGGCGATGGTGTCTCTGGCCGGGCCAGATCGATGAGACCGGCCCTGGCGCCGGGCCGACCGGACCGGACGCCTGCCGATGCTGCGCAGCGGCATGCTAGACCATCGGCGGGTTCGCGTCTGGCCCCCTCGGCTGGCCATCCAGCGCGTGCCCGGCCCGTCGGCGCTGTTCGTGCCGGTGCTGTCGTGCGGGCCCTCTCGAAGAAGCTGTCGGCGCCGTTCCGGTGTCCGCGGCCATCGTGGCCGCTCCTCGACCCTCGAAGGGCCGGTGGCATGGCGACGCTGGGGGGGCAGGGGCGGGCGGCGGATGGCCGCGGGCCGGGCGTCTCGCGGTGTTCGGTCGCCGGTTCGGCCTCGCGATGGCGGGGCCTGCTGGGCGTGGTGGCGCTGGTGCTGACCCGCCGCCTGCAGACACCGTCCGTGCCGACCACCCGTGCCCCGGGCCGGCCGGTGGCGCCGATGTCGCTGACCGATCGCCGTCTGCGCTGGCCGATGGCGGTCGGACTGTGCGCGATGTATTGCGTGATGAGTGCGCAGGTCAACACGGCGTTCTTCGTCATGGACCGGTTCGGTGTGCCGGCCGCCCAGGCGACCGGTCTGACCGGGGCGATGCTCACCGCGGTCGGGCTGGCGATGATCGCCGCGCAACTGCTGGTGCGCCGCCTGACCGCGCCGCTGGGCCACGACTGGTCCCCGACCCGGCTGATCGCGACCGGCGCCGCGATCGCGAGCCTGGGCTTTCTGGCGACCAGCGTCAGCCCGCTGGTGTGGGTGCTGGGCTGTGCGTATTTCATGTCGGGCTTCGGCATGGGGATGGTGCTGCCGGCGATTTCGGCGGCCGCGGCCAATGCGGTCAGCGCGCATGAGCAGGGCGCCGCGGCCGGCACGGTGTCCACGGCCCAGGCCGGTGGCATGGTGGTGGCGCCGATGGTGTCCACGCTGCTCTACCACCTGCGCCCGGAACTGCCGTTCTGGGCGGCGGCCGGGGTGCTGGCGCTGCTGGCGGGATTCGCGCTGCGCCGGCTGGCCCTGCGTGGCCGAAGCGCCGCCCGGGCCGACGCCCGAGACCCAGGGCCCGACGGCGGGGGCCGCTGAGCACGCAGCCGCGCGATCCGACCCTGCCTGTTCTGGGCTAGGGCTGTGCCGGGCCGTCGAACCCGATCTCGGTCACCGGCAGGTCTGCGAGGGCGCCGAGTTCGGTCCGCGGCCCGCCGCGCGTGAACTGCAGCACGGCCCAGTCGAAGCGGCCTTCCAGGGCGTGGGCCGAGGCGCCGGCACAGCGTGTTTCGACTTCGGCCCAGAACGCCTCAGGGGTCATGCCGCTGGCGCCGATGTGCCGCTCGGTCAGGAAACCGCGCAAAAAGCCCGGTCCCAAGGGGCGCCGCTGGCGTACAGCGACGCGCGTGCCGGCACGATGAGCGCGGGCCCGTCGTCGGCCGACCAGTGCTGGGCCGGATCGATGCGGTGAACCTGCGGGGAGTCGAGTGCATCGAACAGCAGCGTGAGGCGGCGCAGCAGCGCCTGGACCAGGTCGGCGAACGAGGCCTCGGGCTGGTGCCCGAGCACCGAGCGGCGCCCGAGCACGAAGCTCAGCGGATGCGCCTCGTCGACGTCGAAATTGGCGTGCACGACAAAAAAACTGCCCGCGCGGCGCAGCACGCGGCAGATCCCGCGGCACACCATCACGTCATCGAGCCAGTGCAGGGCCTGCGACACGGTGATGACGTCGTAGGCATCGTCATTGAACACGAGGCGGTTGCAGGATTCGTGCACCACCGACAGATTCAGCCCGGCCGCCTTGGCCCGCTTGCGCGCCGCGCTGACGAAGCCCTTGGAGAGCTCCATCAGCGTGACGTCGTCACTGGCGCGGGCCAGCGCCAGCGCCAGGTCGCCGGGCCCCCCCGCCAGATCGAGCACCCGGCTGGTCGGCCCGATCGCCCCGTCGCGGATGATCCGATCGGACAATTCGCGCGGAAACGGGCGGTGAGTGATGTGGGCCTGGACGATGCGGGCGTCATAACGCGACGTGTCCTCGCGCGTGCTCACCAGCACGCCGGCTTCGCGCATGTCGCGGACCGCGGCCATCAGGCGCTGGCGCTCCGCCGGATCCCGGACCCGCTTGGACAGGCGAAGCGCGTTGTCGAGCGCGTCGCCGACGGTGGCGCCGTGCCGGCCCGAGAACATCGAGAGCAGCGCTCGATAGCGTTCGCTCAGCCAGAACTGGATGTAGGGCTCGGTCTCCTTGGCGATGTACGGGCGGCCGTCCATCGTGAAAGCCAGCACGAAGCTGGGCGAGGCACGCAGACGCTCCAGCGGTGAGATCTCGATCTTGCGCATGCTCATGTCGACTCCGGCTCCGTGGGTGAGCGTGGGACGGGCCCGCGCGGAATCGGCCCGATGCCTGCCGTCGCGAACGGCGGGCGCAGTCTAACAAATACCCTGCATGCGTCAGGGTGATTGCGCCGGCATTTGGGGCGCGGGCGCGCCGGTTCGCCAATGTGGGGCAGGGCGCAGCCCCATCGAGGTGCCGATCGGGCGATGCGGCAGCGCGATTCGGACCGATCGGTGCGCCGCGGGCCCGGCAACAGCGTGCGCGGGCACTTTGGCACGCGGCTTGCATTGCACAGGCAGCCGCGCGGATTGGCCGCCGGATCTTCAGTTTCCTAGCCGGAGGGTCTTCATGAGCCGCTCGTCCCTGTCCTTAGCCCGCCGCAGCCTGCTGTCTGGCGCCTGCGCCCTGACGCTGGCCTCCTGGGGCGCTCCCCTGCTGGCGGCCGACCCCATCAAGATCGGTCTGGTGACGGCGCTGTCCGGGCAGTCGGCGCTGGCCGGCGAAGCGCTGTCGCGCGGCCTGCAGGTGGCCATCGACGAGGTCAATGCGAAGGGCGGCCTGCTGGGCGGGCGCAAGCTCGAGCTGGTGCGCCGCGACGATGAGTCCAATCCGGCCAAGGGCGTGGTGGCCGCGCGCGAACTGATCTTCCGCGAAAAGGTGGCGGTGCTGTTCGGTGGACTCGATACCCCGGTGTCGATGGCGATCGTGCCGATCGTCAACCAGGAGAAGGTGCCCTTCATGGGCCCCTGGGCGGCCGGTACCGGCATCACCAAGAATGGCGCGTCGCCCAATTTCGCCTTCCGCGTGTCGGCGGTCGACGAGACGGTCGACATCGGCATGCTGTCGTACGCGCAGCGGGCATTCAAGGCCGCCAAGCCCGGCCTGATCCTGATCAACAACCCCTGGGGCGAATCCAACGAGAAGGGCCTGAAGGCGGCGCTGGCCGCCAAGGGCGTGACGCCCGCCGGGATCGAGAAGTTCGAGGGCAACGACCTGGACATGGTGCCCCAGCTCACCCGGCTGAAGGCGGCGGGCGCCGACACGCTGTTCCTGGTGGCCAACGTCGGACCGTCCGCGCAGGTGGTCAAGTCGCTGGACCGGATGGGCTGGAAAGTGCCGGTGGTCTCGCACTGGGGGCCCGCGGGCGGGCGCTTCACCGAGCTGGCCGGTCCCAACGGCAAGGACGTGCATTTCGTGCAGACCTACAGCTTCTTCGGCAAACAGGGGCCGGTGGGCGAGCGGGTCATCAAGGCGATGATGGCCAAGTACCCGAATATCAAAGGCGTCAGCGACATCACGCCGGCGGTCGGGGTGGCCAATGCCTACGATGCGCTGCACCTGGCCGCGCTGGCGATCGCCGCGGCCGGATCGACCGACGGCGATGCGGTGCGCCAGGGCTTCTACAAGATCGACCGCTACGAAGGCCTGATCAAGACCTACGTCAAACCCTTCAACACCAGCGATCACGACGCCCTGGGCTCGGAGGACTACGTCTGGGCGCAGTTCATCGAAAACCGCATCGTGCCGGTGGGCATGAAGTGAGCGTGATCGCCCGTCCTGCCGCGATGGCGCGCGCATGCTGATCGCCTCGCTCATCAGCGGCCTGGGGCTGGGCAGCATGTACGGCCTGATGGCGCTGGGCTTCTACATCACCTACGCGGTGTCGGGCACCGTCAACTTCGCCCAGGGCAGCTCGATGATGCTGGGCGCGGTGGTGTGCTTCGGCTTCGCCCAGACGCTGGGCTGGCCGATGCTGCTGGCGGTGCCGCTGGCGCTGCTGGTCTGCGCGGTGTACGGCCTGCTGGTGGAATTCGTCGCGGTTCGGCCCTTCATCGAGCGCGGGTCGGATGCCTGGCTGATGGCGACCGTCGCGCTGGGGATCGTGCTCGACAACACCGTGATGTTCACCTTCGGCAAGGAGCCGCGCAGCCTGCCCTCGCCGCTGGCCCAGACGCCGCTCACCCTCGGAGAGCTGGGGCTGGGCGTGTATCCGCTGCAGCTGCTGATCCCGGCGCTGGGCCTGTCGCTGGCCGCGCTGCTGCACCTGGTGTCGCGGCGCACGCGCTGGGGAACCGGGCTGCTGGCGGTGGTTCAGAACCGCTCGGCCGCGCGCCTGATGGGCATTCCGATCCGGCGCGCGATCGCCGGCGCCTATGCGCTGTCGACCGTGTTCGCCGCGATCGCCGGTGTGCTGATCGCGCCGCTGTTCAACGTGCATTCCGACATGGGGACACTGTTCGGCCTGAAGGCCTTCGCGGTCGCCATCCTGGGCGGGATCACCAGCGCCTGGGGCGTGATGCTGGCCGGCCTGATCTTCGGCTGCGTCGAGGCGCTGGTGACCGCCACGCTGGGCTCGGGCTATACGCAGATCATCACCTTCGCGCTGGTCATCGCGGCATTGGCCTGGCGGCCCGACGGTCTGTTTGCGCGCGCGCAGGTCAACAAGGTATGAGCCTGGATTTCGCGCTGAACAGTTATTGGGTGTTCGTGATCGCCAACGTGGCGATCTTCGCGCTGGTCGGAATCGGCCTGAACGTGCTGATCGGCCTCACGGGCCAGGTGTCGTTCGGGCATGTCGGCTTTTATGCGATCGGCGCGTACGGGGTGGCGATCCTCACCACGCGCGCGGGACTGAGCTTCTGGCTGGCCTGGCCGCTGGCCGCCCTGCTGGCCGGCCTGTGCGGCACGCTGGTCGCGCTGCCGGCCCTGCGCGCCCGCGGGCCGTACCTGGCGATGATCACCATCGCGTTCGGCTTCATCGTCGAGCACAGCATCGTCGAGATGCGCACTCTGACCGGCGGGCAGAACGGCATCATGGGACTGGCCGCGCCCGTGCTGTGGATGGGCATCAAGGGCGAGCGCGCGATGGCGCTGCTGGCGCTGGCCAGCGCGGCCGTGGCCCTGGCCGCCTACGCCTGGCTGTCGCGCGGGACCTGGGGCGCCGCGATGCGCGCGGTGCGCGACTCCGAGACCGCCGCCGAGTCGATCGGCCTGAATCCGCTGGTGGTCAAGACCGTGGCCTTCGGCGTGTCGGCGCTGTGCGCCGGCGCGGCCGGCGGTCTGTTCGCGCCCTTGTCGGGCTTCGTCACGCCGCAGTCCTTCGGATTCCTGCAGTCGATCCTGTTCGTGCTGGTCGTGATGATCGGGGGCGCGGGATCGGTGGCCGGGCCGCTGGTCGGGGCCCTGATCGTGGGCCTGCTGCCCGAGTGGCTGGCCAGCCTGGAGGAGTTTCGGCTGCTGCTGTTCGGTCTGCTGCTGCTGGTCGTGCTGTGGGCGGCACCGGATGGCGCGGCGGGCCTGTGGCGGCGCTGGCGCCAGCGCCGCGCGGGCGCAGCGCCGGCCCGGCGGGCTTTGCCGGTCGCCGCCGAGCCGGTCCTTGCCGCGCGCGTGCGCCGGGCGCTGGCCGCGCATGACCTGACCCGGCATTTCGGCGGGGTCCGGGCGGTGTCAGACCTGAGCTTCGAGGCGGGCAGCGGCGCGGTGACCAGCCTGATCGGCCCCAACGGCGCCGGCAAGACCACGGCGCTCAATGTGCTGAGCGGCTTCTATGCGCCCACGGCGGGCGGTTTCCTGCTGGGCGGCACGCCCCTGACCGGCTTGTCGGCCATGCGGGTGGCACGGGCCGGGGTCGCCCGCACCTATCAGACCTCGCTGCTGTTCGGCAGCCTGAGCGTGACCGACAACGTGATCCTGGCGATGACCGCGAGCCGGCTGGGACCGCTGTTCGGGTCGGCCCGGCTGCGCGCGGCGCCGCTGCGAGCCCGTGCCCGACAACTGCTGGCGTACTGCGGCTACGCGGGCGATCCCGAAGCCAGCGCCGCGTCGCTGGCCCATGTCGATCGCCGGCTGGTCGAGATCGCGCGGGCACTGGCGCTGGACCCCGAGGCGCTGCTGCTCGATGAACCCGCGGCCGGGCTGTCGCGCGAAGACAAGTCGGCACTGGCGGCCCTGCTGCGCCGGATCGCCGACGCCGGGGTGGGCGTGCTGCTGGTCGAGCACGACATGACGCTGGTGATGACCATTTCCGACCAGGTGGTGGTGCTCGACGCCGGGCAGCGCCTGGCCGGCGGCAGCCCCGCGCAGGTTCAGTCCGATCCCCTGGTGCGCCAGGCCTACCTCGGGAACCCAGGTTGCCGCAGGCCCTCTGCGCGGCGGGCCCCTCGCAGCCGCGCACCGGGCGACGAACTGCTCGGTGTCGGCGAGCTGACGGCCGGCTACGGCGCCGCACCGGTGCTGCAGGCCATCAGCCTGCAGGTTCGCCGTGGCGAGGTCGTCGCCCTGCTGGGCGCCAACGGTGCGGGCAAGTCGACCCTGATGCGCTCGGTGGCCGGCTTGCACAGGCCGGTGCAGGGTGGCCTGCACTTCGATGGGCGCGAGCTGAACGGGCTGGGTGCCGAACAGGTGATGGCGCTGGGACTGGTGCTGGTGCCCGAAGGACGCCAGGTGTTTGCGGAACTGAGCGTGCTCGAGAACATCCGGGTGGGTGCGTTCCGCCAGCCCGCCGAGCGCGAGGCCCGTGTCGAACAGATGCTGCAGCGCTTCCCCAGGCTGCGCGATCGCCTGCATCAGCGGGCCGGCCTGCTGTCGGGCGGAGAGCAGCAGATGCTGGCGATGGCGCGCGCGCTGATGTCGCGCCCGCGCCTGCTGCTGCTGGACGAGCCGTCGCTGGGCCTGGCGCCCAAGATCATCGCGGATCTGTTCGCCGTGCTCGACCAGCTCGCCGATGAAGGCATGACGCTGCTGGTGGTCGACCAGATGGCGGGCCTGGCGCTGGCTCTGGCCGATCGGGCCTATGTGATCGAAGGCGGGCAGATCGTCGCGCAGGGCCCTGCCGACGCATTGGCCGACGATCCGGCGCTGGCGCAGGCCTATCTGGGCGAGCAGCGTGCCGCCAGCCCGGCCGAGCCGGTGACGGGCTGATCCGATGGCGATGCCCGAAGGGCTGCGTGGTTCCCGGCTGCTGGTCATCGGCGGCAGTTCGGGCATTGGCGAGGCTACCGCCGCCCAGGCGGCGCTGGCCGGGGCCCAGGTGACGATCGCCTCGCGATCCGACACCCGGCTGAGCGCCGCGCTCGCGCGCCTGCCCGGCGGCGTGGCCAGCGCCCGCCTGGACGTCACCGACGCGGCCGCCGTCGGCGAATTCTTTGCCGGCGCGCCTGCCTGGGATCACGTGATCTTGAGCGGCTCGGCAACCCGCAGCGGGTCGGTGGGCGAGCTGGCGCTGGCCGACGCCAGGGCCGCGATGGACAGCAAGTTCTGGGGCGCTTACCACGTTGCCCGCAGCGCCCGCGTCCAGGATGGCGGCTCGATCACGTTCGTCTCGGGGGTCTACTCGGTGCGGCCCGTGCCCAGCGCGGTGCTGCAGGGAGCCATCAACGCGGCGATCGACGCGCTGGCCCGCGGCCTGGCGCTCGAGCTCGCGCCCCGGGTCCGCGTCAATGTGGTCTCGCCCAGCACCACGGCCACGTCGCTATGGGATCGGCTGGGCGACGACGGTCGCGCGCTCAAGCTGGCCCAGGTCGCGGCGCGGCTGCCGCTGGCGCGCGTCGCGCAGCCCGAGGACATCGCCAGCGCCATTCTGTTCGTTGCGGGCAATCCGTTCGCCACCGGATCGGTCGTGCTGATCGATGGCGGGGATTCCCTGGTCTGAATTCGGTCGCCCCGCGCCCGACCCCTTTTCCGAAAGCGCCCGCCATGGCCTTGCTCGAAGTTCCGGTCATCGACATCTCGCCCTGCTTCACCGGTGGCCAGTCCGAGCGGCGTGCGCTGGCCCGGGCCGTCGATCAGGCCTGCCGCGACATCGGCTTTCTGGTGATTCGCGGCCATGGTGTGCCCGCGACACTGCTCGAACGGATGCACGAGGTATCGCGGCGCTTCTTCGACCTGCCGCTGGTCGAGAAGATGCGGGTGGCGCGCCCGGCGATCGATGTCACGCGCGGTTACATCGGCCTGGACGAAGAGTCGCTGGCCCGCTCGCGCGACCCCGGCGCGTATGGCAGCGACCTGAACGAGAGTCTGATGATCGGCCCGGTCGATCCGCCGCCGGCGGACTATGCCCAGGCGCCGGCGGCGGGCCGGCATTTCGCGCCCAATCTCTGGCCCGCCGAGCCGGCCGAACTGCGCGAGATCTGGTCGGCCTACTATCGGGCGATGGGGGATCTGGCGGCCACGCTGATGCGCCTGTTCGCGCTGGGCCTGGGCCTGCCGGAGCACCACTTCGAGGCCAGCATCGGGCGGCACATCAGCCGGCTGCGCGTGCGCAACTACCCGGCGCCCGCCGTGCCGCCGCAGCCCGGGCAGATCCGCGCCGGCGCGCATTCCGACTATGGCAGCCTGACCATCCTGGCCACCGAGGACAAGCCGGGCGGGCTGCAGGTCTGCAATGCGGCCGGGCAGTGGGTGGACGTGCCGATCGTGCCGGGCTGCTTCATCATCAACATCGGCGACCTGATGGCGCGCTGGACCAATGACAGCTGGGTGTCGACGCTGCACCGGGTGGTCAACCCGCCTGTCGAACAGGCTGCCGGCAGCCGCCGCCAGTCGCTGGTGTTCTTCCACAACCCGGACTACGACGCGGTCATCGAAAACCTGGTTGCCGGCCAGCCGGCCAGGTACGCGCCCACGACCTCGGGCGAACATCTGCGCCAGATGTTCATGGCGACCCAGAACGGCTGAGGTTCATGGCGACCCTGAACGGCTGAGGCCGCCACCCGCGGCCAGGCACGTTGCGCAAGGCGCGACGGGCGCTCGACACGGCGGTGTCATCTGGCCTCGCGAAGATCTCGGCTCGCGCTTCGTCGCGTCGATACCCGGGCCGAATGACGAGCCGGGTGCGCAGACCGAATGATCCAACGATCCCAGGGGATTCCATGAACCGATTGACTCCGCTCGCGATGGCGCTGGCCTTGGCCGCGTACGGCGCAAGCGCTGGCGCCGCCAGCAGCAATTTCAGCAACTTCACCGCGGCATCCGCCTCGGTCGCCGGCGGATCGCTGCCGGAAACGGCACCCTTCGCACTGGCCAACAGCGCCTGGAGCCAGCGCGTGATTGCCAATCGGACAACCCAGACCAGCATCGGGCAGTTCAACAGCGGGTCATGGGACATGATCGACTCCAATCGGACCGGCGCCGATCGCGGCCGCTACCTCTTCTCCGTGTTCGAAACGGCCCAAGCCGGTATCCAGCGCACGGACCGCTGGACCGGCACGACGGTGACCCTGTGGAACTCGCCGGCCGCCGCGCCGGCCCTGAACTCGGCGGTGGCCTTCGACGCGTCGCGCTGGACCCCGTTCGGGACCTACCTGACGGCCGAAGAGTCCTGGGGTGCGCAACCGCAGCCGTATGGCCGGCTGTTCGAGCTGACCAATCCGACGACGGCGGGCGCCTCGGGCGGCACCTTGCTTCACCGCAACGCGGTGGCCCGGGTGTCTCACGAAGGTCTGGCGTTCGACCGCAACAACAACCTGTACTACATCGACGAACTGAACGGCGGCAGCATCTATCGATACACGTCGAACACGCCGAACGATGGCGCCACCTTTTTCGACGGCGGGGTCAATTCGGTGCTGCGGGTGGGCAGCGGCAACACGGACAATGCCACCGGCGCGTCGAGCTGGGTTCCCTTCACCAATGCGGCGGGCGTCGGGCTGGCGGGGGCGGTGACGATCACCGACCCCAATGGCGTGGTCTCGGTGGACGGCCGCGCAACCACCGACCTGGCCGCGTTCAAGGGCACCAACTACCAGCGTCCCGAAGATCTCGAGATCCGGACACTGACCAATGGTATCCAGATGCTCTACGTGGCCACGACGAGCACCCACGAGGTGTACTCGATCAACCTGGACACGGGTCTGGTCAACCGATTCGCCAGCCGCAGCACGATCGACGCCGCAACCGGAATCGCGGTGGGGACGGCGCTGACTAGCCCGGACAACCTGGCGATCGACGCCGACGGCCATATCTACATCGTCGAGGATCAGCCCGGCGGCCTGGCCGACATCTGGATGGCACGGGACGACAATCAGGACGGCATCGCCGAATCGCTCAGTCGCTGGGCATCGCTATCGACCCTGGGGGCCGAACCCACCGGTTTGTACTTCGATGTCACGAACCCCAACCTCGCTTTCGTCAACGTCCAGCATCCCACCAGTGGTGTGGACAGCCTGGTGGAGATTTCCGCTGTGCCCCTGGTGGGCAGCCTGCCCCTGATGCTGGGCGCGGCCGGCCTGATGGGGGTCGTGCGGCGCCGACCGCGCCACGAGGGCTGAACCAGGCCGGCACGGCCGGCCATGGACTGGCGCGTGTTCGCAGCGCGTCGGGCGACGCGATTGGCGCGCCGTCGCTCTTCGCCGCTCAGCGTGCGATGAGGCTGATGATGTGCCCGGCCACCTCGGGGCCCTTGTCTTCCTGCAGGAAATGGCCGGCGCCGCGGATGAGGGTGTGCGGCTGGCCCTGCGCGCCGGGCACCCGTTCCTGCCAGAGCTTTTCGCCGCCGCGGGTGATCGGGTCACGGGTGCTGAACAGCGTCAGGAACGGCTTGTCCCAGCGGCTGAACAGCGCCCAGGCGCGTTCGTTGCTGTCGCGCTCGGGATCGTCGGGGGTGGTCGGCACGAAGCCCGGGAACACGCGCGCCGCGATCCGATGGCGGGCATCGGGGAAGGGCGCGTCGTAGGCGGCCAGCTCGTCGGGCCGCAGCCCGGCGGCGCAGCCGGCCTTGACGATGCGTCCGATCGGAAACCACGGGCTGTGGCGGGCGAAGGCGCGCCACAGCCGGAATGCGCGCGGCACCGGGCCGGTGCCGGTCGGCAGCCCGCCGTTGGCCAGCACGACGCGGGCAAAGCGCTCGGGCGCGTCGGCCACCATGCGCAGTCCGATCAGCGAACCCCAATCCTGGCAGAACAGCGTGATCCCGCGCAGGTCGCGGGCCTCCAGCCAGGCGTTCAGCCACAGCACCTGATGGCGATACGAATAATCGCCGGCACGGGCCGGTTTGTCGGAACGTCCGAATCCGACCAGGTCGGGCGCGATCGCACGGCAGCCGGCGGCCACCAGCACGGGAATCATCTTGCGGTACAGGAAGGACCAGGTGGGCTCGCCGTGCATCAGCAGCACCACGGGCCCGTCGCGCGGCCCTTCGTCGATGTCGGCGATGCGCAGGCCGCCGACGGTGGTGTAGTTCGGCGCGTACGGAAAGTCGGGCAGCGCGGCGAAGCGCGCCTCGGGCGTGCGCAAAATGTCGGTGACGATGGGCAGGGTCGACATGGGCGGAGCGTTCTCGCGGTCGTTGGCGGGCGGAGCGATCGCGCCGTTTCGCGGCGATCGCCTGGGGTGCTCGGAGCAGGCGCTCAGAAGCGCCGGGTGAGCGTGATCTCCGATGAGCCGGGCAGCAGGCTGAAGAAGTCGCCATCGGCGGCGACCCGGATCGGGCCGCTGAAAACGCCCGGTGCGGCGCCCAGGAAGGCCTGCTCCATGCCCGGCAGGGGCAGCGCGGGCACGATGTGATTGAGCAGCAGGTAGCCGACCTTGGCATCGCGAGCGGTCTGGGCCGCCTGCTCGGGCGAGGCGTGGTAGTCGAGGATGTCGCCGAAGATCTTCTTCAGATTGGCGCGCCCGGCCTGGGTCGCGCCATCGGCCAGGATCGCCATCAGCGGGGTCGACAGCGCCTCATGGACCAGCAGATCGGCGCCCTGGGCTTCGCGTCGCACCGCGTCCGACTGTTTGGTGTCGCCACTGAGCACCACGCTGCGTCCCTTGTATCGGATTCGGTAGCCCACCGCAGGCCGGACCGGCGCGTGGTCGACCGTGAAGGCGACGATCTCGAGATCGGCATCCTTGAGCACCACGGCCCGTCCGTCGGCGCCGATCGCAAAGGGCTGCGCGGTGCCGCTGAAGCCGGCGGCGTGCACGGTGGCCTCGCCGTGATGAGCCACGCGGTAGCCCTGGTCGGGCGTGTACGCCTGCCGCCAGCCGGCGACCACCGTGTCAACGCCGTCCGGGCCGTGGACCGGCACCGGCGCCTGATTGCCGGTCGACACCCAGCGCTGCAGCATCAGTTCGCCCAGGCCGTCGATGTGGTCCGAATGGAAGTGGGTCAGGAAGATCGCGTCGATGCGGCCATGCACGAATCCCAGCCGGCCGATGTTGCGGGCCGCACCGGATCCCGCATCGAACACGAA
Source organism: Burkholderiaceae bacterium (assembly GCA_016710525.1). Classification (GTDB taxonomy): domain Bacteria; phylum Pseudomonadota; class Gammaproteobacteria; order Burkholderiales; family Burkholderiaceae_E; genus Quisquiliibacterium. The sequence continues at coordinate 43,193 of JADJVQ010000041.1, forward strand.
CAGCCGCTTGCCGGCCACCACCACCGTGCAGGGCCCGGCCCGCTTGTCGTCCGGAAACGGCGAGCCTGAGCCGCACACGCCCACGTGCAGGCCATCGGGCAGCTTGGCCAGCAGGTCGGCGGCCAGCCGCTCGCCCGCGATGCGGCGCGCGAGCGCCACGCTCAGCGGGCCGCGAAAGGCGTAGGCGGCCGCGCCCAGCAGGGTTGCGGCGACGAGGGACCAGAGGGCGAATCTCGTGAGTTTCATGGGGGCCTTCGGCTTCGGTTGCAGGGGGCGGCGGGCACGGGACTCGGGCGATCGTGCCGCAATGTCGGGACGGGCAGCCGCCCGGTCAGGCGCCGAAGATGCGCGCCAGGCGCACCCCCAGGCCTTGCACCCAGGGCGCCGTGTAGCGCAGCCGCGGGCGGCGCGCGAGTGCCGCCTTGACGATCAGCTTGACGATCGAACGGGTGCTGGCGGCCTCCAGCAGGCCGAACTGCCGGGCCTCGGCGGCCTGCAGGCGCGCGGTCTGGCCGCTGAAATACGAGCCGGTGGCCATCCATTCGTACTTTCGGGCGGTCATCGCCTGATTGAAGCCGGTATGGAACGCGCCCGGTTCGATCAGCGCGACCTGGATGCCGGCGCCGAGCTGGTCCATCTCGGCGCGCAATCCGGCGCCGGCTGCAGACAGTGCGAACTTGCTCATCGAATAGGGCATCAGGAACGGGACCGGCAGACGTCCGGCGATCGAACTGATGAACAGTACCGTGCCGCGTCGCCGTCCGATCATGCCGCGCAGCACGAGCTGGGTGAGCTCGAGCGTTCCGAAGACATTGACCTCGAAGGTGCGGCGCACGCGCTCGATCGGTACGTCGGCGAGCGACCCGGATTCGCCGACACCGGCATTGTTGATCAGCACATCGAGTTCGAGCGGGGCCGCCAAGGCGCGATCGTCGGCGCTCGTGATGTCGAGCCTGAAGACCGTCATCGGCAGCTGCCGTGTGATGCATTCGGTGCGAAGCGCCTCGGCCTGGGCGTCGTTGGCCGTGGTCGCGTGCACATGATGGCCGAGTGCGGCCAGCGCGAAGGCGGCATCGCGCCCGATGCCGCTGCCCGCACCGGTGATCAGGATCGATTTGGCGGAAGCATTCATTCGACATACACCCGGGCCAGCCGGCCCATCGAGGACCAGTAGAAGTCGCGCCCCCAGCCGGCGCTCGGGAACACCACGCCCTGGGTGATGCCGCCGATCCGCACGCGTCCGAGTTCCGCACCGTTCTCCAGCGCGAGCACGACGACTTCCTCGCCGCCGCGCCGATAGTCGTTGATCACGAGCTCGCCGGTGTCCGGGTAGTGGATCAGGTGGCTGGCGCAGCCGAAGTCCGCCTTGTGCCACAGCGGGCTGAGCGATCGGCCTTCGGCATCCAGACGCCAGGCGCGCAGGTAGCGGTTGGCCGAGTCGTAGCCGATCACGATCCGATGCCGGATCGAGACCAGCGGCGGATTGGTGATGCTGCCGCCGGCCAGGCCGCTGATCAGGTGCCGGTCGTGGTCGCGCGAGTCGTCCAGCGACACGCGGATCAGCCGGTTCGGGGCCGGGCTCACGCCGGCGCCGATCATCCGGATGCGATAGCGATGCTGGCCGTTGTCCATGAACCAGGCCTGCCGGTCGTCGAGCACGACATCCCATCCGTAGGTCTGGCCGTGACCGTCGAGGTATTCGAATCGCCAGGTGTCGTCGAACACGAGGCAGTTGCGCTCGTCGTGCCAGCGATAGCGGAAGATCGAACGCGTGCCGACCACATAGACGGTGTTGCCGATCGCGCTGAGCCGCGCGATCGACGGTTCGGGGCACTCGGTGTCGGGGCTGGCCGGCAGCAGCTCGTCCGGTTCGAGCACGCTCAGCCAGGCGTTCGTGCGATCCGACAGGTTCTTGGTCACCAGCAGGCCGTTCTCGAGGACGACGAACGAGTTGTAGGGCTGGGCAATCGGCAGGCGCCGACAGGCCCTCGGCTGGCAGTCCCGGTCGAGCCGGTGTGCGTGGCAGCCGTACACCACGTACAGGTCGCCATTGCGATGGACGGCCATGCCGCCGGGCCACATCGGTCCGCCGCGCAGCCGGGGCGATCGGCGCCGTGTCGCCAGCGTCTGGGGATCGATCCGGCTGACCTGCGCGGTGGTCGGCAGGCCGATGCGCGAGCGCAGCGCCGAATGCGTCAGCAGGTACACCTCGCCCGGTGCGCCCAGCACGGTCATGGTCGACATCAGCGTGTTGCGGGTCGTGCAGCGCAGCGTTTCCCCCGCACGCAGCGCCAGGCCGGCACCTCGACGAGGCGCCTGCAGGCGCTGCGGCCCGGCGTCCTCGGCCGGCCACGGGCTGTCCAGGTAACCCGAGCTCATCGGCGGCGCAGCCGGCGGCGCCGGTACAGCAGCAGTGCCAGCGCGCTCAGGCCCGCCAGCAGGGCCAGCGCCGCGGGCCCGAAGCGCGGCACGTAGACGTTGACCAGCGAGTTGATCAGCACCTGCTGCACCGGGTCGTAACCGTCGGGCATCGGCAGCACGCCGTGGCTGCGCGCGTACTCGGCATAGTCGGCCTGCATCGCCCGGAACTCCTCGGGCAGTTTCAGGCGCAGGTCATGGGTTTCGCCGGGGTCGCGGCGGATGTCGTACAGGTGCCATTGGCCGTCGCCGACCGGCGGGATGTTCCTGATCAGTTTCAGGTCGCCCTTGAACAGCGCCTGATTGCCCGACAGCTCGAAGCCGAACGGCCGCTGCGGCGGATGGACCTGACTCGACTCGCCCTTGAGGACGGCCAGCAGACTGGCGCCCGAAGGCGCCTCGATGCGCTGGCCCTGATAGGCCGTGCCCGGTCTGGGCACGCCGGCCAGTTCGAGCAGCGTGGGCAGCACGTCGTTGACGTGGGTGAAGCCGTGATGGATCTTCCCGGCCGGCATGCCGGGCACTCCGGCGACGATCAGCGGGACCCGGATACCCCCTTCGCCCAGGTAGAACTTGTAGGTGCTCAGCGGCGAAACGGCCGCGCTCGCCCAGCTCGGCCCGATCACCGTGTAAGCCCCCTTGGCGCCGAGCCGGTCGAACTCGCGCGAGTACTGCCAGTCGAGCCACAGCCGGCCGGCCAGCATCGCATAGGGGTCGGAGGCCTCGGCGCCGTTGTCCGACAGGTACACGAAAACCGTGTTCTCGTATTCGCCGATCCGCTTCAGGTGGGCGACGAGCCGGCCCACCTGGTCGTCCATCGCGTCGGCCATCGCGGCATAGACCTCCATGCGCCGCGCCTGGTACGCCTTGTCGGCCTCGCTCAATGCCGTCCAGGCCTCGGTCGAGGCCATGCTCGCCATCGGCGTGTCCGGCGGGATCAGGCCGAGCGCGATCGCCTTGTCGCGCCGGGCCTGGCGCAGCGCGCTCCAGCCGGCCTGGTAGCGGCCCTTGTACTTGTCGATGAAAGCCCGGGGAGCCTGCAGCGGAATGTGGTTCGCCTGGAACGCGACATAGGCGAAGAAGGGCTTGTCCTGGCGCGCGCCCGCGCCGATGTACTCGATCGTCTTGTCGATGAAGAAGCTCGACGAGTAGTAGTCGGCGGGCATGACGGCCGGTTTGCCGTCCTCGAACCAGTCGACCCGGTCGTTCAGGTCCAGATAGCGCTTGGCGCTTTGCCAGTTGTCCGAGCCGCTGTCGCCCTGCACGAGCGAGCGCTCGAAGCCGCGCTGGTCGGGCAGGTTGTGGGGCTCCTTGCCGACGTGCCACTTGCCGGCGGCGTAGGTGCGATAGCCGCTGTCGCGCAGCAGCGTGGCGACGGTGACCACGCGCGTGTTCAGCACGCTCAGGTAGCCCGGCCGGCCGGCATGCGCGCGCGGAATGGTCTCGCGCATGTTGCCCACGCCGTTCAGGTGATTGTCGACGCCGGTGAGCAGCATCGCGCGGGTCGGGGAGCACGAGGCGCTGACGTGAAAATTCGAGAACCGCATGCCGCGGTGCGCGAGCTCGTCCAGGTGCGGCGTGGCGATTTCGCTGCCGAAGGCGCCGACATCGCTGAAGCCCCAGTCGTCGGCCAGCAGCAGCACGATGTTCGGCCGAGCGGGGCTGGCGGCCAGAGCGCCATCGCAGGCGGCCAGTGCCAGCAGCCACGCGGCGAGGCTGGCCAGCAGCAGGCCCGTGCGCTTGCCTGGCCCAGGCATCCGGCCCAGGCGTGCGCTTGTCCGGCCCAGGCGCAGGCCGGGCCGCCCGTGCGCAGCCCGGCCGGTCGGCCACGCCGGGCTGCACGGGCTCAGCGCGCATCGTCTCTTGCCTTGGCATCGAGCAGGGGCTTCCAGTGCAGCAGTCCGAACAGCAGCGTCAGGATCATGCTGATCGCCAGCGGCCCGCGGTACAGCCGGACATGGCGAAACAGGAAGACCAGTTCCAGCGTGTGCAGCACCAGCAAGATGGCCGCGATCATGCGCACGTAGGCGAACGCACCCGCGGGCAGCAGCCCCGCCAGGCTGGCCAGCGCCAGCGCATAGGTGGCCAGGCAGGCCAGTTTCAGGAGGGTGAACATCATCGTCCGGCGATAGAAGTCTGGGGCGGGGCTACGGCGAAACGATCGCGAAGGTGCGCGGCGGCTTGTCGATCAGCGCGAGAAAACGCAGCAGGTCGACACGGCTGCCCGAGATCGACAGGTCCGGGCTGAGCAGGGTGTCCTGCAGGCCGGCCGTGCCGGTCATCAGTCGCACGAAAGCGGGCCGCGTCAGTGTCAGGCTCGCATCGGCCTGCGGGTCGGGCGCGGCGCGCCGATGGTGCAGCACCGCGTTTTCGATCCACAGCACATACGATTCGCCGCTGTCCTGGAAGATCAGGTTGATCTTCAGCGCCGAGCCGTCGGCCCGCGGGCCGTTCAGGCTGGCGGCCATCGCCTCGAGATAGCGCGTCACCGGCGCCAGGCCCAGCAGTTCGATCGCCTGCGCGGGGTCGGGGCCGTTGGCCGTCTTGCCCGAGCGCAGCTCCTGCGCGCCGCTCAGGTACACATTGCGCCAGATCGCCGACTCGGCCCGGTAGCCGAGCTGCTCGTAAGTGCGGGCCAGCAGCTCGCGGGCATCGCGGTGGTCGGGCTGGGCAAACACCACGTGATCGAGCAGTTCGGCGGTCCATCGCAGCTCGCCGCGTTCGAACGCCGAGCGGGCGGCTGCCAAGGTCTGCTCGGCGCCGCCCATCAGCGCCAGGTAGCGTCGCGCGGCATCGGCCCGGGGCAGGGCGTCGAGCCGGGCGGGATTGCCATCGAACCAGCCCAGGTAGTGCTGATAGATGGCCTTCGCGTTGTGGCGCACCGTGCCGTAGTAGTCGCGCACGGCCACGTCGGAGGCGAGCGAACCGGGCAGGGCCAGCGTCTCGGCGATGGCCTCGGGGGTCTTGCCCGCATTCATCAGGCGCACGCTCTGGTCGTGGATGTAGCGGTAGGCATCGCGCTGCTTCTTCAGGAACTCGGCCACGCGGGCCTGGCCCCACACCGGCCAGTGGTGGCTGGCGAACATCACCTTCGCGTCGCCGAAGCGCTGCGCCGCCTCGTCGATGGCGGCCGACCAGCGCAGCGCATCGCGCACCTTCGCGCCGCGCGGCGTGTACAGGTTGTGCAGCGTCTGCGCAACCAGCTCGGCACCGCAATACGCCTGGGCGTCGGGGAGATAGAACGCGAGTTCGGCCGGCGCTTCGGTGCCCGGCGCGGCCTGGAACACGAAGCGCACGCCGTCCAGCGTCATCTCCTGAGGGGTGCGATTGACCAGCACGGTCGGGACCAGGATGCCGACGCTGCCCATCGCCGGCCCCTTGCCCAGTCCGGCATCGACCAGGCCGGTGGGCGAGTGCGGCAGCGACTGGCCGAACTGGTAGGTCGCGCGGCGCCCCATCGCCGGCCCGGCGAGGATGTTTTCGCTGGTCGCCTCTTCGAGGAAACCCTCGGGCGCGACGATCGGCAGCTGACGCCGGGCCGCGTCCTGGGCGGAGCTGACACCCAGCGCTCCGCCGAAGTGATCGACGTGGCTGTGGGTGAAGATGATGGCGCTGACCGGCTTGTCACCGAGGTGCTGGCGGGCGAATGCCATCGCGGCCGCGGCGGTTTCGCGGGAGGTGAGCGGATCCACCACGATCCAGCCGGTCTTGCCGTCGATCAGGGTCAGGTTGGCCAGATCGAAGCCGCGCACCTGATGAATGCCCTCGACGACCTTAAACAGTCCGGCCACGCCATTGAGCCGGGCGTGGCGCCACAGGCTGGGATTGACCGTCGCCGGCGCGGCCTCGCGCAGGAAAGCGTACCGATCGTGATCCCACACCGTCGATCCGTCGGCGGCCAGCACCTTGCCGCTGGGGACGGCGATCAGGCCGCGCCGGGCGTCTTCGGAGGCACGCAGCTGCGATGGATCGGTGTCGGTGCGCGACCGGTCGGCCGTGTCCGGCGGGGTCGCGGAGACCGGTCCGGCGCCAGGAGGTCCGAGCGCCGCGGGGCCGGCCGGATCGGGCCGCAGCAGCCCGCCGGGGCGCAGGGCGGCGATCCCGGCAAACGCAGCCACGACAGCCGCGCCCAGCGCCAGACCCAGCCAGATGCGGCGCCTGCGTGGCGTCGCCGGTCTCATGCGCCGGCGACCGCCAACACGGTCAGCCGCGCCGAGCGATCAGACTTCGCCACCAAACTTCGCAATCAGGTTGTCGATGTACTTCTCGACCAGTTTTTCGTTCTCGGAGATCACGAATGGCGTGACCACTTTTTTCATCAGCGCGGGCAACGGCACGTGCAGCTCGCCCTTGATCGACAGCACGACGCGGGTCGACGTCTTCTTGTCGGTGATGGTCCAGCTGCCGCCGACCAGTGCGTTGCCCTCGCCCTCGACCGGCGTCCACACCACCGTGCCCTTTTTCTTGTCGGCGACATAGCGCGAGGCGTAGATGGTCTGGATGTTCATGCTGGCTGTGCCGACCTTCTCCATTTCCCAGCGGTAGGAATGGTCGCCCAGGTCGACCAGTTTCGCGAGCTTGGGAAAGTGGCTGGCGGATGCGGGCACATCGGCCAGCAGGGCGAAAACTTCCTGGGCTTTGGCTTTGACTTCGAACTCGTAACCCAGATCGAACGGAACGGTGATGGCCATGAAGGGTTCCTGCGCCGGTTGGTTGAAGGGAGTGACGGGTCAGTTGACCCAGTACGTGTATTCATCCTGCGCAGTCTGTTTCTGATCGAGCGTTTTGTCGATCAGCACCGGCATTTCGATGAATGACGGCCACAGCGGCGCGGGCATCGCGGCGTGATGGGCGGCGAGCAGCGCCTTGAGCTGCGCGAGCTTGTCGGGCTGGCGCTCGGCCAGATTGACCCGTTCGGTGGGGTCGGTGTTCAGGTCGAAGAGCCAGTCCTTGCGCGGGCGCTCGGATACGATCAGCTTCCAGCCGCGCTCCTGCACCGTGCGATAGGGGCCGTCGCGCCAGAACAGCGCGCGCGCCGGCTGGGTGACGGCGTCCTTGCCCAGGAAGGGCAGCAGATTGACGCCGTCGATCGGCCGGTCGGCGGGCAAGCTGCCGCCGGCAGCGGCCAGCGCCGTCGGCAGCAGGTCGATGCTCGATACCGGCTGCCGGTAGCGCGTGCCGGCACTGATCCGTCCCGGCCACTTGGCCACGTAGGGCACCCGCACACCGCCCTCGAACTGGGTGAGCTTCCAGCCCCGATAGGGTTTGTTGACATCCGGCAGGCCGAGGTAGTTGGGCGCGCCGTTGTCGCTGGTGAAGACGATCAGGGTGTTGTCCTCCAGCCCTTCGTCGCGCAGCGTCTGCAGCACCCGGCCGACGCTGCGGTCGACCGAACGCACCATCGCCGCGTACACCCGCTGGCGGTGGTCGGCGATGCCGGAGAGGGCGTCGTAGTCTGCCTTGCTGGCCTGCAGCGGCGTGTGCACGCCCCAGTGGGCGAGGAACAGGAAGAACGGCCGATGCCGGTTGCGCCGGATGACGTTGACCGCCTCATCGGTGAAGTAGTCGGTCAGGTAGCCGGCCGGCTCGAACCAGTGGCCGGCGTTGTAGCTGACCCCGAATCGCATGTTGGGCCACAGGAACCGGTCGATGGGATCGAAGTCCTGCTTGGAATTGACCACCCGCGGATCGTCCTGCGGCAGGTACAGACCGCTCTCCATGAACAGCGATTCGTCGAATCCCTGATTGTTGGGGCGCATCTCGGGCGTGCTGCCCAGGTGCCACTTGCCGATGTGCACCGTATGGTAGCCGCGCGCCTTGAGCACCTCGGCCAGCGTCTGCTCGGAGGCCGGCATGCCCAGATCGCTGAAGTCTTTCGCGGCACGCGCCTTGTCCTTGTCGATGATGATCGGGTGCAGACGCTGCGGATCGGCATACAGCTGGCCGGCGACTCGGGCCATCGCGCCCGGCGTGGGCGTGAACTCGACACCGAAGCGCCACGGGTAGCGCCCGGTCATCAGCGCCGCTCGCGAGACGGTGCACACGGCCGCTGCGGCGTAACCCTGGTCGAAGCGCACGCCATCGCGCGCGATGGCATCGATGGCGGGTGTGGGGGCGCCCAGTGCCGCCAGGCCGCCGCCATGGGTCGTGACGTCGTTGATGCCCAGATCGTCGGCCATGATGATCACGATGTTCGGCGGGCGCTGCGCCAGGGGCTGCTCGGCGCGCTGCGGGCCGGACATCCAGGGCACCGGGCGATTGGCGTCGCGAGGAAACCGGATGTCGGTGTACCAGCCCAGCGAGTACGTGAGCAGATACAGCCGGTTGGCATAGGCGATGCCGGCCAGGGCGATCAGCAGGACCAGCGAGGCCAGCAGCTTGCGGCGACGGATCATCGCGGCGTCCTCAAGGCAGCAGGCCCAGTGCCAGAGCGCCGATGGCGACCAGCAGCACGGCAACCGCGCCGCGCACGAAGATCAGACTGACCAGCGGCTTGACGGGAAAGATGTGGGTCTTCTCGATGGCGGCCCATTTGTGCACCGTGATCTCGTCGCGCTCGATGGTCAAGGCAAACTTCAGAAAATCGCGCCGGCTGCGGTAACGCACCATCGCGACGTAGTGCCAGGCATCGGCGCCCGCCGGCTCGACGAAGACGCCGCTGCGCCGGGCGATGAACAGCATCAGATTGCCATGGCGCAGCAGCGGCCAGAGGATGGCCTTGCCGTATCGCCGGTCGGCGGCGCGCGGATCGTCGTCGAACGGATAGCCGGCCGGATACAGCGCCTTGGACCGGTAGCGGACCAGGTTCTGCATCACAAACTCCCGGCCATCGTCGTCGCGGACCAGCGCGCGAATCTGATCCAGCGCGCCGTGGCTGTGCTCGGACTGCGGCCGGGCCGCCAGTTCCGTCAGGTAGGCGTCGATCTCGGCGGCGCTCAGCGGCTGGGAGCGCCCGCCGTACCAGCGCAGGAACAGCAGGTAACACGCCGTCAGGGCCAGCACGACAATGGTCGAAGCGGTCAGCATAATCGTCCGTACACTAGTGTACGGAAATGTGGCTGTCAACCCGACCGGTTCGTTCGTTTCAGAGGGCTTGCGCGCCGCACGCACCCGGCCCGCGCCGAACCTGCGCGCCACTGCGGTCCGAAATCGCCCGATCCCGCCGGCTTGCCGATCGCGAATCGGGACGCCTGGGCCGGCGGCGTTCGAACGGTTCGGCGCTGTCCGCTTACGATATGCGCTGCTGCCCGTTGCGCGGCGCTGAGCGCGGCCCGCCGGGCCCCGGCGCCCCGCTGGCGCGGGCACGGGCTTCAGGATGGCGAGATCATGAGCACGACAGCATGAGCACGACAGCCAACGGCGGGCACCGACTGCCCTACGAGGTGATCGAGGGCGGCAATGGCCCGTACCTGTTCCTGGTGCACGGCATGCTCTCGAGCCGCCGCCAGTGGCGGCCCAATCTCGAGGCGCTGTGCCGCCATGCCCGACCCGTGATGTTCGACCTCTGGGGGCATGGCGATGCGCCTTGTCCGCTGGACGACGAGTCCTATCAGGTGCACACGATCATCGGCGAGTTCGAGCGGGTGCGCCAGGAACTGGGCGCGCAGCGCGTGCTGCTGTGCGGGCAGTCGCTGGGCGCGTGCTTCACGCTGCGCTATTCGTTCGAGCACCCCGAGCGGGTGATCGGCCAGATGTTCACGAACTCGATGTCGGCGCTGTCGCCGCCTGGCGCCTTCGGCGATCCGGCGCAGCGCCAGGCGCGGGCCGCGCTGATCGAGGCCGAAGGGTCCAGCGCTCTGGCCAAGCTGCCTTTTCATCCGCGGCACGCGCGCCGCCTGCCGGCGGAGGTCCGCGACGAACTGATCGAGGCGGCCGACGGCGTGGATCCGCGGGCTTTCGCCCGGCTGTCGACCATCACCGGACCGCAGTTGTCGGTGACCACCGAACTGCGCCGCATCGCCTGCCCGACACTGCTGGTCAACGGCGTGTGGGAGAAGACCTTCCAGCCCCTGCGCGACATCGCCGTGCGTGACATCCCCGGATGCGAAGTGGCCGACCTGCAGGCCGGCCACGCGGTGAATCTGGAGAACGTCGCGGCCTTCAATCAGGTCGTGGCGGACTTCCTGGGCCGCGGCCGCGGGGGGGGGGGGGGCGCCGAGTGGCCCACGCCCGGCCCTGAGGGCCCTGCGGGCGTAGGCTCATTGCAGCGCCGCCAGCAGCGGCTGCAGGCTGGTCGAGCGGTCGAGCGTCTGGACAGCGGCGACCATCGCCTCGAAACGCTGTGAGCCGATCACCGGGGTGACGATCGAGCGGGCCTTGCCGACCAGGCGAGTCCACTGCGCACCGACATCCTTGGCCGGGATGGCCACATTGGCCTGCTCGGTCACCTCGCGGCCGTCGCGCAGGCGCATCGAGACGACCGCGGTATCGCGATCGGGGGAGTCGACGACGTTCAGCGCGATGCGGGCGCGGGCCTTGCCAAGGCGTTCGTCGAGCGCCGTCTGGTCGGTGTACAGGCCCAGCGCGGCGGTATCGGCGCCATCGAGCGCCAGGGCCGCCAGGTGCTGGATCGAGAACTTGACGTTCAGTCCGGTCTGGGGATTGGCGATGTCGCACACGCCGCGCTGGTTGCCGGCCACCGTGACGGTCATGGAGTCGAGCGCATCGAGCGTGACGCCATGGCGCACACGTGCCTGCCGGATGGCTTCGATCGTCGAGTGGGTGAGGTAGCACGCCGCGTGATACTTGAAGAGTGCGGCCTCGATGGCGAATCCGGCGCGGGTGTCGATGACGGTCGACATCGGGTTCAGGCTGGGTGCCTGGGTGCGGGCGAACCCCTGCGGGCATTCGATGGCGCTCTCGTGCGCGGTGAAGCCGCGCGCCGCCAGCTGGGCCGCCATCAGTCCGTTCATCGCGGCCTTGCCGGCGTGCAGGGGTTTGGCCATCGTGCCGAACATCGACTTCAGGCCCGCGGCCTGGGTGGCGGCCAGGCCGAGCGCATGCCGCGTCGTGGCGGCGTCGAGTCCGCGCAGCCGGGCGCAAGCGGCGGCCGCGCCGAAGGTGCCGATCGTGCCGGTCACATGGAAACCGAGCTGATAGTGGCTCAGGCCGGCGACCTCGCCGATGCGCGATTCGATCTCGTGGCCCACGATCAGCGCGCGCAGCAGGTCGCGGCCATTGGCGCCCAGCGTCTGCGCGAGCGCCAGCGCGGCCGGGGCCACCGGGGCGGTGGGATGGCCGACCATGCGCGAGGCGACATCGTCGAAATCGAGGGCGTGGCCGGCCGCGCCATTGATCAGCGCCGCATCGTGCGGGCGGGCGCGCAGCGGGCTGCCCAGCAGCGTGCACGGCTGCTCGCCGCCGCCGCCGTACTCGGCCAGCAGCATCTGCACCAGCGGTTCGCTGGCGCCCGCCACGCCCACCGCCAGCCAGTCGAGCAGGACATGCTTGGACCATTCCCAGGCCGATGCGCTGATCGTGTCGTCGTTCAGCCCGCTGATCCACTGCGCGAGCGCCGCGGTGAATGCCGGTTCGCTGTTGGCGGCGTCGGTCGCCGGGTTGCTGTTGGGGGTATCTGCCATGTCATCCTCCGCGTCGCGCAA
>JADJVQ010000042.1 GCA_016710525.1 Burkholderiaceae bacterium
GAAGCAAGCCGGGTTGAAGAAAGGGATTCCTCCATGGACTATGTAGTCATCGTCGAGAAGGCGGAGAACTCGTTTGGCGCCTATGTGCCGGACCTTCCCGGCTGCTTATGGCAATAGCCATACGCGCGAGGAATGCGTGCGCTTGATCAAGGACATGTCGCGTTTCCGGCTCTGGAAGAGGCCGCAGCAGGACGGACAGGCCATTTCCCGCGCCATCCCCTCATCAGTCGAACTGGTACGTCCAAGCCTGTTTTGCTTGGGCTTCCCCGCGTCATCCCCGGGTTCCGGGTGGTCATCGGCCGCGCAGAAACGCATCGACTCTTAGGATTTAAGACTGACTCGGCTACGCGGATGCGTAACAAAAGACTAGACAGGAAGGCTGACGGCCTGAGCTGTCCCAAGGCCAACGTCCATTTCGTGGTTCGCGGTGTGGTTCGGCGCGGCCTGAGGCCGATGCTGAGAACGAAATCATCCCATTTCGCTTTGCGATTCAAGTCCAGGACGTGCTGGAATGGTTCAAGGCGCAGGGGGCCTGGAGGACGCTGATTGCCGGTGTCAGCGAGACTGGGAGCCGCGGCCAGAAACAACTGCGCCGATGCTGTCGACGCCAACCTGACCGATAAGCGCTGCCTCACCCGGCTGACTTTGCGGTGAGCCATCGCTGGATGACTGACTCCAGGCGCCGGGCATTTCAAGAATCAGGTAAACGGATCCTCGCGAACCTACGTCGTGTGCATTATTAGAAGTGTGCGTCGGCTACTTCTGCTTTCCGCAGCGGCCGGTGCCATTGGTCGTTCGGACACGCCCCACCAGCCAGACAAAACCGGCCAGACCCGATGCCGGTAGCAAACTAGCAAATCACCTGACCCATCCACAAGAGCTACCATCAGAGGGGCATCGGCACACGCTTGGCGCTGCTGAGCGACGCCATCCGGCGCGCGCCCAGGCGACCGAAATGTCGCTCAAGTCTGCCCCGCTGGTGCGCCCTATCAGAACCGCCTCGGCGGTTTGCCGCTCTCGGGCGCTCCACGGGTCGCAGTTAAAGCCCGCGGCGCAGTGTCTGATGCTCCGAATCCGTACCCAGGGCTCTCAGACCGGGAGCCAGGCGCTGGCCGAAGCGCCAGACGCTCGAGCATCCGCGTTCGATCGCCGTCGGCGCCGCTTTGCCCCGGCCATGCCGCATTTCTCCACCCGCGGCCGCAGCACCACCACTTCCGAACGCCCAGGTCGACGGGTCCATCATCACAGAATCCGCGACAATCCTTGGACGAAACCACTTCTCCAGCGCAGCCAGCTCGAACCGGTTGGTCTCGAATTGACGCATCAGGAATCGGTAGATCTGCTGCTGTGTCGCGTTCACACGCGTCCGCGGATATCTCGCAGACCGGCATCGCCACCAAACTGATCGATCATGATCTGGTGGATCTCGGCCACCTCAGCCACCGTCAGGTAGACGGTCATGCGCGCTACCGGCCAGTTGCTTTACAGCCACTCACGTTCGCGCAGCGTGCGAACGAGCGCGGTCTTGACCGGCGGCCGCATATGGCCACTCCGCTTCTTATCGACATAGTCGCAGCGCTTCTTCCACCAGCGCCTGGAGTTGCCTGCCCTCGGCTTTGGCGATGGCTTTCAGGTCTTCCAGCAGGCGTGGATCCACTTGCGATGCGAACTTCACTCGGCGGATTTCGTCAGTGGCCATCGCACTCCCTTTCGACAGACGTTCTTGATACGTCTTGATCGATCATGATGCCGCGAAGCCCCTGTTCAGTCGCAACGGACTGCCCGGCGCATCACCATTTCTCCACCCACGGCCGCAGCACCACCTCGAACGCCCAAGTCGACCGATGCTGGCGATGCAACTGCATACGTCTCCGCAATGCGGTCCGGGTCGGCCATGTTGTCGTCGACGGTCGTTCCGGCCCGCTGATGCGCGCGAGTGCCGTCTTCCTGCATCCGGCCGATGGCCGCATCGATCGGCACGTTGACCACATGAATGCCCTGGGGCATCAGTTCCCTCGCCATGCTCTGCGCCAGGCCCGTCTTGGCATGGCACGCCATGGCGAAGGCGCCGCTCGATGGGAAGCCCTTGAGCGCGGCGCTGGCGTTGGTGAAGACGATCGTTCCCCGCGCACCGTTGGCGTTCGGTGCTGTCGCGCATCAGGCGGGCCGCCTGCTGGCCGACCAGGAACGCGCTGAACGCGGAATTGCGCAGCGTCTCCAGCACCATGGCCGGATCGGCTTCACCCACGCCTTTGCGAAAGATGCCGGGCACGCGCCATCGATGTTGTGCACGACGAGAGACGGCACCCCGAGGTCGCGAACCACGTTCTGGAACAGCCGCTCGACGTCCGCCGGCTCGCTCGCATCGCACCCGTAGCGGCGCACGCCGTGTTCGGTTTCGAGCGCGAGCAGTACCGGCTTGTCCGGCGTTCGGGCCGCGACGGCGACGCGCATGCCGCTTTGTGCGAAGAGCCTGGCGCAGCTCGAACTGATTCCGGGGCCGCCGCCAACAATCAGGGCGACTTCTTGCACCCCCGATGGCGGAGCAGCGCTGTCGGTTGTCGTCGCTGTTTTGGAACGAGTTTCGGGCATGGCGGGACCGTGCTTGAAGCGAGGGGAACAAGCAGTCTAGCAGTGCGGGGCCAGCGCACTGGGATGCGGCGAACGCCCGGGAGAAGGCGCATTGCGCGGGTGAACATCGCAGCCGCTCCGGGGCGTTCGAACGGGGTCGACTACTCCGCCTGGATCCCGATCTCTTTCGCCATCGACTGGTACAGCCGGGTCTCGCCTTCGAAGAACCGGTCCAGTTCCGCCAGCGTCATCACCGGCGCCGGATCGCTGCCGGTCGCGGCAATGGCCGCCTGGAAGGGCGCCTCCTGGCAGACCGTCGTCAATACCTTGTTCAATCGCGTGGCGTCTTCTTCGCGCAGCGTGCGCGCCACGAACACCGCCGACCAGGTGCCATGCACGAAATCCGCGAGGCCCGCATTGGCCTTGGAGATCGGCAGGGCGGCGGGCAGCTTGTCGGAGATCACCGCGCTGGTGGTGCCGAACACCTTCAGCCGGCCATTGACGATCAGGTCGCGGGCCGAGCTCTGCGGCACGAAGGCCACGTCGATCTGGCTGCCGATCAGGTCCTGAATGACCGGCGGCACGCCCTTGTAGGGCACCTGCGTGAGCGGAATGCCCGCCTTGCGCGCGAGCCGCTCGCCCAGCAGATGGATCATCGAGCCATTGCCGATGTGCCCATGGCTCAGCGGCTTGCCGCTGCGGCTGCGGGCCAGCGCGAGCAGTTCGCCGAAGTTGCTGGCCGGCAGGTCCGGACGGCCCACCAGCACATAGGGCCCGCGGTTGATCAGCAGCACCGGGCGCAGGTTCTCGCTGGTGTAACGGGCTCCCTTGACTGACAGCGGCGTGAGGATCGATTCGGTCTGCGACGCGATTAGCAGCATCGGCGTGCCGGCGGGCGCCGCCAGCAGCTTGTTCACACCCAGCGATCCGCCCGCGCCGGGCATGTTCTCCACCAGCACCGCCTGGCCGAGCTCGCGCTGCACGCCGGGTTGCAGCCGCCGCGCATGGCCGTCGGTGGGATTGCCGGCCGGCTGCGGCACGATGAAGCTCAGCGGCGGGCCGGAGGGCGATTGCGCGCGCAATTCGCCCGCATGAAGTAGGCCCAGGGCGATCGTGGAAGCCAGCAGCCGGCGACGGTCATTCATGCGTTTTCCTGGTGTTGTTCGAGCGGGGCCTGGCCCGCACAAGGCGGGCCGCGATGTTAGAGGTCTACTGCTGGGACTTGATGAACGCGGGATGCGTCTCCAGACGCGCCAGATAGGCGTTCACGTTGGGGTAGTTCGCGGGCGTCAGCACGCCGAAGCGGCGCGCCAGGAAGACCGGTAGCCCATCATGATGTCGCCGCCGTGAAGCCGCTGTCCAGCAGGTAGCGTCCTCCGGGCACCGCTGCCTCGAGCGCGTCGAGGCACACCTGCGTGCGCAGCTTGGCGTCCTCGACCACCGCCGGGATGCGCTGCGCTTCGGGCCGAACCACCGGGTGCTGCGCGATGTCGCCCAGCGGCCGCGCGAAGGTGGCCTCGGCGAACCAGCTCCACTGCAGGTACAGGCCACTCTCGGGCGTGCCCGGCGCCGGCCGCAGCCGGCCTTTGCCGTAACACTCGAGCAGGTATTCGACGATGGCGCCGGACTCGAACATCGAGAACTCGCCGTCGTGGATGGCCGGCACCTTGCCGGTCGGCTGATGCGGCGCCACTCGGGCTTGGCGCGACCGGAGGCGGAATCGACGGGGGCGAGCTCGTAGGGCAGGGCGAGCTCTTCGCACAGCCAGATGAGGCGCATCGAACGGGTGCCTTTGGCGTGATGGATGCGGATCATGATCGGTCGGCGCCTGTGATTGCGGATTGGCTTGCCAGTATATCGGCGACCTCACGACCGCACGGGTGGACGCGCTTTCCATTTCCCGCGCACCCGCATACCTCGCACACCCGCCCATTGCCTTCTCCTCGCCATATCGGTCATTGAGGTTAGTCCGTTGGATCTGTTGACATCACTGGTATGTGTTGTCATTCTTTCCAACATGAAGGCCGTTGAGCCTGCGCGCAGGCGGGGGCGGGGCGAACATCGTTCGCGGAGTGGCTCTTTGGCAATTGCCGCGCTCGGTCCCGGCGTCGGCCCACCGCTTGACCGACTTGCCTGTGTTGCCTGGGGAATCTGTGTGATCTAGACATGAGACGGAAGGCGACCACCGTCACTACGCAGGGACCGAATCTGCATACCCATTCGAACTCGACAAGTTGATCGCTGATTCACTCGACAATCGCCAGGTGGATGGCCGAGAACCGTGACCGGAAGTCCGCGAGCCTGCGGCGACGGACGATTGCGAGCGGGGCACCGGGAAGGCAAGGGAGTCCTTCGCATCGCTTTCGCCACGCCGGAGTTGCTTTGGAAGGTGCTGAACGCCAAACGCTGGGAATTGCTCAAGGTCCTGTGCGGCGCCGGGCCAGTCTCGATCAGGGAGGCCGCCAGGCGTGTCGGCAGGGACGTCAAGGCCGTTCATGGCGATGTCACGGCGCTGTTGAACGCTGGAATCCTGGATCGCGCTGAAGGCGGAGGAATCGAGTTCCCGTTCGATGCGGTGAAGGTCGAGTTCGTGTTGCAGGCTGCGTGAACCTTGGTGTCGTGCGGCTATGGCGACGACAGCCGGGCCCGGGCAGCGCCCAGGATGCGCCCGGATAATTCCTGATCGTCGACAGCGCGCGCCAGAATAAGCGCGCCGACCATGGTCGCGACGATGGCCAGCGCCTCATCCTCGGGCCGGGCGCCCCCCGGTGCGAGGCCGGCGATCTTCTTCCCCATCCCTCGAATGGCGTCGGTGAAACGGTGCCGGATCGTGGCGCCCTGGCGCGGCATTTCGCCTGCCAGGGCCGCGATGACGCAGCCATCGCCCAGCCCCTCGCGATGGTCTGCCGACAGATACCGGGCCATGTAGTCGTCCAGGGTCCTTGCATCGCGCATCCGTGCCGACGACGTCGTCAGGGCGTGAACCAAGGCTTCGGCGGCCAGGCGTTCCTTCGATCCGAACTGGCTGTACAGGCTGCCGTGCGTCAGGCCGGCGGCCTCGGTCAGGGCGTCGACGCCCACGCCGGAGAGGCCGCGCTCGCGGAACAGCCGGGCGGCCGCCTCCAGGATGCGTTCGCGGTTCTCGGCTGATTTTTCCTTCGACACGCGCATGGCTTCACCTGGTCGATTGGGCAGGAGCCGATTTTGACATTTTTGATGACGAGCGCCACTATAACTGCTATTGATGGCGCTAGTCATCAATAGAGTAGTCCGACAAGGGGAAGCGACGTTGAGCGAACCAGCAAAGCCGAATCAGGTCCTGGCCATCGTGTGTGCCGGGATCGTGCTGGCCAATCTCGACCTGTTCATCGTCAACGTCGCGCTGCCGAACATCGCGCAGGAGTTCGATGAGCCGAACCTGGGCAATCTGTCCTGGATCCTGAACGGCTACGCCATCGTCTATGCGGCCTTGCTGGTGCTGTTCGGCAGGCTGGCCGAGCGCTACCCCCGAAACACCAGCTTCCTGGCGGGCATTGCCGTGTTCACCGCCGCGTCGGCCGCGTGCGCGCTCGCCAACAGCGTCCCGGCGCTGGTCGCCTTCCGCCTTTTGCAGGCGGCCGGGGCGGCATTGCTCACGCCGACCTCATTGGGGCTGATCCTCGCGACCTTCCCGCCCGAGCGCCGGGCCGGTGCCGTGCGCACCTGGGCTGCGGTCGGCGGGTTTGCCGCCGCGCTGGGGCCTCTGGTGGGCGGATTGCTGGTCACGGCCAGCTGGCGATGGATTTTCCTGGTCAACGTGCCGATCGGCCTGATCGCCCTGTGGGTGGGCTGGATCAAGCTCCCGCGGGTGCCCGGTCATGAGGTGCCGGCGCCGAGTTACTGGGCCGCCTTGCTGGTGACCGTCGGCATCGGCGCGCTGACCTTCGGGATCGTGAAATTGAACGACGGGGGCGCGGGCGCGGCGACGGCTGCGTCGAGCTTCGCGGCAGCGGCGGTGACGCTGGCGCTGTTCGTCGCGCACTGCCTGCGTTCGGACAATCCCTTCGTGAATCCTGCGCTGTTCCGGATCCGGGATTTCACCCGGGCGACCTTGACCATTGCGCCGTTCTCGACCGCGTTCGGGGGATTTCTGCTCTCGCTGGTGCTGTGGGAGGAGAGCGTCTGGCATTGGCCCGCCATGAAGATCGGGCTGGCCATCGCGCCGGGCCCCTTCATGGTTCCGGTGACATCGCTGCTGCTGGCCGGGCCATTGATCGCCCGTTTCGGGGCCGAGGCGGTCGTGGCGATCGGCCTGGGCGTTTTCGCGGCAGGTGTGCTCGTCTGGGCGCTGCTGGCGGGGCCGCAGCCCGAACTGTGGTTCGCGGTGCTGTGCGTGATCCCCTCGGGCATCGGGGTCGGCCTGACGCTGCCCACGCTGATGGGGGTCGGCACGTCCGCGCTGCCGTCGTCGTCGTTTGCGACCGGGTCTGCGGTGATCAACATGGTTCGTCAGATCGGGTTCGCCGTCGGCGTCGCCCTGTTCGTGGCCATCGTCGGGACACCCGAATCGGTGGAGGCGCGCGCGGCGGCGTTTCGCCTTGCGTGGTGGGTGATGGCGGCCATCACCGCGATCGGGCTGATTCCGCTGTTCGTGCTTCGGCGCAAGGCGTAGCCCGGGGCGCACCAGGTGGCCGATGAGCGCCATCGCGAATCCGGTCCGTGTCACCTGGGGGTTTCTGGCGCGCCGGCCCACTCTTGTCATATGCTAAGTCGACCTACGGAGGAGACACACATGACAACAGAGCATCACAATTCCAAGGCCATCCAAGCCGTCACCCCCAGCACCGCCGACACGGCCACCTCCCGGATCGACACCGGCCGGCGTGCCGCTGTCGCCACCCTGGGCGGGGTCCTTGCCGCCCCGTTCATCATCGGCAGCGAAGCGCGTGCGCAAGCCACCTGGCCCAACAAGCCGGTGCGCTACATCAACCCGTTCCCTGCGGGCGGTGCCACCGACACCTTGTCGCGCCTGTACTGCGTCAAGATGAGCGAGCTCACCGGCCAGCAGTGGGTGGTGGAGAACGTTGGCGGCGGCGGCGGCGACATCGGCGTGTCCGCTTACGCCCGCGCCCAGCCCGACGGCTACACGCTGGGCCTGGGCGGCGTTGCCTCGCACGGCATCTCGCCCACGCTGAAGGCCGGCAAGTTGCCCTTCGACGCGAACAAGGATTTCACCTTCGTCTCCACGCTGTGGTCGCTGCCCAACTTCCTGGTCGCCAACAACAATATTCCGGCCAATACCGTGCCGGAGCTGATCGCGCTGATCAAGAAAAACCCGGGCAAGTACAACTACGCCTCGGCCGGCAACGGCACCACCATCCATTTGTCCGGCGAGCTCTTCAAGCTGCTGGGTGGCCTGGAAATGACCCACGTGCCTTACCGGGGTGCGGCGCCGGCGATGGTCGATGTGATCGGCGGTCAGGTGCAGATGATCTTCGACAACATCCCGGGCGGGCTGGCCCAGTACAAGGCGGGCAAGGTCAAGGGCTTTCGGCGTCACCAGCCTGACCCGCAGCCCGGTGGCGCCCGACATCCCCGCGATGGCCGAGTTCCTGCCCGGCTTCGAGGTCACGTCGTGGACCACGGTGACCGGCCCGGCCGGTCTGCCGCCGGCCGTGATCGAACGCATCTCGATGTTCACCAAGCAGGCACTCGAGAGCGCCTCGATCAAGCAGGACTTCTTCGACCGGGGCGCCACCCCGGTCTGGAAGACCATGGCCGACACCGTTGCCTACCGCGCCGCCGAAGAAAAGCGCCTGGGCGACATCATCCGCCGCGCCAAGATCACGATCGACTGACACCCCGCGATCGGGCTTTCTGCCGCCACCGGATCCATCCGGTGACGAACAGCAGCGCGGGGATCAGCCCCGCGGCGCAGACCAGCAGCCGTCCCGGCAGACCCAGGGCTTCGCCATTGTGCAAAGGGTGAAGCCAGGCCAGGACGGTGTCTCCAGCGCTGGCCTGGCGAGCATCGCGGATCCCGACCACCGTGGCGTCGTCGGGTCGCAGCCAGACTTGCGTGTGCGGAAACCGATGGCTGGGCTCGCCCGCCTGATGCAGGCGGATCGAGATCGGTTCACCGCCTGCCCCGCTGCTGTGGATCCAGCGGACTTGCGCGTCGGGGAACCGCGAGCGCGCCACGCGCACCGCTTCGGCGAGTGTCACCGAGGGCGGCGCATTGCCAGGTGCTGCCGCGGCGGGGTGGCCGTGCATCGGCGATGCCGCTGCAAGCAGCCCACGCACCACGTCCGGGAATGCGAGCGCGGCCCCGGTCAGGCCCACTGCCGCAAGCAGCAGCCAGCCGTACAGCCCGCCCAGAACGTGGAGATCGTAGATGCGGCGCACGTGTCCCGGGCGCAGCCGGGGCATCAGCGAGGATGCCATCCGCGACCGTGAAGGCCACCACAGGACGGCGCCGCTGAGCAGCGAGAACACCATGAAGAGCCCCGCGCCGCCCACCACCATGCGCCCGTTGTGCTCCAGCAGCAGCGAGTAGTGCAGGTTGTAGATCCAGGTGAGCGGGTCGTCGCCCCAGAATCCGCTGCGCCGCACCTGCAGGCTGCTCGGGTCGAGCGTGATCAGGCATGGCGCAAACAGACGACCCGCCCGCTCAGGGGGGTTGTAGTAGCGCGCGCGCAGCGGGCCGCCCAGGTCTCGCGGCATCTCGATGCGCCAGGGTCCGGCGCGCTCGGGGTACAAAGTCCGCAAACGCGCCAGCACGGCATCCGGTGACGCGCTCGCAACCTGCTCGTGGCTGGCGGGCCTGCCGGGATCGAACAGGCCCTGGATCTCGAGATAGAACACCAGCAGGCTGCCGGTCAGGCCCAGCAGCACGAAGAGCAGGCCGAGCCCGAGCCCGATGCCCTGGTGCAGCGTCAGCCAGACCCGGCGGGCCTGCTTGCGCAGTCTCATCAGTAGCGAACCCCGACCGAGACGAACACACTGCGCGGCGTACCCGGCGCATGCAGATCCTGCACGCCGTCATGCCACACGTACTCGTTGTAGCGATTGGTCAGATTGCGCACCTGCAACTCCAGATCGACCTGCGAGTTCACCCGGTACGCAGCCGCCAGATTGATCGCATGGTAGGCGCCGTACGAGCCGGTGCTGTTGGTCCGCTCCAGGAAGTAGCTGGTCTGGCCGTTGGCCCAGGCTGACAGCCGCAGCGCCTCGTTCACCCGATAGTCCACCCCCAGGTTGAACAGCAGATGGGGCACGTGGTCGATCTCCTTGCCCTGGGTGCTGGCCGACGCGGCGTCGGCCAGCAGGATCCTGGAGCGCTGCAGTGCCACCGCCGCCCAGATATTCCACTGCGCCGACGGCTTGGCGTTGAGTTGGAGGTCGATGCCCTGGCGGCGGGTCTTGCCGATGTTCTCCGCGTCGTTGGCCGGATCGTTGAGCTTGCGCCGTGCCTCGTTCGAGGCCGTCTGGCGCCATGCCGACAGCCGCCCGTCGAGCCAGGGCAGCGGCCGGAACTTCACGCCCAGTTCCCAGCCATCGTTCACCGAAGGCGCCAGATCGCTGGTCTGGTTGACCTTGTACGATCCTGTCCCGACGCCGACCTGGAACGAGCGCCCGACATTGCCGTACACCGAGGTGCGCTCCGACAGCGCGTAGACCGCGCTCAGCTTGGGCTGGCTGATGGTGCCGTAGTTGTTGACCGAGTAGGTCTGACCGTTCAGCGCATTCAGATAACTGCCGCGGATCTGATCGAAGCGCAGGGCCGGGGTGATCGTCAGCCCCTTGACCGGCCGGATGACCGCCTGCGCGAAGGCGCCCACCGTGTTGAAGTCGAACTGCTGGTCGCGGGTTCGCGCGGTGCGTACCTGAGCGGCCGTGTTGTAGCGTTCGCTGCGGTTGTCCTGGCGTTCGACATCCACGCCGCCGATCACCGTCAGGTCGCCGATGGCGGTGGCGCCGGCGCGCCAGGTGAGATTGGCCGATGCGCCCAGATGACGCTCGGCAACGTAGCGCTCCTGCTGCGAGACGGTCGACGAGAACCGGACGAATCGACGGTCATCCAGGTCGTTCAGGTAGATCTGCCCGTTGGCGAACAAGCCCGCGCCCAGGGAGCGTTCCGCCTGCAGCGCCAGCTGGGTCACCCGGCGCTTGTCGTCATCGGTGGCGTTGTGCGCGGGCGACTGATCCCGGTTGGCGGCCACCTGCGCGGCGGTGAGATAGCCTGCCTCCTGCGCCTTCGCGGCGTAGTGCCGGGCGATCAGGCCGATGCGGCTGACACCTCCGTCGGGCGAATAGAACCACTTGCCCGACACCGCCAGGCCGCGGGCATCGGAGTGATCGCGGTAGCCGTTGGTGTCTTGCACCGACACCGCATAGTTCTGGCTCAGGCCGTTGCCTTCGATGCCGGCCGCCGCCTGCAGGTCGCGCGTGCCGAAGGAGCCCAGCGCCACCCGGCCGAGTGCGTAGTTGCCGCCCATCTTGGTGACGATATTCGCGTTGCCGGCGATGTTGTGCAGCCCGTAGCGCGGGTCGTTGGTGCCGCGCACGACTTCGATCGAGTCGATGTCCAGGCGAGGCGCCAGGTCGATGTACGGCATGTTGCCGTCGTTGCTGTTGCTCGGAACGCCATCGATCAGCAGCTTGACCGCGTTGATCTCGCCCTCGCCATTGAAGCCGCGCAGCGAGAACTTGCCCGATACCGCGCCCTGCCCGAACTGGGTGATCATCACGCCCGGCACCTGATCGAAGAGCTGCCAGTTGTGGGTGATGACCTGGCGTTCGATCCGCTCGGTCGGCAGGATGTCGACCGAGGTCAGCAGCCGGCGCGTGCTGAGCAGTCCGGTGTTTCCGGTGATCACCACCTCGCCCAGCGTCATTGCCGGTGTTTCGGAAGATCGTTGTTCGATACGTTGCGCCTGGGCGTCCAGACCGATCGCCGACAGGCCGATGGCCAGCGCGGTCATCGAGCGTCGTGTTCCGGGTCCGCGCCGGCGCGCAACGATGGGCGACCGAGTCGTCGCCCGAGATGGTTTGTTCATGTCGAATCCGATGGATGGACTGAAAACGGGCGCGACGGCACACCGTGCCTCGAGCGGCAGCTTCAGTCGGTCAGACAGGAGACACGGCGGCCCATTGGCGTGGGCGAGCCGCGCATTGCGGTGGATCAGGCCGCGTGCGGAGGTGCCCTGGGCTCGGGGGTCCGCCTGACAGGGCGGGCAGCCGCTTGCGCGCCCGACTGCGCGAAGCGGTTGCCCTGCCGGTTCGAGGCGACCGGGGAATGCACCGGTGCGCTCGGGATCGGTGCGTTGCCATGCTGCCCGGCGCACAGCACGCAGTGTCCGGCGTGGGTGCCGTCCGACTGACTGTCGGAAGTGTCGCCCAGGGAGGCCGCGCCGAGGAACGATCCGGCCGTCGTCGAGCGAACCGAACAGATTTCGCCCAGATACCCGGTTGGCGCCGATGCTTGCGTGCGGTCCAGCAGCGGCGCGAGCGCGCCCAGGAACCAGGCCGCGATGGCAAGCCAGGTCCAGCAGCGGGTTCGGGCGCGCGAACGGTTCACCGGCACAGTATAAAGATCGACCCTTCGCGCCCGGGTTCAAAATGGGCGATTGCGACCAGCGATCCGTAGTCCCTGTCCCACCCGTGCCCGTCCGTCCTGCCGACAGACAATCGAGTCGCGCCGCGCAAGACTGGGGGCCTTCAGCCCATCATGGAAGGCCTTGTCATGCACGTCATCGAGATACCCCTGCGGCCGGCCACTGCCCCTCGCCAGTCGCTGCCGCTGCGCTGTCCGTCCAAGCGGGCAGCGGCGATCGACACCGACCCGGGCGAGAACCAGCTGCTGGCGGCGCTTCCCGCCGACGTCTGGCGGAGCTGGTCGGAGCAGCTCGAATGGGTCGACATGCCGCTCGGCCTGGTGTTGTCCGACTCGGGCAGCCGCTTCACCCATGTGCACTTCCCGACGACGGCGGTCGTCTCGCTGATGGTCCTGATGGCCAATGGCGACTGTGCCGAGGTGGCCATCGTCGGCAACGACGGGGTGGTCGGTGTGCCACTGCTGATGGGTGGCATCTCGTCGATCGGCAGCGCGGTCGTGCAGGTCGCCGGCCAGGGCTACCGGCTGAAGAGCGAAGTGGTCTTCGACACCTTCAATCGCGGCGGCGCCACGATGCAATTGCTGCTGAGCTATTCCCAGGCCCTGCTGACGCAGATGGCGCAGACCGCCGCCTGCAACCGGCACCACACGGTCGACCAGCAGGTCTGCCGGATGATCCTGCTGAACCTGGATCGCGTGCAGGGCAAGCTGCTGCACCTGACTCAGGAACTGCTGGCCGGCAAGCTGGGCGTGCGCCGGGAGAGCGTGACCGAAGTGGCGCTGGCGCTGCAGCGTGCCGGCCTGATCCGCTATGCCCGCGGCAGCATCGAGGTGCTCGATTGCCGCGCTCTGGAAGCCCGTGCCTGCGAGTGCTACGGCGTGGTGTGCCGCGAATCCGACCGATTGCCGGGTCTGGCCCGTGCCCGGCCGGCCGACATCTGGGCCCAGTACCGCAGCGGGACACGGTAGGATCCCCGGCATGACCCGGGAGCCCACATCATGCCGTTCGGCAGTGACAACCAGACCGGCTGTTCGCCGCAGGTGCTGCAGGCACTCATCGAGGCCAACGTCGGCCACAGCCACGGCTACGGCCAGGACGACTGGACCGCGCGCGCGGTGGCCGCGCTCAGGGATGTGTTCGAGACCGATCTCGAGGCGTATTTCGTGGCCACCGGCACGGCCGCCAACGGCCTGGCGCTGGCCAGCCTGGTCCAGCCCTGGCAGCAGGTGCTGTGCCACGCGCAGTCGCACATCGCGACCGACGAATCGACCGCGCCGGAAGGGTTCACCGGCGGCGCACGCGTGCAGGCCATCGCCTGTGACGAGCCCAAGCTGACGGCGCACGCGCTGCGCACGCACCTGGCGCGCGCCGGGCGAGACCATCCGCACAATCCTCAGCCCGGCGCTGTGAGCATCGCGCAGGCCACGGAAAGCGGTCTGGTCTACTCGCCCGATGAGGTCGCCGCGCTGGCCGAGTGCGCACGGGCGAACGCGATGGCGCTGCACATGGACGGCGCGCGCTTCGCCAACGCCGTGGCTGCGCAGGGCTGCAGCCCCGCGCAGCTGAGCTGGCGCGCCGGCGTCGACATCCTCACGCTGGGCGCTTCGAAGAACGGCTGCTGGGCGGCCGAGGCGATCCTGGTCTTTCGCAAGGAGCGGGTGGCGGGGCTCGAGCATCGCCGCAAGCGCAGCGGGCACCTGCTGGCCAAGGGGCGCCTGCTGGGTGCGCAGATGCTGGGCTGGCTGCGCGACGGGCACTGGCTGGAACTGGCCCGGCACGCCAACCGGCAGGCAACGCAACTGGCGCGCCGGTTGGACGAGGTGCCAGGCGTGTCGCTGGTCTGGCCGGTGCAGGCCAATGAACTGTTCCTGCTGATGCCGCGCGCGCTGGCCCTGAGGCTGCAGGCCGGTGGCGCGGAGTTCTACGAGTGGTATGCCAGCGCCTTGCCGGCTGGCCTGAACCTGCGGGCGGACCAGATGTTCGTGCGGCTGGTGTGCTCGTTCGCCACCACCGATGAACAGATCGAGGCCTTCATCGGCCAGGCGGTTCAGCGGCCCGCGTAACTGGGCGGGCGCTTCTCGAAGAACGCCTTGATGCCTTCATTGAAGTCTTCCCCGCGGGTGCACAGGATCTGGTTGCGGTCCTCCATCGCGATCACCGCCTCCATCGAGTTGGCGTCGATCGCATGGCCGAGCGCCTCTTTGGTCAGGCGCAGGCCCAGCGGTGTGGCATGCAGCATGTCGGCGGCGAACGCACGCGCTTCGGCCTCGATGGCTTCGGGCGGCGTGATGCGGCTGACGAGCCCCAGCTGATAGGCGCGCTGCGCGTCGATGAAGCGGCCGGTCAGCATGTATTCGGCCGCAACCGACGAGCCCACCATGCGCGGCAGGAAATAGCTGACACCGATGTCGCAGGCGCTCAGGCCGATGCGGATGAAGGCCGCGTTCATGCGCGCATCCGGCGTGACCAGGCGCACGTCGGAGGCCAGCGCCAGCGCAAAGCCGCCACCGGCCGCCGAGCCCTGGACGATGCTGATGATGGGCTGCGGGCAGCGGCGCATTGTCAGCGCGATGTTGCGGATGGCGTGCTGCGAATCGAGGTTGTCGCTGACGGTGGGATTGCCCTGCGCGCGGCGCTGCATGGCCTCCTTCAGGTCGAGGCCGGCGCTGAACGCCCGGCCCGCGCCGCGCAAGACCACCACGCGCGCGGGCGAACGCGTGTTCAGCGCGCCGAAGTAGTCGTTCAGATCCTGAACCAGCGCCTTGTTCAGCGCGTTCAGTTGCTCGGGGCGGTTCATCGTCACCCAGTCGACACCGTTCTCGTGCCGGACGTCCAGATGCTGGTAGGCCATGTGCTGCGGCTCCTGTCGTGATGCGTGTTCGGGGCCGGTCAGCGTAGCAGCGCCGATCAGCTCCGTCGCGCGCTTGCGTCTCGATACGCCTGCATGCGGGCCTTCAGGCCCGGTTCGGCCGCCGAACGCACCAGGTCGGCCAGGCTGGCGTCCGCGGCGGCCGTGGCGCCCAGTGTGCGATAGAGCCGCGTGCGGCTGGCCGCCGGCAGCACGGCAGCCACCCGGCGCGCCTCCTGCACGATGGCCGGCCACTCGGCCTGGGGCGCGAGCTGGCGCGCGAAGCCCATGGCGTGCGCTTCGTCGGCCCCGAAGGTGGCCAGGGATTCGAGCAGGTCGCGCGCTCTTTCGGGGCCGACCAGGGCCGCCAGACGGCGTGTGCCCAGCACCAGCCCGAAGGCCAGCCCCGGCATCCGGAAGGTGGCGCCGGGCTCGGCGATGCGCCACTGGCAGGCCGCGAACAGATCGGCGCCCGCGCCGAAATTGCGGCCGTGGGCGAGGCCCACCGTCAGGCAGGGCGATGCCCCGATCGCCTGCAGCAGCGTCTCGATGCGCACGAAGCGCAGCAGCAGGTCGGCCTCGCTTTGCTCCTCGAAGCCGCCGAAGTCGAAGCCGGCGCTGAGGTTACGCCCCTTGCCCTGCAGCACCAGCACCCGCACGCCCTGCACGCCGGCCTGCACGACCGCCTCGAGCAGCTCGTCGACGATCTGCGCGTTCAGCGCATTGGCCGAGCGTTCGCGATCCAGCGTGAGGGTCCAGCAGTCGTCCTGGCGGTCGATGGCGATGGCGTTCATGGCGGGTGTCAGGAGGCGACGTTGGAGTAGCCGGACACGAAGCGTTCGGCGGTGCGGCTGCCGGCGGTGAAGGAATGGCGTTCGACCTTGCCGATGTCGCCGCCATAACAATGAATGCTGATCGATGGCCGGTCAGGCAACGCATTGCGCACCTGGTGGATATCGCCGATGGTGGGCGACACCGCGCCCACATCGCCCGGTCTGATGTGGATTTCGTCGCCGTGGCGCTCGGGCTTGCCGTCGACCAGACGGTAGGGAATGCAGATTTCGGCGCCGCGCAGCATGCCGATCACACCCCACATCAGGTGGTCGTGGATCGGGGTCTGCTGCCCGGGACCCCACACGAAGCAGACCACGCTGAAGCGGCCGCCGGCATCGCAATGCAGCAGGTTCTGCTGATAGCGTTGTGGATCGGCCTGCGCCTTGTCCGCGGGCAGCCAGTCGTCCTTTGCCACCAGCCTGGCCATGGCGGCGCGCACCTGCGGCAGCACCACTGATTCGTCATTGCTGCCCGATACGGCCGATGTCACCTCGGCGATGAACTGCTCAAAACGATCACTCATGGACACTCCCTGGCGAGCCGTAGGTGGCGCGGATGGTTTCGGTGTGCTGACCCAGTTGCGGCGGGCCGACCGTGACGGGCAGGGTCTGCCCGTTGAATCGCACCGGCGAGCCGAAGGTGCGCGTCATCGTGCCGTCGGGCAGCCGCAGCGGCTGCACCCAGCCCATGTGCTCGACCTGCGGATCGGCCAGCGCGGACTCATAGTCGTTGATGGGCGCGTGCGGCACTCCGGCTGCCTCGAAGGCATGCAGCCAATGGGCCGCGGTCTGGCCGGCAAACACAGGGTCCAGCACCTCCTTGAGCGCCGCCTGGTTCGTGGCCCGATCCAGCGTGGACTTGAAGCGCGGGTCGTCGGCCAGTTCGGGCATGCCCACCACATCGAGCACCTTCAGCCACAGCGAGTGGTTGCCGGCGGCGATGGCGAAATAGCCGTCCGATGCGGCGAACGCCCGGTACGGCGCATTGCGGGGATGGGCCGAGCCCAGTTTTTTGGGGTTGCGTCCGGTGCCGAACAGCTCGCTGGTCTGCAGTGCGGCGATGGCCAGCGTGCAGCCGAACATCGGAATGTCGAGATGGGCGCCGGGGGCGCCGCTGCGCACGGCCATCAGCGCCGACGCGATCGAAAACGCGCCATACAGGCCCGATGAGAAGTCTGCGATCGGCACCCCGCACTTGACCGGCGCACCGCCGTCCTCGCCGGTCACGCTCATCACGCCGGCGGCCGCCTGGATGGTCAGGTCGAAGCCGCCTTCGCCCGAGCGCGGTCCGCTCTGGCCGAACGCCGAGATCGAGCAGTAGACCAGCGAGGGCTTCAGGGCGGACAGCGCCGCATAACCGAGCCCGAGGCGGTCCATCACTCCCGGGCGGTTGTTTTCGATCAGCACATCGCTGTCCAGCACCAGCCGGCGCGCGGTCTGGGCATCGGCGGGGAGCTTCAGGTCCAGCACCATCGATCGCTTGTTGCGGTTGACCGAGGCGAAGTTCTCGCTGAAGCCATTGGTGATGGGGGGCCATTGGCGCAACCCGTCGCCCGAGGGCGGTTCGATCTTGATCACGTCGGCGCCCATGTCGGCCAGCAGCATCGCGCAGAAGGGGCCGGCAGCGGTGGTGCAGAACTCGACCACTTTGACGCCCGACAAGGGCTGGTTGATGGCGTTCATGAGGGATCGTTCGATGGGTTGATGGAATCCATCCGACGAAGTCTAGGCGGGGCAGGGCGTGCGCGCTTTCGACAGACAGACAACGACTGTCGATGAAACGACAATCGATGCGGCTTAGCCGGAGGCGACCAGATGCTGGCGCGGGCTGTAGCCCATCTCGCGCATGAACATGAACGAAAACGCCGACGTCGACCCGTACCCCAGCGTCAGCGACGTGGCGGTCACGCTCAGGCCTGCGCCCAGCAGCTCCAGCGACTTGACCAGCCGCATGCGGCGCTTCCATTCCCGGAAGGTCAGGCCGACGTCCTCCTGGAAGTGCCGGGTCAGGGTGCGGCTCGAGGCGCCGAGCTGGCTGCCCCAGTCGGCCATGCTGCGCGGGTCGGCAGGCGCCATGTAGAGCGCTTCGCAGATCTGGCGCAGCATCGGGGTTCGCGGCCAGGGCAACGACATCTTCAGCAGCGACAGGCGCGGCAGATGAGCCAGGATCAGCTGGCAGACCTTGTTGCGGTAGACCCGTGCATCGGCCTTCGTGCCGGTGCCGGCGGCCTCCAGGATCAGTTCGCGCATCAGCGGCGTGATCTTCACCACCGCGCTGCCCGCGGGCATCGCAACCCGCGTCTTCGCATCGACATACAGGCTGCGGAATTCGGCCCCATGGGTCGAGCCGACCGCATGTTCGACGCCGGCCGGAATCCAGATGGCCTGCTCGGGGCTGATCACCACCCAATGGTCCTGGACCGCCACCGTCAGGGAACCGGAGATGGCGTAGATCAGCTGATGCCAGCGATGGCGGTGCATCGGGAAGCGGTGGCGCGCAGCGAGGCTCTGCACCCGCACGTACACCGGCGACGGCAGGCGGCGCAGCTCGGGCGGGCAGGGCCAGCCCTGCCGCTGCCAGGCCAGCTCGGCGGTGTTCTGGTCCCGTCCGGGCAGACATCAGCGAGCCGCGATCAGGCCGTCGGGCACCGGCACGATGCCCTTCACATTGGCGCCCGAGATGCTGTAGTTGTTGAAGTAGGTCAGCTGCAGGTAGGGCAGATCCTTGGCCAGCAGGTTGTTCACCTGGCGATAGATCTTCAGGCGCTCGGCCGGGTCGGTGGTGGCGCGACCGGCGTCCAGCAGCTTGTCCATCTCGGGGTTCTTGTAGGCGGTGCGGTTCACCGTGCCCTTGGAGTGGAACACGCCGTACACGTTGCGGTCGGGGTCGATGCCGCCCTGCCAGCGGTACAGCATGACCTGGTACTGGCGGCCCATGGCGGCGCGAATCAGCTGCACCTGTTCGGTCGGGATGATCTCGGTCTCGATCCCGGCCTTCTTCCACATCTGCTGCAGCACCTGGGCATTGAGCGCCGACAACGGCGCGCCGCTGATCGACAGCTTGATCTTGACCGGTTTGCCATACTCGGCCATCAGCTTCTTGGCCTTGGCCAGATCGTATTTGGGGTAGTTCTCGACCTGCTCATGGGGCGCCAGGCCCGTGCCGAACGGCGTGTTGGCGATCTTGGCCAGGCCCTTGTTCAGCACCTTGTTCATGGTGTCGCGGTCCAGCGCATGGGCCATCGCCAGGCGCACCCGCGGGTCCGACACATCGGGCTGTTCCGTGTTGATCATCACGAAGATCGAGCCCAGGCTGCCCGGATCGTGGATGGTCAGTTTCTTGTTCGCCCGGGCCTCGATCACTTCCTTGGCCGGCGCGTTCATCGCGATGTCCAGGTTGCCGGCCTTCAGGCTGGCCATCCGGGTCTGCTCGTCGGGCATCGGGCGCAGCACCACTTCATCGAGGTGCACCGGGCCCTTCCAGTAGGCGCTGTTGCGCACGAACACGATCTGCGAGCCACGCCGCCATTCCTTGAAGACGAACGGGCCCGTACCGACCGGGTTGGACACGTAGTTTTCACCATGCTTCTTGGCCGCGGTGGGCGACACGATCATGCCCGAGGTGTCGGCCAGGGTGGCGAGGAAGTGCGCCGAGGGTGCCTTCATCTTGAACATGACTTCCAGCGGTCCGGTCGCCTCGATGCTGCCGATGCCCGCCAGGTCGGCGGCCCAGCGGTAGCGGTTCTTGGGGTCCATCAGGCGCTTGAAGTGTTCGACGACCGCGGCCGCATCGAAGGGCGTCTCGTCATGGAACTTCACGCCGCTGCGCAGCTTCAGCTTGAACCAGGTGGCGTCGGGCGCGGATTCGAACTTCTCGGCGAGGTTGGGCAGCAGGTTGCCCTTGGGGCCGATGTCGAGCAGGGTGTCGTAGACGGTGATGCCGGCCTGCTTGTCGTTGAACGACGAAATCACCAGCGGGTCCAGCCCCTGCAGGTCGCTCTCGAGCGAGATCGACAGCGAGCCTCCGCGCATGGGGCTCTGGGCGCCGACGCCCGAGGCGCTCAGCGCCAGCGCAATGGCCAGCGACGATTGCAGCACACGCGCCCGCAGCCGGCGCGAATAAGTCAGATTCACGTGGTATCTCCGTTGTGTGGTCAGAACCGCTTTGACGCCGTGACTGGCCCAATGGCGGCCAGCCCGGCATGCGGGTTGCCCACTTTATACTGCACCGCGAGCGAGTCCGGAACAATCCGCACTTGATTCGACACCCGCGGAGTTCAAACATGACACCCCAGAACCTGCTGATCCTGCTGTCCGACGAGCACAATCCGAAGGTGATGGGCTGCGCAGGGCATCCGGATGTCCATACCCCGCATCTGGATGCGCTGGCGGCGCGCGGCACGCGATTGACCCGCGCCTATTGCGCGAGCCCCATCTGCGTACCGGCACGGGCGGCGATGATGACCGGGCGCCCGGTGTACGAAACCGGATACTGGGACAACGTCGACGCGTGGGACGGCGTGGTGCCGGGCTGGTCCCACCGGCTGCGCGCGGCGGGCTACGAGGTGAGTTCGATCGGCAAGCTGCATTTCAGAGGCTGGCAGGGCGACGACTACGGATTTACCGAGACCTTGCTGCCCATGCACATCCATGAAGGGCGTGGCATGACCCGGATGTTGCTGCGCGATCCGCCGCTTCCCCCGGGCAGCGGCGCCGGCATGCTGAGCAGCGCCAAGGCGGGCTACTCGGATTACAACCGCTACGACGAGAACATCGTGGCAACGGCCAAGGCCTGGCTGGCCGAGCGTGGCGCCGACCCCGCGCGCCGCTCGAGCAAACCTTGGGTGCTGATGGTGTCGATGGTGGCGCCGCATTTTCCTCTGACGGTGCCGGAGCCGTTCTTTTCGAGGTACGCCTCGCGTCCGCTGCCGATGCCCAAGGACTATGTGTTCGGCATCCATGCGGGCATGCATCCGTTCATCCAGGATTACGCGCGCCAGTCCAGCTACAACCTGCCGTTCAAGAACGACGCCGATGTGCGTCGCGCCCTGGCCGGCTACTACGGGCTGGTCACGTTCCTGGACCACCAGGTGGGTGAATTGCTGCGCACGCTGGATGAAACCGGGCTGGCCGGCGATACGCGCGTCGTCTACCTCAGCGACCACGGCGACAATACCGGCGCACGCGGCCTGTGGGGCAAGAGCACGATGTACGACGAGTCCGCCGGCGTGCCGCTGATCATCGCGGGCCAGGGTGTGCCGCAGGGGCAGATCGTGTCGACTCCCTGCAGTCATCTCGATCTTTATGCCACCGTGCTCGACGCGGTCGGCCTGCGTGAAGAGCCCACGCTGGATGCGCAGGTGGGCGGCCATTCGGTGTCGTGGTTCGCGATGCCGCAGGCGGCAGATCCGTCGCGCATCGTGCTGTCGGAGTACCACACGGTGGGCTCGAAGGCCGCGCTGTTCATGCTCACCGACAGCCGCTACAAGTACATTCATTACTGCGGCCTGCAGCCCCAGCTGTTCGATCTTCAGACGGACCCGGAAGAGCGCGACGACCTGCTGGCGCAGGCGGCAATCGGTGCCGATGCGGTGGCCGTGGCCGAACGTTTCGAGGCCGCGCTGCGTGCACGGATGGATCCGGATGAAGTCGATCGTCGGGCCAAGACTCGGCAGGCCGAACTGATCGAGTTGTTTGGCGGCCTCGAAGCGGTGAAGGCCAATACCGGGGCGGGTGGCTTCACCCCGGTGCCAATAAGCTGACCAGCGGGCAGTGCTGCGGGCCGGGGCGGCAGCCCCGGTCGGCAAGCGCGTGCGGGCGCCTCGTTCAGCCCGGAATGCGAACCGGCAGCGAGGTGAACCCGTGCACGAAGCACGAGGAAACCCGTTCGGGTTCGCCAACCACTTCGATCATCGGGAACCGAGCGAGCGCTTCTTCCCAGAGGATCTGCAACTGCATCTCGGCCAGCCGGTTGCCCACGCAGCGGTGGATGCCGAAGCCGAACGAGATGTGCTGGCGCGGCCGGGCGCGATCGACGATGAAGGCGTCCGGGTTCTCGATGACCTCGTCATCGCGATTGCCCGAGATGTACCACATCACCACCTTGTCGCCCGCCTTGATCTGCTTGCCGCCGAGCTCGGTATCGACCAGCGCGGTGCGGCGCATGTGCGACAGCGGGGTCTGGTAGCGGATGATTTCCGAGACCGCGCTGGGGATCAGCTTGCGGTTCTCGCGCAGCTTGGCGTACTGGTCCGGGTTCTGATTCAGGAACAGCAGGCCGCCGGTGATCGAGTTGCGGGTCGTGTCGTTGCCGCCCACGATCAGCAGCACCAGGTTGCCCAGAAACTCGGCCGGATTCATGTTCCGCGTGGCCGGCGCATGCGCCATCATCGAGATCAGATCGGTGCTGGGCGGCGCATTGACGCGCTCGTTCCACAGCCGGGTGAAGTACTTCGCGCACTCCATGAGCTCGGCCTCGCGACGGGCCCAGCCCTCGGCGCCGGAGCCCGCGGGGATCGTGGTCGCGACATCGGACCAGTGGGTGAGCAGGCGCCGGTCTTCGAAGGGAAAGTCGAACAGCGTGGCGAGCATCTGGGTCGTCAGCTCGATGGAGACCTTGTCGACCCAGTTGAACGTTTCGTTGCGCGGCAGGCTCTCGAGGATCGCCACGGCCCGCGAGCGGATCAGGGACTCGAGCTTGGCCAGATTGGCCGGCGCGACGATCGGGCTGACCGCCATGCGCTGGGCGTCGTGCTTGGGCGGATCCATCGAGATGAAATTGGGCCGGCGCATCTGCGACGGGACTTCGAAAAGGGTGATGCCGCCCAGGCTGGATTCGGAGGAGAACACCTGGTGGTTGGTGTCCACCGTGACGATGTCCTTGTACTTGGTCACCGACCAGAACGGACCGTGCTGGCCCTCCGGAAGGTAGTGGATGGGCGCCTCGCGGCGCAGGCGCGCCAGGTAAGGCCAGACGGTGTCGGTTCGGAACAGTTCGCCGTCGGACAGGTCGATCTTGTCCAGCGGCACCGCCTGCGCCTGCGCGCGGGCCTCGAGCATCGAAATCGCGTTCATCGGTTTCTCCTTGGGGTCGGTTTGTCGGGCATCAGTGCGCCAGTTCGGCCCTGAGCGCCGAGAGATCGAAGATGGGCGGGCGCGGATTGCGCTGCCAGATCTGCATGTCGTCGTAGCGGGCGAGGTAGGACTCGGGCAATGACCCGATGCGCCCCGTGTCCAGCCACAGGCGCAGCAGGTATCGGCGGCGTTCCTTTTCGGGCCAGTCTTCGTAGCTGGTGCGCGAATGCAGCGTGGTGTAGTTGCAGATGAACTGCATGTCGCCGGGCTGCAGTTCCATGTCCAGGCGCAGGTCCTTGTCGTTGCACAGGCTGTCCATCAGGTCGAGGGCTTCGATCTGCTGCGGGGTGAGGCGCGGCAGCTCGGCGAAGCGCTGCGCCGAGGTGATGTAGGTGCGGTTGTAGCGGCACAGCAGGCGAGCGCCACACCACTCGAAGAACGCGCCGGTGTAGTAGGGCGGTTTGCCCGGCGGCTCCTCGCCGCGGCGATCCATGTGGAAGGGCTGATACATCACGCCGAGCAGGTCGGGGCGGCGCTCGAGCACCGCGTTGTGCACGGCCGTGGAACTGACGATGCGCGACAGTCCGCCGCTGCGCGCCGGGTGCACGCACATCAGGCCGACCACGTCCTGCGAGTCGTTGTGAAAGGGCAGCACCAGCTTGGTCTGGTAACCGCGCACATTGGTGTTGGTGCGGAAGTCGACCCCCAGGTCGGTGACGTGGCCGAGCAGGTCGCCTTGCGCGTTCTGGGCGCGGCCCTCGCCCATGTGGGCGCCCAGGCCCCAGTAGATCAGGGCGGCGTCCTGGATCGGGTAGCGGCCGATGTCGAAGCCGCGCACCAGGGTGAAGCCGCGGCCGTCGATCACCTCGTCGATCATCGCGCGGATGCGCGCGGCGAGCGTGGGCAGCGGAAAATCCGACGCTTTCAGGTGCGGAATCTGCGCGCCCTTGCCCTTGGCGATCGCCAGCGCGGCCTGCAGTTCGTCGTTGTCGCTGGCGCTCAGACTCAGGATCCAGTCGGAGGAATGGCGCAGGTCGGCGCCCTTCCAGGCACTGGGGTGGTTGTACGGCTTGAAGGTGGCGGGTGCGTTCATGGTGGTTTGACCTGCGCTAGAGGGGCACGACGTGTCGGAGGGGCGTGGCGAACGGATCAGCAGGGCTCCAGCGGGGCGACCCGCCGCACCCCGGCCAGTTCGATGCCGCCCGGGCGACCCTTGGCCGTTTTTTTCTGCGGGCCGCCGGCCTTCGAGGGCAAGGCCGGACCGTCGTCGCAGGACAGCCACAGGCGCAGCAGGTGACGGCGCCGCTCGGGCTCGGGCCGGTCCTCATAGGCGGTGCGCGAGTGAAGGATCGAATGGTTCAGCAGGAACTGCATGTCGCCGGGACGAAAATCCATGTCGAGCCGGATCGCGTCGTCGCTGGCCAGTGTTTCGACCATTTTGAGCGCCTCGCGCTGCGCGGCGGACAGCCGGGGCACTTCCGCGAAGGCCTGGGCCTTCTCGATCATGCTCTGCACCAGGAAAGCGATCATCCGCCCCTCGCAGTCCTGGAACAGCGGAATCTGGTAGGCAGGCGATTGACCCGGGCTGATTTCGCCGACGCGCGAGAACCAGTAGCCGGCCTTCAGCAGTTCGGCCAGATCGGGGCGCCGGCGCACGAGTTCGTTCCAGACGGTGGTCGAACTGGCCACCCGCGACTGGCCTCCGGACAGGCCGGGCCGGATGCACAGCAGGCCGACGATGTCGCCGCCGTCAGTGTGGAACTGCAGCTCGGCCTTGGTCTGATAGCCGCGGGTGGTGGGGTCCTTGTAGTCCTTGCCCAGGTTGGCCACGTGGCCCAGCACATGCCCCAGGCCATTCTGGGAGATGGGTTCGCCCAGGTGCGTGCCCAGGCCATAGAACGCGGTGGCCGACTCGCGAAGACTGCGTTCGCCGCTCGGCCAGCCGCGCAGCAGCGCAATGGCGCAGCCGTGCAGCAGCTGCTGGCGGACCTGGCGCAGCTTCTGGCCCAGCGTGGGCAGGGGAAACTGGGCCGCCGTCAGGGTGACCAGGTCGATGTCGTTTTCGATGGCGCGGGCCACGGCGTGGTCGAGTTCGGCGACGTCGGCCGGGGTCAGCGAATATTTCCAGTCCGTTCGGGCCGCCATGGCCGGGCCGTACCAGGCGCGGGCGTCGTCGTAGGTCTGCAGCTGATGGGTCGCGGGCGCGGCAAGCGTCATGGAGGTCTCCCGGAGTTCTGGTCAGGCCTGTGGCGGCCTGGGATGGTGTTCGGCGCCGACACCGGCGGTCATGAAATCGATCAGGGCTTCGACTTCTCGGCGAAAGCGGACAGAATTCGACGGGCTGACGGGTCCGTTGAACCGGACCCAGCCGCTGAGGGCATAGGTGGTGTGATTGCGCAGCATGCGCAGGCGGCGCTGCAGCACCGACGGCGGCAAATCCGGAAGGCAGCGCTGCACCAGGGTTTCGACGCGAAGCATGCTGCTCAGGTGACCGGTGTGCCACTGCACCTCGGGGCTGTCGGCGGGGCGCTGCGCGAGCTCGGAATAGATTTGCGCGTAGCGGGCACCCCAGTCGGTGGTGCGCACGCATTCGGCCAGCGGTTCGATCGCCGCCGCCATCACCTTTCGCAGATCGTGTGCCTGGCCGCAGGCCTCGAGTTCGTCGACGCGCTGATGCCGCATCGCATTGACGATGGCCTGGCGCCGTTCGACCACGGCCACGATCAGCGCCTCGCGGCTGCCGAAGTGGTAAAGGGCGGCCGAGGTGTTGTGCTGCTGGCTTGCGCGCACGATTTCGCGCATCGAGACCCAGTTCACGCCCCGTTCGGCAAACAGGCGTTCGGCGGCGTCGAGCAGCGCCTGCCGCGTCTGGCCGCTGCGCGCCACGCCGATGCCGCGGCGCGCGGTGGCGGATGCAGCAGGCAGCGGCGGCAGGGCGGTTTGCTGCATTGCGGAATATTTAAACCAGATGTATTAATGGCCAGCGGCATTAAGCGCGTCCGCGATGCCCGTGTCAATGCCCGATGTGATTTCTGGCGGGCCCCGCTCGGGGGCCGCCCGATTGGGGCTGCCCGATTGGGGGCGGCCCGATTGGGATCAGTCGAAGATCAGGGGGCCGCCTGGCCGCCGCGCACCAGCTTGCCGGGCATGGCGCCGGTGGCCTGGCCGTCGGCCATGATTTCCTGGCCCGACACGAAGGTGTGCCGGTAGCCGTCGGCCCGCTGCAGCATGCGCCGCCCGCCGGCCGGCAGGTCGTACGCCATTTCGGGCGGATGCAGGCGCAGCGCCGCCATGTCGATCACATTGATGTCGGCCTTGTAGCCCGGGGCGATCAGGCCGCGGTCGGCCAGGCCCACGGCCAGGGCCGTGCCGCGGCTCTGGCGGGCGATCAGGAATTCGAGCGGGATGCGGTCGCGCGGCCGATCGCGCCCCCACCACTGCAGCAAGGTGGTCGGAAAGCTCACGTCGCAGATGGTGCCGACGTGTGCGCCGCCGTCGGACAGGCCGGGCACCGTGTGCGGATGGGTGAGCATGGTGCGCACCACGTCCAGGTTGCCGTCGGTGTAGTTCAGCGTGGGGGCGTAGAGCAGGGCGTGGCCGTCGTTCTCGAGCAGCCAGTCATAAGTGACCTGTGCCGGCGCCCGGCCCTCGCGTTCGGCGACCGCCAGCGCCGAGGTCGATGCGGCGGGTTCGTAGTCGGGCGGATTGCCGAGGCGGAAGATGGCCTGGTACTGGTCGAGCATGTTGCTGCCGAGCAGGCCCTTCGGATCGACGGTGGTCTGCTCGATGATCGCCCGGCGCACGGCCGGGTCGCGCATGCGCGCCACGCGCTCGGCCAGCGGCAGGTGCGCGATGGCCTGATAGGCGGGGCTGTACATGAACGGATTCAGCGTGGCCTCCAGGCCCAGCATCAGGCCGATGGCGCGGGCCGCCACCTGGGCGCGCATGGCGATGCCGCGCGCGTTGGCCTCGCTGATCCGTTCCAGGAAGGGTTTCCAGAGGTCGGGCTTGCGATTGCTCTGCGCCAGCGAAATCGACATCGGCCGCCCGGATTCCTGCGCCATGCGCTCGAGCAGGTCCATCTCGTCGACGCGGTCGAGCCGGTCGCTGACGACCTGCATCACGCCGCGGCCGCTGCGGCCCATGGCGCGCGCGATGGCCATCAGTTCGTCGGCCTCGGCGCGCAGCGTGGGGATGTGTTCGCCCGAGATGCTGCGGTGATTGACCGTGCGCGAGGTGGAAAAGCCGAGCGCGCCGGCTTCGATGGCCTCGCGGGTGGCCTGCGCCATGCGCTCGATTTCGTCCGGGGTGGCGGCCTGGCGCGCGATGGCCCGTTCGCCCATCGCGTGCACGCGGATCGCCGCATGGGGCGCCTGCGCGCCCAGATCGATGTCGCGCGGCAGCGACTCGAGGAAGTCGAGGTACTGGGGGAAGGTTTCCCACTGCCAGGGAATGCCCTCGTGCAAGGCGGTGCCGGGGATGTCCTCGACGCCTTCCATCAGTTCGATCAGGCGGTCGCGGTTGCGGACGTACACCGGGGCGAAGCCGACGCCGCAATTGCCCATGACGGCGGTGGTCACACCGTGCCAGCTGGACGGCGCAAGGTGCTTGTCCCAGGCGGCCTGGCCGTCGTAGTGGGTGTGGATATCGACGAAGCCGGGCGCAACGAGCAGGCCCTGGGCATCGATCTCGCGATGCCCGCGGCCGGACACCTTGCCGACCTCGGTGACCCGGCCGTTGTCGATGGCCACGTCGGCCTGGCGCGGCGCGCCGCCGCTGCCGTCGATGACCGTGCCGCCGCGAATGACGAGCGCATGCGAATTCATGGGAGTCCCTTGGCGTGAGCCGGGTGGATGCCGATCGAACGGAAGCCCCGGGCCTGGCCATCGGCTTGGGGCGTGCTGGTGTTCTTGAGTATATTCGGGCGGTGCGCAGGGCGTCGGGCGCGGTGGCCCGGACATGGAACGCGCGGGTCGATGCGTGAAACGCGGACACCCGGAGACCCGAACGGGCTGCGCCCGCCGACCCTGATGCAGGAGTGCCCATGACGATCGCAGCGCGCT
Source organism: Burkholderiaceae bacterium (assembly GCA_016710525.1). Lineage (GTDB taxonomy): Bacteria > Pseudomonadota > Gammaproteobacteria > Burkholderiales > Burkholderiaceae_E > Quisquiliibacterium. The sequence continues at coordinate 27,986 of JADJVQ010000042.1, forward strand.
GGATGGCGACACTGGGGATTCTGGCCATGGCCGTTTCGGGATGCCGCTCGCCGGACCCCGAAGCGGTCCGTCCGCCGGCCGCGGGCGAGGTGCGGCAGGCCGTGGCGAAGCCCAACATCGTCGTGATCATTGCCGACGACCTCGGCTACGCCGATGTGTCGACCTACCACCAGGGGCGCATTCCCACGCCGAACATCGATCGCATCGGCCGCGAGGGCGTGGTGTTCACCCAGGGTTATGCCAGCGCGCCGATCTGTTCTCCCTCGCGCGCGGGCCTGATGACCGGACGCCATCAGCAGCGCTTCGGCTTCGAGTACAACAACGGTCCGGCCATGCGCGACATCGGTCAGCGGCTGGGCATCGATCCGCGCGAGCTGACCCTGGCCGATGCCCTGCGCGTGGCCGGATACCGCACCGGCGCGATCGGCAAGTGGCACCTGGGCTCGGCGCCAGAGTTCTATCCGCTGAACCGCGGCTTCGATGAGTTCTGGGGTTTCCTGACCGGCCAGACCAATTTCATCCGCCCCGACGCGCCGGGCGCGGTGAACGCCCAGGCCCCCTCGCCGGTGATCCAGGCGGGCGAACTCGTCCGGCCTGCGATGCGGGTCAACCCGGCCAATGCGGTGATCACCGGGCCGGCGCGCGAGCGGGTCGAGCTGGGCGATGGATTCCTGACCGAGCAGATCACCGAGCAGGCCCTGGCCTTCATCGAACGGCATCGCGCCCGGCCGTTCTTCCTGTACGTGGCCCACCATGCGCCGCACACGCCGCTGCAGGTGACGCAGAAATACTTCGATCGGTTCGCGGCCATCAAGGACCGGACGCAGCGGGTGTACGCCGGCATGGTCAGCGCGCTGGACGATGGCGTGGGCGCCGTGCTCGATCGACTGGACTCGCTTGGCCTGTCGGAGAACACGATCGTCGTCTTCCTGAGCGACAACGGGTGCGCGGCCTACATTCCGAACCTGTGCAGCGCGCAGCCGCTGTCCGGCGGCAAGCTGACCTACCTCGAGGGCGGGGTGCGCATTCCGTTCCTGGTGCGCTGGCCGGCCCGCCTGAAGCCCGGTGCCACCCACGCGGGCGTGGTGTCGACGCTGGACATCTATCCGACCCTGGTCGCGGCTGCGGGGGCGCGCCTGCCGGCCGACCGGGCCTACGATGGCCGCGATCTGATGGTCCGCCTGCAGGCGGGCGCAGAGCAGGGCCGCGGGCCTTTGTTCTGGCGAACCCGCCCGATCCAGGCGATGCGCGACGGCGACTGGAAGTACCTGAAGGATCTGGACGGCGCGGAGGCCTTGTATCGGCTCTCGGAGGATCCCCGCGAGACCCGCAACCTGGCCACGGGCGAGCCGGCCCGGCTGGCCGAGATGCGCCAGCGCTACGGCGTCTGGGAGGCGGACAAGATCGCGCCGAAGTGGGGGGCCCGTTCAGCCACGTACGAATTCGACGGACGGACCTTCAAGTTCACGCCGTAGAAGCACCGGTGCCGAGATGAGGACTGTGGCTGGCCGAGGCGATCATCGGGGCCAGCGCAAGCGGCGCGTCGAACGCCTGAGAGTCGGCCGCAAGGCCGGCCCCCTGACCCTCACCGGCGTGCGCCGGCATTTCGGAACGGCATCGGACTTGGGCTAAGATCGGTTCGATGGCGAAAATCGAAAGCGTGCAAGCGTCGGACTATGTCGGGTTCTACCGAACCTACTGGAACTACACCAATGCGGACTCCAACGGAGCGCACACCAATTCCTGCTGCGGGCAGGCCGCGATCTATTCGGCCCTGAGAGCCGGCTTTTCGGTACGCAGCACTGGACTTCCGCCTTGGTCAGGAAGGATCCGCGAAAATCGTAAGCGGATCGTTCGGCACCAGCTGGCAGCGCATCAGGCAGACCGTCGTCGCCAGCGGCTGCAAGCTGGGCATTCAGTATGGTGAGACCGCCCTTCACAATGCGCTGAATTCAGGCCCGGTCATCGTCTGTCTGGACGTGGGGGCGGCCGGATGGGGCAAGCCCGGCCTGCACTGGGTCAGTGTTTTCGGGCGCACCAGCAAGCATTACTACCTGACGCAATGGCAGGGCGGGGGTGGCAACCGGGTTTCGCGAGAGCACTTCCTGGCCGGCTGGCAGACTTGGTTGACGACCGGCCTGTCGGCGACCAGCAGGGGCTGCTATATCCCGTACAAGTAGCGCAGATCATGATGGAGGCGCACCTCCGATGAAAACACCCAAACCCCGCACTCCCGAAGAAGCCGCCGCGGTTCGCGCCGAGTGGCTGGCCCAGGCCCAGGCCATCACCGCGAAACTGGCGCCCGTCGGGCGCATCAGCCTGCAGGAGATGGCGGGCTGCTCGGGGCTGGAGTTCCTGTCGCGCATCTTTCGTGGCGACCTGCCGGCCATCCCGATCGGCGAGACCATCGGCATGGTGCCGATCGTGGCCGAGCGGGGCCGCATCGTGTTCCAGGGCACGCCCGAGGGGCGCTTCTACAACCCAATCGGGTCGATCCATGGCGGGTTCCTGGCCACGATGCTCGACTCGGCGGTGGGCTGCGCGGTGCACACCGTGCTCGAGCAGGGCATGGGCTACACCACGCTGGAACTGAAGGTGAACTACCTGCGCGCGCTGACCGAGGATGTGGGGCCGGTGCGCGCCGAGGGACGGGTCGTGCATACCTCGCGCCAGATCGGCCTGGCCGAGGGCAGTGTGGTCGACTCGGCGGGGCGCCTGTATGCGCACGCCACCACGACCTGCCTGATCTTTCCGCTGCCCGCGGGCTGATCCATCGGGTGCGCGATCGTGCCGGCCGGGCCCGTCCGGGCCGCTTGCCGTTCCGGGTCCAGGAGGGTCCCGGGCTTGGGCTAAGATGCCGTCTGCCCTCGCGCAGGCCAATTCCAGCCACGCGGCCGACGACTCTTTCCTTGCAGGCGCCCCCATGAGCAGACACGTGATTTCGACCCCTGACGCGCCGGCGGCCATCGGCCCGTATTCGCAGGCCATTCGTGCCGGCAGCACCGTTTACCTGTCGGGCCAGATCGCGCTCGACCCGGCCAGCGGCCAGCTGGTGGAGGGGGCCTTCGAGGCCCAGGTGCATCGCGCTTTCCAGAACCTGGCGGCGGTGGCCAAGGCGGCGGGCGGCTCGCTGAACCAGTGCGTGAAGCTCACGCTGTTCCTGACCGACCTGGGCCAGTTCCCGGTCGTCAATCAGATCATGCCGCAGTACATCGCCACGCCGTATCCGGCGCGCTCCACGGTGGGGGTGGCCAGCCTGCCGCGTGGTGCTCAGTTCGAGGTCGAAGCGGTGATGGTGCTGGACTGAGCCCCCCCGCGGGCCCCGGCATGGCCAAGCCGAAAGCCAAGCCTGCCCGGGCCGGCGTGCCGGCGACGCAGGCGCAGCACATTGCGGCCTCGCGCGACCCGGTGGCCACGCGCATGGCCAAGCTGGGCCTGCGCACCGACGACGACTATGCGCTGCATCTGCCGCTTCGCTATGTGGACCTGACGCAGGTGGTGCCGATCGCCTCGGCCCGCCACGGAGATGAAGTGCAGATCGAGGGCGTCGTGAAGCGCCAGGAGATCAGCGGTCGGGGCCGGCGCGTGCTGAGCGTCGAGCTGGAGGATGCCAGCGGCCGGCTGTCGCTGAGACTTTTTCATTTTTATCCCTCGCAGCTCAAGCAGCTGGAGGTCGGGCGCCGGGTGCGGGCGTACGGCGCCGTGAAGTCGGGTCTGTTCGGCATCGAGATGGTCCACCCCACGGTGAAGGCGGCCGGACCTGCGGTCGGCCTGCCGCAGCGGCTCACGCCGATCTACCCGAGCACCGCGGGCGTCAGCCAGACGGCACTGCGGGTTGCCGTCGGCGAAGCGCTCGAGCGGGTGCGCTGGCCCGACCCGCTGCCCGCCGACCAGCGCGAGGCGCTGGGCCTGATGCCGATGCGCGAGGCGGTCGAGCTGCTGCATGCGCCGCTGCCGCGCGAGCCGCGCGCCGCGCTAGAGGAGCGCACGCATCCGGCCTGGCGCACGGTGATCTTCGATGAATTGCTGGCGCAGCAGCTGTCGTTGCGCGAATCGCGCCTGCGACGAAGCGCACTGCGCGCCGACCCGCTGACGATCGGATCGCGGGCCGCGGCACTGCTCGACAGGCTGCCGTTCAAGCTGACCGGCGCGCAGCAGCGGGTATGGCGCGAAATTGCCGCCGACCTGGGGCGCGCCGAACCGATGAACCGGCTGCTGCAAGGCGATGTGGGCAGCGGCAAGACCGTGATTGCGGCGCTTGCCGCGCTGCAGGCCGTGGGCAGCGGCTACCAGGTGGCGCTGATGGCGCCCACCGAGATCCTGGCCGAGCAGCACCACCGCAAGCTGATTCAATGGATCGATCCGTCGATGGCGCGGGTGGCGTGGCTGGCCGGCTCGATGAAGGAGCCGGACAAGCGGGCGGTGCGCCAGGCGGTGGCCGAGGGGCAGGTGGACCTGCTGATCGGCACGCACGCGCTGATCCAGGACAGTGTGGTGTTCCCGTCGCTGGGCCTGGCGATCGTCGACGAGCAGCATCGTTTTGGCGTCGCGCAACGGCTGGCGCTGCGCGGCGCGCTGCAGAACAGCGACCGTTCGGCCCATCAGCTGATGATGAGCGCCACGCCCATTCCGCGCACGCTGGCCATGAGCTATTACGCCGATCTGGACGTGTCGGTGATCGACGAGCTGCCGCCCGGGCGCAAGCCGGTGGTGACCAAGCTGATCAATGCCAGCCGGCGCGACCAGGTGGTCGACGCCATTCGCGCGGCCCTGGCCGAAGGCCGGCAGATCTATTGGGTCTGCCCGCTGATCGAAGAGAGCGAAGCGCTGGACCTGCAGAACGCGATCGATGCGCATGCGCAGCTGGCCGCGGAGCTGCCCGACTGGCCGGTCGGCCTGGTGCACGGCCGGCTGGCGCCGGCTGAAAAGGCCGCGGTGATGTCCGCCTTCTCCGACGGGGAGCTGCGGGTGCTGGTCGCCACCACCGTCATCGAGGTGGGCGTGGACGTGCCCAATGCCTCGCTGATGATCATCGAGCACGCCGAGCGATTCGGCCTGGCGCAGCTGCACCAGCTGCGCGGCCGAGTCGGCCGTGGAACCGCCGACAGCGTGTGCGTGCTGCTGTTCAAGCCGCCCTTGTCGGACACCGCACGCGAGCGCCTGCGCATCATCTTCGAGAGCGCCGACGGCTTCGAGATCGCAAGACGCGATCTGCTGCTGCGCGGACCGGGCGAGCTGCTGGGCGCGCGGCAATCGGGCCTGCCCCTGCTGCGGTATGCCGACCTCGAACGCGATGCCGAGCTGGTCGAAACGGCGCGCGGCTGGGCCGAGCGGATGCTGCGCGACGGATCGCCGCTGGCCCGCCCGGTGATCGACCGCTGGCTGGCTGGCCGCCAGGCCTTCGCCCAGGCATGAGACCGGTTGCGCCACGGTCGGGCGGTGGCCGCGAGGGCCTGCCGGCCGGTTAGGGCGGCGGCTCCGCCGGGAAATCGGGCCCGGCGAAGAGGTACCGGCCGTAGTCCGCGATCTCGCCGCGCTTCGAGGCAACCTGATAGTCCAAGGTGGCGAAGCGGCCGTGGTATGACGCGCGCAGCGGGTACCCGACACGGTGTCGCCAGACGTTCTGCAGGAACACCGCGCGGCGTTCGCGCAGCCGGACGTCGGCGCTGTAGCGGCCGGTGCTCAGGTCCAGCGCATGGACCAGCTCGTGGACCAGCACGCCTCCTCTCCAGTGCGCACTGCCATCGTCGACCGCGTCGCGGTTCAGGAACACGACGGCGTCGGTCGGCGTGCTGCGCCCCAGGCGCCTGGGCCGGCGATCGGCCGGCGCCGTATGGGCCCGGTCGCGGTCGGTGCCCCAGGTGGCGGGATCTTCGGTCAGCGGCCGCACGACGATGACTCCGCTCGACGCCCGGAGCGCCGCGACCAGTTCGCGCAGCAGAGGGTCGCGGGACCGTTCCAGTTCGGCCACGGCCGTGGCGAGTCGCAGATGAAACTGGGTATCGCGCGAGCCGGGCGGGGCGCCGGTCACCAGCACGGCTCGCACGGGCTGCGCGGCCAAGGTTGCGGCGGCGGCCAGGGCGAGGACCAGCCAGCGGACCCATGGCCTCATCGCGCCGACTCGGGCCTGCGAAGCGCCGGCCTGCGAAGCGCCGGCCTGCGAAGCGCCGGCCTGCGAAGCGCCGGCCTGCGCACCCCGGCCGGCCTTGGCGGCCTCAGGCGCGGTCGTACAAACCTTGCAGATCGCCCGACCGCGTTCCGGCGGCCAGCGCCAGCATCAGCAGCACCCGCGCCTTCTGGGGCGGCAGGCGTGCGGCGGTGATCGTGCCGAGCGAGTCGTCGTCGAACATCGGGCTGTTGCGGGTGATGGTGCCCTCCAGGCCGCGGCCGGCGCGAACCACCACGATGCCGTCACGCACGGCCTGCGCAATCTGGGGGCGCAGGGCGAGCGGGATGTTGCCATTGCCGGTGCCCGCGTAGACCAGGCCGGCGGGGCGCGAGGCGATGATCGCCGCGAGAGTGTCGGCATCGCCGCCGGAATGGCCGAACACGACGGCGACCCGCGGCAGGTCCGTGCCGGGCGCCAGATCGAGCACCGGGCGTGCGGCCAGCGACGGGTCGTGCGCGCGGTGAAAGCCGGCCTGGCCGTCAGCCACCGACCCCAGCTCGCCGAAGCTGCCGCTGCTGAAGGCCTCGACGCTCGAAAAGTGCCGCTTGCCGACCCAGGCTGCGCTGTGGATGCGCTCGTTCATGACCACCAGCACACCCCGGTCGCGCGACGCGGGGTCCAGCGCCACCATGGCGGCATTGAACACGTTGGCCGGTCCGTCGGGCGAATGCGCCGTTCCCGGACGCATCGCGCCGGTCAGCACCACCGGCCGCGGATCGCTCAGGCTGTGGTGCAGCAGGAAGGCGGTCTCCTCCAGCGTGTCGGTGCCATGGGTGATGACGACGCCGGTGAGCGCCGGGTCGGCCAGTCCCGTCAGGACGGCCTGCCGGATTGCCAGCCAGTCGGTGGCGTCGATTTCGTAGCTGCCCTTCTGGACCGGCTGCGCGAACGACAGCCGCGCATGATCGGCCAGGCCGGGCACGGCACCGGCCAGCGCGGCGATCGGCACTTTGGCGGCCTCGTAGCGGGTGCTCAATTCGGGGCTGGCGCCGGCTCCGGCGATCGTGCCGCCGGTGCCGATGATCAACAGCTGGGCGTTTGTCTTCATCTCACACCATCTTCAGGTAGTTGGGGACCAGTCCGGCGTGTACCGCGATCGCGAACAGGCCTTCGGCGGTGCACTCTTCGGACGCGATGCTGGCCGGCAGGCCCAGCGTGTGCAGCGCGCGAGCATACCGCGAGGCGAGTTCGGTGGACCCGACCAGCGCGGGCTGCAGTTCGTCGCCGCACCAGGCCCAGGCATCGGCGATTTCGGCGCCGATCAGCAGGCCGGACAGATAAGCCGGCAGCTGGCTGGCGCTGAACCGCTCGAAGAGTCCCTCGGTGCGCACCATGAACAGCAGGTGCAGCAGCGCACCCGGCTGCGCGTGCCCCTGCTGCACGCCGATGTCGTAGGCGGCGCGCGCGTGCAGCTGTGCCTCGGCATCGTCGGCCGCGGGATCGGCGCACAGCCGTCCGAGGATCGAATGATTGCGCAGCACGGCGAAGGTCTCGCCGGTCAGGTAGGTGCGCAGCGCCACGATGCGGTGGTCGCGCACCTCGACCCACTTGCTGTGGGTGCCTGGCAGCACGAACAGGCCGTCGCGGTGCGCGGCATCGGCCGGCAGCAGCAAGGAGCGCGCGGCCAGTGCGCCGAACACCTGGGTCTCTTCGCCGCGCATGACGTCGGTCGCGCCCATCTGCGTGCTGGCCTGCACGCCGGGCACGAGCCGGAACACCCGGCCCGCGGCATCGTCCAGCCGGCTCAGGCGGCTGGCGATTTCCTCGAAGCCGGCAGGGGCATGGGCGTACGGGGCTTCGCGCCAGCCCTGGCGCGAACCGATCATGCCGCTGGCAATCACGGGCAGGCTGGGGTCGGCCGCCAGCCAGGGCGCACACAGGCCTTCGAAGGCTTCTCGAAACCGTCCTTCGGGCACCGCCAGGATGCCCTGGGACGCCTGCAGCCGCTGCAGTTCGGTGCCATAGGCATCGAACAGGTAGGCGCGAAGCGAGGTCGTGCCCCAGTCGAGCCCGATCAGCACCGGGTGGCGGGGGGATTGCGGGTCGGGGGCGGCGCTGGCGGGCATGATGTGTGATCGTCGAAAGCGGTCCGGCCGAGTATGCCCGAGCCCGCGTCAGCAGGCCCCGGAAGTGCTTGGTATCATCGCGAAGCCGCCATGACTCTCACCGAACTCAAGTACATCGTCGCGGTGGCGCGCGAGCGCCACTTCGGTCGCGCCGCCGAGGCCTGTTTCGTCAGCCAGCCCACGCTCTCGGTGGCCATCCGAAAACTCGAGGAAGAGCTGGGCATCCAGCTGTTCGAACGCAGTCACGCTGAAGTCTCGGTCACGCCCATCGGCGAGCAGGTGGTCGAACAGGCGCAGCGCGTGCTCGAACAGACCAACATGCTGCGCGAGATCGCCCGCCTGGGCACCGATCCGCTGTCGGGTCCGCTGCGGGTAGGCATCATCTACACCATCGGGCCCTACCTGCTGCCGCGGCTGATCCGGCGCACCATCGTCGATGCGCCGCAGATGCCGCTGATCCTGCAGGAAAACTTCACCGTCAAGCTGCTCGAGCATCTGCGCCAGGGGGACATCGACGTGGCCATCCTGGCCGAGCCCTTTCCGGTGCAAGGCCTGATGACCCAGGCGGTGTACGACGAACCGTTCGTGGTGGCTGTGCCGCGCCAGCATGCGTGGCGCGCGCGGACGGCCATCTCGTCGCGCGAACTGAAGTCCGAGACCATGCTGCTGCTGGGCACCGGTCATTGTTTTCGGGACCATGTGCTCGAGGTCTGTCCCGAGCTGTCGCGTTATTCGCAGGCCAGCGCGGGCATCCAGAAGACGTTCGAAGGGTCTTCGCTCGAAACCATCCGCCACATGGTGGCCTCGGGCATCGGCATCACCGTGCTGCCCGCCATGGCGCGCACCGAGGCCGGCGACGACTCGCTGCTGCACTACGTGCCCTTCGAGGCGCCGGCTCCGCTGCGACGGGTGTCGCTGGCCTGGCGCAAGAGCTTTCCGCGGCTGGAGGCGGTGGCGGCGCTGCGCGACGCGGTGTTGAATGCCGACCTTCCGGACGTGGCCAAGCTCCCCCATGAGGCGCCGGTGGCACACTGATTGCAAGCGACTCCTTGACCGCCCGGCGGCCGCGGCGGCTGGCCCACCCCCTATCGAACGAACCCGCGGGCGCTTGGGCGCCCCCCTGGAGAACCCCGGATGAGCCGTCCTGACTACCCCACCATCGATCAGACCATCGGCCGTACGCCGCTGGTGCGACTGCAGCGCCTGCCCGGGGAGGGCCATGCCAGTCGAGGCAACGTCATCCTGGGCAAGCTGGAGGGCAACAACCCGGCTGGCTCGGTCAAGGACCGGCCGGCGCTGGCGATGATCGCGCGCGCCGAGGCCCGCGGCGACATCAGGCCGGGCGACACGCTGATCGAGGCCACCTCGGGCAACACCGGCATCGCGCTGGCGATGGCGGCGGCGATCAAGGGCTACCGGATGGTGCTGATCATGCCGGACAACCTGTCGCTGGAGCGGCGCCAGGCGATGACGGCCTACGGAGCCGAACTGGTGCTGGTCACCAGGGAGCAGGGCATGGAAGGGGCGCGCGACCTGGCCGACCGGATGCAGGCGCAGGGGCAGGGCCGGGTGCTCGACCAGTTCTCCAACGACGACAACTGGGCGGCCCATTACGAGACCACCGGGCCCGAGCTGTGGGAGGACACGCGCGGCCAGATCACCCACTTCATCTCGGCGATGGGCACCACCGGCACCATCACCGGCGTGTCGCGCTACCTGAAGGAGCACAATCCGGCGGTGCGCATCATCGGTGCGCAGCCCGAGGAAGGCTCGTCGATTCCGGGCATCCGCAAGTGGGCCGATGCCTACCTGCCGCGCATCTACCAGCACGCCATGGTCGATGAGGTCGCCTATGTGTCGCAGGCCGATGCCGAATCGATGGCGCGCCGGCTGGCGGCCGAAGAAGGCATCTTCTGCGGCATCTCGGCGGCCGGTGCCTGTTGCATCGCGCTGCGCCTGGCGCAGACCGTGCGCGATGCGACCATCGTGTTCGTGGTCTGCGATCGCGGCGACCGCTACCTGTCGACCGGGGTGTTCCCGGCGTGAACGCGCCCCCTGGGGCGCGGCCTCAGCATCCGGTCAAGGGCATCGCGCTGCTGCTGGCGGCGGTCACTTCGTTCGCGATCATGGAGGCCATCGTCAAGTGGCTGGCCCTGCGCAATCCGGTGCCGATGATCGTGTTCTCGCGCTACTTCTTCAACGCGCTGCTGATGCTGATCATCTACTGGCCGAGCATGGGCGCCTCGCTGGTCCAGTCGCGCCGCCCGGGCATGCAGTGGCTGCGCGGCGCGGTGCTGGGGATCTCGTCGATCCTGTTCTTCGCCGGGCTGTCTTTCCTGCCGCTGGCCGAGGCCGCTTCGATGACCGCGATCGCACCCATTCTCGTCACGGTGCTGGCGGTGCGGCTGCTGGGTGAACGCGCGCCGCGCGGTGCGGCCTGGGCGCTGGCCTGCAGCTTCACCGGCGTGCTGCTGATCGTGCGCCCGGGCGGCGCGGTGTTCAGCTGGGCCGCGCTGCTGCCGCTGGGCAGCGCGCTGTGTTACACGGTTTATCAGCTGCTCACGCGCAAGCTGTCGACCATCGACAGCGGCACGGTCACCCAGTTCATGGGTGCGCTGGTGGCCACGCTGCTGCTGGGCCTGATGGTGCCGTTCTACTGGCGGATGCCCGACCACGCGCTGGACATGGCGCTGATGGTGGCGATCGGCGCGATCGGCGGTTTCGGGCATCTGCTGCTGGTGCGGGCGTTTGCCGTCGCGCCGGCCTCGCTGCTGGCGCCCTTCACCTATTTCCATCTCGTGGTGGCGCTGCTGCTGGGTTTCGTGGTGTTCGGCAACATGCCGGACACCATCGCGCTGACGGGCATGGGGCTGATCGTGTCCACGGGTGTCGTGATGGCGCTGCGCCAGCGCGCGCCCGGCCGGGCGGCTGCGGCGGCGCAGGACTGATGGGGCCGGTCTCGCCGAGCGCATTGCGCGGCATCGCCCTGATGGTCGGAGCCGGCGCGTCGTTCGCCGTGCTGGACAGCGTCGCCAAGACCCTGGCGGCGACCTATCCCTCGCCGATGGTCGCCTGGGCGCGCTACCTGTTCCACGTGGTGGTCATGGTGGCCGTGCTGGCGCCCAGCCATGGCCGCCGGCTGCTCCGGACCCGCCGTCCGGATCTGCAGGTGCTGCGCGGGCTTTGCCTGGGCACCTCGTCGCTGTGCTTCTTCGGCGCCATCGCGCACATGCCGCTGGCCGAGGCGACCTCCATCGTCGCGATCGCCCCGATCCTGATCGCCCTGGCCGCGGTGCGCTGGCTGGGCGAGAAGGCGCCCCCGGGCACCGGCGTGTCGCTGGTGCTGTCGTTCCTCGGCGTGCTGCTGATCGTGCGTCCGGGCACGGCCCTGTTCGGCTGGGCGGCCGTGCTGCCGCTGGCCACCGCGATGTTCGTGACAGGCTACCAGCTGCTGACCCGACGGCTCAATGGCGAGGACGATGGCGTGGCGACACTGTTCATCGGGGCGGTGGTGGTGACGGTGGTGCTGAGCGCGATCATGCCGTGGTACTGGGTCACGCCGCATTCGTGGTTCGACATGGCGCTGTTCGTGGCGACCGGCGCGATCGGCGCCGGCGGCCACTGGCTGCTGGTGCGCGCCTACGCGCACGCGTCGGCCGCGGCGCTGGCGCCCTACGGGTATGCGCACGCGGTGATGTCGCTGCCGATGGGCTACCTGGTGTTCGGCAATTTTCCGGACCGCATCGCGCTGGCCGGCATGGCGATCATCGTGGCCACCGGGGTGTGGATGGCCACGCGCCGCACAGGCAAGGTCGGGCCGACCGACGACTGAGGGCGGCTCGCGGCTGCCGATCAGTCGAGCAGATCGGGCTGTTCCTTGACGATGCGCGCGAACAGCGGCTGGAACTGGAACCAGCCGGCGTTGGGCGTGCCGATCAGCTCGAAGGCCTGACGGGCCGACTCCGCACGGATCAGCCTGGGTGCGGCGCCGGTGCGCGCGCTGGCCGCTTCGGCGCTCAGCTGCACCTGGCAGGAACGCTCCATCGTGATGTACCACCAGGCCGCCTCGTCGACGGTCTGCCCGACCGTGAGCAGGCCGTGGTTCTGCAGGATGACCGCCTTGCACCGGCCCAGCGACCGGGCCACCCGCGCGCCTTCCTCGAGGTCGACCACCACGCCGCCGAAGTCGTCGTACAGCGCGTGATCGTTGTAGAACGCGCAGACGTCCTGGGTGATCGGGTCGAGCAGGCGGCCCAGCGTGGACCAGGTGCGGCCCCAGGTGGAGTGCGAGTGCGCCGCGGCGTGCGCATCGGGCCGTGCCTGATGGACGTTCGAGTGGATCGCGAACGCGGCCCGGTTCACCGGGTGGCGGCCCTCGACGACCTCGCCGTGATGGTCGCAACGGATCAGGTTGGAGACGCAGACCTGGCTGAAATGCACGCCGAACGGGTTGACCCAGAAGGTATCGGGGAACTCCGGATCGCGCGCGGTGATATGGCCGGCTACGCCCTCGTCGAAACCGAACTTCGAGAACAGCCGGAACGCGGCGGCCAGACGCTGCTTGCGGTGCAGGCGCTCTTCGCGGGCGCTGGCGAACACCGGCGGGGTCATCATGTTCCTGGTGTCGGGCGCGGCCTTCGCGTAGTCGAGTGCGGCTTGCGCGTGATCCAGGGCGGCGCGGTCAGGTGAATTCATGGGGGACTTCCGTGCGGGTCGAAAAGCGGCAGGATGCGCTCCGATCGCATGGCCGGCAAGCGAGGTGCCCGCTGCCGGCGCAGAACCCGGAATCTCATGGACGAGCCATCGGGCGAATCTTGATATCGTCGGCGCACCGAATCGACCCGCAGTGTGCGGGACTGGAGAGCACCGATGACATCACCTGGCGCAACCGGCCAGGCCACCGAGTGGCTGGCCGGCCTCGATCGTGCGCTGGCGGGCTCCGACATCGCCGCGGCACTGGCGCTGTTCGGCGACGAATGTTACTGGCGCGACCTCGTCGCATTCACCTGGAACGTCAAGACGCTCGAGGGCCGCGACGAGATCGCGGCAATGCTGCGCGCGGTACTGCTGTCGGTGTGTCCCGCCGGCTGGCGGCTGGACGGCGAAGCCGTCGAGCACGACGGGGTCGTCGAAGCCTGGCTGCAGTTCGAGACCGCTGCCGGTCGCGGCTGCGGGCATCTGCGGCTGAAGAACGGGCGCTGCTGGACACTGCTCACGACGCTTCGCGAGCTCAAGGGTCATGAAGAACAGGCCGGCGAGACACGCCCGAAAGGTGTCGAGCACGGCGTGCATCCGGGACGGCGCAGCTGGCAGGAGGAGCGCAGCGCGCGGCAGGCCGCGCTGGGCAGCACCGAGCAGCCCTACTGCCTGATCGTGGGCGGCGGGCAGGGCGGCATCGCGCTGGCGGCCCGCCTGAAGCGTCTGGACGTGCCGGCGCTGGTCGTCGAGCGGCATCCGCGTGCCGGCGACTCCTGGCGCGCACGCTACAAGTCGCTGTGCCTGCACGATCCGGTCTGGTACGACCATCTTCCCTACCTGCCGTTCCCGGATCACTGGCCGGTGTTCACGCCCAAGGACAAGATGGGCGACTGGCTCGAGAGCTACACCCGCATCATGGAGCTCGACTACTGGGGCGGCACCGAGTGCCGCAGTGCCCGCTACGACGACGGAGCCGGCGAATGGGTGGTCGAGGTGCTGCGCGAAGGCCGCCCGGTCACGCTGCGTCCGCGCCAGCTGGTGCTGGCCACCGGCATGTCGGGCATGCCCGAGGTGCCGGCGTTCGCGGGGGCCGAGCGCTTCAGGGGCGAGCAGATGCACAGCAGCGCCTATCGCAGCGGCGAGGCTTACCGGGGCAAGCAGTGCGTGGTGGTGGGCTCGAACAACTCGGCCCACGACATCTGCGCCGACCTCTTCGAGAACGGCGCGACCGTGACGATGCTGCAGCGTTCGTCGACGCTGGTGGCGCGCTCCGAAACCCTGATGACGGTGGGCTGGGGCAAGCTGTTTTCTGAGTCGGCGCTGCGCGCGGGCATCACCACCGAGCGGGCCGATCTGACGCTGGCCTCGTTGCCCTTCAAAGTGATGGCGCAGCTGCAAAAGCTGGTCTACGAGCAGGTGGCGCGAATGGACGCCCCGTTCTACGAGGGCTTGCGCAAGGCCGGCTTCCTGCTGGACTTCGGCGAGGACGGCACCGGGCTGTCGCTGAAATACATGCGCCGGGGATCGGGTTATTACATCGACGTCGGCGCCTCGGCGCTGATCGCCGACGGCAGCATCCGATTGCGCAGCCCGGTGACGGTCGCCTCGATCGGCGAACGTTCGGTCACGCTCGACGACGGCAGCGAGCTGCCGGCCGACCTGATCGTCTATGCCACCGGATACGGATCGATGAGCGGCTGGGCCGCCCGGCTCATCTCGCCGCAAGTTGCCGAGCAGGTCGGGCTGTGCTGGGGCCTGGGCTCCGGCACCGCCAAGGACCCCGGTCCCTGGGAGGGCGAACTGCGCAACATGTGGAAGCCCACTGCTCACCCGGGGCTGTGGTTCCATGGCGGCAACCTGCAGCAGTCGCGCAGTTTTTCGCTGTATCTGGCGCTGCAGATCAAGGCGCGCCAGGCGGGACTGGCGACGCCGGTCTACGGATTGGGACCGGTTCACCACGCGGGGTGAGGGCGTGTGGTGCGCGGTGCGCAGGTGGCACCCCGGGAATTCGCGCCCTTACTTCGCCCCCGCCCGCTGCCAGGACGTCAGCCGGATCGCCAGCGCGGTCGACAGGCCGTACACCACCATCGCCAGTGCAACCAGCGCGAAGTAGTGCCATGCCGGCGCGCCGCGCGAGGCGAGCCACGAACCCACCGTGGCGACCAGCGCCAGGCGCACGAACGAGGCCAGCACCGGGCCCAGCACCTTGCCCGAGCCCTGCGAGGCGAAATAGAGCGTCAGGCCCAGACCGAACAGCGGGAACGCCGGCCCGGCGATGCGCAGATATTCGCGCGCCGGGGCGAGCACGCCGTCATTGGCGGTGAACAGACCCGCCCAGAGGTCGGGAGCCAGCGACACCGTCAGGCCGACCAGCCCCAGGTTGAAGGCCGAGACCAGGCCGGCTGTCCAGGCGACCTTGCGCGCGCGCGCCACCTGGCCGGCCCCGATCGCCATGCCGACCATCGGCACCGCGGCCACACCGATGCCGAAGGCGATCGGGATGAGCAGGAACTCCAGGCGCTGGCCGATGCCGTATCCGGCCAGGGGCAGCACGCCCAGGCGCGCGATCAGGCCGGTGAAGATCAGCACCGACAGCACCGATGTGACCGGCGACAGGCAGGCCAGCGCACCGACCTTGAGAATGTCGGCGAACATCGGCCACTGCGGGCGCATCCCGCGCAGCACCAGCGTGAGACGGCTCTGGCCGCTCGCCAGGTACCAGTACAGGAATCCGACTGCTGCCCCGGTGGCGAGGATGTGCCCGAGCGCGACGCCGACCATGCCCAGCCGAGGAACCGGGCCCAGGCCCAGGCCGAGCGTGCCGCCCAGCACGATCTGAAGGGCGGAACTGGCCAGGATGACGACCGAGGGCACCTGCATGTTGCCGGTGCCGCGCAAGATGGCGGCCAGGCAGTTCATCAGCCAGACCAGGATGGCGCCGCAGAACAGCACGTTGGCGTAGCCGATGGCCTGGGACAGCACAGCGCCCCGGCCGCCCAGCAGCTCGTACAGCGTCGGGCCGAAGAACAGGATCAGGCCGGTGTAGACCGTGCCGACGCCGGCGCCGATGATGGCGGCGTGCTGCGCCAGCGTGGTGGCGCGAGCGACATCGGAGGCACCCAGCGCCCGGCTGATGGCCGACGACACGCCACCGCCCATGGCTCCGCCCGACATCATGCCGGTGAGCATGGCGAACGGAAAAACAAGGGCCATCGCGGCCAGCGGCTCGATCCCCAGCAGCCCGATATAGTAGGTTTCGGCAATGCCGACCAGCACAGCCATCGTCATCGACAGCACGTTCGGTACCGCCAGGCGCAGCAGCGTGGGCAGGATCGGGCCGGTCACCAGCCGGTTGGGCGGGGCAGCCCCGGCGGGCGGCGCCTTGGCGGGTGCCCCGGGGGCAGCGGGCGCGAGGGTGGCTGGGGGCATGGTCTGACCTTTAGATTGCATATGCAAGTATTGTAGCTACAATCCTGATGATGCGTGCAGACCCGACTCAGGCACCCGTTCGCGGGTGCACCAACTTCAAGCTTCGCCAGATGCTGCGCAGCGTGGCGCGACTGTATGACGCCGAAATCGGCAAGGCCGGGCTGAAGGCCACCCAGTATTCGCTGCTGGCCTATGTCGCGATGCTGGGCCCGATTCAGCCGGTGGAGCTGGCGCGCAACCTGGGCATGGATGCGTCGACGCTGTCACGCAACCTGCGCCCGCTGATCGACCATGGCTGGCTGGTGCAGGGCCCGGGCGCCGATGCGCGTTCGCGGCTGATCGAAATCACCGCAGAAGGCCAGGCCAAGCGGCTGGAGGCGCGCCGTCATTGGAAGCGCGCCCAGGCCGAACTCACCGAGAAGCTCGGCGAAGACCGGGTCCAGGCGCTGCATCTGCTGATCGATGAAGGCCTGGAACGGCTCGGTCCGCAGGACGCCCCGCGGGCCGAAGCGTAGCCGGCCCGCTCAGGCCAGCGCGGCCTGCTCAGGTCAGCGCGGCCCGCTCAGGCCAGCGCGGCCTGCTCCTGCAGCGAGCGCGCCAGCGCCAGCAGGTCGAGCATCGGCAGCATCCGTTCGCGCCCGCCGGCGCCGACCAGCGCCAGCCGCCGCGAGACCGTCGACGAGGTCGTCTGCGAGTCTGCGGACGATGCAGTCGGCGAAGCCGAAGGGTCGCCCGCAGTGCTGGCGTCGGGGCCGTCGGGCTGCCAGTGGGTGGGTTCGATCGCGGTCAGCGCCGGTACGGCGAAGCCGATGAGTTCGCCATCCGATTCGACCACCAGCACGCTGGCGGAGTCCGTCAGTTCGGGGCTCGCGCCGGTCGTCAGGCTGCCCAGGCACAGAATGGCCACCGAACGGTCGCGCAGCACCGCCACGCCGCGTACCGCGGTGTGGGTGTCGAACTCCGTCTGCTCGGCGCGGTAGGGCAGGATTTCGCGCACCTGCTCGATCGGTGTCGCCGTCTCGTGGCCCAGTGAAAACGTGATGACATTGCGCGCCGGAGCGGCCCGCTGCGCGCCGGCGGCGCGGTTGCCCGCAGCCGCCGCGCTGCTCAGGCGGTCGGCGTCCGAGGTGTTGACACGCGACAGCGCGACCACCTGCGGGTCGGTGCGCAGGGCTTCGCTGGCCAGCACCAGGTACTGGGCGGCGTGACGCCGATCGTGCTCGATGTCATGCCCGGGCAGTGCCTGGCGGGAAAGCGCGCCGGCGAACAGCTCGGGCCGCGGCAGTGCGAAGCGGGGCAGCGCGATCACCTGCTGAGGCTGGATGGGAACGATGTCCACCACCGCTTCGACCAGGAACGCGACCATGCCTGCGTCCAGGCGCACGACAAAGGCCTGGCGCCAGGCGTCCTCGGCCAGCTCGCCCAGGCCGCTCCACGACAGCAGATCTAGCGCCGGCACGAAGCTGCCGCCGTAAGGGATCACGCCCCGGCAATGGCCGGTGGCCAGCAGCGACGGTTCTACCCGGGGATCCGACAAGGTGGCATGAACCGCCATCGCGTCGATCGCCAGCGGAATCCGGCCGCAGCGGATCAGCATCACCGGTACGGGGGCCACGAGCTCGGCGCCGCCGCGGGTGTCCGTCTCGTCCACGTCGTGCTGGCGGGCCGGTTCGGGGTCCTGCACCATCGGCACCTGGGGCAGACGCGACAAGGCTTCGGGCGACAGCACGCTCACCAGCGTCGCATCGTCGGGCCGGAGGATGCTGCCGTTGAACAGCGACTTCAGGTCGTCGTCGGTGTGTATCCGGTTCAGATGACCTGCCGGGGCGGTGAACACGCCGGTCACCCCATCGGCCAGCAGGCCCAGGATGCGGCCCTCGTGGACCATGATGATCACGCTGGCATAGGCGGCCGGGTGTCGATCCCGGCCCAGCAGGACGCGCAGATCGACCACCGGCACGATCACGCCGCGCAGGTCGAGCCCGCCGATCACGCAGGCGGCCGGGCAGGGCAGCTCGCACAACTGCCCGCTGGGCACGACCTCGCGCAGCGAGGACATCGGCAGCGCCAGCCTCATGCCACCGAGGCAGAACCCGCCGTAGGCGTCGGGCGGCTGGTCGGCCGCGTTCATGACGCGCTGGCGCCCGTCAGGTCTTCGATCAGGCGCGAGACCTGGCCCGCGGCGCCGCGCTGCGACTCGGCCGCGCCGGCGATCTGGGTGATGCTCTCGCCGGTTCGGGCGACGCAGCTCAGAATGCCTTCGAAGCTGCCGGCGGCCGTCTTGCTGACCTCGGCGCCGCGCAGCACCTGCACGGCCGACTGTTCGATCAGCGAGGCGATCTCGCGCGCCGCGACGGAGCTTCGCTCGGCCAGCTTGCGGACTTCGCCGGCCACCACGGAGAAGCCCACGCCATGCTGCCCGGCACGCGCCGCCTCGATCGCCGCGTTGAATGCCAGCAGGTTGGTCTGATTGGCGATCTCGCCGATGGTGCGCACGATCTCGGACACCCGCGCCGAACTGGTCTGGATGGCATCGATCGCGGCGATCGAATTCTGCAGCGCCTCGAATCCCGACTGGGCTGCCGCGGAGGTGTCATGGGCCATCGTCGCGGCCAGGCCCGAGTTGCTGGCGATCGCGCCGATGCTCTGGACCAGCCCCAGCACGCTCTCGCGCATCTCGGTGGAGCGGGTGGCGATGCGCTTCTCGAGCTCGACTTCCTTGGTCACGTCGTAGGCGTACTTGACGACCTTCATGACCTTGCCGTTGAGGTCCAGGATCGGGTTGTAGGTGGCCTGGATCCAGACGTCGCGATTGAATTTGCCCAGACGGTGGAAGCGTCCGCTGATCAGCTGGCCCTCGTTCAGGCGCAGCCAGAAATCGCGGTACTCGGCGCCCTGGGTGTATTCGGTCGAGCAGAACATGCTGTGATGCTGGTTCTGGATCTCGCGCAGCGTGTAGCCCATGGCCGCCAGGAAGTTGCGATTGGCGGTCAGCACATGGCCGTCGAGGTCGAACTCGATGACCGCCTGGCCCAGGTCGATGGCGGCCACCTTGGCTTCGAACTCGGCGTTGTGCAACTTCAGCGCCGTCACATCGCTGGCGAACTTGACGACCTTGATCGGGCGGCCCTGCGGATCGAACACGGGGTTGTAGGAGGCCTGGATCCAGATCTCCTTGCCGCCCTTGCCCAGGCGCTTGAACTCGCCGCTTTCGAATTCGCCGCGCTGCAGCCGCTCCCAGAATGCGGGGTAGGCCGGCGCGGCGCCGAACTCGTGTTCGACGAACAGGCGGTGGTGCCGGCCCCGGATCTCGTCGATGCCGTAGCCGGTCAGCGCCAGGAAGTTCGCGTTGGCGCACAGCACGTTGCCGGCCATGTCGAACTCGATCACGGCCTGCGCGCGGTCGATCGCGCTGAGCTTGCCCTCGGCGTCCAGGCGCTCGAGCTTGGCGGCGGTGATGTCGCTGCAGAACGTGACGACCATGAAGGGCTTGCCGTCCTCGCCGGGTACCGGGTTGTAGCTGGCCTGGATGTACACGTCGCGCCCGCCGGCGGCGATGCGATGGAACGGGCCGCTGACGATGCTGCCGGCGCGCAGGTCGCGCCAGAAGCGGGCGTCGGCCTCGCTGCCGGTCGTCGCGGCGGCGCAGAAATGGCTGTGTGGCTTGCCGATCACGTCGTCCAGCGCATAGCCGAACAGGTCCAGGAAATTCTGATTGGCGGTGAGCACGCGGCCGTCCAGGTCGAACTGGACGATGGCCTGGCTGCGGTCGATCGCATCGTAGAGGCGGGCGGCCTCCTGGGCGAGGCGGGTTCGATCGGCGCTGGCCGCCGGAGTCGAGATCGATGCGGCGGATTCAGCGGACAGCGTGCTCATGATTCGGTCACTCCCGTAGGTCGTACCGGAGCCGCTCACTGCCAGGTCGTCGGGGTGTGCCAGGGCCGGTCGGGGACCGGCGGGTTTCCCGCGCGACAGAGTCCGTGATTCGACTCCGTAGATGGATACGGGATGATCGGCGATCGGGGGCGCCGGCCAGGGCCGGTAAAGACCGGCGAAGCGCCCGCAAATCGGGCGATCGTCAGGGCTTCGCGGCCTTCAGGGCTTCGCGGCTTCAGGGCATTGGCCAGTTCGATCACCGCCATCGCATAGAAGCTGGAGCGGTTGTAGCGGGTGATCACATAGAAGTTCGGTGCACCCAGGACATACACGGTGGGCGCATCGCCATTGGGCAGGTCGATCAGCGCCAGCGGCATGTCGGCCGGAATGTCGTCGGGACTGGTGACGCCGTATTCGACCATCTGCGAGGGCTTGAAGCGCGGCTCGATGCCGGCGTCGATCAGCGGGGCCACCTTGCCGGCATCTTCGAAGCTGGCGCGAAAGTGCGTGGGCTCGCCGCTGCGCCAGCCGTGTTCGGCCAGGAACCGGGCGACGCTGCCGATCGCGTCGGCCGGGCTGGCGCGCAGGTCGATCACGGCGTCGCCGTCGAAATCGACCGCAAAGCGCCGGATGCTGCCCGGCATGAACTGCGGAATGCCGATGGCCCCGGCGAACGAGCCGCGCAGAGCGAGGGCATCGAGCTTGCTGTCGCGCGTGTAGAGCAGGAAGTCGGCGAGTTCGTCGCGAAAGTAGTCGGCGCGGCGCGGATCCTCGAAGGCCAACGTGGTGAGTGCGTCGATGACCCGGAAATCGCCCATGATCCGGCCGTAGATGGTCTCGACGCCGATGATCGACACGATGATCTCGGGCGGC
Organism: Burkholderiaceae bacterium; assembly: GCA_016710525.1. Taxonomy (GTDB): domain Bacteria; phylum Pseudomonadota; class Gammaproteobacteria; order Burkholderiales; family Burkholderiaceae_E; genus Quisquiliibacterium. Next base: position 49,097 of record JADJVQ010000042.1, read on the forward strand.
ACGCCGTACTGGTGCGCGGCGCGCGCCACGGTCGGCTGGTGCTCGCGCCAGAAGCGCGTGCCTTCGCGGATGCGCAGCGCATCGAGGAAGCGGCCCCGGTACACGCTCCAGGATCGCTTGAAGCCCGGTTTGGCCGGGGCGATCAGGCGCAGCACATCGGGACTGGTGCGCACTTCGGCGAACAGCGCAAGCAGCGCCTGCTCGTCGAATCGATGCCGCTCGACCATGCCGCGCACGAACTCGCGCACCGCCGGGCGATCGGCCACGCCCTGGGGCGAGCTGGTGGCCGCCGCCGCTGGGCCTGGCGGCGCGGCCGGACGCCGCGGCGGGCGCATCGGCCGCGCGACGCGCCTGTTTGGCCGATGACGCCCGGCGATGGCCAGGCCGAGCAGCAGGGCAAGGGTGACGGTGGGAAGCGAAAACGGGCGTTGCGGTTGGCGGGCATGCGGCGGGGTCAGGGCTTGAAGGCGTGTACCAGAGCCCTCAAGTCTGCCACGTCTTTGGCGGCCGGCGGATCGCCACTGAAGCGAAGCCGGTTATACAGACGAACGATGCGGCGCGCCCGGGCGACCTGATCGGGTTCGAGCAGGCGTTCGGCCCTGGCCAGCACCTGCAGCGGAGTCTCGTGGCCATCGCGTATCACGCCGGCGTCGGCCAGCCTCCGGCAGAACTCGAGGTACCCTCGCTGCACGGGATCGCGAACCCGGCGCGGATGCAGGGTGATCAGCGCCACGCCCCCGATCATCAGCAGCAGCCCGGCGGCCATCACGCCGACCAGTTCCTGCCAGTCGTCCCAGGCCAGGCCCAGCGAGCTGAGGAAACGCTGCTGGCGGGTCTGGTCGTACGACAGGATCCACTGGTTCCAGGCGTTGGAGATCGCGTCCAGGTTGAAGCGCAGGCTGGAGAGCAGGGCCGGAGCCGCGTCGTCGCGCGCGCCGCGAAGCGAGCGCGCGCCGCGCTCGATGCGATCGGGCGCGATCGCCGAAGTCGGATCGACGCGGACCCAGCCTCGCCCGTCGAGCCACACCTCGGCCCAGGCATGGGCATCGGCCTGGCGAACCAGCCAGAAGTCGTCGACCGGATTGCGCTCGCCGCCCTGGTAGCCGGTGACCACACGGGCCGGAATGTCGAGTGCGCGCATCAGCACGGTAAAGGCGCTGGCGTAGTGCTCGCAGAATCCGGCCCGGGTGTCGAATAGGAATTCGTCTACGCTGTGCCGGCCCAGCAGCGGCGGGCGCATCGTGTAGCGGAACGGCTGCTGGCCGAACAGCGCCAGCACGCGCTCGACCAGCCGGGCGTTGTCGGACTCCTCGTTGCGCCAGCGGGCGGCCAGCTCGAGGGTGCGCGGATTGAAGCCGGGCGGCAGGTCGAGCCAGTTCTGCAACGTGATCGGGGTTTCGTTCAGGCCGAACCGGTAGTCCAGGCGCGACTCGAGCCGGTAGCGGGTGCGCTCGTGGATGCGTTCGCGCGCGATCAGCTGCATGTCGGGGCGAAGCAGCGGCGCGCCGGTGGCGAGCTGGTCCACCGAGACCGGCGCGTCGAGCGCGAACAGCCACGAACGCTGGTGGGGCTCAAGCGTGATCTGGTAACCCAGCGTCGGGCCGGGGTCGACCTGCACGCTGGGCAGCGGCAGCGGCGCGATCGGGCGCAGCAGCGGTTTCCAGGTCGTCCCGTCGAAGTTGCCGAACACCGGCCCTCGCCAGTACAGGGCCTTGACCGGCGGCAGCGGGCCTTCGAAGCGGACCCTGAAGGCGATCTCGTCGGAGTTGCTGAGCTCGGCAATGCCGCCGGGCTGCATCGATTCGGACAAGCCGGTGCGCGCCCCGGGCATGTCGTCCGGCATGCCCCACAGCGGACCCTGGATGCGCGGAAACAGCACGAAGAACAAGGCCGCGATCGGCAGCGCCTGCAGCAGGATCGACCCGGCGCTGCGGATGCGCCGCCCGATGGGCAGCTCGTGCTGGCCGAACTGCATCGTGAGCATGGTCGCCACCAGCGCCAGGACCGCGATCAGCGACATCGCCGCGGTCATCAGCGACTGCGAGTGGAAAAAAGCCGTGATCAGCAGGAAGAAGCAGAGAAAGATCACCACGAAGAGATCGCGCCGGGCCCGCATCTCCATCAGCTTCAGGCCCAGGAACAGGACGAGCAGCGCCACGCCCGGTTCGCGCCCGAGCAGGGTCCGGTAGTGCGCGTAGACCGCCGCGGTGCAGGCGATCGCCGCGACCCAGCGGACCGAGTCGCGCGGCAGCCATCGTCCCGACAGGACCAGTCCGAAGCGCCACAGGAACAGCAGGCCGAAGCCGACCGAGGTCCACCAGGGCAGGTGGCTGACATGGGGCAGCACCGCGAGCACGATCGCGCCCATCAGGAACAGCGTGTCGCGCCGGTCGCGTTCCCACTGGTCGCCCATCTGGCCGCCCAGGGCGCGCAGCGAATTGCGCAGGGCCGTCGCCGAGCGCGACCGCTTGGAAGAGGAGGTGTCGGACACGTCGGGCGCTCGTCCCTAGGCCAGCGCCAGCGCTTCGAGGCAGCGGTCGCGATGCGACGCACCGCCATCGACAGGCAGTTCGATGCCGGGCAGGCGCAGCGACCAGCGCAGCCCCCGGGCTTCGGCCTCGAGCACCCAGGCGGTCAGGCGCGACAGCCGGGACTCGCCATCGAGCGAGGCCGGCATCAGCTGCCAGTCGAGCAGCAGCTCGCCGCGGGCCGCGCCGTCGAACTGCTTGACGAGCAGGTCGTCCGAGCCGGTGCGGGCCACCGCCTTCCAGGCGATGCGCCGGGGCGAGTCGCCCGGCACATAGGCGCGCAGCGAGGCGAGGTCTTCCTCGCCGGCACCGTTGCCTTCGCCCTCGCTGGTGGCCAGACTGGACGAGGGCAGCGGCACCGCCGGCGATTCGGGCATCGGATACACGAGCAGGTGTCCGGCCGGCTGCCACCAGGCCCAGGCCCGCCACAGACCGAGCGGGAATTCGGTGACGAGCCGGATCTTGGGCAGCGGCATGCGGCCGCGGGCCGCCGCCGGGAAAACCACCCGCGCCGGCTGCTCGGCCTGCGGGGCGATGTCGACGACCTCGGGCGCTTCGGCTCCGGGCGCCATCAGACGCACGGCGATCCGCTCGGTGCCGCGGCGCTCGGTCAGCGAAAGAATCAGTTCGGCCAGATTGCCGGCGAACACCGGTTCGCCGCGGCCGGCACGCAATTCGAGGGCCGACAGGTTTCGAAACGTGTGCAGCATCGTCACGATCGCGACCGCGCCGAGCAGGAAGGTGAGCATGAAGCCCAGCGACAGCGAATAGTTGATCGAGGCGATCAGCATCGCCAGCAGCACGACGGCATACAGGATGCCGGCCCGGGTGGGCAGGATGAACACATTGCGCTGGGCCAGCAGCAATTCACCGTGATGCGGCCCCGCCCGCCCGGGCAGGCGCATCGCGAGGCGATCGACCCATGAGACGGTGGCGCGGCTCAAGGCACCGACACGCCTTTGACGATCCCCGAGACGATCTCGGCGCGCGCCCGATGCGATCCGGCGCTGCCCTTGGAGGGGCGCAGCCGATGCCCGGCGACGGCGGTGACCACCGCCTGCACGTCGTCGGGCAGCACGTGATTGCGCCCATCGAGCATCGCCCATGCGCGCGCGGCCTGCATCAGGCCCAGCCCGGCGCGCGGGCTCAGGCCCTCGGCCAGGGCCGGCGAGCGGCGGCTGAAGGTGAGCAGGTTCTGCATGTAGTCGAGCAGCGCCGGGCTGCAGCGGATCTCGCGCACCTTGCGCTGCAGGAAGACCAGGTCGGAAGGCGCCATGCAGGGCTTGAGCGCCGCCAGCATGTCGCGCCGGTCGTTGCCTTCGAGCAGCGCGCGTTCGGCCTTGGGGTCGGGATAGCCCAGCTCGATGCACATCAGGAAGCGGTCCAGCTGCGATTCGGGCAGCGGAAAGGTGCCGATCTGGTCCAGCGGGTTCTGGGTGGCGATCACGAAGAACGGTTCGGGCAGCGGCTGGGCCTTGCCCTCGACCGACACCTGGCGCTCTTCCATGGCCTCGAGCAGCGCGCTCTGGGTCTTGGGCGAGGCGCGATTGATCTCGTCGGCCAGCAGCACCTGCGAGAACACCGGACCGGGATGGAACACGAAGGCGGTTCGTTCGCGGTCGAACACGGTGACACCGGTGATGTCGGCCGGCAGCAGATCATTGGTGAACTGGATGCGCTTGAACTGCAGGCCCAGCGAGATCGACAGCGCGTGGGCCAGCGTGGTCTTGCCGACCCCGGGAAGGTCTTCGATCAGCAGATGGCCGCGCGCCAGCAGGCAGGCGAGCGCCAGGCGGATCTGCGGCTGTTTGCCGACGACGATCTGCCCGACCTGGACGGCAACCGCGTGGATCTTCTCGAGCATTCTGGGCACATCTTAAAAAGGGGCGGGGGCGGGCGGCGATTCGGTCCTGGAGGCCGGCACGCCGCGTTCGGGCAGCAGGTCGTGCACCGCGCTGGTCCAAGGTCCGAGCCAGTGTAAACCCAAGCGCCGGGCCGATTCGCCGCTGCGCCATCCATCGCCGACAGCCGGTGCGATTGGGCGTGGCGCCGGCACGTCGCGATGCCGGTTTGTCCCGAACGGGGCTGCCGGGATAGCATCCCGGCTTCACTTTGTTCGGGAGTCCGTGCCATGGCCGCTGTCTTGCAGAGCCCCGTCGCCGATCCGATGCTGCTGGTCGAGCAGTCCGGCGGCGTGGCCACCCTGACCTTGAACCGCCCGGCGCAGTACAACGTGCTGTCGGCCGGCATGATGGACGCGCTGCAGGCCGAGTTCGAACGCATCGCGGCCGATCCGGCGGTGCGGGTGGTCGTGCTGGCTGCGGCGGGCAAGGCGTTCTGCGCGGGGCACGACCTGCGCGAAATGCGCGCCGAGCCGGCGCTGGCCTACTACCAGGCGCTGTTTGCCCAATGCTCCCGGCTGATGACGACCTTGCAGGCGCTGCCCCAGCCGGTCATCGCCCGGGTGCAGGGTGTGGCCACGGCCGCCGGCTGCCAGCTGGTGGCGATGTGCGACCTGGCCGTGGCGGCCGATCAGGCGCGCTTTGCGGTGTCGGGTGTCAATCTGGGCCTGTTCTGCGCCACGCCCGCCGTCGCGCTGACGCGCAATGTGTCGCGCAAGGCGGCCTTCGAGATGCTGGTCACCGGCGAGTTCATCGATGCCCAGCAGGCCCGGGAGCGCGGTCTGGTGAATCGCGTCGTGCCGGCCGAGCGGCTCGATGCCGAGGTGCGTTCGCTGGTCGACTCGATCCTGGCCAAGCCGGCCGTCGCGGTCGCCGCAGGCAAGGGGCTGTTTTATCGGCAGCTCGAGATGGGCATCGACGCGGCCTATCAGCTGGCGGGCCAGACCATGGCCTGCAACATGATGGCCCCCGACACCCTCGAGGGCGTGCAGGCCTTCATCGAGAAGCGGCCACCGGCCTGGAAATCCTGAAGGGCCGGCCCCGCGCATGAGCGAATCGACGATCCGGCGATACACCGACGCTCTGGTGCGCCATGACGGCAACGCTCTGCTGTCGTGCTATCACCACCAGGCTTCGTACAGCGATCCCATTCATCCGGATCTGCGCGCCGAGCGGGTGGCCGGGCTGCTGCGGTTCCGGCTCGCCCGGATCGGGACGGTCCAGTCCGAAACGATCTGGCTCGCCGGCGACGAGCGCAAGGCGCAGATGCTCTGGCGGGTGCGCTGGCGCGCACGAAGCGCCGAAGGCCATGCCACGGGCCGCACCCGCAGCCTGCGTGTGATGTCCACCTTCACCTTCTGGGAAGACGAAATCGTCCGCCAGGTCGACGAGTTCGCGCCGTGGGCCTACCTGCGCCAGGTGCACGGGCTGTCCGGCCTGGTGCTCGGCTGGCTGCCTGGACGGCTCGCCGCCGAGCGCGAGCGTGCCGCGCAGGCCCTGGACCGGTTCATCGAAGGCCAGCCGCCCCTTGCGCCCGTTCGCGGCGCGGAGATCGTCACTTGACTCAGTTCAGCGCGGCCAGCGCGTTTCGCCACGATCAGCCCGAACTCACCGCGGTCCTGATGGTTCAGCTGGGCACTCCCCAGGCGCCCGAGGCGGCGCCGGTGCGGCGCTACCTGGCCGAGTTCCTGGCCGATCCGCGGGTGATCGAGATTCCCCGGGCAATCTGGCTGCCGATCCTGCACGGCATCATCCTGCGCACTCGGCCGGCGAAGTCGGCCGCCAAGTACGCCTCGATCTGGACCGACGAGGGCTCGCCCCTGGCGGTGCACAGTCAGCGCCAGGCCAAGCTGCTGGCCGGTTACCTGGGCGAAGCCGGCCAGCGGGTCGAGGTCGCGCTGGCCATGCGCTATGGCGATCCCTCGATCGCGTCGGTGCTGCAGGGACTGCGCGAGCGCAATCTCACCCGGCTGCTGGTGCTGCCGATGTACCCGCAATATGCCGGCTCGAGCGTGGGCACCGCATTGGATGCCGTCATGCGGGAGCTGGCTCAGTGGCGCAATCCGCCGGAGCTGCGAACGATCAAGCATTTTCACGACGACCCGGGCTACATCGGCGCGCTGGCCGCCAGCGTGCGCGCCCACTGGGAGCGCGAGGGCGAACCCGAGCGGCTGCTGATGAGCTTCCACGGTGTGCCCGAGCGCACGCTGCTGCAGGGCGATCCCTACCATTGCGAATGTCTGGTGAGCGCGCGGCTGCTGGCCCAGGCGCTGGGCCTGGCGCCCGAGCGCTGGCGGGTCAGCTTTCAGAGCCGCCTGGGCCGGGCGCGCTGGCTGCAGCCCTACACCGAATCGACCCTGCGCGAACTGGGCGCGGCGGGCACCTCCCGGCTCGATGTCATCTGCCCCGGGTTCGTGGCCGACTGCCTCGAAACGCTGGAAGAGATCGCGATCGAAGGCCGCCACACTTACGAACAGGCCGGCGGCAAAGGCTTTCGCTATCTGCCCTGCCTGAACGAGAGTCCGGAATTCATCCATGCGCTCAGCGGGCTGGCATCGCGGCATATGCAGGGCTGGCCGACGGCGCGCCTGGACACGGCGGCGGCCAAGGCGGCCGAGCTGGCGCTTGCCGGGCGGCTGTCGCGGGCCCGCCAGGCGGGCGCCGCGCAGTAAGCCCGGCGCGCGGGATGGCGGGGCCGGCAGCGTCCGCGCCAGGCGGCCGTTCGGCAGCCCCGTTCAGGCCCGCTTGGGGATACGCAGCATCTGTCCCGGATAGATCTTGTCCGGATGGCTGAGCATCGGGCGGTTGGCCTCGAAAATGGGCATGTAGGCGTTGGCATTGCCGTAGAACTCGCGCGCCACCTTGGTGAGTGTGTCGCCCTTGACGACCATGTAGTACTGGCTTTCGTCCAGCGGGGTGTCGACCGTCATCTGGTCGTCGACATGGCTGACACCGGACACGTTGCCGCAGCACAGCACGATCTTTTCGCGGGTTTCCTGGTCCGGCGCGAGGCCCATGACGGTGACCGTCCCGGTGCTGCCGTCGAATGCGACGGCCAGGCCGGCCGCGTTGAGCTGCATCTGGGCGATGTAGGCCTCGATGGCCTGGGCGGCGGCGACATTGGCGGCCTCGATCTTGTCGGGGGCGGGGTCGGCCTGGGCCGCCTGCTGGGCCGCCTGCGCGGTGCCTTTGCCGAACAGCTTCTCTCCGGCTTCCTTCATGAAGGCGAGCAATCCCATTTCATACTCCAGCAGTTGTTTTCATCGGTCGGAAAGGAGCGGCGATCCTAGCATGGGGTCCGGCGCTTGGAGACGGGATGACCATGACCGTGACACTCGTCAACCTTTGCGGGCCGGCGGGGCTTGAAACCGCGTTGGACGTCCCCACATGCGACGGGTTGTCGTGCTGTACGACTTGTTAAGTACTTGATTCAACTCAATAAGGAGAGGCGGATGTCGGATCCGCAGTCAGAAGCTCCCCAGTCAGCCGTTCCGGAAACTGTGGCCACCGCCGACCTTGCCGGCGAGACGCCCGAGCTCGATCTCGGGCAGCGGCTGGCCTTGGCCGAAGCCAAGGCCGCCGAGTACTTCGACCAGTTCGTGCGGGCGCGCGCCGAGATGGAAAACGTGCGCAGGCGAGCCCAGGACGACGTCAGCAAGGCCAACAAGTTCGCGATCGAATCCTTCGCCGAGAGCCTGCTGCCGGTGCGCGACAGCCTCGAGATGGCGCTGTCGGTGGCATCGCCCACCATGGAATCGCTGCGCGAGGGGGTCACGGCCACCCTGCGCCAGCTGGCGTCGGCCCTCGAGAAGAACCGGGTGATCGAGATCAATCCGGCCGGCGAAAAATTCGATCCCAACCGGCATCAGGCCATTGCCACCGTGCCGGCCAGCAGCACCCAGCCGCCGGTGCCGGCCAATCATGTGGTGGCGGTGCTGCAGAAGGGCTACCTGATCAACGAGCGCGTGCTGCGCCCGGCGCTGGTCAGCGTGGCGCAGGGCTGAAACCGGCAAAAAAGCAGGCCGTGAACGCCTGGGACGCTTGAATTCCGCGCTGCCACGCACATCTAGAACACATCCAGAACATATCCGGACAACGACTCCGACCGAGGATTAGAAACATGGGAAAGATCATTGGCATTGACCTGGGCACGACCAACTCGTGCGTGGCCATCATGGAAGGTGGCCAGCCCAAGGTGATCGAGAACTCCGAAGGCGCGCGCACCACGCCTTCCATCATCGCGTACCTGGAAGACGGCGAGATCCTGGTCGGCGCGCCCGCCAAGCGGCAGGCCGTCACCAATCCGCGCAACACCCTGTATGCGGTCAAGCGCCTGATCGGGCGCAAGTTCGAAGAAAAAGAAGTCCAGAAGGACATCAGCCTGATGCCCTACACCATCGCGAAGGCCGACAACGGCGACGCGTGGGTGGGTGTGCGCGACAAGCGCCTGGCACCGCCCCAGGTGTCGGCCGAAGTGCTGCGCAAGATGAAAAAAACCGCCGAGGACTACCTGGGCGAAGAAGTGACCGAGGCCGTGATCACGGTGCCGGCCTACTTCAACGACAGCCAGCGCCAGGCCACCAAGGATGCCGGGCGCATCGCCGGCCTGGACGTCAAGCGGATCATCAACGAACCGACCGCGGCGGCGCTGGCCTTCGGCCTGGACAAGGCCCCGGGCAAGGATCGCAAGATCGCCGTCTATGACCTGGGCGGCGGCACGTTCGACGTGTCGATCATCGAGATCGCCGACGTCGATGGCGAAAAGCAGTTCGAGGTGCTGTCCACCAACGGCGACACCTTCCTGGGCGGCGAAGACTTCGACCAGCGCATCATCGATTACGTGATCGGCGAGTTCAAGAAGGAGCAGGGCGTCGACCTCGCCAAGGACGTGCTCGCGCTGCAGCGCCTGAAAGAGGCGGCCGAAAAGGCCAAGATCGAGCTGTCGTCCAGCCAGGCCACCGACTTCAACCTGCCGTACATCACGGCCGATGCGTCGGGCCCGAAGCACCTGAACATGAAGCTCACGCGGGCCAAGCTCGAGGCGCTGGTCGAAGACCTGGTCGCCAAGACCGTCGAGCCGTGCAAGCTCGCGCTGAAAGATGCCGGCCTGAAGGCGTCCGACATCGACGACGTGATCATGGTCGGCGGCATGACCCGCATGCCCAAGGTGCAGGACACGGTCAAGGAGTTCTTCGGCAAGGAGCCGCGCAAGGACGTCAACCCCGATGAGGCGGTGGCGGTGGGCGCGGCGGTGCAGGGCTCGGTGCTGGCCGGCGAGCGCAAGGACGTGCTGCTGCTGGACGTCTCGCCGCTGTCGCTGGGCATCGAGACGCTGGGCGGCGTGATGACCGCGATGATCAAGCGCAACACCACCATCCCGACCAAGCATGCGCAGGTGTTCTCGACGGCCGACGACAACCAGCCGGCGGTGACGATCAAGGTGTTCCAGGGCGAGCGCGAGATGGCGGCCGGCAACAAGCTGCTGGGCGAGTTCAACCTCGAGGGCATCCCGCCGTCGCCGCGCGGCACGCCGCAGATCGAAGTGACCTTCGACATCGACGCCAACGGCATCCTGCACGTGTCGGCCAAGGACAAGGCCACCGGCAAGGAGAACAAGATCACCATCAAGGCGAACTCGGGGCTTTCGGAGGCCGAGATCCAGAACATGGTGAAAGACGCCGAGGTCAACGCCGCCGAAGACCACAAGCGGGTGGAACTGGCCAATGCGCGCAACCAGGCCGAGGCCATGGTGCACTCGGTGAAGAAGTCGCTGGCTGAATACGGCGACAAGATCGGCGATGACGAGAAGGGCAAGATCGACGACGCGGTCAAGGCGCTGGAAGAGGCCTTGAAGGGCGAGGACAAGGACGAGATCGAGGCCAAGACCGCGGCGCTGACCACGGCCTCGCAGAAGCTGGGCGAACTGATGTACGCGAAGATGCAGGCCGAGCAGGGCGCCGGCGGTGCCGGCCCCGGTGCCGCAGCGGGTGGCGCACCGGGCGCGGGCGAAGCCAAGAAGGCCGACGACGACGTGGTCGACGCCGACTTCAAGGAAGTCAAGCGCGGGTAAACCTGCCCGCTGCCGCGCGCCGAGCCCTCCGCGATGCTGTCGCGGGTCTCGCGCAACCGGACCGCTGCCCGTTCATTCGGTCGGCGGTCCGTTCCGCTTGAGGGCTGGGCAACGTGGCGGCATTCGGCGCGCCGGCCGGCAACGGCCGCAACACATTGAATGGCCCCCCGGGGGCACGGGAACGACTGAATGGCCAAGCGTGATTACTACGAGATTCTGGGTGTCGCAAAGAATGCGACCGAAGAAGAACTCAAGAAGTCCTTTCGCAAGCTTGCGATGAAGCACCATCCGGACCGCAATCCGGATGACAAGGGTGCCGAGGAGAAATTCAAGGAGGCCAAGGAGGCCTACGAGATGCTCTCCGACCCCAAGAAGCGGGAGGCCTACGATCGCTTCGGCCATGCGGGCGTCGATCCCAATGCCGCGGGCATGGGCGGCGGCGGCGGCGCGGGCGGGTTCTCGGATGTGTTCGGCGACATCTTCGGCGACATCTTCGGCCAGGGCCGCGGCGGCGGCGGGGGCGGGCGCAGCAACGTCTACCGCGGTGCGGACCTGCGCTACGCGATGGAGATCACGCTCGAACAGGCAGCCGCGGGCTTCGCCACCGAGATCCGGGTGCCCAGCTGGGAGGGCTGCGAAACCTGCGGCGGCACCGGGGCCAAGCCCGGCACCAAGCCCAAGGTGTGCACGTCCTGCGCCGGACAGGGAACGGTCCGCCTGCAGCAGGGTTTCTTCTCGATCCAGCAGACCTGCCCGACCTGCCACGGCAGCGGCAAGGTGATTCCCGACCCGTGCGGCACCTGCGACGGCGTGGGCCGCACCAAGAAGACCAAGACGCTGGAGGTCAAGATCCCGGCCGGCATCGACGACGGGATGCGCATCCGCCTGTCGGGCAATGGCGAACCCGGGGTCAACGGCGGCCCGTCGGGCGACCTGTACGTCGAGATCAAGGTCAAGGAGCACACGGTGTTCCAGCGCGATGGCGACGACCTGCACTGCGAGATCCCGATTTCGTTCGTCACCGCCGCGCTGGGCGGCAAGATCCAGGTGCCCACCCTGCATGGCCGGGCCGAGATCGAGCTGCCCGAAGGCACACAAACGGGCAAGACATTCCGGCTGCGCGGCAAGGGCATCAAGGGATACCGGTCGAGCTACCCGGGCGACCTTTACGCCCATGTGTCGCTCGAAACGCCGGTTCGGCTGAACGACAAGCAGAAGAAGCTGCTGCGCGACTTCGAGACCACGCTGCAGGATCCCAAGCACAGCCCGCAGTCCAAGGGCTGGATGGACAAGGTGAAGGACTTCTTCCAGTAAACGGCATGCGCGGGCGAGGCGCGCGCTCCTGTCTGCTAGATTGGCCTGAAATCACTCGACCGATGCCTTGCAGATCGATGACAACGACGCCTCACCCGGATGCCGAACGGCCCGACGCCGCGCGGGCGGCCTGACTTGGGGCCGCTCGCTGACCTGAAGATCGTCGAGCTCGCCGGCATCGGCCCGGGACCGATGGCCGCCACCGTGCTGGCCGACATGGGGGCGACGGTGCTGCGCATCGATCGGACCGTCGCGGCCGATCTCGGTACGCCGAAAGGCCGCGTCGAGACCCAGCTGCTGCGGCGCAGCCGGCAGGAGATCGCGCTGGATCTGAAGCACGCGCCCTCGGTCGAACTGGTCCTGGAGCTGGTGGCGCAGGCCGATGTGCTGATCGAGGGCTTCCGGCCGGGCGTCACCGAGCGGCTGGGCCTGGGTCCGGACGTATGCCTGGCGCGCAACCCGCGCCTGGTGTACGGCCGAATCACCGGCTGGGGTCAGCGGGGCCGGGCGGGGGCCGGCCAACGCCCGCGCGCCGGCGGCACACGCGGCCGCCGCCGCACCGCCCCCCCCCGGGGCCCCCCGGCCGGCCCGGCCCGCCGCGGCCCCCCCCGAGGGGCGGGCGGGCCGGCCCCCGCCCGGGCGCAAAAAAACGGGGCGGGCCCGGGGGGCGGGGCGGCGGCCCCCCGGGGCGCGGCCCCCGGCCCGCGCCCCCCCGCCGCAAGGCGGGTGGGGCGCCGTTCTACGATGTGTACGAGTGCCAGGATGGCAAATGGATTTCGATCGGTCCGATCGAAGCCCGCTTCCATCGCGAGCTGCTCGAACGCCTGGGCCTGCCCGCGACGAAACCGGTGTCGCACATGGATCGAAGCCATTGGGAGGCCGCTCGTTCGTCGAGGTGGCCGGAGTGCGCCAGCCGATGCCGGCTCCACGCTTCAGCCGTACTCCCAGTGCGGTGCCGCGGGTCCCGCAGGCCCCGGATCCGGCCCGGTTCGGGCAGGCGCTGAGCGGCTGGCTGCCGCCCGAGCGGATCGACCAGTGGCGTTCACGTCTGGGCTGACGCGTTTTCCAGGCGGATCCGTCCCCGTGCCACCGGCGTGCAGCGCGAGCCCGGCCTGGCCGGCGGTTTCATGGGCACGAACCGCGGCAAGCGCAGCATCGTGCTGGATCTCAAGCACGCCGACGGTCGCGCCGCATTGCGCAAGCTGCTCGAGGACGCCGATGTGCTGATGCACAACATCCGGCCCCAGAAGCTGGGTGCGATCGGCCTGGACCTGGCCGAACTGCGCATCCGCTATCCGCGGCTGGTGGTGGCCTGCCTGAACGGCTTTTCGGAGCAAGGGCCCTATGGCGGGCCCCCGGCCTACGACGACATCGTGCAGGGCATGTGCGGGCTGGCCGAAGGCGTGGCGAGCCGGACGACCCGGGAATGGCTGGCGGTCTGCGACCGCCCGGACATCCCGGCCGGCCCGGTCAATACCCTGGAACAGCTGTTCGAGGACCCGCACCTTCGCGCGGTGGGATTCTTCCAGACCGTCGAGAACGCGGACAACGCGGGCGCGGCACTGCTCAGCTCGCCGGGGGTGCGCTTCAATGGTGCGCTACCCAAGCTGCGACCGGCCTGCCGGCTGGGTCAGGACACCCGCCAGGTGCTGCGCGAGGCCGGCTTGAGCGAGGACGAGATCGCCGCGCGGCTGGCCAGCCGGGCGGCGCAGGCCTTCACGCCCCCGCCAGCCGCCTCGCCGTCGGGGGCCTAGCCGGCCCGCACCGATCGCTCTGCCCAGGGCAGTGCCTGCAGCTGCGCCTCAGCCACCGCCGCCGGCGCCAGTCCGAGTTCGGCGCACAGTGCGGCCAGTTCGGTGGGGTCGGGGTCTTCGCAGCATTCGGCCAGGCGCAGCAGGCGGCCCAGCGGGCCGATCCGGCCCATCAGCGCGAGCGCGATCGAGGTGGCGGGCTTCAGGGCCGCCACCAGACGCTCGGGCGTGAGTTCCATCATCGCCGGCAGCACCGAGAGCAGGCCGGTGAAAAACGCGTCGTTGCCATCGATCGGCGCCGCCAGCTGCGGGCTGAGCACTTCCATCAGGCGCCCGCGCAGGGTGGCCGTGTTGGCCAGCACCGCGTTGGATCCGGTGTCGACGCTCGCCGTCACCAGCGAAAGACCCAGCCAGCGCGCCAGCGGGCGATAGCCGATCACGGTCAGCGCCTCGCGCAGCGTGCGAATCCGCGTGCTCAGGCCGAGCGAGGCGGAGTTCGCATAGCGCATCAGCCGAAACGCCAGTGCGGGATCGGCGCGCAGGGCGCGTTCGATCTCGGACAGCGGCGCCTCGGACTGGGCCAGCCCCAGTGCGCGCAGCACGCTGGCATAGGCGGGATCGACCCGGTCAGCGCCCGGCTGCGGGTCGTGCACGAACCAGTCGCCTTCGATCAGATCGAAGCCGGCCGCCTGCGCGGCTTCGCGCGCGGTCAGGCTGCGCACACCGGTGGCGATCACCCGGGCGTGGCGCCGGTGCAGGGCATCGACATACCGGGTCAGGTGGGCCGGCGGCACGCGGTCCGGACTCACGCCGGCATAGTCCGCCAGCGACAATCGGCTCAGCCAGGCTGAGCGCGGATTCGCATCGGTCAGTGCCAGGCGCACGCCGCGCGCGCGCATCGCCTCGAGCTGGCTCGGACTGCCGGCCGGGTCGTCGGCGTCGCCCACCGGACACAGCACGACCCGTCCCGCGCCCAGCGTCGATCCGCAGGCCTGGCGCAATTCGCTGGCCATGACATCGACGAACAGCCGCGCATCGGGCGGGTCGCCCGCCAGCCGGTCGAGCAGCGCGCTGGTGCCGCCTTGCGACACGCGCAGGCGGTAGCCGACCAGCCGATCGCGGCGATCGACGATCGGCATTCGGGTCAGCGCGAACGCGGCTGCCATCTCAGTTCCGGCGAAGGCGAAGGCTCATCGTCAGGTTATCGGCGGTGGGCGGGAACCTTGAGGAATGGCGCCGCTGCGGCCGATCGGCGTGCACCATCCTGGGACAGCCGGTGACCTGACGTACCATCCCGACAGGAAGCGTGGCGGAGGCGGGCGTGGACCTGCGGCCGGACGCCGAGCGATGGGCCTTCTCGGGGATCGATCTGGAATGAAACTCACATTCGGGGGCGCCGCCGGAACCGTCACCGGTTCGCGCCATCTGTTCCAGGAAGGCGCGCGAGCCTGGCTGCTCGACTGCGGACTTTTCCAGGGGTACAAGCAGCTGCGCCTGCGCAACCGTCTGCCGCTGCCGATCGGGCCGCGGCGCATCGGCGCCGTCGTGCTCAGCCACGCCCACCTGGATCACAGCGGCTACCTGCCGGCGCTGGTGCGCGATGGGTTTCGGGGGCCGATCTACGCCAGCGCCGCCACCCGAGACCTGTGCGAGATCCTTCTGAAGGACAGCGCGCACCTGCAGGAAGAGGAAGCGCGATTTGCCAACAAGCACGGCTTCACGCGCCATCAGCCGGCCGAGCCGCTGTACACGGTCGACGATGCCTTGCGCGCGCTGCGGCTGTTCCGCGAGCTGCCTTTCGGCCAGCCCGTCGAACTGGGCGAAGGGGTGTCCGCCAAGCTCGAGCCGGCCGGCCACCTGCTGGGCGCCGCCACGGTGCGCCTGAGCCGGGGCAAACGCTCGCTGCTGTACTCGGGCGACCTGGGCCGTCCGCACGACAGCATCCTGCGGGCGCCGACGCGGATCGAAGCCTCCGATACCCTCATTGTCGAATCGACCTACGGCGATCGCCGACATTCGCCCGATGACGGCGAGGCCGTGCTTGCGGCGCTGATCCGCGAGGCGGCGGGGGCCGGCGGGTCGGTGCTGATTCCTTCGTTCGCCGTCGGCCGTGCCCAGACGGTCATGCTCGCGCTGTCGCGGCTGAAGGCGCGCGGCGAGATTCCCGACCTGCCGGTGTTCCTCGACTCGCCGATGGCGATCGATGCCACGTCGCTGTATCGCAAGTTCCGCACGCTGCATCGGCTGACAGTGGCCGAGTGCCGGGCGATGTGCGGCGTGGCCCGCCTGATCAATACCCCTGAGCAATCCAAGGAACTGGCCAACCTGCGCATGCCGGCGGTGATCATCGCGGCCAGCGGCATGGCGACCGGCGGACGGGTGCTGCACCATCTGAAGACGATGGTGCCCGATCCGCGCAATCGAATCCTGTTCGTCGGCCATCAGGCCGGCGGCACTCGGGGCGCACATCTGGTCGAAGGCGCCACCGAGGTCAAGATTCATGGCGAGTGGTATCCGGTGCGCGCGCAGGTCCGCCAGATGGATGTCTGGTCGGCCCATGCCGATGCCGACGAAATCCTGGCCTGGCTGAAAGCGGCGCGCGGGGCTCCCGAGCGGGTTTACCTGGTGCACGGCGAGCCCAATGCGGCCGATGTCCTGCGCCAGCGCATCGAGGAGCAGCTGGGCTGGCCGGTCGAGGTGCCCGAGCACCTGCAAAGCGTCCAGATCGATCTCTAGCATTCGGGTTCTTCCATCATGCAGGTCATTCATTTCCGTCGGCCGATCGGCCATCCCAAGGGTCGTCCGATCGAGGCCGCGGCGCGCGAATGCGTGCGTGCGCTGCTCGGAGCCGGGCCGCTGCGCCGCGATCTGCTGATCGAGTACCTGCATCGGTTGCAGGATGCGCAGGGCAGCCTGCCGGTGAGTCTGCTGACCGCGCTGGCCGAGGCGATGCGCCTGGCGCCGGCCGAGGTCTACGAGGTGGCGAGCTTCTATCACCACTTCGATGTGCTGGCCGATGGCGAGACACCGCCACCCTCGCTGACCGTGCGCGTGTGCGAGTCGCTGTCGTGCACGATGAACGGGGCCGGCCCGTTGCTGGCCAGTCTGCGCGAGCAGCTCGGCGACGCGGTCCGGGTGCAGCCGGTGCCCTGTGTGGGCCACTGCGACGGCGCGCCGGTGGCGGTCGTCGGCCAGCGGCCGGTGCGTGGTGCCTCGCCCGAGGCGGTGGCCGCGCTGGTGGCCCAGGCCAGTTCAAGCGACGCAGCGCTCACTCCGAGCGACGACAACGCACTGCGGCGTATGGCGGCGCGCCAGTGCCCGGTTCCGGCCGTGCCCGGCTATGTGCAGGCGCGCGCGGCCGGGGCATACGAGGTGCTGGCGGCGCTGCATGCCGGTACGCGCAGCCGCGAGTCGGTATTCGACGAGCTCGAGCGCGCCGGATTGCGCGGCCTGGGTGGCGCGGGCTTCCTGACCGGGCGCAAGTGGCGCATCGTGGCCGGGCAGACCGAGGCGCCGCTGCTGGTGGTCAATGCCGACGAAGGCGAACCCGGCACCTTCAAGGATCGCCACTATCTGGAGCAGGACCCGCACGGGTTTCTGTGCGGAGTGCTGATCGCGGTCTGGGCCGTGAAGGCGCAGGACTGCTACCTCTATCTGCGCGACGAATACGCCGGCCTGCGCACGATGCTCGAGCGCGAGATCGCCGCCCTGCGGGCCGATCCCCCCATGCCGGCCGAATCGATGCCCGGTCTGCATCTGCGGCGTGGCGCGGGCGCCTACATCTGCGGCGAGGAGAGCGCGCTGATCGAGTCGCTCGAAGGCAAGCGCGGAACGCCGCGCCTGCGTCCGCCCTACGTGGCCGAAGCGGGCCTGTTCGGTCGTCCGACCCTGGTCAACAACGTCGAGACGCTCTTCTGGGTGCCGCAGATCCTGGCGCGCGGGGCCGACTGGTTTGCCGGACACGGGCGCCGTTCCAGGGTGGGACTGCGTTCCTTTTCCGTCTCGGGCCGGGTGCGCGACCCAGGCGTCAAGCTGGCGCCGGCCGGCATCTCGGTGCGTGAGCTGATCGACGAACACTGCGGCGGCATGGCCGAGGGCCATCAGCTGTACGCCTACCTGCCGGGCGGGGCCTCCGGGGGCATCCTGCCCGCTGCGCTGGCGGACCTGCCGCTCGACTTCGACACCTTGCAGCCCTACGACTGCTTCATCGGCTCGGCCGCGGTGATCGTGCTGTCGCAGGCCGATCGCGCGCGCGACGCCGCGGCCAGCATGATGCGATTTTTTCGGCACGAGTCCTGCGGGCAGTGCACGCCGTGCCGCGTGGGCACCGCCAAGGCCGAGGCGCTGCTCGAGGCGCCCGAATGGGACGGGCCGCTGATCGAGGCGCTGTCGCGCACGATGATCGACGCGTCGATCTGCGGGCTCGGCCAGGCCGCCCCCAACCCGGTGCGTTGCGTGATCAAGTACTTCCCCCACGAAATCCGGGCGAGTTCAGCGGAGGCCTCACGATGACTGCCGCGATCCCCCAGACGGCGACCTCGATCGATTTCGAACTCGACGGTGTGCCGATGCAGGCCCGTGCCGGGGAGTCGCTGCTGCAGGCCGCCGCGCGGCACGGCATCGAGATTCCCCGCCTGTGCTTCAAGGAGGGCTACCGGGCCGACGGCAACTGCCGTGCGTGCGTGGTCGAGATCGACGGCGAACGCACGCTCGCGCCCTCGTGCTGCCGCGCACCCAGGCCGGGCATGAAGGTGCGTGCGGCCAGCGAGCGCGCGCGCTCGGCCCAGCGCATGGTGCTCGAACTGCTGCTGGCCGATGCGCCGCAGCAGGCCCGCCCCGGCGACGAACTGCACCGCTGGGCGCAGGCTCTGGAGGCCCGGCCCGATCGGTTCGCGGCGCGCGAGCAGCCAGCCGTCGACCGCTCGCATCCGGCGATCGAGGTCAGCCTGGACGCCTGCATCCAGTGCGGGCGCTGCGTGCGGGCCTGCCGCGAGGAGCAGGGCAACGATGTGATCGGATATGCCGGTCGCGGCGATCAGGCGCGCATCGTGTTCGACATGGGCGACCCGATGGGCGCATCCAGCTGCGTCGCCTGCGGCGAATGCGTGCAGGCCTGCCCGACCGGCGCGCTGTCGCCGCGCCTGCCCGGGCACGATCCGCACGCCGGCGAACCCGCCCTCGCGCGGGCCGGCGACCGGCAGGTCGATTCGCTGTGCCCGTTCTGCGGAGTCGGCTGCCAGGTCACCTATCACGTGCATGACGAGCGCATCCAGCGCGTCGAAGGCCGCGACGGCCCGGCCAATCTGAGCCGCCTGTGCGTCAAGGGGCGATTCGGCTTCGACTATGTGCACAGCCCCGAGCGCCTGACCGAACCGCTGGTGCGCAAGCCCGGGCGCCCGAAGCGCTGGCAGTTCGATCGCCTGGGCGCCGACTGGCGCGACGACTTCCGCACCGCCAGCTGGGACGAGGCCCTGGCGCTGGCCGGCGGGCAGCTGGCCGGCATTCGCGATACGCACGGCCGCCACGCGCTGGCCGGCTTCGGCTCGGCCAAGGGCAGCAACGAAGAGGCCTATCTGTTCCAGAAGCTGGTGCGCACCGGCTTCGGCAGCAACAACGTCGACCACTGCACCCGCCTTTGCCATGCGTCCTCGGTCGCGGCGCTGCTCGAGGGCGTGGGCTCGGGCGCGGTGTCCAACCAGGTCAGCGACGCGCTGGAGGCCGACTGCATTTTCGTGATCGGAGCGAACCCCACGGTCAATCACCCGGTCGCGGCCACCTTCATCAAGAATGCGGTGCGCCGAGGCGCCCGCCTGATCGTGGCCGACCCCCGCCGCACCGAACTGACGCGCCTGGCCACCCATGCGCTGCAGTTCAAGTCCGACAGCGACGTGGCGATGCTCAATGCGCTGCTGCACGTGATCATCGCCGAAGGGCTGGTCGACGAACGCTTCGTGCGCGAGCGCACCACGCACTTCGACGAACTCGCTGCCAACGTCGCGGCCTGTTCGCCCGAAGCGATGGCGCCGATCTGCGGCGTCGATCCCGACACGCTGCGCGCGGTGGCCCGTCTGTACGCGGGCAGCAGGGCGTCGATGATCTTCTGGGGCATGGGCGTCTCGCAGCATGTGCACGGCACCGACAACGTGCGCTGCCTGATTTCGCTGGCGATGATCACCGGGCAGATCGGCCGCCCCGGCACCGGGCTGCATCCGCTGCGGGGCCAGAACAATGTGCAGGGGGCCTCGGACGCCGGACTGATCCCGATGATGCTGCCCGACTATCATCGGGTGGCCGATCCCGCCAACCTGAGGCGCTTCGAGCAGCTGTGGGGGGCCTCCCTGGATCCGACGCCCGGTCTCACCGTGGTCGAGATCCTGCACGCCGCGCGAGCGCGCATCATCCGCGGCATGTACATCATGGGCGAGAATCCGGCGATGTCCGATCCCGACCTGTCGCATGCCCGCGAAGCACTGGCCAGCCTGGACTGGCTGGTCGTGCAGGACATCTTCCCCACCGAGACCGCGTCGATGGCCGATGTGATCCTGCCGGCATCGGCCTTCGCCGAAAAGACCGGCTCGTTCACCAACACCGATCGCATGGTGCAGCTTGGGCGCGCCGTGCTGGCCCCGCCCGGGCAGGCCAGGCAGGACTTGTGGATCCTGGTGCAGATGGCGCGCCGCCTGGGGCTGGACTGGCGCTACGAAGAGCCCGGTGAAGTCTTCGAAGAGATGCGCTCGGCAATGGACTCGATCCGCGGCATTTCGTGGGCGCGGCTGCAGCGCGAAGGCAGCGTCACCTATCCCTGCGACGCCGAAGACCATCCCGGCCAGCCGGTCGTGTTCATCGACCATTTCCCCACCGCCGACGGGCGTGCGCGACTGGTGCCCGCGTCGTTCAGTCCGGGCAACGAGCCTCCCGACAGCGACTATCCGATGGTGCTGATCACCGGCCGCCAGCTCGAGCACTGGCACACCGGCGCGATGACGCGCCGCGCGGGGGTGCTCGATGCGATCGAGCCGCACCCCACCGTGTCGCTGCATCCGGCCGAACTGGCGCGCCTGGGCGCGCGGCCGGGGGATCGGCTGCGCGTGGCCTCGCGCCGCGGCGAGATCGAACTGCAGGCGCGCGCCGACGAGGGCGTGGCCCGAGGCACGGTTTTTATCCCCTTCGCCTACGCGGAGGCCGCCGCCAATCGGCTGACCAATCCGGCGCTGGATCCTTTCGGCAAGATTCCGGAGTTCAAGTTTTGCGCGGTCGTGGTGACCGTGCCCCTGCATGCGGGCGATGCGCCCGCGGAGTGAATCCCCATGACGTCCCTCTCCGATTTCGAAGCCCGCAGCCTGGCGGGCAAGCCGGTTCCGCTGAAGCACTACGCCGGGCGCGTGCTGCTGATCGTGAACACCGCCAGCCAGTGCGGATTCACCCCCCAGTACAAGGGCCTGCAGGCACTGCAGGACAAGTACCACGCGCAAGGCCTGGACGTGCTGGGCTTTCCGTGCAATCAGTTCGGTGCGCAGGAGCCGGGCGGCGCCGATGAAATCGGCGCGTTCTGCGAGCGCAACTACGGCGTGAGCTTTCCGATGTTCGAGAAGGTCGACGTCAATGGCAGCCAAGCCCACCCCTTGTGGAAATGGCTGACCGGCGAGGCGCCCGGACTGCTCGGCCTGGAGGCGGTCAAGTGGAATTTCACCAAGTTCCTGATCGCGCGCGACGGCAGCGTCTTCAAGCGCTATGCGCCGCAGACCGATCCCGCGGCCATCTCGGCCGATATCGAATCGCTGCTGGCGGCGGAGTAGCGCCATGAGCGAGACCGCAGAAACGGCCGCAGCGCTGTTGTGGCAGCACTGGCAGGCCCGCACCCGGGTGGCCAGCCTTCCGTCCGCCTGCCGCCCCGCGAGCCGGGCGCAGGGGTATGCGGTGCAGGCGGCGCTGGCAGCGCTGGCCGGGCAACCCGTGGCCGGCTGGAAGATCGCCGCCACCAGTTCGGCAGGCCAGCAGCACATCGGCGTCGATGGCCCGCTGGCCGGGCGCCTGTTCGCCGACCGGATGCTGGCGCCGGGCGCCACGGTCAGCCTGGCCGGCAACCAGATGCGGGTCATCGAGGCCGAGTTCGCGTTCCGGATGGCGCACGACCTGCCGGCGCGCCAGGCGGCGTACACGCAGGCCGATGTGATGGCCGCCGTCGAATCGCTGCACCCCACGATCGAGGTGCCCGATTCTCGGTTCGAGCATTTCGCCGGCGCGGGCGAAGCGCAGCTGATCGCCGATTGCGCGTGCGCGTGCTGGCTGGTCGTGGGTCCGCCGATGCCATCGCGCTGGCGCTCGGCCGACCTGGCCGCTCATCCGGTACGGGTGCTGCTGGGCCAGGTCGAAGTGGCGCTGGGGCGCGGGGCCAATGTGCTGGGCGACCCGCGCATCGCGCTGACCTGGATCGCCAACGAAGTAGCGCGTCACGGCCCGGGCCTGAAGGCCGGCGACCTGGTGACCACGGGCACCTGCGTGGCGCCGGTCACGGTGTCCGAGGGCGACCGGATGCGGGCGGATTTCGGCGAACTGGGCAGCCTGGAAATGTCGCTGGCGAGCGCTTCCTAGGCGGCTAGCGGCCCTGGAATCGGGCGGGCCGCCGCTCGACGAACGACTGCACGCCCTCGGTGAAGTCGTCACTGCCCGCCAGGAACTTCTGGCGGGCCTCGAACTGCGCCACCGCCGCGTCGGGTCCGGCTTCGTCGGCCAGCCGCACACTGCGGATCACCTCGCGAGTGGCCAGCGGCGCGACCGCCTCGATGCGCCGGGCGATCGCCATCGCCTCGTCGAATTCGCTGCCCGCCGGAACCACCTTCTGCACGAACCCCAGTCGCAGCGCGGTGGCGGCGTCGAACTCGTCGCCGGTCAGCAGATAGAGCAGCGCATTGCCCATGCCGGCGCGCTCGGCCATGCGGATCGTGGCGCCGCCCGTGGCCAGGATGCCGCGCTTGACCTCGAGCTGGCTGAAGCGGCAGTCGTCGGCCGCCACCACCACGTCGGCCGCCAGCATCAGCTCGATGCCCAGCGTGTAGGTGATGCCCTTGACCGCCATCAGCAGCGGCTTGGTGCGGCGCGGCTCGCGCAGGCCGAACGGATCGATTCTATCCAGTGGCCACATCGGCTCGCCGCTGGCCATGCGCGGTGCCCAGCGCGGCAGGTCCAGCCCGGCGGTGAAGTGTTTGCCCTCGGCGCGAACCACGCCGATCCACAGCTCGGGATCATGTTCGAGCAGCGTGAAGGCGTCGACCAGCTGGTCGCCCATCTCGGGCGTGAACCCGTTGTACTTGGCAGGCCGGTCGAAGGTGATCACCAGGATGCGCCCCTGGCGTTCGGTGGTGATGCGTCCGGTATCGGGCAGGCTCATGTTTGGTTCTCCGGCTGTTCCGTCGCGTATCGACGCGACGGCGGGCCCCGAGGGTAATCGATGGATCGTCCCTCGGGGTAGAAATCAGAAATCGCCGGGCGCGGAACCGGCCGCCGGAGCGCGAGCGCCAGTCAGGCCAGCATGTCCGCCCAGATATTCTGCGCCCAGGCCCAGCCGAAACTGCCCTCCAGCGTGCTGCGTTCGGCCGACACACCGCCCGAGCCGGCGACCGGTTCGACGACCCGCTTGTTTGGGTTGTACTGATGGACCGACGCGACATGAATGACCTGGGTGTCGTCCACGAAGCTGTAGCAGGTATTCATCAGAACCGGTGTGGGGTTGGGCGGGCGACCCGCAAAGGCATTGAGGATCGCCGCGACGGCCAGTTTGGCGTGCTGGTTGGCCATATGCCCTGACTTGGGCATCAGCGGTGCCGATAAGGTCGCGTCGCCGAGGACGTGAATCCCTTTGGCGGCGGTCGATTCCATCGACAGCCAGTCGACGGCGCACCAGCGGTCGTTGGCGTTGACCAGTCCGGCCTGGCGCGCCAGCGGCGCTGCGCGCATCGTCGGCACGACGTTGAGGACGTCGGCTTTCACATCCTCGAACTGCAGCTTGGCGGTCCGCGTACGTCCGTCGACTTCGACCAGAGCATTGTTCGGCCGGAATTCGACCATGCCAGGATACAACTCGGCCCAGGCCTTCTTGAACAGCGCCGGCTTGGACACGACATCCGGATTGGCGTCGAGGATCAGCACTTTCGAACGCGGCTTTGATTTCTTGAAGTACGCGGCTACCTGGCTGGCTCGTTCATAGGGGCCCGGCGGGCAGCGATAGGGGGCCAGCGGCACCGTGATCGCATACACACCGCCGTCGCGCATCGATTCCAACTGACGACGCAACGCGACGGTCTCTGCGCCGGCCTTCCAGGCGTGAAGCACCGTGCCTGCCGCAAACGCGGCTGACAAGCCGACCGTGGCGTCGAGCATCAGTTCCACACCGGGCGAAAGCACAAGCCGGTCGTAGGGCAGTATGTCGCCACTGGCCAGCCTGACCGTGCGGGCGGCCGTGTCGATCGACTGGGCCTCGCCGCGAATCACACGCACGCCCCATCGGGCCAGTCCGTCGTAGCGAAGGGTGATGTCGTTCATGCTCCGACTGCCGCCGATGACCAAGTTGGAAATCGGGCAGGAGACATAAACCGCGTCACGTTCGACAAGCGTCACGTCGACCTTGCCGCCGCTCCACATTCGCAGGTACTTGGCCGCGGTGGCGCCGCCGTAGCCGCCTCCGATGACCACCACTTTGGGAGCGGCCGCTCCGCCAATTGCGGCGCAGCCAGCCAAGGCGGCCAGGCCCACGCCGCCAGCCGCTGCGATCAGATGGCGTCGAGTCGTTTGTTTCGTCATGTGCTGGCCTCAGTTCTTCTGCGCGGCGAAGTAGCCGGCGATCAATCGCATCTGTTCGGGTGTGTAGCCTTTGACGAGCTGATGCATGATCGTGGCCTTTCGCCGCCCGCTCCGGAACTCTTCGATCACCTCGAGCAACCGCTTTTCCGGATAGCCGGCCAGCGTGGCGCTGGCATCTCGGGCGCGCCCGTCGGTGCCATGGCAATTCGCGCAGGTGGCGGCCAAATTGCGGCCGAGGTCTGGGTCGGCCGGCTGTGCGCCGGACATGCTGCTCGCAGTGCCGATCATGGCCGCGATGGTCCATCGTATTTTCATGAGTCTCCCCCTGGTAGTTCGGCCGGCGATGGGACATCCCCGGCCTGGGTCCGATTGCAATTGGCATGCCAACGTCCGTTTCATCAGGGGTTCGGTGCCGCACGGGGCACGCCGAGCCGTGGCATGAGGGCGTGACGGTCTTGAGTACTGGGCAGATCCGACGAGTGTGCAGACCCATGCAGCGCCGATCCGTGCTTGCTTGGCAGGTGTGTCATGTGTCAGTGTCATGACGCGGCATGACGCAAGTGCGCGTTGGCAGAGCGGACAGGCCACCGAGAGGGCCGTTGTGGAGGGGCGGATGGACACGAAAGTCAGGCAGCTTGGAGCGATCGAAACCCAGGCCTGGGTCGATCTGCACGAAGATCCGCTGGTCTTGATCGACAGTCAGTACACGATCATGGCGGCCAATCAGGCCTATGCCGCCGCTTATGGCGGTGAGATCGCGTCAGTGGTCGGGCAAAAGTGCCACGCGGTGTCGCACCGATCGGATGAGCCCTGCCATCGCCATGGCGAAAACTGTCCGCATCGCACGGTATTCGCGACTGGCCGGCCAGCCGAGGTCGTGCATGTGCATTTTGACCACGCAGGACATCCCGACAAGGTGCGCTTGAGTGCCCAGCCGCTGCACAGCGACGGGCGGGTGCTGTTCATGGCGGAGCGCATCCGGCGTGTGCCGCAGCAATCTCGGGCGGCCTACGCCGATCTCGTGGGGCTGAGCCCTGCGTTCACGACAATGATGCGGGAACTGGCCGATGCGGCGGGGTCGGACATTGCCGTGCTGTTGGGCGGCGAGACGGGCGCAGGCAAGGGAGATGGCGGCTCGCTATCTGCATCACAACGGGCCGCAAGCGCGCGGCCCGTTCGTGGTGGTCGACTGCACGGCCATCCCCGAGTCCTTGTTCGAGGCTGAACTGTTCGGGCATTCCAAAGGGGCTTTCACCGGGCCGAGTGCGAGTCGCCAGGGGCTTGTCGAGGCTGCTGATTCCGGCACGCTGTTCCTGGACGAAATCGGCGATCTGCCCTTGTCTCTGCCAGTCCAAGCTGCTGCGTTTTGCCGAATCGGGCGAATTCCGCGGCCTCGGTTCCAATCAGATTCGGCGCTCGAACTGCCGGATCATCAGCGCCAGCAACAAGGCCTTGCGTCCGCTGATGGCGGCCGGCGGGTTTCGCTCCGATCTCTTTTTCCGTTTGGCGGGCATCGAAATCTGGGTGCCCGCGTTGCGTGACCGCGGTGGCGATGCCAGTCTGATCGCTCAGGAACTGCTGTCGTCGATGTCGCAGGGGCGTCTCCAGTTGTCGGCCACGGCGCGGGCGGCACTGGATGCTCAGCCCTTTCCCGGCAATGTGCGCGAATTGCGCAACCTGATGCGCCGCGTGGCCCATCGCCACGAGA